>JBHIAE010000049.1:0-21662 GCA_046758445.1 Candidatus Thorarchaeota archaeon | reverse complement strand
ATGTCCTGTGACTACGTAGTCAGATGTCACATAAGGCAGCCAACCCTGGAGCCACGATTTCCAGTCGCTAATCTTGTTGTGGTGTTCGACCCCCCAGCAACCGGCCATTCCCTCAAACGTCTTGACGCCCTCATCTGACAACGGATGACAGATGACCTCACAGTCAGAGAGCTCGCGGAAGTGCTCTGCATGTCCCTTGTGGTCGATGTGGAAATGAGTCAATACGATTCTGTCAAGGTCCTCCGGCTTATGTCCGAGGTCTCTCATCGTGCTCACAACCTGTTCTCTGGCGGAGCCGGCATCTACAAGGGTGAGAATTTCATCATCGATTAGAAGAGAATTGGCTTCTGGGAATTGAGCCTTGTTGAGTCCTCGTATGAGATGCACACCCGGCTCCACTTCTACGTGAACAGGATAGTCTGACATCGAGCCCGTATTCAGACAGCCACTCCTATAACTCTCTCTGTCGGACGATTCATATTGCGCGTTGCAGCTAAGACCTTCTGCTTAATAGACTGAACAGGTGAACTACATGAGTCAGCGAGTCTTTGCAGTCTTTGATATTGGCACTACTGGCACCCGGTCGGTCTTGGTGGATGAGGAAGGTCGCGAACTGGGCAAAGCATACGAGGAGTATCCTCCTACTCCACGGGAACTAGCGACGCACGAACAACTTGCGGATACATTTTGGAGAACAGCCTGTACAACAATGCAACGCGCCTTGTCCGAGTATGGGCCGGGAGCAGAGGCTGTTGTGGGGGCAGTTATGGCAACAACTCGCGATTGCATTACGCCTATAGACAAGAAGGGAAACCCACTTGGTCCCACCATACTATGGACAGACAATCGCACAAGCAAGAGAAAGGACGAACTTGCAGAGCTAATTGGACCCCGAAGGTCTCTTACGAAGATTCTGTGGATGTCAGAGAACAAATCGAAGATATTCAAGGCGGCTCACAAGTTTGTCACTCTGGATGCATACCTATACAATCGCCTTTGTGGTGCAATGGTGACAGAACCATCCAATGCGAGGTTTGGCCCCATAGACCATTCAACTCTGAAATGGTCAGACGAGATCTGTGAGGAAACAGGAATCCCTGCAAGCAAGTATGCGGACATCGTGGAGCCGGGAACCGTAATTGGAGAGATCACTTCAGACTCATCGAAAGCCACCGGACTCCGCAAGGGAACACCGTTGATCATGGGTTCAGGTGACCAACAATGCTCTGCTCTGGGCACAGGAACGACCAGGACCGGAGTAGTAAAGGCAACCACTGGGACCGGGACTTTTGTCATAACGCATACTGACGAGTACATTGAAGACCCGTACGTGATGTACAGCAATCCTAGTGCGACTCCGGGGAGCTGGATTTTGGAGGGCGTTCTCCCAGGAACCGGATGGGCATTCAAATGGTACCGTGATCAGTACTACCAAGCTGACGCAGCACTTGCAGGGAAGGGTGAAGAAGACATCTACGAGCTGATTGAAGCGTCTACAAGGAACGTACCTCCCGGTAGTGAGGGGCTGGTCTTCTTCCCCTTCATGGCATTCACCAAGGGTATATTGTACAACCTAGGTTTCGAACACACGAAAGCCCATGTAGCAAGAGCCATCATGGAAGGGAACGGACACGGCATCCAGTTCTATGTCAAGACGATGGAAGAGATGCTAGATCGGGAATTTGAGGAGCTAAGAATCGATGGCGGTGGTGCGAACTCTCCTCTCTGGCGTCAAATCATGTCCGATTGCACTGGCAAGACTGTCGTTCTTCCAAGGTCAAGAGACTCCACCGTCATCGGGGCGGCGATGCTTGCAGCTGTCGGATCAGGTGTCTACAGCTCTTTCAATGAAGCAATCGGAAACATGTTTCATGTTGAAGAGAAGAGGCAGCCCATACCTGAGAATGCTTCACTCTACGAAGAGAAGTACCAGATATTCGAGAAACTGCTACTGTCTGAGCTCTCCACATTACTCGCACACTATTGATTGGTGGGTCCGGAGGTCAGGGAGAAGAGTACTCATAGGTCGTGAGCGGAATGAATGATTCGGACTTTGATGTGGTTGTGATTGGCGGCGGAAGCACGGGCACCTCCGTGGCGCGGGACTGCGCCATGCGCGGTCTCCGAACGCTCCTACTCGAGCGCGATGACATCGCATCTGCCACAGTCGGCACTTGTGCGGGGATGATATCTTCAGGACTGAAGTACATGGATGAACCTGAGATTGTCGACATTTGTTCTGAGGAGGTTGTCCATCTCAACCGGATTGCACGACACATCATAATGAAGAACCCGATCTTGACCCCTATTCTAGAACTGAGCGATCTCTCTAGCGGAGGGAACTTTGCCGCGGAGTACTCGAAGCGTGCAGAAACTCGAGATGTTCCTCCTGTCTTGTTTCTTGAACCTGAGGATGCAATGAAGATCGAGCCCATGTTGAATCCCAACATAATCTCGAGCATGTACTTTGAGGAGTTTTTCATTGATCCATTCCGTCTATGTCTACTCCAGGCTCTTGATGCCAAGATACATGGTGCGGAGATTCGCACATATTGCGAAGTCGTTGAGATCACCAAACAGGAAGAGAAGATAGAGTCTGTAGTCTTCTACAATCGAGTTACCAGTGAAGTTGAGAGCGTCAAGACGAAAACGATAGTCAATGCAGGTGGACCTTGGGCGGACAAGATCGCTTCACTTGCAGGGGCGGAGCTAGAGTTGAGAACGAACAAGGGCGCTCATATAATTCTAGACCGACGCGTGGTGAACGTAGGAATCATTGCGAAAGCCGTCGATGGGAGGATGATCTATCTATTCCCGCACGAGAACACAACGTTGCTGGGAACAACAGCACTTGACACTTGGGAAGATCCTGATACACTTGTCGCAACACATGACGAGATCGAGTATCTTCTGCAAAGCATGGAATGGGTCATTCCTTCTATCAGAGAAGCAAGAATCATCCGCACGATGGCAGGCGTTAGACCGCTAGTACCCACATGGAAGATTCCAGAGGGAGATGTGACTCGGGGCTATGAGGTCATCGATCATGAATCTCAAGGTGCTTCTGGTCTTGTGAGCTTCACAGGCGGAAAGCTTGTCATGTGTAGACACATGGCAGAGGCAGCGACTGACCTTGTATGTACAAGGCTGAATGTTGACAAGAAGACCACCACTCACGAAAAGCCTCTGCCGGGTAACGAGGATGACGTTGACATCCTGCCGCTTTCGACAGAGTATGGCATTCCTCAACACACTCTGGAGAGGATGCGGGCTCGGCGAGGCACAGAGATGCTTAAGGTACTAGAGCTGACGCGGGACTATCCTGAATGGAAGACGACGGTCTGTACTTGCGAGCCTATCCTGGAGGCAGAGATTCGCTATACCATCAGAGAGGAATTTCCCCAGACGCTGAATGATATCAGACGCAGGGTGCGTCTAGGCACTGGGCCATGTCAAGGGACGTTCTGTACGTACAAGGCTGCTGCAATTCTGGCTGAAGAGCTGGAACTCAGCGGTGAAGACTTCCAAGTTGACATCCTGGACTTTCGGGCCGAGAGATGGAAGGGTATCCGCCAACCGATTCGAGGTGAGCAACTGGCCCAAGAGGAATTGACACAGGGCATCTACGCATGTGTCGGGAACCTTGACCGTGCGAAGGTTGACTACGACCTCAAACCGTGGGAGGAGTGGATGTAGTTGGACCTGGACGTTGAGGTTCTTGTCATTGGTGGTGGAATGGCAGGGCTAGTTGCTGGAACGATAGCTGCTGAGAACGGATTGAACACGCTGGTTCTTCGGAAAGGCCAGGGTGCAACAGCTTACTCGTCAGGCGCCGTAGATGTCATCGGATACCTTCCAGCGACTTTGATTCCCTTCTCTGCACCCATTGAAGGTCTTCAGTTAATCACAGAAATCCACCCGTTCCATCCCTACGGGATGTTTGCTTTTCAGGAAACACAGACGGACAATATCCTGACAAGAGTCATCGAGAGTGTGAGATCTCCGATTGAGTGGCTTCAGGGTCAGTTGAAAGATTCCATAGCGCCGTTGTATGGAGGTTTCGAAACCAACGTACACCCCATTACAGTCCTCGGGACCACCAAACCGACCTGTCTGGTTCAGAAAACAATGTGGAACGGCGGCCTGATGGAGGCGGATGATAGTGTCCTTCTGTTTGCTGGATTCCATGGTCATCCAGATTTCCATCCATCGGTTGCATCGAAGGCGTTCCTTGAGCGACAAATGCAGAGGAGCGAACCACCACACAAGGTAGGACACTGCATCGTTGACATTACTCCACACGGAAAACAGTACAACGTGTCCTCAATTGAGCTTGCTAGGCATTTTGATCATGATGCCTCGATTACAGAACTAGTGGATTCTCTGAAGAAGCACATCGACCAAGTGGGTGCCACTCATGTCGCCCTTCCTCCAGTCCTCGGAGTTGAATCGTCAGTAAAGAATGCAAAGAAGATGCAGGATGAGTTGGGAGCAATTGTGTTTGAACTTCTTGCTTTTCCTCCCTCAGTGCCAGGGCTGAGGCTCCAGAAAGCCCTTGACCAAATGTACCTTGAAGCAGGAGGAAGGCTCCTTATTGGCCATGAGGTCGTTTCCGGCTCAATAGAAGAACGTCAGGTGATGAGGGTCAAGGCGAGAAGTCCAAGAAGAAGTCTTGAAGTCACACCAAAGGCAGTCGTGTTGGCCACCGGGAAGTTCATAGGAGGCGGCATTGAAGGCGATCAGAACGGCTTTCGTGAAACTGTCTTTGGTCTGATGGCAGTGACCGGGGAGTTCTATTCAGCCGCTGAAACGTTGCCGCTGAGGCAAACCAATACTCTGGCACTAAGTCCTAGGGGACAGCCCTTCTTGGGCGCAGGGCTGAGCGTTGATGCGGCATTTAGGCCCATAGATCAGGAAGGTGAATATGCCGCTGAGAATCTCTTCTGTGCAGGCTCGATTCTGGCTGGGCACAACTTCCCGTCTGAGAAGAGCGGTCTTGGCGTGTCGTTGAGCACGGGTTATGCAGTGGGACACTACGCAACGGGCATAGTTAAGGAGGGAGGCTAGTTGACAGAGGAAGGGGCCTACGAGTTCGTAAAGAAGACTCTGAAAGAGGAGAAAATCACACCGTATCATGAAGATGAGCTTGACACCATCAGATCGGTCGAACGCTGCATAAACTGTGGGCTTTGTATCAACCACTGTCCTGTCGTAGCCGCAGTGGGTGTGGATCGCTTCTCTGGCCCGAGAAGCATCGCAGCAGAATTGAGCCGCTCGCCGCCAGAGTTTTGGTCAACAGGCGATATCGTCTATATTTGTACCGGCTGTGGAACTTGCAGAGAGGTATGTCCCAAGAACGTCGACATACCTGAAGTGGTGAACATTGTGCGTACCAGCATATTCGAACACAGACCTGATCTGGTTCCTAAGGGCCTCCACGTGGTACGTGAAACCATCACCAAGCACAATCTCGCCTTCGAACCTTGGGAGGACGTGGAGGAAAAGGTTGAGAGTCGCGACATGAGGCTGGAACGTCTGGGGCTGCCACTCATTCCTAATAGAGTTGCGAAGAGTTCGGAGGTTCTATTCTACCCCGGATGCCAGGCTGAAGAGCGAGCTCAGGAGGTCCGAGAGGCTGCCAAGGTTGTTCTAGACTACTTCGGAATTGATTTTACCTTGCTAGAGGAGATGAGTTGCTGTGGCCTACCTTCACGCCTTATGGGTGACGACAAGACTGGAAGGACTCTTGCTGACACTTTGCAGCGTCAACTGAAACAGCTTGGTGTGAAGAAGATTGTCACGACGTGCGCGGGATGTACCTCGAATCTCTCAGATATCAGTGTGCGTGACAAATGGGGAGTGCCCGTCTATCATATGCTCGATTTCCTCGCAGAAGAGATTGGATTGGAGCGAATTGAAGAGGCATTCAAGGCTGGTCGCAAGTTCAGCGATGTGAAAGTAACGGTACACGATCCATGTCATCTCATAAGGCACACTTCACGCCAGATCATGAATCACGCGATTAGCATTCTTACTGTTGCCCCAGGAGTGAGGGTTTCGATCTCTGACGCTGAGGACTCATGTTGTGGTGGTGGCGGTCTGGTTGCCTACCATTCAAGCGATGTGGCCGATGCTGTCGTTGATGAGAATCTTGCCGCAATTGAAAGGACGGGAGCCCAGAAAGTAGTAACGCCGTGTCCACTGTGCACGGCGCATATCGAGAGCAGACTCTTCAAGACTGGCAGCTCCGTCGAAGTCGATGATCTCACAGTCTTCATCGCTCAGCGACTATCAAAGGAGTGAGAGAACCTTGATTTCAGCCAAAAAGAAGGCCCAGCTTGTCAAGAGAATAGCAGATGTTGTCGGTGATGACCATATCACGGTTCACGAAACCGACATGGTTCTGAACGCGCACGATGCCTGGTCATTGAGCGCAACAAAGATCCGGGACGGTGAACCGTTGCCTCTTGCAGATATGGTCGTGTTTCCGGCGAATACCGAAGAGGTCGCAGGAGTTCTCAAGATTGCCAACGATCTCAAAGTCCCTGTGACTCCAGTTGGGGGAGGTGCTGGTGTCAGTGGGGGAACTCTTCCCATCTATGGAGGCATCCAGCTCGATCTCAAGCGGATGGACAGCATTATAGAAATTGATCACAAGTCTCTCCTCGTAAGAGTGCAAGCTGGAATGGTTGGAATAGACCTTGAAGAAGAAGTGAATCGTCATGGCTATACCACAGGTCACACTCCAACCTCCTTGAGGGCTTCAAATGTAGGCGGGTTCGTAGCAACGCGCTCCGCTGGTTCATTATCATCTCTCTACGGGAAGATAGAGGATCTCACTCTAGGACTTGAATTTGTATTGCCGAACGGTAGCATCATCCGAACCAAAGCCGTACCTCGCCATTCAGTTGGTCCGGACCTACGTCAGCTATTCATCGGCTCTGAAGGAACGCTTGGAGTGATAACCGAGGCTACACTCCAATTGTTTCCTATCCCACGTGAGCGACGTTTCAAATCATTTGCATTTCCTGATGTACACAGTGGTATCGAGGCAATCCGACTGATATTCCGCGAGGGAATCACACCATCGATCGTTCGGTTCTACGATGCTGAAGACACGGCCATATTTGTGGCTCCGCACACTGATGTTGAAGAAGGACAGTGCATGCTACTGCTGGGCTTTGACGGAAAACCAGAGAAGATTGAGATTGATGAACAGGAGTGTGTTCGGATATGTGAGGAAAGTGGAGGTACGGACTACGGAGAAGGCCCCTCGAGACGCTGGTGGGAGCATAGATACGACATGTACTATCCGACGAGAATTCGCTCACTGAAGTATGCTCTTGAGGACACAATCGATGTTGTGGCGACCTACGAGAATCTTGAGGAAGTATATCGTGCAATGAAGAAGACAATAGAGGCACACGGAGCACTTCCATTGACCCACTTCTCACACATGTACCTTAGCGGAGGAAGCATCTACATGAGCTTCTTCCAACAGCAGCCTGACGCAGAAACTGCCTGGGCGAAGTACAGAGAGATTTGGGATGATGCTGTGGAAGCATGTCTGCAGGCTGGTGGCACAATGAGTCATCAGCACGGTGTTGGTCTGACGCGAAGCACTTACACTAAGAACGAACTCGGAAGTGCATTCGAGGTTCTTAGGCAAATCAAGGACGTCCTAGACCCCAACTGTATCATGAATCCGGGCAAGCTCGGTCTGGGGGTGCTTGAGTAAGTGGACCTCAAAGAGGTGGAAAGGCAATCTCGTATGTGTGCAGCTTGCAGAAAGATGTGCAGACATGTCTGTCCAACGTTCTTCGCCTGGAGATCTGACTCGCCCACTCCGCACGGAAGGAGTCTGCTAGTTCATCAGGATGCCAAGAATATCCGTTCTCTGGATGAGAGAGGAATTGAGGTTCTCTATATGTGTCTTGAGTGCAGTCATTGCCTCACATGGTGTCTTCCTGAAATCGATGTTGCAGACATTGTAGAAACTACTCGAATCCGCCTCGTGACCGAGGGCAGGCATCCAGCCGAACTGAGCAAACTTGAGTCTGCAGTGAAAGAGCACCATAATCCCTTCAACGAGAAGCACTCTGAAAGGAACAACTGGCTTTCGATTCAGGGAGAAGGTGAAACGAAGATCGCCTACTTCTCAGGGTGCACCGCAGCTTATCGTGAGAAAGAAATCGCACAGGACGCTGTATCAGTTCTGGCTAGTCTAGGCTACACAGTCGTTGTATCATCAGAAGAGTGGTGTTGTGGGTCTCCACTTCTAAGGACTGGATTTGTGGAAACAGCGCTAGAACAGGCACGACACAATGTTGAGGTATTCAATTCTGTGGAGGCTGACGAGATCCTTGTCACTTGCCCCGGTTGCTACAGAGTCCTCACAAAGGACTATCCCTTACATGGACTGAAGATCAATAAGCCGGTGAAACACGTCGCTGAGCTCCTTTACGCACACATTGATGACCTACCGGTGGGAGAGTTCGAAGGAAACGTCGCGTATCACGATCCTTGCCATCTGGGCAGGCACTGCGGAATCTACGATCAGCCGAGAAGGATACTAAACAAGATAACAGGGAGTAGGTTTGTTGAGATGGAACGACATGGTGACAATGCAATGTGCTGCGGCAACGGAGCTGGTCTTAGAACTCTGTTTCCCGAAAAGGCGAAGACCATTGGGGCCGAGAGAATACGACATGCAAAGCACGTTGAAGCCAGCATCCTTGTCACTTCTTGCCCATTCTGCAAGAACATGTTCGTGTCCCAAACACAATCAGACCTCAAGGTCTTGGACCTTCCTGAGCTGGTACGCGTGGCTCAAAAGTCCAAAAAGGACCAAAGGTGAAGACAAATTAAGACCAGCACTTCCGTAGGAAGGAGCGAAATGGACGCAGAAGACCACCTTCGACTAAAGGTAAGGCTCCTTACAGAAGGTGCTACTCTTCCAGAGAGCGAAGCGTCTGGAAGGAAGGGAGGAGCTGGTCCTGTGGGTGCCAGATACTTCCTTCTCCCAAACGGCCGTTCGTGCGGCGTTCCGATTCGCCGAGGCGAGATGGCTGAACGTTTTGGTTCTGCGCCCCTTCGTTCAACAGGAGACCCTTCTGTCTGGCTTTATGACGGAAACATACAGCTTCGCACTGTTCCGCGGCCCAACTTCTATGATTGCACAACAAAGGACGGAGTGCCCTACGGTCAAATAGCTCTGCTCCACGGGAACTCGACTCTGGCCACCACAGTGTATCAGGCCTGTCGGTATTGGGATGGTGGTGAACAGTGCAAGTTCTGCACGATACCTACCTCATACCTGAGCGGCGATACACCGCTGGAAAAGCAACCCGATCAGATTGCAGAGGTTGTAAGCGTTGCCGAGTCTGAAGGAATAATCACTGATGTTCTCTTGACAACTGGAACTCCTCATGACTCAAGTGAGATGGGGGCTGAAAGGTTGATTCCTATTGTGAAACGCATTAGAGAGTCTAGCGACATACCCATTGGAGTCCAGATTGAGCCTCCAAGAGACCAGCGTGTCATCGAGGAGCTTGCAAAAGCCGGCGCTAACGCGATTGGGCTGCATATCGAGAGTGCTGACGAATCCGTCCGTGAGAAGATCTGTCCGGGAAAATACGGTTACGGCCCATTGGACCTCTACCGGCAGAGCTGGGTATCTGCTTTGAAATTCTTTGGTAGGGGAAACGTTAGCACCTTCATCCTTCAGGGGCTTGGAGAGAGGACTGAAACAACACTTGGCTTGGTAGAAGAACTAGCAAAGATGGGGGTCTTGCCCATTGTGGCCCCGATTCGTCCGGCAACCGGCAGCCAACTTGCAGACTACGTGCCATCATATGCTGGCAGTCTGGAACAGTCAGTGGAACTCTACAAGGAAGTCGGAAGGATTCTACACCGCTGGGACATCAATCCCTCCAAAACCGCTGCAGGCTGTCACTTGTGTGGAGGGTGCACTCCAATCCAAGAGGCCTATGATTGGGCCGCCAGTGTTTCTTGAATTGACGAATCTTGACATACGCAGAGGTTTATGTTACACTTCTGCTTCCCCAGATGGGACTAACCATGGCCGAGATCCCTGAAGACGAGATTCTCATAGTCGAGCTTAGCGAGGACGATGCTCAAGAGATCTCTGAACTCTTTAAGGAAGTCTGGCCATTGGCAACCGAGTATCCTGAGTCTTGGCGAGAAAGGAGGATGTATACTCCACAACAGGTTGTTGAAGACATGCGCCAAGGATACCACTATTTCGGTAGTCGTCTGGGTGGAAGACTCGTTGGTGTGTACAAGGCCAAGATTACTGAGAAAGGTCTCTTTGGCGAACACCAGACCGTCAGCCCCCAGTGCGAAGGCACAGGTCTGGCTTCAGCCATGTACATCCAGTTTGCAGAATACGGTAGGGCTCACGGCTGCGAACGGAACTACTGCAACATACTTGTAGGCCAAAAGTCTAGCGAGCGGCTTATGAAGAAGTTCGGCTTTCGCCCCTGGGGTGAGCCCTATGAACAGATAGAGGGTATGCTGGTGCAGATGTACGAGAGGATGCTCTAGCTAGTCTATATAGGGCAACTCAGGGTTCATATGAGGAGAATCGCAGTGTTGACTAGTCACTAACTCTGAGCTCTATTGGAGTTGAACCAAGCGGTGAAACTTGTTGACATCGGTGTCGCAAAGGACATCGTTGTTGATATTCTTTCGAAGTATACCGAGTTTCCGAAGTCTATACGAATGCTTGTGCGGTCGGCCGAGTCTGAAAGGGCGATGCGGGACGACGTAAGGGGCTATGTAAGGTCCAGAAGTCTAGGCGTAGTAAAGTTTCTCAACACAATCGATTACATTGTTGCCCGAGCTCTTGAACGTAGGAGTTTCTCTGAGATTAGTCAAAGAGACCGGAGTCTGCTCCGTCTTGCAACATATGAGGGCAGGTGGCTCAACACTTCGTTGGAGAAGATTCGGACCAGGCTTCTCGGGAGAGCTTCCCACTTGTTTGAAACAACTAGGCGTGTTCTAGAACTCGATTTAGAGGCAGCTGTGCGTCGCCTCAAGCCGATCAATGCGCTAAGCGTGAAGCTATCTCATCCAACATTCTTGGTTGAACTATTGCTTGAGAACCTTCGGCACGACGACGCATTGGCACTGATGAATCATAACAATGGACTACGAAACTACTACTTGCGCGTTAACAGGCTCCTTGAGGGTCATGAGAACGTCATCAAGAGCTTGGAGAAGAAGGATGTCAGGCTGACGCCAGAGGTAGGCATTCCGAATCTATACAAGGTAGTTGATTGTGTCGACAGGCTGTTTAGTTCCTCAGAATTCACCAGTGGTCAAGTATTGATCCAAGACAAGGGTAGCGTCGAGGTAGTGCGCGCTCTTGACCCACAGCCTGGAATGAGAATCTGGGACGCTTGTGCGGCTCCTGGCATGAAGACACAGCTCTTATGGGAATTCATGAATTTAGAGGGTCAGCTTGACGCTACCGACATCAATCCGAAGCGACTGGAGGTGGCGAAGAGACGCTGCGATTCTCTTGGTTGCCAAGATGTTAGTTTCCTAATGGCAGATGCTGCAGAAGCACCAGTCCGTGACGCAGATAAGATTCTCATCGACGCACCTTGCTCATCCACTGGCATGCTTCGGAGTCACCCCTCCTTCAAATGGCGCCTGAACAAGCAAACATTGTTCAGCTTGATGTCAATCCAAAATAAGATTCTCGATGGAGTTCTTGACGCTTATGCTGACCGTCCAGGGACAGAGATTGTCTATGCGACCTGCTCACTCTTACCACATGAGGGCGAATCTCAGATCGACTCAGCCATGACTCGCCATAGCTTCGAACTATTGGAGATCCCGATTGATGGTTCAAGAGGATATGATGGTTTCAATTGTTCAGAAAAGGCAGTCAGGCTGTTTCCTCATAGACATGATTCCAACGCCTTCTTCATTGCCAGATTGCGCATCATTGACTAATCCTTCTACGCACAGACTCCATGACACGCCTAGCAAACTCCATGTCGTCCTTGAAGCTAAAAGGGACATTCAGGAAGAGCGTTCTTGCTCGTTCAATGGCATCGACATCTCTCTTGACCAGACCTGAGAACACTAGCTTAGTCCATTGAAAGCACTTGTTGGCAAGGAACTCCTCCTTCTTGCCGGACTGTTCGGTGAATTCACTCAAGAACTGGAGACCTTCCTTTGGCAATCCTAGCATTAGGTCGGCTAAGGCACCCAAGCACGCGAATACAATGGCATTTTGAACTATGCCGGATGCTAGGTAGGTGTCAGCACCCTCCTTGTATTCAGTTGATTTCTTCGTGTACAGTGATCTACCATGACTGATGACCAGCTTCTCAGCCTCTTCCTTCTCGACCTTCTTCAAACTTACTCCCGTAAGAATGCTCGCCTTGAGCTCTGCCTGCATGTCCGCCATTGCTGAGCCTTCATGGGCCTTCCGAGCTGCGGCCAATAGCTTCTGCCCCTCTGATACAAGAATCTGTTTAAGGGCCGGGTCCGCAAGGGAGGGGTCATTCCTAGCAAGACCGGATTCAAACATTGATCTCGAGTATCGGAATACCTCATACCCTTTCTCAATCAGATTCATCTTCAATGCGAGGTCTATCGTCTTGACGGTTGCCATTATTGCATTGTCAGTTTCTCCTAGGTTCTCGAACTGATTCGCTGATTCGACCAACCATAGGAATGCATCTGTGCTGTTTGCTTTAACCGCTTCCTGGCCCTTTGCCAAGGCAGTATAGGCGTCGACACAAATCACAGCCAAGTTCGTTTTGATGCATTTCGCCTCTACTTCAGACCTTGCCAGGATCTGGTTTCTTAGTTTGCATGAATGTCCAGACTTCGAGATTGAGAGAAATCTGCAAGTTTCTTCTGATGTCAACTATGGCATACCCCAACACTGCTACCTGTGTTGTCGGCCCTAGTTCTACTTCAAGGCTAAAAAGCACTTCTGGTTGCATCGTTAGGCTTAACTGTGCTTGCTAAGCGGTTCCAAGGTGAGGTTGTGGCCCTGACTGATGATGATCCGGACTTGGTAATGATACGAAGAAAGAAGATGGCTCAGCTTATGAAGCGTGAGAAAGAGCTTGAGGCTACACGCGAACGTGAGAAGAAGGTGACAGCCGAGCGTGCAAAGCTTCTCAGGAAATTCCTTGACCCAGACGCACAGAAGCATTTGGAGCGTCTACTGAAACAAGAGCCCGGGATTGGGAAACAGGTTGAAGAGGTCATCCTATATCTCATTGTGTACAGAGGATACCGTCAGTTGATGAGTCGACTCGACGTCATGTATATCGAGCGTCAAGTCAAGGGGGAGGGCCCAAGAATCAGAGTTCAGCGTGATGGAGAAACCTCTGATTTCAGTTCTTACGTGAAAGACGCAATCAAGAAAGGTCCTGATGAATAGCCATTACCCAGGTCAATAACAATCGGACAGCATAGTTACAACAGAAGGAGAGTCATTCGGATTATGCAGCTCTTTGATGCACATACTCACATTGACATGAGGCATTTCAAGAACGACATTGACCGAGTAATAGATAGAGCGAAGAAAGCCGGACTCGTTGGAATGGTGACCTCTTCCATAGGTCCAGGTTCCTTCCGGCGTACCTTGGGAATCGTAAAGAAGCACAGCAGTTTCATATATCACAGTGCAGGTGGTCAAGCATCGACTCTGACCAATGAAACTGCGGAGAAGACAATCGAACTAACGCGGAAATATGCCAAGGATCTTGTGGCCGTTGGCGAAGTCGGTCTAGATTATCATTGGGTCAGGGATTCGGCCAAGCGTAGGGGGCAGGAGCCATTGTTCCTCATGTTCATAGAACTCGCGAACGAGTTGGGCCTTCCGCTTGTGATTCACTCGAGAAAGGCTGAAGCTGAAGCAGTTTCAATTCTGGAGAAGCATGCCGCAAATGGGGTACTAATGCATTGTTTTGACGGTACTCTTGATGTAGCTCGAACGGTGGCCGATCATGGATGGCACATAACTCTTCCAGCGAACTTCATTAGATATCGCAATCGTGTCAGTGCAGCCAAAGCACTACCTTTGGAGCAGATTCTGCTTGAAACGGATGGGCCCTATCTATCCCCAACGGAAACACGGAACGAGCCTGCAAACATCGCAATCGGGTGTCAGTCACTTGCCGAAGTGTTGGACCAGCCTGTGGAACAGGTGGCTGACGTGACCACTCAAAGTGCCTCCGAGTTCTATGGTCTCTAGTTTCCAGCACCGATAGTACTTAATGTGTTCATCCCCAAGAATCCCTTGTCAGGAACGGATGTCAATGTACACACGGCGATTTGTTGATGTCGATGAAGCCTCTTTGAAAAGTCCCGTCGCAGTATTAGGTCTTCCAGGAATAGCAAGTGTGGGAAGAATCGCTGTTGAAACACTCGCAGCAGTGCTAGATGCAAAGCCAGTAATGGACTTCTTTGCAGATGACTTCCCTCCTCGTATAATGGTCAAGGATGGGATAAGCCATTTTCCGAAGAGCTCTATTCTGTTGTACAAGGCAGCCCCAGATGAACCTCACGACATCCTGATTCTGACAGCTGACTTTCAGCCTGCTTCCGGGCGTGGAGTTTTCGAGTATGCTGATTTCGTAGTGCAAGAGTTCACCTCCCTTGGTGTCAAGGAGGTGTTCGCATTAGCGGCATATGAAACAGGGTATCAGGAGTTCTTCGATGCGTATCCATCTCCCCCGCGTGTCTTTGTGTCAGCTAGCTCCGCAGGCCTACTTGAAAGAATCTCAGGCATTAATGGGACCGTTGCGACAAAAGAGGGAGTTGTCAACGGTGCAAACGGTTTCATCCCCGCGTGGGGAGCCTCCATGTATGATATGGAAGGTGCCTGTTTGCTCGGAGAAACCCTCGGAATGATCAAGATGGACTACCGGGCCGCGAGGACAGTACTCGAGAAGATCGGATCACTTGTGGGCCTCAAGGCAGCTTTCGATATCCTTGATGATGATGTTTCCAGAGTCATGGAGTTCATTTCTTGGGCAAAATCAGAGGTTTCGCAGAAGGGTCCATCAGATGAGCTTGGCAAGAGTCCTAGTGATAGGTACATTGGCTGAATCACTCGACTAGTTCTGGACTGAGAATGTCTGTTATGCGGGCCTGAGAATCGATATTGATGTAGAAGTAGTGATCATCATGGACAACTTTGATGGTGAACGGGAACCGCTTCGTTTTGTCGAGAACACCTGGAGGCACTGTAAGTACAGTCTTCTGTTCACAGACAGGACAGTCAGCATATCTTTTGAGCATTCTCGATTCCTCCATCAGATGATGTGCTATTTGATCCGGACTCTGGAATTCTGACTCATCACAAGCTTCGTTCCGTGCAGATCCAATTGGGCCAATGCTTCTGTAAGAACTGCAACTATATCGGCAGGCTCTTTCTCCGCTATTGCAGCAGTATCAGTGGCAACGATTCTCAAGTTCTCATAGACATTTGCCTCTACTAGGATTTGGAATTGACCATTCTCAGATTTGGCCCAGAGAACGAAGAAGTTGTCGAAATCTTTGAATTCGTTCTTAGGTCCTCTCAGAGTGGCTTTGATTCTCTCTACGCGGTCACCCGAGAGAGCAGCTTCTAATAGATATGCTCGGATTATCCGGTTGCCTACCTTCCGCCTAATATCCTGGAACTCGGTCACGGTTCCATCAGCTGCTTTCAGCTTCCATGCAGGCCGAAAACTCAAGAAACCACCGAACTGAGATACACTAGTTCGCCAATATAGAGGTTATCTTGTTGTATGCGATTGGCATATTCTCTGCATCATACTCGCATATCTTGTTGGTATGCATTGAGGAATAGGCCAGTGGCCCAGAATACACTTATTTGTCGGTGAGCGAACAGAACGTCATCACACGGTGAGCGACTCGTTAGGAGCGAGCACAATGATACAGACCATCGATATGGTGATTAGAGAAGTCCACATTGGACTTTGGTTCTTAGTCGTTGGCTACTATTTCTTCATCTTCATCTTTCTTCTGTTCTTCCGATACAGGAAGACTAGGAATCCATTCCAACTGGCTATGGCCCTCTTCTTCCTATTGCTCGCTATAGGACGGAGCTTCTACTTTGTTGGAGACTTCTATGCTGATGCAACTTCCTTGTATGGTGGAGGCTTTACGCCACTACTTCCAGACCACACACCCTGGTTGAGTGCCGGTGCATTCTTCCAGTGGATGGCTCTTGCGGTGTTATCTGCAACAGCTGCCTTCATGATCTTTGGCAAACGTTGGGCGGAGATACTGTTCGCCGTCCCAGCTGTGGTCATTGGTATTGTTCTCGGACTTCTTCCGCTTGAAACACTTACCCGACAGGCATTGTCCGGAGGTGCTGGAGCCGTTTATGCATTGTTCATCCCATTGCTCTTCTGGTATTTGGCATGGCAATCAGGTGGTATACTCAGGAAGTCCAACCTTCTATTGGGACTTGGCTTCTTTGTGTTGTTTGCGGGCAGAGTGATTCACGCCGCCCGACACGTCCTTGCTGACGTTGTGTTTGCGGGATCTTACACAATCTCAGGGGTGCTAGCACCTGGACTAATAGTCATAGGCTTGATTCTCATTGCGACAGGTAATGAGTGGGGACAAACACAGTAGATACCAAGTGCACAATGCAACAAAGGTAGGGGCTGGCCCTTTCAGCCAATCTCCTTCCATTCCAGCATCTGCATGTCTTCTAGGGTGTGAAGGGCCTTTACGACCTCTTTGATAGGGATCTTCAGCTCGTAGGCAATGTCGTTGGACGTCATCTTTCCCTTGCACTTCTTGGCGACATCAAAAACAGTCTGAGTCATCTGACCGAGCCTCACTAGCATTGGAGAAACCTTCCCCTTGAGTATCGGAACTATGACCCTCTTCTCGGCTGCACGTCCATCCTTAGTAATCTCATCAATTCTCGGAATGAAGACGGTGAAGCGGTCAAGACTTCCATCGAAATCTTCGATAGTTTCCTTGAATGCACTCGTGAAATCGTTTCCCACTTCCGACAGGACAGCTTTTGCGGATATTCTGTCATCTATCTGGTCAATCATTCCAGCAACCATGAAGCCCTCATGTCGCGAGAGGACGATCTTGAATCCCCTGAAGGACATGTCCTCCAGAACGCCGCCGCCACGGAGCTCTTCACCAAATGACCCAACTGCCTGGAGAAAGCCTCCAACCAGGTTGTCATCAATTCCGCCCTCCTCTGCCTGTCCATATGCCCTGCTAATAAGACAAAGTCCGCTTTCGGCTATGATGAACAACGCCTGGATCAATGCAAGCACCCCGATGAGGCGAGTATAGATTCGTCTGAACGCGTTAGTTTATCTAGCTTTATATCACTTCTTGGCGCCTCCTCTAGCCATGCGATAGGTCCAATATTGATGGCCTCGCTGAGAGTCTCATGGTGATTCATGTTGGATACGGCAAAGGATGCGAGAGTGTTAGTCCTAGAAGATGCCATCAGGCGTCTAAATGAGATTGTGAGCAACCGTAAGTTGCGGCTTCACATTGAATACTCGAAACTAGGTGATGCTCTGAAGACGGCCGGGGCACTGCTCTATGAAGTGAAGTATGCATATACAGAGGCAAGGGCCTTGTCTGAGATGGAGGCAACCAAGAATCTTGTCGCTGCGATGGACACCTTTGAGGAGTTCTTCAGAACAGCAGTTGACAGTCAGGGATATGTGCCTGCATCGAGCGGTGAGAATGTAGTAGCCGCAGAGATTGACTATGCGCTTCGGATTGGACGAGGGTTCCAGCATCGACTTGTGGAACATTGTGACGATCCCGCGTATGCTGTCGACCTTTTGGCTGTGGAAATCACTCAGATATCTCCGTTTGAGGGGTCGAAAGACCTTATGAGATGCCGATGCACAGATGGGAGTGTAATCTGGAATGTCGTCACTAATCTCCCTGGAATTCAACCGGGGATCATACTGCCAATTGCCGCACTACCCCCAGCCGAAATCATGGGTGCAGTGAGTGAGGCAATGTTTCTCACAGGGGACCCACTCCCAGAATCCACAGTACTCGGAAGACTAAAGGATGTCCCCGGTGGTGCTTTGGATAAAGCCCGAGCTCAGGTTCTGCAAATAACGAAGAGGATGACCTAGATGGACTTACGCGAGATTCAGAAGAAAATAGCCGCGTTCGAGAGGGAGCGTGGCTGGGAGAAGTTTCGCCCTTCCTTGGTTTTTGCTCACTTGATAGAGGAACTGGGGGAGATATCTCGACACATTACAGTGGATGAAGGCTACAAGGTAGTTGGGCTCGGCCACGATGGCCCAACTAGGGATGATATGTCCCGCGAGTTTGCCCAGGTATTCTCTCTTCTGGTCCAGCTTGCAAACTACTACGAGATAGACCTTGAGGGAAGTGTCCTTTCTGAGCTTGAACTGATGAAGGAGAGATTTCCCGCCAGAGAATGGTCAAATCATATGAAGGATTTCTAGAGTCCGTTCCTATGAGTCTGAATGGCGGAGTGACTATTTCATTCTTAGATAGGCTTCTAGCTCCTTCTTTGCCATTTCTTCAAGATCGGTAGTCGCTGCCAGAAGCCCCCTGGCCTTGTTGTAGACCACCTTGATGTTCTGTTCCTTCGCCCACTGGGCAAGTCCACCGACAAGAGGCCCAAGGGCAGATCTCGCAGCCTCAACGGTGCCGACAGCTTTGCCATACAACTCCAGAGCGTTTCTCTTGTCCTTGCCCGCTTCTGCAACCCGGAGCCAGACTAGTGCGTGAATCATGTGCAAAGCTTCAAGCATCAGCGTGGGTGATTTAGGATTCTCTTGTACTCTCTTCAGGAACTTCTCCTTCCGATCCTCGAACACTTCCTTGAAGACTCCAAACGCCTTCTTGTGGTTCCCTTTTTCCAGGTCGATGATGCCTCTCTGTAGTTTCTCATCGGATTCAGACAATACTCAACACTCCGGAACTAGCAGTGGTGGGTCGCTTGAATCAAGAAGCCCATGCTATTATGGATTTCTACGTTGTGCCCCTAATCAGTGGGTGTATTACTGAATGTTGTGTGCCCCTGAACTTCATAGAAACCCGAACATCACGTCGAAGTTTCATGACCGTCCATAGCCCCGCAAGTTCTACTGGCTAGTGTTTCGGAAGTAGTTATAAGCCGCTTCGGGTGCTGCCAGTGAAGGTGGACTCATTATGGAGATAGATTCAGGACCAGGCATAGAACAGCCTGAAGCTCCTCGCTACGACTATGTGGTGAGTGCGACGGGTCTTGTTTCTAGAACGCTCTCAGTGTGGGCGAGAAACATCTTCGCTTTCCTCGTGATAATTGGAGTGCTGGCCGCTTTGTTCAACGTTGTCCAATTCGTTGCACTCTGGATGCTCTTTCAAGACCTCGCCTTGGCGGTTGACTTAGTGCCCTATCTCGGCACGGATCCGTTCTCCTTCTTTTTCGGACTCTATAGCCTGATAATGCTTGAGAGTCCGCCTACTCCCGACGTGCTCAATACCTTCATCACTGGGAGCCTTCTTCTGATGTTAGTTGGCATGGTCGTATACGCCATCTTGGCGGGGGCGTCGATAAAGTACTCCTTGGACGACTACGGCTCTCGTCAGGCTGAAATGGGGTCGAGCGTAGGCTTCGCCATGGGCCGTGCTGGTACGTTGATAATTGCACAGATCCTAGTTGGAATCATAAGCGCAGCACTGTTCATGCCTGCTCTAATGTACATCCTACTTGTTCCCTTGACTCTCGAAGCCCTAGCCACAGCATCCGTACTGATCTTGGTGACATTCATCTTGGTAGTCTATGTCGGGGTAAGATTTGCGCCAGTTGCCGCTGTGGTGATTGCTGAGGACAAGTCCGCGATCGGGTCTCTGAGACGAGCTTTTGAACTCACTGGAGGCCAGTTCTGGCACGTATTTGTTGGTCAGATAGTTCTGGGCATAGTGGCAATAGTGCTCGGCCTCATTGTGGGCGTGTTTCTCTTCGGCCTTGTTCTCGGCTTTGGAGTGATAGGACTCCTGATCCCCGGAATGATAGCTGGACTATTGTTCACCGCGATTCCCTACGTCTTCCAAGCCGTGCTCTATCGAGACCTAGAGAGTAGAGATGTAGAAACCTCGCAGCAGTTGTGGTGATTTGACACCGATTCGGGAGCTATCTGGCTCCCTTTGTTCGGTTTTCCAGTCCCACGAGATGTGAGGAGTTAACCATTGAGCTGTTTTGAAGTGCAGTCAGACTGTTGTCGTCAGCCTCTGTGTTTCTACGAACTCGGAAAGGACATCAACCAGGTCAGGCTTGCTGATTTCTTGAAGGTCGTACCTGATTCGCACACTTGGCTTGTTAATCTTGATTAGGCCGGCTAGGTCAATCGGAGTCCCGATTACAACAGCATCGACGTCCGCCTTGTTGATGGTGTCCTCCAGTTCTTTCATCTGTTTCTTTCCATACCCCATTGCAGGTAGGACGTCTTCAAGGTGCATATACTTATCAAAGGTCTTCTTGATGGAACCAACAGCGAAAGGCCGGGGATCAATAATGGTGGCTCCAGCCTTGCGTGCAGCAACATATCCTGCCCCGTAGGGCATCTCTCCGTGAGTTACTGTAGGGCCATCTTCAACCACGAGAACTCTCTTTCCTCTGATGAGTTGCCAGTCTTCGACCCTGACAGGCGAGGCAGCCTCGATGATAATGGCTTCAGGATTGACATCCATGATATTGTCTCTTACCTCCTCAACAAAGTCATAGTCAGCGGTCTCAACCTTGTTTATTATGACGACATCAGCCATTCTCAGATTCGTTTCTCCCGGATAGTATGAGATCTCATGGCCCGGCCTATGCGGGTCTGCTAGCACTATCAGCAAGTCGGGCTCGTAGAACGGGAAGTCATTGTTGCCGCCGTCCCACGTGATGACATCTGCCTCCTGTTCGGCCTTTTCGAGAATCTCACCGTAATCAACACCTGCGTAGAGAATCACCCCCATGTTGATCATCGGCTCATACTCCTCCCTCTCCTCAATAGTGCAATTGTACTTGTCCAGGTCCTTGAGCGTTTCATAGCGCTGCAGAATCTGGGTTCTCAGGTCAGGGTCATAGGGCATTGGATGCCTTATGTTCACAGGCTTTAGACCCATATCGACAAGGATTTGATTCACTCGCCTGGAGGTCTGGCTCTTTCCAGAACCAGTTCTAACTGCACAGATTGCAACCACAGGCGTCTTACTCTTGATCATCGTCGTTTCGGTTCCCATGAGTCGAATATCAGCACCAATGCTATTGACCCAGGCAATCTTGTGGCCGACGGTATCATACGAGAGATCAGAATAGGCTAGAATGCACTGCTCTACGTCAAACTTCTCAACCAGCTCCGGTAGCATCTCCTCTGGGTATATCCTGATGCCTTCTGGATACATCTTGCCTGAGAGTTCCGGAGGGTACATTCTGTCTCCGATTCCGGGGATCTGTTCTGCAGTGAAGGCGACAACCTCGTATTCCTCATTATCTCTGAAGAACACGTTGAAGTTGTGGAAATCACGACCCGCCGCACCCATGATGATGATTCTCGTCCTCGCCATCGCCATCTCCTCTAGGATGGGTCATCAAAAGCGGTATCACGGGGCGGAAACCCTCGTTAAGAAATTAGTGGTGTGTCTGAGCG
>JBHIAE010000048.1:0-21859 GCA_046758445.1 Candidatus Thorarchaeota archaeon | reverse complement strand
TCCAGAAGAAGCCCCAATCTCTGTTGCAGCCGCAGCAACGCCAATTCGACCCTCACGCTGAACGACAGATATCAGCTTCCCGGACACGTCACCAACACGTGCTTCTCGAGTCCCTCTGACAAGTAGCCAAAGGCCGATTGCCAGCTCTGGTAGGCCTAGTATCGCCCACGCTATGACACCTGATGTAAGCATAACGCCTATGTCGCCGCCGACATCAATCGTTGATTGGTACACCAGATAGGTCATCGCGACACTCACAATGATCAGCAGTAGCCCTAGGAACTGGGCCAGACGAGGATTCACACTTGCCAAACTCCAATTCTCCAATTCTCCCTCCTTCAATTATACATTGTGTACACTCCTGTCACAAAGTGGACATGTACTTTGATGTAAGAAACTGTACTGACAGGAGGGGATTTACGACAGAATGTTTTAATAAGAGAGAACGTCATGACACCGAGTACTAGACCCTGAAAGGACGTGTAAAAGACCGTGACGATAGACCGCGAGGGAGCAACATCTGCTATTATTCTGCATTTCACTGAAGGGAAGCCAGTCGAGTTTCCAGCCGAGTTTGTGGCGGACATCGGGGAGAAAGCGGCTCTGACAGTTTTGCATCACAAGGACAGGGTCATGAAGATTTTCCCGGTTTCCAGTGATGACATCTACCTGCTTCGAATCGAGATTAGCGATCTCTCGAGGAACTTTCTAAAGCAGTTGAACTTCGCATTCAACGACGCCAAGCTGAGCGACATCATCTTTACAACTGGTGTTTGCCTCAGAGGCGAGAAGTGCTACTACGAATGCTACTTTGTGCCAGACCAGCTTGTGGTTACACTCAAAGAACTTGAAGAGAGCTTGAAGAAGATACCCGGTGTGTCACGAGTGGTCCTGCGTAAAGTGGACTAAAGTTCGGGGAGCGCCACCTGACTGCAGAGCTGTAACTCTCTGCCAAGTGACCAGAAATAAGGTTTCAGTGAGTTTGCTGGTGGAATGCAATCTAGGGCAGCCGTTCCTCTTACAGCTCGACAAAGATCCTTCACAGAAGAGGAACGTGTACTGAATCAGCTAGCACTTTGTAGACTTGGGACGCACTCGACTCGCTTCTTCTTGGATCTCCAATAGACTGCCCATCGACCGTCTTCAGTCCTCTTCAGAGTGACTTCTCGTTCATTGGCCAGCTGCTTTTGCAGAAGTAGAGCGCCGAATACATCATCAAAGACTTGTTCAAGCCTGAACACTTAGCCTCTGACTACTATCCACTTATCGGCAGCAATTCTCATGCTTCTTTGTCCTTGGGGAGCCTAATAATCCTCTAATGTAGGACCGGTACACAAATGGTTTATGAGAATGGCCAAAAGCTGCACAGGCTGATCGCTGCCAACATTCTGACCATCGATCCAGCACTAGAGCGTCCCATGTCCTTCGGGTTTCAGTTCCCTGTAGTTCCTCAAGTTCTCAGGGATGTATTCAGAAAGGAACACCTCAAGAATATGCTCGGGGTTTCTATGGATGTCATAGCCCTCAAAGTACGAGAGCGTATTCTCTATGTCTCTCAGCAACAGTTTCTCAACCTTGTTCATATCAGCCCATGGGCCGACTGTATAGGCTTGTGGCACATCAATGAACCAAGGTCTGTCCTGGTGCCAAAGGATGTTGTAGCGACTCAGGTCTCCATGTACATAGTGGGCTTTACTGTACATTAGGAGATAGTCCTCAAGCACCTGATTCAACACTGTTTCCGGGTCCTCAAGATGCACATCCTTAAGCTGCGGTGCCGGTCCAGTTTCATCTCCGATGAATCTCATCGTCAAGTAGTTCCCGACTCTGCCAATGGGAGTTGGCACAGAAACTCCTGCTTTGAAACAGTTCATCAGAATGTCGAACTCCATGACTGCAAGGTCCTCCATCATTCCTAGTATGCAGTAAGTCCTCTTGCTGGTCGCCGCTCCCTGGTATCCCTTCTTCTTTGACATCTTGTGGGATGACTGCCACAGTCTATATGCTTTGAGCACTATAGGATGGCCCTTCCAGTGTGCAAGGAAGATCGACGCTTCTTTTCCTGCGTTTATTGGGTAGACCAGATCACTGACTAGTCCGAACCCAATGGTGTCCTCTCTCACAGAGTCAAAGGTGAGCTCCTTGATCTCAACCCCTCTGGCGGTCCTGTCACCCTTCAGCGAATCACGCTTTTTGGACAAGGCACCCCTCTTGAGAGGGTTGTATTTCTCAACTCGGCTCATCTCTGGCACACGCCACGACATGAGCCCAGCCATTCACCTAGCTTCGTATCTTTCAACTTCTTTGTTCATTCTCATTGACTGAGCCGGCACGCATCTTCTATCAATGGCACACAAAACTTGGAGAAGCAGACTACCAGCCACACGTAATGTGCATCAATGAGCGTTCCAAACTTGATGCGTGAAATGAATGGCAAGCCCATAGAAACAGCGGATGTCTAGATGACGACCTCACTACGGGTGCAGGCGTCCACTTTGAATACTCTCATGACCATCATTAGAAATCTGCACCTCCGTCTCATCAGACAGGCCGGCCTGCTCCCAATTGCATAAAGGGTTTGCGGTCTTTGTGAGAGCCGTCACATCTCATGTGGTACCTATTTGTCTTGGTAGAACAACTGTTTGTCTTGGTCTGGATGTACTAGAGGGAAGGATTTATCTTAAAGTCAACTCGCCGTCCTTCGGTTTCCGTCTGATGATATGATGACGGCGAGTATGAGGTATGTAGATGCCCAATCCGATGAACCCGTTGATAGTGCAGTCAGACAAGTCTGTGCTACTGGAAGTAGACAATCCTCTATATGAAGAGGCTAGAGACTCTCTCGCGAGATTCGCTGAACTCGTCAAGAGTCCCGAATACGTTCACACATACAGAGTAACTCCCTTGAGCCTCTGGAACTCTGCAGCAATGGGAATGACCTCGAGAGAAGTCGTTGATTCATTGGAACGCTATGCCAAGTACCCCATTCCTGACAACATCAAGCGCGAAGTCATAGAGTACATGTCGAGATATGGTCAGCTTACCCTGTCTAGGGAAGGCCCCGACCTCTTGCTGGAATGTGAAGACGAAGATCTGGCCGAAACAATATGGCAGGCTAAGAAGGTCAGGGAGTATATAGAGGAACGTGTCGATGACAGGACCTTTCTGATTGATGGTGCCAAGAGAGGCTTCCTGAAGCACGCGCTGATCGAGATTGGTCACCCTGTCGAAGACCTTGCAGGATACGTTGAAGGAGAAGTACTCCACTTCGACATAAGAGAGGTCACCTTGGAAGGAGGACCATGGAGTCTGAGGAACTATCAGAGAGACGCCGTGGATACGTTTTACGCAGGCGGGGGAGTTCGTGGGGGGTCTGGTGTTGTTGTCTTGCCATGTGGGGCTGGCAAGACGATGGTGGGAATTGGAGCCATGCACAAATTACAGACTTCCACAGTGATTCTATGCCCAAACGTGGTTGCTGTGCGTCAATGGATTAGCGAGCTCCTCGACAAGACTACTCTCAAACCTGAACAGATAGGTGAGTACACTGGCGACACGAAAGAGGTCCGTCCAATTACAGTGGCCACCTACCAGATAATGACGTGGAGGAAGTCGAGAGAGGATGAATTCGAGCACTTCAAGATCTTCGAAGCAAGGAATTGGGGACTGATAATCTACGACGAAGTTCATCTTCTCCCGGCTCCTGTATTCAGAGTAACAGCAACTATCCAAGCTACCAGACGCCTTGGTCTTACTGCTACGCTTGTCAGAGAAGACGAACGTGAGGAGGACGTGTTCAGTCTAATTGGCCCAAAGAGGTACGATCTACCGTGGAAACAGCTTGAAGACCAGGGGTGGATTGCCACTGCTGTCTGCTATGAGATTAGGCTTGACCTTCCAGACGGTCTAAGAAGGAAATACGCTTTGGCGGAGGACAGGAAGAAATACAGAATAGCCGCGGAGAATCCAGACAAACTTCCAATCATCAAGACGTTAGTGGACTATCATCAGGCCGACAATGTGATGGTCATTGGGATGTATCTCGACCAGCTCAAGATCATAGCAGATGAATTGAGGGCACCCCTAATCACAGGAAAGACCAGCAACGCAGAACGGCACAGGCTGTATGATTTGTTTCGCGAAGGAGAGCTGAAGATTCTCATTGTTTCCAAAGTCGCAAACTTCGCACTGGACCTTCCGGATGCCAATGTTGCCATTCAGGTTTCTGGCACCTTCGGTTCACGACAGGAGGAGGCACAGAGACTTGGCAGGATTCTGCGACCTAAGACTGATGGCAGCTTTGCCAGATTCTATTCGCTAGTGACGAAGGACACGAGGGACATGGACTTTGCAGCAAAGCGACAGCTCTTCCTCACAGAGCAAGGATACCAGTATGTCATTGCCTCGGCTGATGAGGAGATCTGGGAACGACGCCCGGAGAGCTTCTTTAGATAGCCAAGTCAACTCGTGTTGAAGCGTCACATCTAAAGACGTTTCCTCAGCAGCCCAACTTTTTCTTCAAAGTACGCTGACATAGACCGCACAATCTCACTGCTTGCCAGGTTCTCTTCGATATGTCCGAGTTCGATTCGAATCAAGCGTTCTGCTGTCCAAGCGATTGCAGCCATCAGAGATAGCACTTTCATTGACTCAACGATCGACTGCTCTTCTTCTCCGCCTATCAGTGGGATATGCTCTGCCTGCTCGCCTTGAGGTTCTGTCATCAGATATGCTACGTCTAGGAGGGCATCTCCGTAGGAGCATTCCCCCCAATCAAGAAGAACGGCTCGATTCTTCTGGAACACAATATTGCTCGGCCTCAGGTCTCCGTGCATCAAGGTCCCCGACCAAGGCAGTTCTGAATATACCTGGTCCCTGAGTGCCACAAATAGGCCGTCGACAGTCCCAGAGAGCTTCTTGATCCTAGGTGTTTCCACTCTTGTCGTTGCACGCACTGACTCCATCCGATCACGCCGTCTGTTCAGGAAGTCGGAGGGCTTTGAGTAAGTCCTTACGTCCGGGGGAGCGGCTCGGCTGAGCTTCTCTAGTGCTGCCCTGAGGAGTGTCAACTCGTGTACACTCATTGATTCAAGGCTCCAATGAACACTTCCCGATTCGTAATGGTAGACCATGTAGGGAGTGGCATCTTCGTCATTTAGACGGCCCAGTGATACAGGTCGTGGGCATAGTCCTTCGACCGCGAAATGCTGACAGATAGCATACTCATTCGCAAAAGGATTTTCACCGACACTCATCCTGAGACCAGGAAGTTTCAGAACAAACTTGGCTTCTTCGGAGTCACAAAGGAGGTTGATGTTCGTCATCCCGCCCAGCAATGTATCTGCAATCTGAAGCCCACCAAGCTGTAACTCCCTCTCAATCATCTCCTCCAATTCTGCTAGTCGATGGCCATGAACCCTTTTGACCAATGACTTAGGTTGCATCTGAAGCGATTCTCCTTATCGAGGCCAAGAGTGCTGTAATCTGGAGGAATGGGTTCTGAGCTTGGACAAGACGATGGTCGATCTCAGCCACTCTGTCAATGAGAGTCTCTAGAACTTGAGGTTCAAAGGGCCTACTTACAAGATTCCTCTGAATCTCAAGGCAGACTTCATGAGGCGGATAGCTCTCGATTCCCAGTAACCTCCTTAACTCCTTCCTGGACTCCAAAAAGGACCCATCAAGGGCTAAGGTCACCATTTGGCGCACGCCTCGGGCGAGCTTGGTCTCTGAGCTCGCGTAGACTTTGTCCTTCGTTACAGACTTCCCGTCAGCAGCAGCAATTTGCAGGAGATTAACAGCACGCCGGAGGTTCCCACTTGACTCTTTGGCCAATGCTTCAAGAGCTGCCGAGTCTATATCGACACCTTCCTTTGATGCGATATCACTCGCAAGAGTGACAACCTCATCTGATGACGGACTTGGGAGATTAAGAGTGATGCATCTGGATATCACGGCAGGACTCCATCCTGCAAGAGTTGGCGTCGTAAATATGAATCTGCAGACGTCGCTATAGATCTCCATAGTTCTGCGCAGTGCTTGCTGCATATTGCCTGTCAGGGCGTCTGCCTCATCGAGAAGGAGCACCTTGACACTTTCGTCCGCGACTGTGACCGTAGATGCAAACAGTCGGATGGCTCCCTGCAGGAGCTGTGATCTATTCGGGTCTCGCTTCCTCCCTTTTGCCTTCAGCTCAGTCTTGACCTCTCTGAAGACTACAGACATGTACTCATCTAGCTCGGAGCGCTGACTTCTATCCAGCTTCGCCAAAGCACGAATGTCACGCTTTGCTTTCGAAATCGGATATCCGATAACATCTCGTACATTGAGCAGTTTGAAGTTGGACGCGAAGGCGTCACCCAGTAGTGTCCGAGAGAATACTAGGGCGGCACTCGTCTTTCCTGTGCCGTACGGGCCGTGTAGAATCATGTTTGGACATGACCCGGACTCTGCAAGGCTAAGAAGCTGAGTGATGGCTTGGTCTTGGCCGACGAAATCATCCCAGGTAGTGGGACTGTATTTGACACTCCAGAGAGGCGGTTCCAATAGGTCCACGCGGCCACTTGTAGAGCTCACCCCGAAATAAGGTTGTCTTTAGCCTGCCATCTTCTGAATATCAGCAACGAGATGTACAGAACCAAAATGGTCTTAAACAGTAAGATTCAGGGGCCTTGGTTGCTACCGAACAGTTTGGTGGTCTGGGAAATCAACATGCCCAAAGAATCTCTGGAGAAAGAATTGGAGCACGTACTTAGAGAGGACCTCATGGTCGCTTGCCAGTATTGGGACATAGATGTCAGCAGCAGCGAATCAGGGACCAAGCTAATAGCCCTACTGGCAGAGAAGATGAGAGATGAAACGGCTAGGAAGCGTGTGTTTGATACTTTCACAGACAAAGAGAAAGACTTGCTGGGAATGCTAACACTGAGCCGTGGAGCCCTAAGTCATGACAGACTAAAGCCCTTCCGAAAGATCTACAGCTATGGCCAGCTGAATCAGACTGAGAGAGATCTTAGGAAGAAGGCGGTCATAATTCGTAGAATGATGTCGAGGCTGACTGAGTTCGGAAGAGAGGTGGCTGAGTTCAAGGTCCTCGATTTCTTCATACCTCATCTTGTCGAACTATTCTCAAACAAGCCTGCTCCGAGTCTTGAACTGCCAGAGAGGGCGAAGACCATCGTTGATGAGCGCGATACGTTGCTCATCGATATCCTGCTGCTCGCGTCGTACGTTGCTAAACATGAAGTCAGAATGACTAGCTCATGGGAGTTTCCAAAACGTGAGATGGACCATGTCATGGCTGCAATGTCGAAGCCAACTGAAGAGAGGTTTGAACTCGTTCAAAAGATGGCCCGGAAGGCAGGAGCGTATGCCATTGTTGAAGAAGACAGAGTGGTGCCTGGGAAAGTTGAAGCGCTCTTCATAGGAAAGCAGGATGTTGTTTCGCGTAGACTCCTACTAACAGCCTTGGGCAGGACCAGGGCCATCTGGGCAACACCGGACCAGCCAACAGAGTACACAATGAACCTTGCCATCTGTCGCCTGAGGGAGAGCAACTCAGAAGGTTGGATCTCTGTTGAGGAGATGAAGGATTGGATTCGAAGTGAGTTGTTCATTGAATCCCAGCCGCTCAAATGGGTTCAAGTGGATGTCGACAGAGTGAGACTTGCCCTTGAAACCCCGATTCTACTCGGACTTGTAGAGGGAGCCTACAGAGGCAAGAAGCTCTTGGCAGTCAAACTCACTCAAGTCGGTGAGAGGGTACTGACTGAAATTCAACAAGATGAACGTGGCGCCCAAGAGTCCTTCTTCGTGTCGCCTAACTTCGAACTGACGGCTTACACATCAGAAATGGACTACTATGTGCTGTATCAGCTAATGCTGATGACCGAGGCAGTGAAGACGGACGTTGTCAGTACCTACAAAATCACAGACAGGTCAATCTTCCAAGCATCCGAGGTTGGCCTGAGGGAGAGTGACATCCTTGACTTTCTCAAAACACAAAGCAGCAAGCCAGTGCCTCGCAACGTCGTGAGATCCATTAAAGACTGGACATCTCAAACCACTTTCGCATCAGTTTCAGAGGTATACCTCTTTGAAACAGAAACTGAGAAGGAGTTGGAGAACCTTCTGCTGCTGGATGACTTCAACAAGTATGTCGTCAGAAGAGTCGGACCGACCGCCGTAATCGTTGCCGGAGATATGGAGAAGCTCGATGAGGATCTTGAAGTTCACAAGACGAATGTTCGAATAACAGGCAAGGAGAGTGCGCCAGTCGTTGCTACTCCTGGGACTGCAGTCCCAGAGCAGGTCCTTCTGTACGGAGACCATTCTGTGACGGATGTTCCGGAGGACTGCTTGGGTTGTCCAGCAATCCAGTCCTGCAATAGAGTTGTCAGACGGAAGGCACTTGCCAAAAAGCGCGCCTAGATCCAGACCGGCCATCCTTGTAGTCACATCAGATATGCTTAAGTGATAGATGATGGGCTCGAGGTCCAGCGCTGGCGGTAAATGACAATGGGTGATACCAAAGAGCCAGGGGCAATTATGAGGTTCATTCAAGACTATCGATTCAAGATGTTGATACCAGAGCTTCTAGTCGTGTTTGGCGTTTGGTATCTTCTTCCCGAGTCTCTGACCTCGAATGTATACACCTTCCTTGGTCCCTGGATGTATATCTTCCAACCCTTGGAGATACTCGTGTCAAATTTCCCAAGCGGGATCCTATGTCTTCTTACTGCTTTTACCCTCCATGGTATATATCCACTCGACAACTACCATGAGGGCAAGATACCTCAGCTGCCAAAGGTTGCAACCTTGATGATAATCATCTCTTTTGTCCTGCTGCCGGTACTTGTGTCCTTTCAGATGATTGGATACTACATGACTGAAGCGACCGAGTTCTTCTCAAGGAATCCGCTCTGGGAAAGATTCGAGAGTTTCGGCGACCTTTTCTTCTACGCGGGTGCAATGTTCTTTGTGGGACTGCAATGGTGGATGTTCATTCCAGTTTTCTTCTTGTCACAAGGCATCGATGGCATTCACAAGATTGCACATCACGAAACATCCAGCGAGAAGATAACTTGGGTGTTTTACTTCATATTCCCTGCATGTCTTCCCTTCTTCTTCAGCCCTGTAGAGATTTTGGCCATGGCTGCTTTGTCCATACCGGCTTTTGCGTTCTATAGCTACATCCGTCCCTACTACACCTACGTAACCGCAGTTCATACCTTCACATTCGCTCTCTTGGTGGCCGTGACAATAATCATTGCACCATACCTGCCGTTGATGAATGTGTGGTTCCCCGGTTTCATCCCGCCGCATGATCCAACGAGATTATTCCCGCCAATACTAGAGTGGTAGAGATCGTGTTACTGTTCGCTTGGCCTAGAGAAAAGGCAATCCTACTTAGCGGAAGTTGGCTTTCTAGTGGCTAGCTCCTTGTCTTCTTCTCGAAGCTTGTGTTGGAATGGTCGACCCTGCCCATAGATTGAAGCGTCCATGTTATTTGTCTTGGACATAATTACTCCGAAACCGCCGATCTGAATCGCGATCGAAACCAGGGTAATAAGCGAAACATCATAGAAGAACTCGTGACTGATAAAGCCCGCCGGCTTGAAGAAGACTATGAATGAGTATGCAACAATCTGGATGATAATTCCTGCCAACAGCATCAATACCCATTTGTTTGTCCAGTTCGCAGTTCCCATTCTTCATTCATCTCGAGCTCAGAGGACTACGAAACTGTTTCCGGAATTGACCCTCAATTAAAGGTGTCTATGACGCTATAGAGTAGAGTCTACCGAGATCCATCATAGTTCCCCTTCAACATCACTGCGAGAAGGGATGCAAGGTTCCTGAAGTCTCTCTTGGAGATGCTCGGTACACTGCTTGTACGGCTTGGAATGTCAAAACGGGCCACGAAAACAGAAACCTCTCCATCCATGGACGTTTCTACAAGTGCCGGATAGCGTGTGTTGATCCGATAGTGGTCCTTCGAGGAGGGAACCGGACTCCCCTTGAAGACTGTTCCTACAAGATACGGATATGCGAAACCCGAATGAGATACTTGCACTTGTATAGAAACAGTGTCCGGAAGACCCTCGACATAGGTCTTGACCTCGGCGCCCAGTATCGTTTGAACACCTGAACGAACACCCAACTCAACATTCAGGCCAGCGCGAATCTCTGGCACTTGCTCAAGCTGACTGGCAAAGTTGTATACATCACCTTTGACGGGAGGTTTGAAGAACTCCTCCGCGTCAATGGACGGAATCCTAAATCCGATGACGAAACCTATCACAGCAACCACTGAATACAGAATCACAATGATGAGTAGTGAGTCGACAATTGGATCAAATAGTGGGCTGGCGAGAGTCTGATAGTAGGATGAAAGGAAACCGAGCGCAAAAGCAAGAGGAAGCATGAAGAACAGTCCAACGCATCCTCCAGGATTGCCATAGAGATGACCGTAGGCGTCTTCATATTCTTCGACCATTCTTCGATATTCGGAGAAGCTGACCCAAGTCTTCCTCTCTTCCCAGTCACCCTCAACATAGTCTATTGCACGTTTGGACAATGCTCCCAGAAAGGCAGAAACTACCATCAGGCCAACAGGGATTATCGAATACAAAGTGAGAACGATAGACTCGTACTCTGAAGTCTTCAATCTCAAGAGGATTGCGAATACTGTGACAATAATGAGAATCAGAGCAAATGCCCGGTTTACATTCCCTTGATGGGAGTAGTCAATGATTTCGTCCCCGCTCAAGATGTTTCACTCACTATCTTGTTCCATTCTGTCTATGTACAGAGATAAGCTCATCGCTTCAGGGAGCACTAGAAGGGGATTTCTGAGTTCCTAGTTCCTCCATTAGCTGGTCTAGGAACTCACTAGGCCCGCGGTCTTCGATATATGTCGTCACACTCCATCTAACAAGGTCCAGGAACTGTTCATTGTCTAGAGGTGCGGTCAGACTAGTCTTCTTACTCATCTTCTCGCTCCCGTCCTGTAGTGCCACCACAGCCGACCCTGAAGACGGAAGACCGAACTCATCAAACATGATCTCAATCCTGGCAGAGCCTTCAATCTCCTCCACGCGTGCCACGGCCGAAGGGCTGTGAATAGTATAGTAACCACCGGCTTCACCTATCGAGAGCCTGACCCCACTCCATGACACCCCAGTGACCGACGAGAGGACTTGCCTGGCAATCCTGATGGCACCCATAGGATGGAGAGGGAATTGTTCACTGGCCTCATTCTTTGTAGCTCTATGAACAAAGACGGACAGAGCAAGACCGTAGACAAGAACTAGTCCTCCAAAAAGGTAGGGGATGTAGAGAGCAAGCAGTGGGAACGATGACAACACAAGCAACGGAAACAGGACGGATATAGCAAAGGCAAGAACAGCCACAAACAGAGGGAGCCAGTCCATCCTAGCCACGATGGGAGAATACTCTCGAATGTACTCCTTCATCATGGCCTCGAACTCTCGATAGGAGATCTCTCTCACTTGGAAGTCCCAATCAGGCTCTGCATACGAGATTCTTCTCTTGATCCATGTCGCTATGAACCAGACGGGAACTGCAAGAAACAGCAGAACAACTGTGGAAGATGAGACCCACACTATAGGAAGGGTGACTGCCATCACAATGGCGTACTGGGCAACTTCTATGCCGACGAATGACCATGCGACCAGCAATATGAATAGAAGGATATAGAGCGGTAGGAATGGCTTGTGGTTGATGACTGCCTCCGACAAATGGAACCCTCTAGACGGCCAGTAGATTGGAACAACATAGGCGTTGTGGTGGGCCTACTTCACTCCAAGCTCTGACAAAAGAAACCGCAGCTTGTTAGTCTCACCCTTCAAGAGAGCCATTTCGAGCAAGAGTATAGCTATGGCATTCTCTGTGACTTCAACGACATCGCGGACTCCGAGCTCCTTGAATAATGATGGAACTGGAGTTCGAACGTAGTATCCTTCGTCATCAGAACTAGTATACTTCCTGAAGTTGCGGTTTTGTGATTGCCACCACCATATTACCTGTCCATGATTCCCGGCTTCGTTCAACCGACAGAGAAGTCTGGTGATAGATTTCAGATCTTCAGACCACGACTCAATGTAACCATTCTTCTCAAAGCCAGCTGCCCGTAGAATTACGCGAGGGTTCCGGAATACTTTGAAGTCACCGACCTCAGCTTGGTCCATAATCACTCGAATCTGCGAAACACCTCTAGCCTTAGACTGCTCCCTTGCTAGCCATAGTGCCTCTCGAATAAGTGGTAGCGTAAAGTCCTGTGATGCATCGTTGGAGGCTGCGAGAAAGGCTCCAACCGCGGCGACTATGCTGTTTATCGCGAGTCCAACGGGGAGAATGAGTTGTGCGATTGGAAGTATGCTGTAATCCAGAAAGGAAATGTAGAATGGCAATGCGTAGATGAGGATGATTATGATTATGGGCAGATGGAAGAACCAGTAATTGCTTCTTGACTCGAGCCTTGGATACTTGCGGTGATGGTCTCTTACTAGCTTTTGAACATCCTCCATCGAGAACTGAGCCGGCTTATAGTCCCACTCAGGAGCGTCATATTCGACTGATACTTTCTTTGCTCTGTATCCGACGGCAAAGGCGGCCACTGTTGACAATATGGGGAAGACAAGGTAGAGCAGAGTAGTCACCCAGATGTCGAAAGGCAGAGGCAGATGATTCAGACCCATCGCAAGACCCACCATCGTGTTTCCTACCAACAGGAGCACAAGTAAGATCGCGTATGGTAAGATTGATCTATGTTTCACCGGACTCTCTGTCATTTCCGCACCGACTCTCTCTCAACACTGGTGGCTACTCTTTAAGCGTTCCTGAAGAAGCTCTGCCATGGGACTTATCCTCGGACACACAGCAACATTCATTAGCACATCCAGACGATTCATCAGTGTTTTTCACTATTGTTAATCTCAGGAGGAGAAATAAGACTTTGATAAAGACAGGTGATAGTGCTCCAGATTTCCAGACCACGACAGAGAGTGGAAAGGACTTCAAGCTGAGCGAACTGAGAGGGAAGAAGGTCTTCTTGTACTTCTATCCAAAGGACCACACGACTGGCTGCATTGCAGAAGCATGTTCCATAAGGGACAGCTACGAAGTGTTTCGACAGAGTGACATCCCCGTTTTCGGGGTCTCAGGAGGTTCAGCAAAGTCCCATCAGAGTTTCAAAGAGAAGTATGACCTGCCGTTCCCTTTGCTGATGGACGAAGGATTCGAAATCGCCAAGCTTTACAACGTATATCAGAACAAGAAGATGTACGGAAAAGAGTACATGGGAATCGTCAGAACAACCTTCCTGATTGACGAAGATGGTAAGGTGGAAGGCATCTTTGGCGGCCCGGAAGGAATGGAGAAGGTGAAGACCAAGGAACATGCTGACCAAGTCATCAAGTTCTGGGGACTGAAACTTTAGTGGTGGGCCCAAATGCTTCGGATAGGTGAAAAGGCTCCTGACTTTGAAACAACTGATGAGAGTGGCGCAGATTTCAGACTCAGCGCATATCGTGGACAGAAGCTCGTTCTCTACTTCTATCCTCGTGACTTCACCCCGGGTTGCACTGCGGAGGCATGCTCTATCCGCGACAGTTACCAACTCTTTGAAGGATCTGGAATTCCTATCTTCGGGATCTCTGGCGGTTCAGCCAATCTCCATCAAAGATTCAGAAAGAAATACGAACTTCCATTTCACATTCTGATGGATGAGAATCTGGAAATAGCAAAGCTCTATGGCGTTTTCAGTCGACTCGGTATTTTGGGAATGGGGGTCAAGCGCGTCACATTCCTGATAGACGAACAGGGCAAGATTCAGGCCATCTTCGGCGGGTCAGAGGGCCTTGAGAAAGTAAGGTCAAGCGAGCATGCAAACCAGATTGCGGAATATTGGGGTCTCAAGCTTTAGACGCAGGATCCCTGTCCATTCGTGACATTGAACGGCCTAGTTCAGAAGGCATAGATTAAAATCGAAGATACATGTGCCCCGGTGCCCGTAGGGCTGACAAAGCTAGGTTAGTCTGCACAAACGAAGGGGCTCTGTGAAATGCCTGAAAAGAAACTCAGTGTCGAAGAACTCAAGAAGAAGGCAGAGAAGCCTGGAAAAGACGCGATGGTCCTTCATCCCTTCTACCAAGGGAAGATACAGAGTATTGGCAAAGTGCCTGTACGCGACTTCTCTGACTTTGCAATATGGTATACGCCTGGTGTCGCAAAGCCATGTGTGGCCATCAGCGAGAACGAGGAAACTGCTTACGATCACACAAACAAAGGTAACATGGTCGCTGTGGTCAGCGATGGAACCCGAGTCCTTGGGCTGGGAGACATCGGCCCTTATGGTGCAGGTCCAGTAATGGAAGGCAAGTCCATTCTGTTCAAGTACCTTGGTGGAGTCGATGCATGGCCAGTCTGTGTTGATACCAAGGATGCTGACAAGATAATTGAGGTGGTAAAGCTCATCCAGCCATCCTTTGGCGGCATCAACCTAGAAGACATTGCCAAGCCAAAATGCTACAAGGTCCTCGAAGAGCTCAGGAAGGATCCTGATGTCAAGATTCCAGTATGGCACGATGATGCACAGGGAACAGCCACTGTTGTGCTCGCGGGTGTCTTCGGAGGTCTCAATGTAGTCAAGAAAGAGATTGAGAGCGTTACAGTGGCTCTGCTAGGAGTAGGCGCAGCTAATACAAGAACTGCATATCTGATGTTTTCAGTAGGTGTCAACCCCAAGAATGTGGTCATGGTTGACAGCAAAGGTGCAATCTATGCCGACCGTGAGGACATTGTAGAGCAGAAAGACTACGACTTCTTCAAGTACGACTTGGCCCAGAGGACGAACCCTGAGAGAAAGACTGGTAATCTCGGCGACGTCATAGAAGGAATCGATGTGCTAATCACCGCTTCAAGACCGGTTCCGGGCACAGTTAAGAAAGAATGGATCTCTATGATGGCGCCAGACTCGATTGTCTATGCATGTGCTAATCCCCTCCCTGAGATATGGCCCTGGGATGCTAGGGAGGCTGGCGCGAGAATCGTGGGCACAGGTCGCAGTGATTTTGACAACCAGATCAATAACTCACTTGGATTTCCTGGGATCTTTAGAGGGGCGCTTGATGTTCGGGCAACAACGATTACGGATGAGATGTGTATCGCTGCTGCTCACGCCCTCTGTGACTTGGGAGCGAAAGAGGCCAATGAGAGAAAAGTCATTCCCACTATGGATCAATGGGAACTCTATCCGCTCGAGGCTACCGCTGTGGGAATGAAAGCCATCGGACAGGGAATAGCAAGAAAGCACTGGGAAGAGAAGGAGCTCTACAAACACGCCGAGAAAACCATCAGAGCAGCCCGTGCGTCTTCTGAAGTTCTATACGAGAATGGGTATATTCCAAAGGCTCCACCTACTTGATGCGTAATCTTGCGGTGAAACGTCCCGCCGCAATCCTTCTCTTTTTCAGTGCAAAACCGCACTTGTCAGCAAGGCTATTATTAAGCCGGTGCGGCGAAGCCGTACCCTACAAGAACGGAGAACAACAGATGTCCTACGACAAATGTGTACGATGCGGCTCTTGTGTCAAGTTCTGCCCCCTCTTCGACGCTGTGGGAGAGGAGCAGTTCTCACCGCGTGGAAAGGCATACTTACTACAGGTAATGGATCAGATAGAGGGGGACGAGGAGCTCGCAAAGGAGTTCAGACGATTGCTCTTTCAATGTAGTATGTGCGGCCGCTGCTCAGAGATCTGCGAATCGGATGTCGATTTGCTACGCATTTGGCATGAACAGAGAGCACAAGCTATGGAAACCGCTCCCGAGGAGTTCGAATACCTGGATGCCTTGAAGGAATCTCTCGCCAATGTCGCCAATATCTATGGACTCGACCCGGAGGACCGGGCGATCTACTGGCTAGATGAGCTTGAGGATGAAATCCCCGGACTAGCTGACAGGTTGTATCAGAAGGGAAAGACTGCAGAGAACATGATATTCCTAGGATGTCTGATGTCGTTTCGGGGAACTCAGATTGATGTTCTTAGGTCACTCTTCGTTGCACTTGAGAAACTGGAAGTTGACTACCTTGTCATGGGTGCTGAGGAACACTGTTGCGGCCATCCACTCTATCTGATGGGAGACGAGAAAGGAGCAGAAGAACTTCGCCAACACAACAAGAGTGTCATTCAGGACTCCCAAGCAAAGCATGTAGTGACCTGCTGTCCGGGCTGTCTGATTCAGTTGAGAGAGGATCACAAGCTTGGTGACATCGAGCCTCTTCATCACACACAGTTCTTTGACAGACTGCTTGAAACTGCACCGAAATATGACCAGACAGAAGAGTTCGCATACCACGACCCTTGTGAACTCCATAGGATTCTTGGCATCAAGACTGAGCCAAGGTCGCTGATTGACAAGCTTGGAGTAAAGTATCGCGAGATGGACCTGAGCTGTTGCGGCGGTGGCGGACTTCTAAGGATGACGGATCCAGGCTTGAGTGACATTGTGATCCAATTGAGAAAGGCTCGCGAGAGACTGGCTCATTCAACGGTGGTCACTGCTTGCCCCTCATGCAGAGAACAGCTGATGCTTAATGAAACCAAGACAAAGGACATTGTTGAGCTGCTGTCAGCAGCACTGGAAGGAGGCAAGGCGTGAGATGAAGCTCAGAGACATAGCAATTGGTGCAAATGCCTCGATGTACTATAGACTGAATTTCAAGAAGATACGGGGAGTCTACTACCCAAAGACTGAGGCGGATGTTCTTGCAGCAATCGCATTTGCCCGAGAACACGATTATGATGTCACGCCAAAGGGCGGAGGTTCGGGACTGAGTGGAGCATGCACGGGAGGGGACAAAGAACGTATCATGATTAGCAGCCTGCAGATGACAGAGATCTTGAACATCTCAAAGGACCTGGGCTATGCTTACGTTCAACCTGGTGCCACCCCAGACGAGATCAATGCACTGCTTGAGCCTATGGGAATGAAGTTCTTCGTCGCACCCAGTAGCAGAGACATAGCCACGGTGGGGGGAATCCTCAGCACCGATGGAGGCGGCAACGACACTTGGGTAAATGGAACAATGAGGGACAACACAATCAAGGTCAAGATGGTCACATATGATGGCAGACAACTTACTGTAGGTCATGAGGGAGTCAAGTCAGAAGATGCCCAACTTGAAGCTGAGTTGAACAAAAGAGGAATGACCATTCACGACGTGGCGAGCTCTCACGGCACACTGGGCTTTATTACTGAGTTGAAGGTCGCCATTCGGCCCTTGGTCAATGAAACCCTGGTAGGAGCTCTGGTTGAGTTCGATGATTACGACGGTCTGGGACAGGCCGTGGATGGCATGGCAAAGCGAGAGAGTCCAATCCGCTATGGAGAAACCATTGTCATGGCGCATCCTGACGTGAGAGAAGGCTTCAACCCGCCACTCTTGATTCTTCAATACCCAGAGGAATATGAGACCGAGCTGAACGATTTCATCGTTGTGAAAAGACTGGATCAACAAGAGTTCCAGAGAATGAAGGACATCCGAATCAAACTCCCGAAGCGGAATCCAAAGGAAGGCGTGCAGTTTGCCCTCTTTGAGGGCTACGGCTTTCACGGAGAGAGTCTAAGAAACATGCAACGGACCTTGGGCGAGATTGATGCCTTGCTGCAGGGCCACGACCTTGTGCCCCTTAGCAAGTACGGACACGCACCAAGCAAGTGGTACTTGGGTGACAACAGCGCGGCCTACGGCATCATCATGCATTCGAGAGAAATCAGGCCCGAAGGGAAGAGTGGAAACGAGCTCTTCCAGATAGTGCTCGACATAGTCAACAAGTGTGATAGTCTTGGCGTGACACCTAAGCCCGAACACAAGTGGCCCTTTAGTGATAAAGTGAAGATTGTCAGGATGGAGGAACTGAGAGAGGCAATGGGTCAAGGATTCAATAGCTTTCTTCTGGATGAGGAATGCGGTGAAGTTCTGAGCTCAATGGTGTGATCTGGGCATCAGAATACTTTCGGGAATGTCTCTTAGGGGGTTTATATGGGGACCTCTAGACCAGACTATGATGAGGATGGTTCGTCAGAATCGAAGTCCAAAAGGCTTGTTCGACCCTTATTTTGTTCCTGAAAAGATCCTCCATCGCGATCGGGAACTAGGGATGATTGATGGTATCTACCGAGACAGCTATCAGGACGACTACGGAGTAAACTGCTTGGTTCACGGGATTACCGGTGTCGGGATGACTGTCTTCTCTCGTTACTTCCTAACAAAGCTGACTCCTCAGCGATTCGATGCTCACACGGTGTACGTGAACGCTCGAAGGAAAGACGTCCTCGAGCTAGTGGCGGAGCTGAATGACAAGATCCACAGAGAAACGAATACTCTTATCACTGTGGCATTTGACCTGGACGTGCTGTGGATGCAGTTCAAGCGTACTGCGGCGGCGACAAACAAGAAGACAGTATTCGTTATTGACGGTATAGATGAAACCAACGAGGAAGTCTACTCCAAACTGGCTCATCTCTCGAAGGAGATTCGAGCGAGCACTATTGGAGTGCTGAATAGCCATGACTATCGGCTTCTCACAAAAGGTCCGGCCACCAAGATGGCATATGACTTCGAGATACCTCTGGACACCTACACACAGTCGCAGCTGTATGAGATTGTGCGTATGAGAGTTGAGGACACATTTCCGTTGGGTCTGACCGATGAGGTTGTCAGATACATAACGGACTGCGTGATTGAATTCGACGCTGGAAAACCTAGAACCTCTATTGAAGCACTGAAGGCTCTCTGGCCTCTGGCAACAAGTGGTCAGGAGATCACATCAGACGCCGTCAGGGCGGCCACTTCAAAGATCACGAGTGCAGTGCAGGACATGGACTACATGGACACGATTGAGGCAATCAGCATGAACGACTTCATGACACTGCTCGTTCTTGAGAGTATGACGCAACATCTGATGACATACAAGACTGAGACCTACATCGACAGACAGACACTCAACGAGCTCGTGATGATAAAGTGTGAAGAACAGGGAGTTCGGTTCATTCCCGAGGACATAGAGAGAAGTCTTCAGACGTTGATATTCCAGAGCGTCGTGTTCGAGTCCGGCTACTCAAGAAACCTTCTCTATCTCATCACTCCTCCGGAGATACTATATGATGCAGCCCTCAGTCTGAGACGAGAACTCTCTAGGAGAAAATGAGATGGTTGTGGGCCGGATGACCGACCGCACAGCCTGCTTATTCAGTCTTCTTCTCTGCATACTGAGCCTTGACCCAGTCCTCTAGGCCGTCGGCGCCCTGTAGTGCACCCTTCTCGCCCTCGAAGTCGTCTGGCTCGATGACAGCAATCCAGCCGGCACCATATGCGTCGTCATTCAGAAGGCTTGGATTGTCCTTGAGGGCTTCATTTACCTCGGTAATCGTTCCGGACACGGGAGATTTTATCGGCCCGGTCCATTTGCCTGACTCCAAGGTTCCGATGCTGCGGCCCACCGCAATCTTTTTGCCGGCTGGCCTGAGGCGGACGAATTTTATCATCCCGGCCAGTGACATCCCGAAGCTGGTGAACCCAAGACGTACCTTCCCATCGTCTAGCTTCGATATCCAGACTTGATCGTCTGTGTAGAACAAGTCCTCCGGAAAATCAAACCCTTCGTACGTAACCATAATGTAGTCACCGGAACTGGTGACGGCATGCCTCCTTTTTAAGTCTACTACTTTAACCAATGGCTTCGAGCTTAAGTCGCGAGTATCAGCTAGTCCTCATTCTCACCATTGATTACTCGTCGGACGTGCTCTGCCTCCTCAACATCTACTTCGACATATACTGGGCCCGAGTAGCCGCAGGTCTTGTCGGCGCAGTAGTAGGTCTTGGGGACCAGCCAGCCACTAACAGAAGACTTTGCCTCTCGAATCTCAGAGCTCCCACATCGAGGGCACACGCGGATTTTCTGCGTCTTGGTCATTTCATTCCTCCCGGCTAGGTATACATACCTGCACACCGACCATTTAAAGTGTCTCCCAAATCCGTTCGCCAACCCGCGGATTTTGGTGGTGGATAAAAACCACAGAGGGCACACCACTGTGACATGAAGGAGATTGAGCCGAAACTGAAACCGGGATTCTATACAGCAGACATGGTGGAACGACGTAGGATTAGTAGCGGAATTCACTCAGTCGATAGCCTATTGGGTGGTGGCCTTGAGATGGGGCTCGTACATCTCTTCTACGGTGCCAGACTCCTCAACGATGACCTTCTTCGCTTTGCTGTCCAGGCCCAGCTCCCTGAGGACAGAGAAGGCGCCAACAGTCCCACGATTATGATTGATAGTGCCAACATCATGAAGATCGAGAAGATCAGAGACCATGCCTTTGACCTAAAGATGGAGCCGGAGGAGGTAATGGATAGAATCTACATCTCACGTGCTTTCAACTCATCTCAGACCTATGACCTTGTGATGAACCAACTGGAGTCGTTCTTTGATAGGGTTCACGCGCGCCTGCTCATCGTGGCTGGGCTTCCTGACCTCTACCTCTCTGAAGGCATTACTGGAGAGGGTCTTCAACATCTCACGCATATGGCGACAAAGTTGATGACCTTCACTCTCCAAAGGGGGATAGCAACCGTCATCTCTGCACCGCCATCTCCGAGAAGCCCCAGCAAGCCTGCAGGGGGAAAGGCTCTAGCCAGCTGCGCTCAGGTACATGTCTATGTCGAGGAGTCCAAGATGTATGTCAAGTACACTCTGTCGAAGCATCCTCAGTACCCAGTGAGACGCACATCTAGAACGAAGCCCGTCGCCTCAGGAACCACACTTCCACTCTCTCACTTCCTGGGAAACGGAGAGGAAGGAGAACGAGAGGAGTGAGTGTGAGTCCCTCTACCCCTCGCGCTTTCCAACACTCTTGATGAGCTCTTCAACCATTTCGCGCGGGAGCTTCTTAGCCTGCTCGATGATAACGTCAATCTCGTGAACAGGGACGCCTCTTCGAATGAGCTCCATCTTCAGTTCATCAAGCTCGTGGGGACTGAGCCGTTCCTCTATTTCCTCCTCAGGAGGTACAGGTTCCTCCACAGTTGGCCCTTCGACATCGACCACACGCTCGACTTCCTCTGCCGGCTCAACGACGGGCTCCACAATGGGCTCGACAACCCTCTCTGTAGGAGCCTCCTCCAGGTCAGCAAGTCTGCGTCGTGCCTTTTCTGAAACCTCCCGAAGCACCTCATCGACAGTCTTACCTTCCCGTCGAGCAGCACGTACAGCCTCTTGATCGATGACTTCTCTCACAAATGTCGCCTGTTCGCTCACTCTCATCTTGGAGATGTCAGCCTTGAACTCATCTAGCTCGTCAGCGTCAAGATTTGTGAGGATTTGTAGCTGAATCAGCAGCTCACCCATCTCTGGGACTTCCACTTCCACTGACTCCTCAGGCATCTGGTGAACCGCACGCTTGATCTTTAGTTCCTCAAACGTGTCATTGAATAGGTCGGCAATCAGCTCCTGGCGGCTCCTGACATCACTGATCGGTGAGGGCATCCTGCCTTTCCTCAACGCCTTGATCTGACCATTGATTTGGCGGAGCCTCTTGGGCACACTCCAAATCCTCACGTATCCGATTAGAAGCATTATGACGAGCAGGGCTATCGGGAGACCGTACTGCGCCAGATTCAAGGTCAGTTTGTCGATGTCACTCAGCACAACTACAACTCTTATGTCATCAACTGTGATGCCCAGGAAGGTTCCTTTGTCGATTGATATCACAAGGAAGCCAGAACCGGAGTTCCAGATGCCAGAAGGAGAGATTGCAACCAAATAGAGACCAG
>JBHIAE010000047.1:0-22323 GCA_046758445.1 Candidatus Thorarchaeota archaeon | reverse complement strand
GGCCAGTCTGTAAGCTTGGACACCTGCTTTGCTGCCTTGGCGAATGTCTTGGGGTCCTGCGATACGCCTCTCAGGGCTATGCCGTCCAACCGTAGATTCTGTCCGATGTATACGTAAGTCCATTCCTCGATTGCCTTGACCCTCTGTGACAACGCCTCCGAGTCAAGATTGTCGGCAATGTCAATGAAGAAGGCAACTGGATTCGTGTATCGTAGGTCGTGTCTGTAGAGAACCAGCTTCCCGCCTATCGACGCTGCTTTCGCACCAACACCGATTGTTACTTCTCGGACGGCTGGACGAATCAGATCCTCCAGCCTGGTCAGCTTCTTGGCGTATTGAGTTTCCTCAAAGAGTGGGGTGCACGCAGACAGTTTCACAGTATACTCCGCAAGTTTGGTTGCGAATGCCATGCAGTTAGCTTCTCCGCACAGCTCGCAGTTGGTGCCTGGGAGAAGTGGATAGATGTCCAAGGGACCTGCAAGCTTTACCATCACGTTTCCTCCGGAATGGACATCATAGTCCAGTCTGCATACTCCTCACCGGGGATTGGTCGTCGTTCGCGCAACCAGCCTACCAGGTCGTGTACTGTCTTAATGGCTGCAGGGTGCATCATCATGAACAAATCGTTACCAGCGAGTAGCAAGGAAAGTGCTGTGACGCTCTCCCAGATGGGACCTCTCAGCTCTCGTGGACCGAGCTCCGGTGCCTTCAGCCATGCCTCTCTGGCGGCCCATGCATTCGTAGTGCCAGAGCTAATCGGGTACTGTAGCTCCTCATCGCCAAGAAGGCCTGCCAACCGCATTCTCTGCATCATCGTGAAGGCATACTCGAGACCATAGCCTAGGGCCGCGGTCGTCGGATCAATCACGATCTGATCAGGTCTAAGCCAGTCTATGAGCCTACGGTTCAACTCCTTCTGCTGATTGATATCAAGTGATGTCCAAGAGAGGACTACCTGATCATGCTTCTTGGCCGCCTGAGCAACTGGTTCATAGACATCCACAGTCGCTGAACAAAGCAGTGTCCTCTCACCCTCGCAGACCTCTGCGGCCTTTGCCAAGACTGGTCCATCCTTCTCCGGGTCTCCCGCTGAACCAATGAGCACTGGCACCTTCACAGCCTGAAGCACTTCCTCAACAGTCTTTGCAGCTTCTCCAGGGGATGTGTCACGAATCTGTCGATCTGTGCTGATCAAATGTATTGTAATGAGGTCTGCACCAAACTTGTCAACACAGAGCCTTGCCCACTCTGCAGGGTCCTCCATTACTTCCCTGTAGTGTGTCTTCACGGCCTTTGCGAGGGAGATTGGCATATCGAAGACGTCAGCGGCAATCACCGGTAGGTTCTTGGGGGGCGACTGGAACAGATCCCAGGCTGGTGCCGTGTGCCCCCCGATTGTCACAGAGTTGCTTCGAGACCCACCGTCCTTCTTTGTGGCTCCGATGGTGATCTCACGGATTGTTCCGGGATACTCACCGAGGGGGGCCTTGAATGAGGAAGGTATTAGGGACTTCGGCATCTCTATCGCAGCCCTAGCTGCTGCCTGTGCCATTCTCTGGACCATGGGACGAAGAGCAATCCTCAGCTCATCGACCTCAATGGAAACATTCTCCAGCTCGAGCTCAGCGAAATCGCCGAAGATGTCGTCCAATGATTGTCCTCTCTCGTCATCCTCTGATGTCATTTCTTCTTGTCACCCTTGCCTGTCTTGCGAATGATGACTTTCTCGGCGTATATCTTCGCGTTCTTGAAGATGATCTCAAGACCTCCACCGACACCGCCCACCATTGCAGTCAGGTCTCCAGGAACAGTGACGTAGTCTTGACTACCCTCAGCGACTTCCGCAAGAGCCGTCGTTTCCTCTTCTTCCAGTTCCACCCAGCGTTCTACGACTGGATGATTCTCCTGCTTCAAGTATGTCTTAAGGTCTGCAATTGACATGACCTCATTCTCTGTCGGAATCTTGTCACGGATGTCCTCCGGCATGAATTCATAGACACGCTGCTTCACTGAGTCTGGCAACCAGACAATCCTATTCCACCCACCATCAACTTGTAGAAATCGTGGGGACCTCATGTACTCAATCGAGAGACCGTGGAAGCCCGGTACCTGGCGACCTCCGGCCGTGGAGTCAGCCATGCTAGAGAAGGGAAGTCCGTTGACAGTCTCGCCTTTGAAGTCTCTGTGAACAACTCCAAGTCCGTCCACTTCCGGGATCACGAATGCTATGGCTTCAAAGCAGCCGCAGCTTGTGTGGGGTTTCTCAAATGCACTATAGAGAGCCACAGATGTCACCTTCCCGAGCGACTTCTCAGCATAGACCTGATTCACTCCAGTGTACTCACCACGAAATTCGTCTATTACGTCACCCTTTGGAATGGCATACAGGGGTCCTTTAGGATCAACGCGCGCAGCTGCTCGTCCGTCAAACCAACTGATTGCCCCACAGTTCGCATACCTCTGAGGAGTTATCATGCACACGTGAGTCGGAGCAAATGACTGGCAGAGAGAACAGCCGTAGAATGTATCCACGTCGGCGTCACTGAGACCTCTCGCTCTCGCATCTCGCTCATTGTACCTGTTGATGGCTTCATCGTATCGTTCGGCGACCTTCTCGGGGTCGGTCAAGAACGTAACCTGTATCTTCTCGATGATATTCATCTCGCTCTTGAAGAGTCGAATCAGGACTTTCCCCAGGTGTTCCAAGGTGTTGAAGCCCTTACCGTAGGACCTCTTGCTGAGGCGGATCCAGATGTCGTATCTCTGGTTGAGGTGCATCATGCCTTCTACGAAGTTCACGTACTCGTGGATTCGCCGCTCGACAACACCTTCGAGATCTGGCTCGATGTCTTCTCCGGCCACCTCAACAAGAATGCCAAAGGGATGGTAGCTTCCTTCATCCATGTCCTTGAGATCTGGCCCAATAATGGTGACCTTCTCATCGTCAATCTGGTCCATCTCACGTGCCAGTGCCAACTCGAACTTCTTCTCTATCTTTGGTCCACCGAGCTCGACAAACATGTCTTTGCCTCTTACTCGTTCACCTTCGTAGACGACGCCTACGTCTACCGGGATATCTTCGAAAGACATTCTACTTTCCTCCTACAAACTCTAGAATCTCATCTAGAATCTCGTGCCACTGCTTCTCCTTCATGTTCGGGAAAGACCAATCTGCATGTGGTTGATAGTGGCGCGCCAGGGAGATTGTCGTCAAGTGGGTCCCGAAGTTCATTGTTGCGGATAACAGTGTCCACTGCATATAGTATGGGATTCCATACACGAGGACAAGGTCGTGAGGGCCCTTCTCTTGAGGGCCTGTCCATGTTTCGTCTTGGAGGTAGAGTGCTAATTCCATAGCACCCATGGACTTTGCACCCCCAAAGCCCTTGCTGATAAAAGCCTTGATTGCACCTCCGGTAGCAATAACAGGCATCTTCCCAGCTTTTGACAATGCAATCGCATAGTCAATCATGTCGCCCTCATTGTGCTTCTCATTGACAGCTTCAGATCCCACAATCAGCAGTGGTTTCTTTGTCTGTCTGAAAGATCTCTGAAGTTGAGTGGCTTTCGTGAGGGACTTTGCACTCTCTGGACCGCATATCTCACCTGTCTGCCATGGAACTGGTCGCATGACCATTAGGCACCACCTCCAATTACCTGCTCCTTGAGGAGCGTCGGGTCTGGAATCTTCCGCTCCTTCCATTTGTTCTCCTTCATCTGAGCCAGTATCTTGTCCTTCAGAGTGATTGGAATGTCAGAATCACGTCTGATGTAAGTCCAGACATCTTCTGGGAAGTAGCCATAAGATTTCTCATGGATGTCTATATAGTGACTCAGCTTGATTGAGCGACCTTTGCTGGTGTCATTGGGTCTTAGACAGAGCTTTGCAGTCAACACATTGGCTTCATCCACGGTTTCAGCTGCATAGAAGAGATGTTCTGGACCAGGGGCGGTCTGCATTCGTTCACCCGTACGGGCGTCCCAGACAACCCAATCCTTCTCTCTGTCGGCTCTTCCAAGAAGCATTCTACGATACTTGGATCCATGAGGGCCAACTATCACAGGCACTCCGAGCCTCCAGAATCCAGCTGCAATTGACGCAGCTTTCTGTGACATGGCGCCCCATGAGATACCCACAGCGCCAACTCGGTTGTGAATATAGTCTGCAATCTCTGCGTAGTTGCCTCGCAAATTCCTTTTTGCGAAAATAGCGGCAATCTTGATGGCGGCGCCTGCAATATGCGAATTCGAAACGCATGAGCCAACATTAACTACATTTCCCGCATCGAAAGCGCCTCCGCGGCGTTCATAAATAGACTGCCCATTCTCATCCTTCACTTGCCCTGCCGACATTGCTGCGCAGCCGGATGTGACAATGATGTATCTTCTCTTCGCAAACTCCTCTGCCATGTCGTGTACATCTTTTCCCCCACCGGGATAGTTGGCGCAGCCAACATGAGCAATGACTCCAGGTATCTCACCAAACACAATTGGCTGACCAACACTCCGAATCTCTGTATCCTGTATTGCTCCTCGCCCAGTTCGGAGAACATACTTCTCATTCTTGCATTCGTCCATTGCTGCTACTACCATCCAGCCATGGAGATCGTACTCATTAGGACAGGCAGATTCACAGCGTGCACAGCCAATGCAATTATGGTATACTTCTCTGAGAGGCTCATAATTGCCAACCGCGGCTGCAAGAACGGCTTCCTGAACAGGCTGGTCATTTGGACAGCTCCTAACACACTCCATGCATTTCTTGCAGGATTCGGCCATCTTCTTGATCTTCGCCTTGCTCGGCAGAATCCTCTTCTTCTTTCTTATCGGATGAAGAGCTATCGCCACTTTGGCAGCAACTTCACCAACCTTGCGTGTGTCGGCTATGTGAGCACCAGGGCTTCTGTAGGAAACCAAGTCTTCTGCAATTTCATCGACAGGATCATCTGTCCTGTCAGGTAATCCGAGTACAGATTTGTCAGTAGTGGATATGACAACGGCCTTGACCTTTTGAGCTTCCTCAACGATATCGGTTCGGATGCATTGTGCATCGACGATTATGACATCAGCCATGCCACTTCTTACAAATCTGAGTTGATATGAGATTGGTCCGATGACCTTGGCACTAGCGTCGCGTCGAGTTATGTCCCAAGCTGTGCAGCAGATTCCCCCCAATTCGACCTTATCATTAAGATCATTCTCAGTAATGTAGTCGGTTACTGATGCAGCATACAAAACATTGTGCCCTATCGCCAAGATGCCAGCTTTCTTCTTGTCCATCATCCCCAAGCCAGCTTCGACCAGAGGTGCATCAGGGTCGGCCTGGGGGAAGCCCAGAGTTGACACCTGAGCTAAGTCAGCAATCTCCATACTCAACTGGTCGATCATTCCGGTATGGAGCACTTTGCTCTCAAAGTCCAGCCAACTTCCTTCTTGTCCAGTTGCTGTAGCAGACAGTGTGTGAGCTAGCTGCGTTTCGCAATAGTCCAAGATTACACCTGCATCTTGAAGGGTCCTAGGACGCATTCCTGTGACAAGACGTGAAACAGGAGCATGAATCTCCGTCCCCGGTCCCTGAATCAGTTCTGCGCCGGGGCCATATTCTCCTGTCAAATGATCTACAAGATGTCGTGCATGTGCAAGGTGTGCTGAGCAGCCCATGTTAGCGGCAGTGAGAACAATCCGGGCCTGTTGACCTTTCATGTTCAGTCCGCATGCACCCTTCTTGTCGCCAGTGAGATCGCATTTTCCGAAAGTGCATAAGCAACAGACCTGACAATACGGCATATAGGATGGATGATATCTGGATAGAAGTTTGTGGTCCCACGAGCGGAGAGCAGTAGGTCCAGGCAAAGGGGTTGGACCCATTGGCGCATCCCACTCGTCATCGACAATAGTGCCGATGCTGACTTCTAGGTTCTTGAATACGCCTAGGCCTGTCCTAGCTTCATCAGCTTTGAAGTGTACCTTCTTCTTCATATTGCATTCAAACCCTGTGGCTCGTACTCTCGCGTCACCAGTTGTAGCATAATAAGCTTATGAATCGGCCACGAAAGTTACCAGAACTGAGCTAGGTCAGTCGTTAACCGCAGATAAACGAAATGTTTCAGGATGTAACCATAGTCTTGGGCCTTCAGACTGCGACTTCCTGGACGAGGCGGTCCTTGATGTCGCGCAGAGCGACCATCCCGGTAGAGTTCGGGTCTAGGTCAATCGGCGCTATTCCCTTCCTGTCTGCTTCTTTGACAGAGTTGTCCAGTGGGACCAAACCGAGGAGTGATATCCCTTCAGCCTCAACTCTCTGTCGAATCATGTCCTCATCCTCTGGACCGTCTACCTTGTTGCCTACGGCAAGTATCCGACCCACATCGATGTCTGTTGCGAGTTTCTTTATCTTGGACAGGATGTTCAGAGACCTTCGACCTGGTTCTGCGACTACTAAGAGTGCGTCAATTCCCCTGGTGGTTCCTCGACCGAGATTCTCTACGCCTGCATCCATGTCCATCACGAATGCTTCGTCACTTCCAAGAACGAGATGACGCATTAATGCCTTGAGTAGTGTTGCTGACGGGCACATGCACCCTTGATCACCAACGTCAACAGTACCAGCCACCAGCAACGTCACATTGTCCGGACCCTGAATTGCAAACTTATCTGCAAGGTCGTCGACCTTTGGGTTCAGCTTGAAGATGCTCCTGTATGAACCCGCACCCTCAATCTCCATACGCTCCTGCAAGAGCTCTTCATTGTCAGTCAATGGAACAATCTTCTCCGCCTCCTCAGCAGGAATGCCAAGTGCAGACCAAAGCGTGTAGCTTGGGTCAGCATCAACAGCAAGGATCTTGAGGCCATCTTGTCCCAGCAATCTTGCCAGAGTTCCAGCGACTGTTGTCTTGCCTACTCCACCTTTACCAGCGACTGCGATCTTCATTGTGTTTCGACTCCAAGATTGTTACTCCTTGCTACCCTGGCGGACCTTCTCGTGAATCTTCTTAAGAGCCTCTAGCTGCGTCAAAGGTCCCTTTATGCGAGTGCCCAAAGACTTCATCCCAACCTCCACGAAGTCAGACCTGTGCATCGTCCCTGCGCCAGTCAATATGTCCTCGGTAGTGAAGATTGACACGGCCGCCTTCCTCTCTGTGAGTCCTCCTGGCCGACCCACATATACTAGGTTCGTGCTGGCCAGTGCCCTTGCTGCTGGACCAGGCATTTCTGCCAATGAATCGCATCCTACCACGAGGGAAGAATCAAACTCCCCTGCGACTAGTTTCTGAAGGGCAGTTGAGTTGGAACTGGCACCGGGACTTCCAGATGCATAGTCAAATGTTGCAGGCGATCCTGTAGCATCATTGGAAGTCTTGATTGCACCCATGATGTTGCTGTCATGTGACATTGGGAGTGCATATGCCTCCTTACCAGATCTTCTGAGAGCCTTCACTAGTCCAGACAGACTGTCCAGATTGCTTCCAAAATGCTTCGAGTTCATGATCCCTGTGCCATAGAAGATGACAGTACAGTCTGACTTCTGGAGTCCTCTCACAAGGCCAAGTAGCTCAGTTGGTGCCACTCCGGCCACTGGCCCGGTGATAGAAGAATCGCCGGATACCTCTGCAGATATCGCATTGAGAAGCTCGGCGTCAGACCCGGAAGGAATGATGATCCGGTGATTTGCCATCTTCATAGTCTCTGTTTCCCGGATGTCAACTACACCAATGGTCCTGCTCTCAATACCCTCCGGTATCTTCTCACCTCTTGGCAGAACAGCAAATCTACTTGGGTGCCTGTGACTACTCTCAGTCGGGTCTGAACCCCAGTAGATCACAAACTCACCATTGTTCCGAACATATTCAAGGTCGATACCCAACTTCATGGAGTGAATCTCATGAGATAGTGACTGGGCCATAGCCATGCTAGCATTGCTGTCGAAGAAGCCTCCGAGTGTAGTGGCCAGGTCAAGTCCTTCCTCTACGGTTTCATCTGTAGAGTGTGACCATCCATAGAGTAGAACGCGCTCACCTGAAACCAGCATGTCTGCAGCCTTTGTAATGGCATCATTCACTGATACAGTGTTCAGCTTCTTGCCCTCACGAACTACACCCGATGCTTCAGCATGCTCGGCTGCTGACTCCAAGTGCACATGTCCCAATCGACAGAACCCAAGCGAACTTACTACACCGCCTTCTTCTGAAGCAGCTACGTCATCACACAACAGGGAACATCCAGTACAGACCATCTCCTCCATGTGGTTCACCTACCAGATCTCTATTGCATCAGTGCAGCAGTATTGCTCACAGACTCGACAGTTTAGCCTGTCCGGCGGAAAACGTCGGCACTTCTCTAGGTTGATTATCTTCGAGATACCATTCTCCACTCTGAAGACCGTTGCCTCACTCATTGCGGCTTTTCCTACGCTCGTCGGCGGTTCTGCGGCGACATCAACTGGACAGACGACAACACAGTTACCACAACCTGTGCACTTGTCTTCCTCCAGTCTGATCCCAGTGGTTTCTGTCGACTGGAGAGGAGCTACCATGTTTCGAATCTTAGAGAGGTTCGTTTCGAATCCGGGCTCGAGAAGAGGGGGACAGTCATCAGGCAACACATCTCCCAAGGCCAGCTTTGTGGCAAAGGCCATGCATGTCTTTGGTTCACAAAGCCTGCAGTTGGTCTTTGGAAGTAGGTTGTACAACTCCATAGGGTTCAGTTTCAACTTGATGTGTCTCCCATGTACTTGCTCTGGAGCGATTCGCCGAACTACAAGGGCAAGTCTTCCTTATTTCCACAAGAATCATCCGGTGGGTGCACTTGTGCAGATGGCACAAATCCCCAATGGTCACACTTATACTCAATCAGATGAACCGGGACAAGTTGAACGACCCGAGTAACACAAACAATCAGATAATCAGGACATCATTATCTTTCGATACGCCTAGGTGGAAACAGTGAGTCGCAAGAAGAAAGGCAGGAAGAAGAAGGAAGATGATAGAACTGCAGTCTTCCTGTGCCGATGCGGCTCGAACGTCGCCGATACCATCGATGTTGAGTTTCTCAGAAAGAAGTATGAATCAATGAAGATTGCCCTAGTTGAGGTAGACGACCATCTCTGCTCAGAGCAAGGAGTCTACGACCTGGTTGGGGCTATCAAGAAGAGCAAAGCCGAGAGAGTGGTCATTGCAGGTTGTTCACCTGGCCTCCACTGGGAACTCTTTTCCGATGCTGTGAGAGAAGCAGGAATTGACCCTGGTCATCTCCATATGGCAAACATTAGGGAACAGTGTAGCTGGGTCCACTATGATGATCCTGCCTCTGCGACTGCAAAGGCTGCAGCCATAATAGACACAGGATTGGCCAATGTGGGCGCATCCCAGGTAATTCAGGCTCATACTATTCCTGTTGTTCAGAGAGGCCTTGTCATCGGCGGAGGTGTCGCAGGAATGACTGCAGCGGTCGAGATGGCGGACGCCGGGGTCGAAACTGTCATCGTGGAGAAGGAGGGCTTCTTGGGTGGGCACATGGCAAAGTGGGACAAGCTGTTCCCGACCTTCGACTGTGGCATCTGTATCCTTGGGCCAATGATGACAAGGGTGGCTAGGCACCCCAAGATTCGAATAATGACCTTGACTGACGTTCTTGGCGTTAGGGGAGGAGTAGGAAACTACAGGGTGACCTTGAGGCAAAACGCTAGGTTCGTAGACATCGATACCTGCACGGGCTGCAACAGGTGCATCGAGGTTTGCCCCGTGGACGTGCCTGATGAGTACAACTATGGGCTTGGAGACAGAAAGGCCATGGTGAGACCTCTAGTAGATGCTGTACCCCTAGCACCTTTTATCGACAGCGAGAATTGCATTGGATGCCAGTCCTGTGCAGGAGTATGCGAGCCCAAGTCACTCAGATATGATGAAGTCGACGTGACCGAGACGATTGAGTTTGGTGCCGTTGTCTTGGCAACCGGTTTCAAACCGTTTAATCCAAGCATCGTTGAGGAACTCGGTTATGGACAGAACCCTGATGTAATCACTTCTGTTGAACTAGAGAGGCTGCTTAATCCAGGAGGCCCGAGTGGGGGAAGACTTGTACGTCCATCAAATGGAGAACCACCAAAACGCGTTGTCTTTGCTCTTTGTGTCGGAAGTCGATCCGAAAGGTTTGGGAGACCCTACTGCAGCCGGGTCTGCTGTACAGCAGCAGTCAAAGAGGTCGTTCAGATCAAGGAACAGATTCCTGATTGTGAGGCATACGTGTTCTACACGGACATGAGGACTTTCGGAAAGGGTCAAGAAGAGCTATACGAAAGAGCAGCCAAGGAACATCGCATCAACTTCATTCGAGGCAACATAGGCGAGGTCGTTCGGGATCCATTGTCTGGTGACACTACGGTACGTGCAGAAGACACACTGCTGAGGAGGCAGCTCGAGATGGAGACCGATCTTGTTGTACTCATGGTGGGCATGGACTCCGAGCCAGGCAACGCTGAGATCTCCAACCTCTTCAGAGCGCCGCTTGATGAAAACGGATTCTTTCTGGAACAACATCCAAAGCTGGGTCCGAGTACCACTGTTACCAAGGGCGTCTTTCTTGCCGGAGTCGCTCAGGGACCTAAAGACATAGCAGACACAGTGGCTCATGCAGGTCTTGCTGCGTCCAAAGCGAAGACACTACTGACAAGTGGTACCGTAATTACGGAGGCATGCGTACCGTCATTTGATGAAGATCTGTGTATAAGCTGTCGTCTCTGTGAGAGAATATGCACACCCAACGCCATCAGTTTTGACCATGAGAAGTATCCTCAGATCAGTCTAGCAGCCTGTAGAGGTTGCGGCGCATGCGCAGCCGCCTGTCCGTCGGGCGCGCTGGATCTGCCATGCCTTACGACAGAGCAACTGCTTAATGCTACTAAGACTGCTGTCGTGAGCAACCCGGTCAGACCTGCGATTGTGGGCTACCTGTGCAGATGGTGTGCATACAACGCTGCTGACAGGGCAGGCACCTCCAGAATCAAATATCCCCCTAACCTCGTCCCTATCCAAGTCCCCTGCACCGGGCGTATCAATGCAGAAACCCTCTTGACTGCCTTTGCTGAGGGTGCGGACGGAGTGGCAGTCATGGGTTGCCATGTTCAAGACTGTCACTATCGGTCAGGTGCCAGATACGCTATGAGTAGGACAGCCAATCTTGGGGAGGCCCTAGAGGCGGCAGGAATTGATGGACGACGCCTCTTCTTTGGAAGTGTTTCAGCATCTGAGGCAGACCAGTTCGCCGAACAGGTCAATGACTTTGTCAATCTAGTGACCAAGCTGGGGCCACTAGGTATGGAAATGGTAGAGAGAAGCACAAGAGTTCAGACTTCGGGAGCAAAAGGGACGACTGGAGGATGAAATGATGGAACGACATGACATCACAATCGGAGAGAACCCTGTCGTTTCCATGGACCTTGTTGACGGTACTGTGAAGTTTGTCTGGAAAACTTCACTTCTCAAAAAGACTCTGGACTACAAGATCGAGAAGTGCGTGGGTTGCAGCCTGTGCCTGCCATGTCCATGGGAGGCAATCACACTCGGTCCTGTTGCGGAGACTGCCGCTGGGCGTATTGAAAATGCACCACTTGTGAACGTGGATCCAGAGCTATGCACGTTTTGCGGCCTTTGCGATTCGGCATGTGTCTTCAGAGCCTTTGACGCTTCGTACGAGGGCGAAGGTGCAGTGAATGAGTTCAACCGCATTGATGGCACACACGAGATTGACGAAGAGAAATGCGCCCCGTGTCTTCTATGTGCCAAGGTCTGTCCAACGGAATCACTTAGCGTGGATATCAATGTAAGCAAGAAGAAGGACATTGTCATCTATGAGGGCGAAGAGTCGGCAGAGGGTCGCATTCGGGTGGATGAGGACAAGTGCTCTTACTGTGGACTGTGTGAGCTGCTATGTCCGAAGGCTATCAAGATCTATTGGTCTGACTCCGCTGAGCCTCCTGAGTTCAGACCTGCGATTGCCATCAAGGTCATAGAGGAAGAATGTGACTACTGCGGCCTTTGCGCCAAGATATGTCCAGATGAAGCAATTGAGGTTGAATGCACAAAGTCAACTCCACGAACGATAGGCGAGATTGAGATAACCGGGCAACTCCATCACGATAATGAAACATGTGTGAAATGTGGCCTCTGTGGCATCATTTGTCCGTTCGAAGCGCTCACTGTTACCAAGCCATTCTCTGGGGAAGTGATCGTCAATAACCTTGAGAAGTGTGACCCCACGGGCTGCAACAACTGCTTCAACATATGCCCAACGAAGTCAATCTATCCTACGGGCACAGCTGAGAAGCTTGCAGTCTACGACGACAACTGCATCTACTGTGGTGCATGTGAACACTCCTGTCCCTATGATGTTCTCAAAGTGAAACGCGAGGGATACAATATCGAGGAGCTCGAACGTGCACGAAAGTGGGAGAAGGCGAGAGGACTGTTCTTTGATGCTGTTATTGGCATAGAGCCTGATCCCAGCGGTCTCTTTGAGCGGAGCATTGTGGTGAAGATTCGTGAGAAGGTACAAGTCAGGATTAAGGAAGAACAGGCTTGGAGCTCTGAGGATGGAGCACGCAAGCAGGCAATGAAGGCTGCTCAGGCGCTCAGAGACCTTCTCAGAAATGATCCTCAACTTCAGCTACAACTCGAGAAGGGGCGAGTGAAAGAAGTAGTTGAGAGGTTCAACGAAACTAGAGGATCGAGTCGAAAGAAGTGACCTTGTCCTCGCTCTTTGTGACTGTTACTTGGATATCGTGAAGTTGGACAGGTGCCCCGTCTGAAGGCACGGCAACAAGGGAGAGAGCCCACGGCGACCGAGGCATGACTGCTACGTCGTCCGCCAACTTGTCATCAGGGATTGCATGAACCACAATTCTCCCGCTCATTGACTCGACACTCACGGCGTCACCCTCTCCCAGTCCAAGTCGTTGTAGATTACCTTTGCTCAACGAAATCCTCGCAGCAAGCTTCTGAAACTCCTTGGACGCCTTGTTGCGAACAGACTCGATATCAGTCTCAAAGGAATGAGAAATCACTAGCTTTAGTTCTACTTGAGGAAACAGGAAGTCACCCAGTGACATGTTTAAGCCGCCTAGAGAGTAATCAGGTTAGTCCACCGGCCTCTAGTATCTTTATCGCAAGTTCCAAGAATGCGGCCTCTACATTCGTACCTGTCTTTGCAGACGTTTCAAGGAAGCTCGTTTGAACTCCACGGTCCTCAATTCTCTTCGCAAGTGCCTGGCCTTCTTCAGTTGTGACAATAGTCTGTTGCATGACAGGGTTGTCCTTGAACTGGTCACGCAGGTCAATCTTGTTGCCAATGAGAACGACAGGTATCTTCTTGCCTGCATTTGTCCAACATTCTTCCAGCCAGTGGGGAATGTTATCGAAGGAAGAACGTTCAACTGTTGAGTAGACTGCGAGTGTTCCTTGGGCACCTTTGTAGAAAGTGGAACGGACACTCTTGAAATGCTCTTGCCCTGCCAGATCCCAGATCTGAATGCTTACGTCGTGTCCTCCCGCTAGTTCCATCTTCTTCACTGCGAAATCGGCGCCTATTGTTATCATGTAGTTGGCTCTGAAACCTTCTCCCATGTATGTACGCCTAAGGCTTGTCTTTCCGACCGACCCATCACCCATGAGAACGACCTTGAAGAGTGCAGTGACCATTATTAGACCGCCTGGCCTCTATCTGGTGAGTTGAGCGGTACTTTACGTTTCCTCTATTTGAGTCTATGCCGATTAGATGATCAGATTCGCTTGTGCTCTCTGTACATAGAGAAAGAGTGAAAGGTAGCTAATGGACATGAATTCTGAGCTGGAATGGCGGACGACATTCTTGAGTACTGGATGAGCATCGCACGTGAGCTTGCGGCCAGGTTCAATATCGAAGAGTTCGACACGAGCTCGGCCTTCTGGAACTGGGAGAACTTCGGGGAAGATATCAAGACCATAAGGGATCGGCTTGGCGTCAACGGTAAGCATGTGAACATCCTTGGTATCAGAGTGAACCTTGGAACCGGTGAAGCCCTAGATACACTTGCGGATGCCAAAGTCAGCATCAATCGACTTGTTCCATTCCTCTATTATTACAGCAAGGCCAAAGACGAGGGCGTGACAAACGAATGGGTCAAGTTCAACGCGCTCAGTGGCTCATGGGCGTGTAGGTTCTCCTTCGATGAGGAGGACATCAAGGTCATGACCACAGCCTTCCTGGAGAATAGGGCGGAACTGTTCCAAGGTCTGGAGCGTCTTGGTGCCAAGAGAGTTGACTACGGCGATGCAGGGTTTGAAGTCCCATTCCTGCCGCGAGTAAGAGTTCTGCTCATATTTGAGGACGAAGATGAAGAGTTCCCAGCCAGCATTCGCCTTCTATATGACAGGAACTCGATCTTCTATCAGCCCCATGAAATGTTGGGGGTCATCAGCTCGTTCTTGGCGAGTCGCGCTTTGAAGGCCGTATAGTGCAAGATGAGTTGAGTCCGAGCAGGAATTAGTCTCGGATGACTGTCCGCCTCAGCTTTATTCCCTTGGACGGACGGTTGTGTCCCACAAAAGCCACAATTGATGGGGTTCCAAGCATCTGGCCTGACTAGTCCAGAAACCGCCGCCCTTGTTTCCGGACTCTCATGAGTAGGGATGAAGATGGGTAGAACTGCGCGCTAGGATTAGTGGCCACAGACCGACACGACTATTGGAGTACTATGCATGAAGAAGAGGGGCTAGATAAGCTGCTGCGCTTGAGGGCATACGAAAAGCTTCATAGAGATGTAGATGCACGCATCAGAAGAAGAGGATGGCCCAGTGTAGCAGAAGAGATCAATTCCATCCCTTTCAAGACGGTAGGCTACAATGTACCTTACAAAACGAAATCCTACGACAAAAGGGTCTTCTTAGAAGAGGAGCTTCGTAGGAATCCTCAAGCCGTCGGAGATGAGATCACTTGCTGGGGATTACGGCCTGGAAAGATTCGAGATGGTTTCATCAGCATCCTGGGGCTCGAGTCAGTCATTGGGCTTGACGTCGAGTTCCTAAATGCATTCGGGAAGATAGATGCCGAAAGCCTGAATGACCTTCAAGCGCGAACAAGCTTTTCGCGGTAGCACACCACTCTGAAGACTGCAAGGTCAACCTCGTCGTGTGGACCTGGAATGTCGATTGAGTCCCGCATGTCGCCCCTCGATACGTACCTCTTCAGCGGCGGGTCTTCTCTCATGATATCCATATACATAGCCGCATCAAAGTCAGCAACAGGAGGAGGCGATTCTGAAGATTGTGTCATCTTGGGGAATCTCCTAGCCTCAGGAGCCCATAGCTGAGTTGCAACATGAATGTGTAGCAGACGTTCCTTGTGGACCTGTCAGCCCCCGCCTATCGGAGGAAACATGACAACAAGATCGTCCGATTCGAGTTCCTGTGACATGTCGTTGACTCGAATACCATTTAGCATGACTATGCGAGCCTGCTCTTCCTCGATACCAAGTTGCTTCAACAAATCGAGGATGGTGCTCCCGTCTATTTCGACAGCAAACGCCTCTCCAATCTCAACCTCGGGGGGTGCAAGCTTCTGCAGCGTTGCATAAAGCTTCACATTGACTTTCATACAACCACCTAGTAGTAGTCAACATCAGGATTAGTCTTCGTGTATCCGTGCCCTTTCAGGTGCTGCCCGCCACAAAGAAGAACCATGTTGAAGGGAAAGAGACCAACTCGGGCACCATCTGGTACGGGATCCTCGGGCTTCGCAAGTGTGCCATTGATGAAACAATCGCCCATCTCGTCAAGACTCAAGCCTAGACGCATGACAAGTTCTTGGAAGGTTTCACCTGGAACAGTCTTCCGTTCTAGAACAGTATCCTCGTCAGGGCGACTGCCAATGACAAGTTCGCGCAAGCAGCCATAGAGATGGATTCGAATCATTGTAATCAGTGACCTGCCTAGGCCAGATAAGGTATCTCATTTCGGACCCAGAAAAAAAGATGGAACAGGGAGCCTGAGCCCCCTGATACTGGTCTTCACATGTTTTCGTAAACCTTGTCTAGCTCCTCATTACTGACCTCGAACACGGAGTTATGAGGAGGAAGCGGTTCTGTATGGAAGAACTCCGGAAGTCTGTCGTCTTCGTTTGTGAAACCAGCTCGCTTGTTGAAGTCACGCTCGTTCTTCAGGATATCTGTACCATACTCAGTCACGTCGATCTTCTTGCCAAGGAATCCATTCACAGAGTCGGTCATTCCAGCGAATCCATCATCGTCGTCCAATATGCAGAACGCTATGAATAGGCAGTAGCCAGTGGAGTCGATGTATGCAGTTGTTGCCTGGAAGGCTCGTGAGAGTTCTGACTTGTCCAATGCACGTGGATCTGTGACCTCGCCCTTGATTCCGAGGATCTCCGCGGCAATCGTGTAGCCAGCAGTATGATCCGCCCCCATCGGTGTGGTCGCGTAGGTCACGCCTATTCCACGGATTGGACGAGGATCATAGGCAGGCAACGACTGTCCTTTCACCACAGGAATGCGAGTGACTCCTAGAGCCTCACCAGCTGCCTGGGCCCCTGAGCAAACGAGCTTTCCGCGAACCGAGTCAGGATCGTATGCCGCCTTCAAGAGTTCAATCGCAGCTGGTCCATCTCCAAACGGTATGACTCCGCCTTCCATGAACATGGCGATTGTGTTTCCTGCTTCGATTGTGTCCAGGCCCAAATCGTTGCATAGTCGATTCAGCTCAGCCACATCATGAAGTACGCCGATGTCAAGATTGGAACCAAGTGCCCATGCAGACTCATATTCAAGAGGAGAAACATGAGCCTTACCTGTGTCCTTGTACGGCACTACATTGGAGCATTTCATGACACAGCCCGGGTGACAAGAATGGGCGTATTGCCCTTCGGCCTTGTCACCAAACTTCTCTCTTGTTTCGTCAACAAGAGCATGAACTGCCTCACCTGATATCTTGGCCGCATTCTCAAAGCGCCCGGAGCTGAACCCTCTGGTGGGGAGACCTCCGGCCTCACTCATGATGTTTTGCAGGATATTTGTCCCGTAGTTCGCTAGGCCGCCAAACAGCTTTCCCTCGTCGTCCTTCTCCCTGCCTGTGACTGCGTGTATGGCAAGTGCCTCCACAAGCTTCTTGCGGCCGGTGTCGAACATCTTCTTGTCCTTGGGCTCTGGACGCGCACCCCCCTTGTCATCACTGATTACTGCCACAACCCGTTTTGAGCCTAGTACCGCACCGAGGCCTCCTCTACCAGCGTAGCGGCCTGGATCCGAGTTCTGTACATTGTTGCCGAAAACACCAGATCCCTTGAGCAGTCGTTGTCCAGCTAATCCACAACCGATGATTCCGGGTTTGCCTTCGTAGTCTTTCCAGACCTTCCCAATCAATTCGTAAAGGCTGATGCCCGCGTATTCGTTAGTCTTGGCTATCTCGCACTTGTTCTGTCCGATGATAATGCTGTACCAATCGTCACTCTTGGGCATCCCCTCAACCACGACTCCTCGGATACCCAATCGGCCGAGCTTGGTAGCGGTGAGACCACCTGCGTTCGCCTCCTTGATGCCTCCTGTGAGAGGCGACTTGCCTCCCACACTGAGTCGCCCTGATGATGGCGCAACTGTGCCGGCGAGTAGGCCCGGGGAAATGACGAATTTGTTATTCTCGCGCAGAGGGTGGCATGTTGGCTCCACCTCTGCGCTGATAACAGCGGAAGTGAACGCCCTTCCAGCCAAGGTTTCGTATTTGGAGGGAACATCTTCCCATTTATGACTCATATCACTCATATTTACGCGCAGAATCTTACTCATCTCTTCGATACCTCCCAACGTCACAATGTATGTGGATATCGATATTTAACCGATATGTTCCATAGTATCTCCAAGAAGTCTTCCTGGTTACTCTGCTCATAATGTTGTGCTTTCGCACTAGGACTCGTACTGGTGGTATTAGCATTGGGAACTCTGCTACCAGAACGAACAAGGATTCCTGAGGATAGGAAGTCTGTAATATTGCTTCTTGTAGGCCTCGTGCTAGCTGGGACCGGAGCGAGTCTCATTATATACACACCCGCTCTCGCAATCGTCTTCCCCTCCAACTGGTGGATCTATACATTGTTGGGCGCAGCCCTATTCATCTGTGGCATCCTTCTGGCCTCTCGGTCACGGGTCTACCGAGCAAGCTTGGATGGTTGATAGACCTTGATTCTGATGCGCTCCGAGACATCACAGGCGGTTCCGTTCGAGAGGTTGGTTCTTACTTTCGGAACTCCGTCCCCCTTACACCTGTTCCCTAAATCAGACAATTGCGTTCCGCAAGACCTACAATCTCTGATGTGAAACTGTGAGGGCAAGACATTTGCCACGCCACCCAGAAACTGATAGGAGATGATTGGAATCGGTCGGACCGCGCGCACTTTTCGCGATTCCATTAGACTTGAAGAAACAAGATGGAAGGGATTCCGAAGAGTACTCAAGCCTCAAAATAGAGAAGTACTTGATCGCGTCTTTGACTATGCCCGAGAGTACGCCGATGCTGGCACTATGATAGTCACGCCACGAGTCATGGAAGTGGCTCTTGTTTCGACAGTGGCAGAGCTGCTCAAGAAAGTCGACGAACTCCAGCGGAGGCTCAATGAGCTTGAGAAAAGAGCTCAGGAGAAGGGGACCTGATGAGACAGGTCGGATGGCTTCTTGATGCCAGTGTGAACCACAGAAACCAGGCTCTGACCCTTTGGATTAAGACCAATGGAAAGACTCGGGGTTACTTGTATCGAAACTTCAATCCATCAGTCTTTGTCAGTAGCGAACAGATGAAGGGACTTGAGTGGACTGATACAGATGTCTTCAGGGCCGTACGCACGCATCAAAGAGTGACTGAAACGAAGTTTGTCAAGAAGTATGTCAGTGTCTATGATGATGAGATGAGCCGAGTGTTGCAGGTCTTTACCACACCAGATGCGCTCTGGGAGGTGGCAAGGGATCTAGAGAGAATACCGGGAACGACCGTGTTCCACGCGGACATAGACCCAGTGCAGCAGTTCTTCATCAACGAGGAGATCTTCCCATTTGGGAGAGTTGAGTTCGAGCTGGATGACAGCACTGTCACCCAGATACGATGTCTTGACAGCCGAGAGGATTCCGAGTATGAGATTCCCGACCTGGAAGAGATTGGGTTTGAGGTGTTCGTTGACACCCGACAGGTCTTCCCCAGAATAGATGACAAGATACACCACATAGACATCTACCACAGGGGACTGACTATCCGAATAGAAGGTGAGAGTGAGAAGGAGATTCTACTCGAGTTTCAACGGACTATTGACGGAATCGATCCGGACGTGATTGTGAGTCGAGGCGGCGACGAGAGTCTCTTCAGATATCTGACTCTACGAGCAAAGCTGAATGGAGTGAATCTCGTGATGTCACGTGATGGAACTCCTCTGAAGGTTGTGCATCGCGAGCCAAAGTCATTCTGGCAGTACAACCAGATTGTCTACAGAGCAGGCAACCAAGTCATGTTCAATGGGCGTATCCATATTGACCGATCGGGGAGCCTCTACTACTCACCATCCGGAATGGCGGGAGTCGTCGAGGGCTGTAGACTGGCATTTGCACAGCCTCAGAGAGTCGCAAGGATGTCAATAGGCAGTGTCAATGCAGCAGTACAGTACTATAATGCCTACAAGAGGCACATTCTGATACCGCCAGTGAAGCGAAATCCCGAGTTCCTGAAGTCTGTGAATGAACTGGCCGCCGTTGACCGCGGAGGACTTATTCTCCAACCGAAACCGGACATCTACGAGAACATCGCAGAGTGCGACTTTTCCTCAATGTACCCCACTCTGATGGTGAACCGAAACATCAGTCCGGAGACAATCTGCACACTTGAAGACTGTCCATATGATGAGAAGTACTGTATCAGGGTTCCAGAGATGCCATTTCGGCTATGCACGAGAAAGAGGAGCATTGTTTCAGAGTCGCTCGAACTGGTCGTGAAGAAGCGTCGGGAGTTCAAGAAACAGATTGAGAAGGGGCATGATGCCAAGAAGTACAGATTGATGGAGAACACACTGAAGGGGGTGCTGGTGTCGTGCTTTGGCTATCTTGGTTTCAAGAACGCAAGATTTGGGCGAGTGGAGGCACACACGGCTGTCACGGCACTTGCACGAGATGTACTCCTGACAACTCAAGAGATTGGCGAAGAGATGGGTTTTGAGTTGATACATGGTATTGTTGACTCGGTATGGATGAGATCGAATGGGGAACCGAAATATGGCAGAGTCGTTGAGTTCTGTCAGAGAGTTTCTGATGCGGTCGACATCACGATGTCCCCCAAGGGTGTCTATAGATGGATGGTAATCCCGTCATCGCGACTGCATCCCTCTATTGCGCCGCTAAACCGATACTATGGAGTCTATGCCAATGGGGGCATCAAGACTCGCGGTATAGAAACCAGACGACGAGACACATGCCTCTATGTGGGTGACTGCCAAATGGCGATGATTAAGACATTTGCACGCGCTCGCAACAAGACCGAGTTCATAGAGAAGATACCCGAAGCACATCTTGTGTGTCATGATTACATTGAGAAGTTGTACAAAGGAGATGTGGACATGAGGGATCTGATTCTACATACACGTTTGACGCGTGAGCCGCACGAATACCGGGCCATGTCTAGGGCGGCCATAGTTGCACACCAATTGGTGGAGAGCGGCAGAGAGCTTCATGCAGGACAGAAGGTGCGTTATGTCCTAGTGAGTGCGGAGTCGGAGAGTCCAATGCGACGGGTCAAAGCGGTGGAGCTCTTTGATGATACAACAAGGTATGATCCTGAGGCTTATGCAAATCTCTGCAGCAGGGCCTTTGAGAACCTAGTGCCTCATCAGTATCTCAAGGACTTCGATATCAAGGAGAAACCAGCGAAACTCGTGCAGGTTTCGACACAATGAAGACAAATCAAAATCGGTCTATTCAGTGATTGCGTGAGCCTGCATCGCAATCCTTGGCTTGAGTTCACGAACTGGAATTCCAGTTTCCTTTGACACTTTCATCACATCGTCGGCTTCAGGCTTGATGTTGATTATACTGCCATCTATGCCGCGAGAAACCTTCACTCGTACCATGAACTCTCTACCCTGAATCTCAAGCTTGCAGACCAGACTCTCGCGCGCCGCCTTGAGTCTGTCCCACGTCGTATAACGAATCCCCAGTGTCCCAAGATGTCTGATCATTATGGCTGCTATGCTCTTGAGACCGGCCTTTGCCGCGATCACCTTGATGACATAGCATGGACGATTCTTCTTCCCATAAGCCGGAATCATCACTACATCATATGCAAGACCCTCTGACAGAAGCGCATCGAACAGAGTGCCTATGGCTTCTCCATCTATGTCATCGACATTGGTTTCAATCACAACCACTTCGTCAGAACTCCATCTTTCAGCCATATCGAGTCGCTCCTCTTCTTTGGAGGGCCCGGGTTTCTTCTTGGCCGGTTTCTTCCTGGGAGGTGCCTTCTTCTTTGGCTCCTTCTTAGCAGGAATTGGTTCGTCTTCGCGCTCCTCGGCAAACTCGCCTACAGCAATCCTCATGCTGTTGGGAATCTCGCCCAGATCTCTATGACCAAAGGCTATGCCTTGACGTTTTGTCACAAAGCCTTCTACTGACTCGACGTATTCATCAGCGAGAGTCACAAGAAGTGCCGCACCCGTGGGTGTCAAGACCTCAGTTTCCGCAGCACCCATGATGAATGGAACGTCATGTGCAACCAGAATCTCCGCAACAGCTGGAACAGGCACCTCCATTTCGCCTTGTTCAGTCTGAATTGTGCCTGTGCCAACGGCTACATGTGTCGCTATGAACTTCGTATCATCGAGCAGTTCTGCCTTCTCCAGCAAAAAGGCTGTTCCAACAATGTCAAGAACGGTGTCTACAGCTCCTGTTTCATGGAGGTGGAGCTTCTCTACCGGGGTTTCGTGAGCGCGGGATTCCGCCTCCAGTAGTTCGTTCAGCGCCTTCTCTGCAATCTTCGTGGCGGCCTTGGAGAGCTCCAGCTCATCGGAAACTGAAGACACAATTTCCTTCAGAGAGTTCGAATCATAACGTATGCCGGGGTCACTTGTTAGTTCAACAGTCATACCAGAGTGACCGTGTTCTGTCTTCGGTATAAAGCGGACCCTCAGAGATGGGTCGTGTATCAGAAGGCTAGCGGTCACTGGGAGAAGGGCATTCTCTTCTCCAAACAGGCTGACCAATGCGGAAAGGAACATGTCCCCTGATGCTCCAGCAGTCTTGACATCTATGAGGACTAT
>JBHIAE010000046.1:0-22354 GCA_046758445.1 Candidatus Thorarchaeota archaeon | reverse complement strand
GAACTAGTGGATAGTGATGTAGAGCTCAGTATCATTCGCTCATTTGGTTGGGCTGTCATCGAGTTTGAGGCGGTCCTGTTTCAGAAGTACCTTCATCTATCAGGCCCTAAGTCCATCACCACAGAGCCGGAGTTCAAGAGGTATCTGAAAGAGATGCATTCAAAGGGGTACCTCTCACCTCTAGAGTTTCAAGGAAAGAGAGTATGGAAGAAGCTGGTGATTGAATCAGATCTAGAGGAGGAGTTGCAGGACGAGGCTGAGATAAGAGAATCAATTGAGAGAGCCAAGGAAATCAGAAGGAAGCTCAAGAAGAAACGGTTGTCCCCTCGCGATAAGCTTGTCACTGAATCAAGAATCATCGCTGAAGACATTCTCCGTACATTGAAACGCAAGATCCTGAAAGGCGAGGTGTCGGATGCCGAAGCAGCAGACCTTCTATTAAGACACGTCGGAGCCATGCGCCGTGCTCTCGCAGACTCAAGAAGTGATTTCAAAGAGTATCTTCGGAACAACCTGCCAAGTATGACTAAGCCTTTGGAGAAGATACTCGAAACCAAGGGTGAGGATGTACTCCTTCTCAGTCTACGACTCATAGAAGTCGGTTAGTCGATTAGAACGCCCTGCTTGTCAAGAACTCTGACAAATCAATCAAGAATGAAAGATACTTTGAATCTAGCGGTGGATTTGTTGTCTTCAAAGCATCCTGTGCCTGTTTAAGGAGGTCATCTCGTATCTTCTCTGTGGCTTCAAGTGCTCCTGAATCCCGGAATACTATCCGAACTTCTTCGACTTCGTCGTCAGACATGTCAGCCTTTCCAAGAAGGTCTTCAAGGACTTTCTTCTGCTCCGATGTGCTTCTCTTGAGGGCCTGAATCAGGAGCATGGTCTTCTTTGCTTCTCTTATGTCTCCAGCTGAAGACTTCCCCGTGACAGACTCGTCACCAAATGAGCCAAGGATATCGTCCTGCATCTGGAAGGCCTGTCCGACCTTCGCACCAAACTCGCTGAAGGCCTCCAACTGTGCATTGCTCGCTCCAGCAATGGTGGCGCCCATTTGTAGTGCTTTCTGAAACAGAGTCGCTGTCTTTCGATATACCATCTCCAAGTAGGTATCTTCACCAACGTCCGGAAGTGTGATCATAGACATCTCAAGCAATACGCCCTCGACAAGATCGCTGAAGCCTTTTTGGTAATAGTCCAAGAGCTTCATCGCAATACTGGGGTCAAGTTCGGAGTGGTTTATCGCCTCGGCCCCCAGATTGATGAGAGAATCACCGCCCAAGATGGCGAGAGTCATTCCGAAATCATCAGCCTTTTCTTTCCGCGCGTCAAACTGCTCTTTGTACCATTCACGATAGCGTGCATGGAATGTCGGTCCACCACGTCTTGTTTCGTCATGATCAATCAGGTCGTCATGGAGAAGTGAGCCGTTATGTAGAATCTCCAGCGAGCAGGCAGCCCTATACAGATGCTTGACCTCGATGTCCTTCTTCACAGCCTTATGGGCGACTACCATCGCCATCGGACGAAGGCGCTTCCCTCCACGCATAATGTACTCCAGGATGTTGTCATAGTACTGTTGATGAGTCGGACCCATGTGAGATGCTTCGTCCTTCTTCCAAGTGATGAATTCGGTCAGAGCCTCATTTATCTCTGCAATCTCTTCCTTCATTATCTTCTCAAACTGGCTCATCTGAAACCCTCTCACGCATCGGTTTCACACGGGTCTGCAATGAGGCTCCTTTTTAGGGTTTCCAAAGTATTGAGCCGACAAGACGTGAAATTGTAGGTCTGTTCAGAAGACATGTCACTGTCCAACAATCTCGATGCCGCTCATGGCAATGGCGGGCATGACATACCTTGAGTGTACCTCGAGTTCTGAGCCAAAGACCAGCTCCCTGCCGATTGCTTCATAGAGATTGCCGACTAGAAGAGCATACTTGATCTTCGTTGTCAGCTCTCCATTCTCGATGAGCTGAGCGTTCCGCATCTCATTAGAGAATGCACCAGACAACGGGTCAACCTGAGGCCAAGCAAAGTGTTCAACGTAGACTCCGCGTTTCACCTCACTGATGATATCATCAATGGTCTTGGTCCCTGCCGGTATCTCCAAGGTTGTCGGTCCGCAACTCGTTGGCATCACAAAAGAGCCCTGCGCATCACGCGGATTGCGGCGCATTCCGTTTCCCGTGGATTTCAGACCGACCTGCCTGGCATTATAGCTGTCAAAGATGTAGGACTTCAGCACACCCTTCTCGATGATTGTTGTGCTCTGCATTGGTACTCCTTCGTCATCGACGGCTGCGCTGAGGAGCCCAAGCTCGGAAAGACCATTGTCAATGACTGTAAGGGATTCATCAGCTACTCTGTCCCCCACCTTATCTGTCCAAGGACTTCTTCTTCGATTCACATTCTCTGCCGAGGTAGTGAATCCGATGAGCGAACCGAACATCTGGCTGCCTTCACTTGGAGCCAAGACTGCTACTGCGTCCTCCCACTTCTCATTGAAGGCCTTTGCCTTCAATACATCTGCGGCCTGATTTCTCAGCTTCTCCCCCACCTTCTCAAAGTCTATGTCATCAAGTCCTCGAGACCAGCATCTCTGAACTCCTTCACCAACTGATTCGGAGTCATCCGCTTTCGCAGTGAAGAAACCAAATACCATTGTGGATTTGGATCCTGTATTGACTCCTAAGGAGTTCTGAACCTGGAACTCAACGGAGCTCGCCCTCAGAACACCATTTGGCACCGTGATAGAATCCGAGGTGGCGACCCTGACAAGGCTCATTGCCTTCTCAACGAGCACCGAGCTGTCGGCGACAGCAGTTTCAGAATCGAAGAATCGATCGTGTGACACAGACAGCTTCTCGGGGTCGGGGAGAGAAGAGAACATCGGATCTTCGGAACTCATCCTTGCCATCGACTTAGCGCGACTGACAACATCTTCTACTGATTCTGACAATAGTGTAGAACTAGTGAATCCGATTTGATTCCCAAGTATGAGCTTCAGGCCAACCCCCAGTTCCTCTTTTGAATCAGCAATCTTGGGAATATTGTCATCGATGTAGACACTCGATGTTCTTGCGCAAATGACATAGGCTTCTGCCTGAGATGCCCCCTCTCTCTCAGATATCTCGATTAGCTTGTTTGACTTCTCAGACAGAGTCATCTCAGCCGCCTCCAATGATCATCTCAGCCCTCATGTGAGGTCCACCAGAGGTCACTGGTGCCCAGTCTTCCTCTCCTTTTCCACAGGTCCCACCAGTGAACTGTAGTTCATTCCCTACTGCGTCCACAGTGTTCAGTATGTCAAGAACCTTTCCTGCTAGTGCCAGGCTTCTCACGAGTTCTGTGAGTTCGCCGTTCTTGATGATATAGCCCTTCAAGGCGCTTACCTGAACCCCTCCACCAACTACATCTTCCATACCGGACATGGCCTTCATTACGTATACGCCGTCTTTGGTATCAGAGATCATCTCATCATTAGACCAATCACCTACGTCAAAGAAAGTGTTGGTCATTCTTGCGAAGATTCGACGGTTGTAGTCTTGGGCACGTCCGTTGCCTGTTGGACTGACTCCCATTAGACTGGCGGTTTCAATTGTGTGTAAATAGCCGGCATAAACGCCCTTGTCGATAATCATCGTTCTGGATGATGGAGTGCCCTCAGAATCGAAGGGGAACGTGCCATATCTGCCCTCGATTGTGCCGTCATCTACCATTGACACAAGCTCGGTCCCGACTTGTTTTCCGACCATATCAGTCAAGAAGGAGCGGCCTTTGACAACCTCATCCGCTTCACTTCCGTGCCCGCATACTTCGTGAGCCACTACACCAGCAAGGTCTCCATCTATTACAACCTTCAGCTTGCCAGACGGTGGCTTCGATGCGGACAGCATCTCAATTGCACCCTTCGCAGGCTTTGATGCAAACTCAGCTACATCGAGTCTTCTTGCCATCTCAAAGCCTTGTAGACCACTGAGTGTGTCATAATCAAACTGCATCCGGTCGCCTTCTCTTGCTACGGGATTCACCGTCACTCGAACACGTAATTCATCCCATTCCAGACTAGTCCCGGCAGTATTGACAAGCCTGTTCACGCTCTTTGCGTCAGCGTAACTGGAATTCGCGTTCACAATTCGATCATCGACCTTCTGTGCCTCGTCAAGTTCCATTACGAAGTCGAGCTTGTCTTCAGTGGATACTTCAGCAGGATCCTCCAACACCTTCTGCCAAACGCGCTTCTCAACGGGAATGACGCCTGACAGATCGATTCGCTTCCGAGAATACTCCGCTGTTGCTTTGGCCATTCTTGACGCATCGGAGAGGAGATCCTCCAAACGTCTCCTTGTTGCAGCTTGGGTAGTCGACGCCTGTCCCCAGCTCTCACCAACCAGCACCCTCGCAACAGTACCAGATCTGCTTGAACGGTTGAACGTGCGAAGTACACCGTTGACAACCACGAGTGATGTGCCCGTTCGGCTCTCTTGACGAATATCAGCGAACGAAATCTCACTATCTGAGAGCCCTTCAATCGCTTGGGTCATGACGTCTAGCACTCGGCTTCACCACCGCTCCGGCAATACATTGTGGTGATAAGGGTTTTCCAGCTCGCAATCAACTGAAGAATGATGGAAAGGCGTTTGAAAACTCTACACGAAGACTGTCCCTTCGAGCACTGTTACGCCTGTGCCGCTCACCTTCACCTGTTGGATGTCTTCCTGATTGCCCTGAACCTCTACGAACACCCTTCCGGGTCGATCAACAAAGTGACCCTGCTCAATGACGATGCTAGTTACAGGGATTGTTGGTTCCACTAGACCGTATCTTATCATGTAGCTAGCCATGCAGCCTGCTCCGGAACCGCTTACAGGATCTTCATAGACGCCAAGGGCAGGTGCGAAATGTCGAGCGTGAGCATCGGATGTGGGCTCTAGTGCATCCCTTGTGAAGACTTGTATTGAAACGTAGTCACGACCTTCGCGGAGTTCTTTCAAACAAGCCCAATCTGGCTCAATACGTTCCATTGCCCGCATGGTCGAAACTGGTATCATAAGATGTGGTGTCCCAGTACTGACTGTTTGAACCGGATTTGGGGACATTATGTCTGCCAGCGTAAGTCCTAGTGCCTCGGCATACTCTTTCGGGTCATACGTGTTCAGAAAGCTCGGTTTCTCATGTGTTATCTGAACCTCATGATGACCTGTGGACTCATTCTTCACGATCTCGACCGATAGGACGCCCACATTCGTTTCGAGCTGGAACATCGTCACATCACCAGGCACTTCAGCTAGACCTTCCTCTACCAGAGCATGGAACGCAGCTATCGTTGGATGGCCGGAGAATCCAAGCTCGCCTTTCGGTGTCATGAAATGGAAGCGGAAGTCTGCCACCTTAGAATTGGATACGAAGACGGTTTCACGAACATTCATCTCTCGAGCGATCTTCTTCATGGTTGCATCATCAAGCCCCTTATCACAGATTATCACTGCCGCAGGATTGCCGCCATAGGCAGTATCTGTGAAGGCATCAACCTGTATTAGTCGCAGATTCCGGCGTCGCTTCATACGGGACACTTCAGACCGTGGTATCGCTCGGGGCTAATTAAGAGTTTCATGTGGTTGCCTTATTGGCAAGCGGAACCGACTTCGACCAACGGTAATGATTCAGGATACGATGTAGCACACAGGCATGGCAAGAAGAAGTGACAGACGCCAGAACACTAGGGAATGCTGAACTTGTCCGAATTGTTAAACCAGGTAGTAATGCACAGGACTCTCTATAATATGTGAAAGATTAACAGAACACCGATACAGAAACCGCCGTCTGCGATTTTGAGAAGGAATGAGGTGGCGAGCACGCGGGAAATCGTGGTAGGAGGGGGGAGTTTCGTAATTGAGGGCATGTAACGAAAAACTAGCCCACATGCTCGCCTTGAGTATGCACCTGGAGATCGAGCTCCCGCACACCCACCGACTTTATCCAACTTTAGAAAGTCGCCATCTATATTAAAGTTTACTTTGGCATATTTGGCCCAGACCAAGAATGAGGAAGCTGGACCCCAATGAACAGCGATCTTGATGCCTTGGGGTCAGTGTCTTTAGCCCATAAACGGCTTAGAGATGCTGTCTTCCTCGACCCTGGTGGGTTTGTGTTGAGCGCGCCATTCATCGACCGGTTTGCTGAACTTGTCTTCAACCCTGGACCTGTGGATGGTGTTCATGGTACAGAACGGTATGATTCTGCCATCTGGCACGGCATAGTTCACGTCGCAATGCTGGATGCGTTCCAAGTCGAAGTTGAATGGGTCTTGGAAGTGCATGAGCCCAATCATTATGATGCGCCGCATGAACTTGGCTAGAGACTCGTAGTCGCCGCGCTTCAGAAAAGCACCAATCAGATCTTTGATGACTCCTCTCCTCTTTATGTGCCTGAGACCTGCGGCCAGCTTAACCTTTGCGCGTGCACTGGCGCCTGTCTTCTGCTCAGCAAAGAGGTTTGAGATGTCTTCTAGCAGGACAAGAAACTTATCGACATCAATCAGATTGGTGATTGGCTCATAGTCGCCTTCATCGTTGATGTAGATGAACGTGGACATTCCGCATGCGAAGTGAGTACTCAGCTCGAGCTGAGGATTGCCCTTCATCAGGCCAAGTGCACGACCCACGGGCATCATGGCAGGCACAGGATACCATACATGAGATGGGATCTTGCCTCCAGTCTGTTCCTCGATTAGATGAATCACATCTGGAATCGTGATACGCATCTGCTTTCGTGCTTCGTAGTCAATGCGACCCGTGATGCTTACGGGTTGGAAGTTCACACATCGAATGACATCACTATTCTCCACAGCGTACTCCACAATCTTACCTACCTGGTCGTCGTTCACTCCGCGCACTACAGTAGGTACAAGAACCAATGACTCCATGCCGACTTCTCGGGCGTTTTGAATTGCCTGTTCCTTCACTGGTAGCAGATTTGTGTTTCGGGCTTCCAAGTATGGCTCAGGTGTCACTCCGTCGAACTGCATGTAGATAGTTGACAGTCCCGCGTCACGTAGCTCTTGTAGGTACTCCTTACTCTTTCCAACTCTGATTGCGTTGCTCGCAATCTGGACGTGTCGAAATCCTAGTTCCTTCGCCCACTTGATGTACTGGGGAAGATGCTTAGTCACTGTTGGTTCGCCACCCGCGAACTGAATTGCAGGTGCCGGAACTGGCATGTTTCTACGCAGATTCCGCATCATCTCCAGTACTTCCTCTGGCTCAGGCTCGAACACATCACCACCCTCTGCCGCTACTGCGAAGCAGATGGGACAACGTAGGTTACATCGGTTCGTGACATCAAGCAGAGCCAGAGCGGTGTGTGACTTGTGCTCCGGACATTGACCACAGTCCTCCGGGCACCCCTTGACCGTCTGCGTCCTCGGATTGTCCAGACCGACAGATTTGAACCACCACTTCTGGGCCTCTTTGAACATCTCAGCGTCGCCCCAGTATACGTCGACAAACTCCCCGTGATCTTGACAGGACTTCTTGTACATGACTTTGCCTTCTTCCTCGTACACAGTGGCATCGATGACGCGAACCTCATCGTTATCTAGAAGGCAGTCAGGGCATATCGATTGAGTCTGATAGGGCAGATCGCGAACTGGATACTTCTCTACACGGAATCTCTTCAGCTCTCCAGTGTCCTCATGAACAATCGGCTGCTCTGGTACTGGATCGACTCTCTCAGTTTCCATTATCTTTCCACTCCAAAATCACAAAGTGGAACCACCACTAAACGGGGTGGTATTCTACGTGGGCACCGCGAATTCTTCAATATAACCTTTGTCCGATGACTCCGAGTATGAAAAGGGGTCAGTCAATCTTGGACCCATCTTCCATGGTCAGCACAAATCCCCTCCTGAAACCACCACGTTCTTCCCTCTTCCTGCGCATCTTGTCGTCGATAGTGGATGGATCAACTGACCTCAGCTCGAGCAATGCATCAATGATTTCGAGAATGTCTACAATCTCATCACTACTTCCAGAAGAGAGGAGCTCGCCGGCCTCTTCAACAACCTTGGCTCTCATGAGATAGTCTAGTTCATCACCATGGGCGACTCGGACAGTCGGCTCTTGACCCCCAGTTCTGATTATATCTGGTATCTTGTCACGGACCAATTTCTCAGGCAAGTGCGAATCCTCCAGAATATCATCTTAGTGCAAGTGCGACTTCAATTTGCGGAAGGGCGGCTTCAATAAAGGCATCCACGGCGGCCTTCATCTCATCCGGCAGGTCGGAGGTCCAGGGCTCTTCTGCATCCCTCTTCGTTGAAGCAGTCATCTTTCCAAATGCCAAGAACCTTGGGGTGAAAGTGGCATCAAACGACACGGTACCCACCCATTGACCTTTGGATATGACCTCGTAGGAAGGCTGAAACCTGCCGAGGTTATCAGGGACAATCGCGTTCCAGAAGAAGGACATTCCGTTGAACTGTTCAGGATTTCCAATGCCAATAGTATACGTATCCATCTTGGCGTTTGCACTGACCAGGTTGTACAGAATCCCAATCCGGCAGTTCAGACACTGGTTGAATTCAAGTCCATCTCCGCTGGGCTGTACGTAGCAGATTCCATTCTTCTCTATATTGTCATCGTTGCAATGCATGCAGAGGTTCATACCCCAACGAACCTCTAGGTGGTTCTCAAGAGTGCCCTCCATGAATCGTTGCGTAGCGCTCTGAAAGCCAGACTTGACAGTATCAGGACCGTCTGCATCCATCTTCTTCCTGATGACTCCCCAGACTTCTAGAAGGTCCTGCCATCTGACATTAAGAATCAGATCAGCAAGCTCTTCGATTGACCTTTCTTCAAGGGCACTCATAGTCGTCACCATGGGCCGACTGCAAAGCCGGTTATCGGAGAAGGTCCTTTCGGCTGCAATTAAGTCTTGGTCGTTTCAAGTGACTCGAAACACTCAGTGTGGCTTGCAGGTGGTCAAGTTCGACTAGCCTAAGCTTTTTAACGGGGTCAACTGCTTTTCTCAAAGAGCATACATAGGTGAGATTAGGATGGATTGCCAAATTCACTAGCTCGGGTGTAGGTCATTCCAGTCCATTCTCTGATAACATGCTTGTTCGATTTTTGAAGAATATTCAAGACAGTATGAGAAAATGTTGCAACACCCATCGAATAGCTATGTTGCGTTTGAAAGCTACAATGGTCGGTGAAAGACATGTTCAAGCCAGTCCCCAGTCAGGTTGACTTCGTTGCTCAAGAGATTGAGACACTCAAGCTATGGGAGGATCTCCAGGCTTTCAAGAAGTTGAAGGAACTGAGGGCAAAAGGACCGAGATGGTCGTTCATCGATGGTCCTATCACAGCCAACAATCCCATGGGTGTGCATCATGGATGGGGACGAACATACAAGGATCTATACCATCGCTTCAAGGCCATGCAGGGATACCATACCCGCTATCAGAATGGCTTTGATTGTCAGGGCCTCTGGGTTGAGGTAAACGTTGAGCGTGATATGGGCTTCAAAGGCAAGCAAGACATAGAAGAATACGGGTTGGAGAAGTTCATCATCCTGTGTAAGCAGCGTGTACTGAAGTATGCTGGAGTGATGACTGAGCAAAGCATCCGACTGGGTTTTTGGATGGACTGGGACAATCTTGAAACTCTTCAGAAGCTTCATGATGCACTCGGCAGTGACCCGATGGCAGTCATGACCATTGATGGTGTAGATGGTCCAGTCACAGATACAGTAGAGCAGCTAGTTGGTAGACTTGGAATGCCCGAGGTTGGCGGATCATACTACACATTCTCTGAAGAGAACAACTACACCATCTGGACAGTATTGAAGTCATGTCATGAAAGGGGTTGGATATACAAAGGTCGAGATGTGATGCCGTGGTGTGCTCGATGTGGAACAGCCATCAGTCAACATGAGATAGTCACCGAGGGCTACCGTGAGTTGACACATCCAAGCATCACGTTGAGATTCCCGTTAGTGGACCGTCCCGGAGAGAGTCTGCTGATATGGACAACGACCCCCTGGACACTGAGCAGTAATGTAGCAGCTGCAGTCGGTCCCGAACTGACCTATGTGAGAGTGCGTCAGGGCAAGGAGATCTTCTACCTGAGCCGAGGGACTCTACACATATTGAAAGGCGATTACGAAGTCGAAGGAGAGCTACTTGGCTTTGACATGGAGGGCTGGCTCTATCACGGTCCCTTTGACGAACTCCCGGCTCAAAAGGAGAGTGGAGTTGCTGGAAGACACAAGGTGATACTATGGGATGAAGTGGGAGAAGAGGAAGGCACCGGGATCGTGCACGTCGCCCCGGGCTGCGGAGCGGAGGACTTCCAACTCTCCAAGGAATTCAATCTTGTTGCAATCGCACCCCTTACAGAGAATGGTATCTTCATTGACGGGTTTGATTGGTTGTCTGGAATGAATGTCAATACTGTTGCCCAACCCATCTTTGATAGTCTAACCAAGAAGGGACTGACCTACAAGGTAGAGGACTATACTCACAGATATCCTGTGTGCTGGCGTTGTCAGGAGGAACTAGTCTTTCGTCTTGTTGATGAGTGGTTCATTTCAATGGGAGCCAAACTTGACATCCCCTATGAAGAGGTCACTGAAGAACAGAAGGAGAGCAACCTTCGATATCAAATCATGGAAGTTGTTGCCAACGAAACAAACTGGCATCCTTCCTTTGGAAAAGAGAGGGAATTAGACTGGTTAAGGAATATGGATGACTGGATGATTTCCAAGAAACGATATTGGGGACTCGCATTGCCCATATGGGAGTGCTCAGACTGTGGCCACTTTGATGTGATAGGCAGCAGAGAGGAACTAAAGAAGCGCGCTGTAGCAGGCTGGGATATGTTCGAGGGTCATTCACCTCATCGACCATTTATTGATGAGATTGAGGTAGAGTGCAGTGAATGTGGCAAGAGGATGAAGAGAATCCCAGACGTAGGTAATCCCTGGTTAGATGCGGGAATAGTTGGAATGAGTACCATAAGGTACAACTCAGACAGAAAGTATTGGAACAAGTGGTTCCCTGCAGAACTCATCAGTGAGAGTTTCCCAGGTCAATTCAGAAACTGGTTCTATAGCCTTCTAACAATGAGCACCATATTAGAACGTAGAGCACCATTTAGACATGTCTTCACATATGCCCTCTTGCTCGGTGAAGATGGCAGAGTGATGCACAAGTCTTGGGGCAATATGATAGAGTTTAATGAGGCCGCAAGTAAAATGGGAGTGGATGTGATGCGTTGGCTCTTCTGTTCACATAGGCCCGAAAAAGACCTTGTTTTCGGCTATTCTCGCGGTGACGAAGTTAGGCGTCATTTTCTAATCCCTCTATGGAATGTCTATTCATTCTTTGTCACATATGCCCTCATAGACGGGTGGGTTCCCAAGAAGGGCTTGAAGACTACTCCCGGCTTACTAGACCGGTGGATACTCTCCCGGATGAACGAGGTTACTCGAGATGTCACTGCATACTTAGAATCCTATGAACCAAACATGGCGGCAGCTGTTGTAGACCGATTCATTGATCACCTGAGTAACTGGTATCTGCGACGAAGCCGTCGCCGCTTCTGGGCAGAATCAGGTGCAAGTGATGAGGCTGACGCAGATAAGAATGCGGCATATGATACCTTGTATCGAGTCTTGGTCAATCTCTCCCGACTACTTGCCCCATTTGTCCCATTTATGTCAGAAGTGATGCACCAGAACTTGGTCAGGAGTGTTGACACAAGCGCACCGGAGAGCGTTCATCACTGCGATTGGCCCGTGAGCGATGCAGTAGATAATGTGCTTACCAATGAGATGGCGCTAGTGCTTCGATTGGTGTCCTTAGGTCACGCAGCAAGAAACATAGCAAATCGCAAGCTTCGTCAACCGTTATCTGAAATCGCATTTGCTGTTGGACTGGATAAAGAACAGGAGATCCTCTTGCGTTATGCAGACCTGATTGGCGATGAACTGAATGTCAAGAGTGTTCGTTTGCTCGACGTTGCTGCAGAGGTGATGAACTATCAGCTCAAACCACTCCCAAAGCAACTTGGTCAAAAGTATGGTTCCCAATTCCCTGCAATACGCAATGCAATAATGAGTCTGGACCCGCGTACGGTATCGACTAAGTTTCAAGCTGGCGAATCTGTAGAAGTGCGTGTGAATGACGACAAGTTCGAGATCCTGCCCGAGGAAGTCGAGGTCATAGTCGAAGCAAAAGAGGGCTTTTCCACAGCCGCAGAAGGCGCGTACGTGGCAGCGTTGACGACAGAACTGACAAATGAGCTGGAATTAGAAGGATTGGCACGAGAGTTCGTTCGACGTGTACAGAACTTGCGCAAGTCAGCTGATCTAAACGTCAGCGAGATGATCGAAGTTCAATACTCCTCAAGTAAGCGAATGGCTGAAGCAGTTGACCTTCATGTAGGATATATCACGGAGGAAACACTTGCCACCAGCTTGAAGAAGGCGAAGAAGCCCACCGGTAGCTTCCAAGAGGAATACACCTTCGGCGAGGAGAAGCTTTTGGTAGCGATATCACCTAGCGAGAGGTAGGACTCTCAGTGAGAATGATGCTTCCGTAGAGGCGGATATGACTCCGAAGCGGTATTCACAACCCACTAGGTTTCCTCAAGAGCACCTCAATCAGGGTATAGTAGAAGTCAGCATTCTCCCTTATTGAAGAGAGTGAAACCCACTCATTTGGCCCGTGGACATTGCCTCCTCGCGGCCCAAAATCGAATAGTTCAGGCCCGTCTGAGAAGAAGCGTGAGTCTGATCCACCAAATCCTTCAATCAAACGATACCGAATGCCTTCTTTCTCCAGTCCCCACTTTGCAGAACGGATGAGTCGTGAATCCGGGTCTGAATCCACATAGCCAGCTCCAGAGTTCACTTTCAGTGAGAAGATATCCACAGAGTCATCCAATGCACTTTGGATGGCATTCTCGACCGATTCACCGTCGTTAGTCATGGCGCGGATATCAAAGTAGAGGGTCCAAAGGTCATCCTCCAAGGAGAGCAGGTTCGGCGAGATTATTGTCCCCTTATCGGAGTGCTTCGTTGGGAATGCCGCCTGTGATACGGGCAGAAGTGATCTGATTAAGGCCGTGAGCGTACTATCATACTCTTCCTCTGAGGCCGTATCATCGGGATGTAGAAGATCAATTTCGACCCAATCGGGTACAATGTTGGATCTCAGGAATGAGCCTCTCAAGTTCTGGACAACAGCATATGGATTCACGTCCAGATGCTTGGAGGCTGCCAACATCGAGTGTCTGTCTACACCAGGCCTCATGTATGCTGAATGACGAGACTCGCTACCAAGGAACTCTGTGGTGAAACGAACTGTTTCGTGACGTCCTTTCAGCCTCTTCTTAGAGGTCTTTGCTTTAATTGTGGTCGGCAGGATGTTTCGTCTTCTGTGTATTATCTGCTGGTCGATGCCATCTGCAACCACTACGTAGTCTGGAAAGAGACCGGATTTGACCAAGTGCTCTCTGAGTACGTAGGCACCGTTTCTACCACCAATCTCCTCGTCCCCAGTAGCGGCAATCATCACCGTGGCTGGATAGTCGCTCTCTGCAATCTCTTCAGCCAACATCAGCAAAGACACAACGTTACCTTTGTCGTCACATGTCCCCCGGCCATAGGCTCTATCTCCGTCTACTCTAATCCTGAAAGGGTCGGAATTCCATCCCTTGCCAACTGGAACTACATCAAAGTGTGCAAGGAACAGTATCTTGAACTCTCCGTGGCCTCGACGACCAAAGGCGGTAGTGTACCCGTCAGACTCGATAAGCTCAGTCAAGAATCCAAATGATTCGAGCTTCTCGTTGATGTATTTGGCGCAAGCGGAGGATGCTTTCTTCTCTGGAGGATCATTGATTGTCTTGAAGGAGATCAGCGTCCCAAGCTCATCAAGTGCTTTGAGTTTCATAATGTGTCTGAAGGGGAGCTACGTCAGTCAAATATCCATCGAATGCAATACTTATGATTGGGCTGAATCAGAAGCAAGGAGAGCGAGCGCCGACCAGTCGGACTCCACCCACCCAAGTGTGATTCACTCTAGGTTCGTCTGTACACCCATCTGCTCCATGAGCTCAGGCTCGGCATCTGTTCGGGCATCTTCTTGCGCTTTCGGATCTCCAGAATCTTCTCTTCTTGCAGACTGCCCGGTAGTGGCTCAAACCCTCTGAACTCATATCCAAAGAAGCTCCGCCCTGCAGTTGCACTTCTGAACTCGTCTGCTATGCCGATAGTTTCCGCAGTGGGTAGGACACCCTTAATCGTGACTGTGTCCTCCTCGGCCTCAATCGTGACAACCTGTCCCCTGTGACCGGTAAGGACCTTTATCACTCCGCCCTGTGTATCAGTGGGGGTCTTTATGTCAGTGTTGAGGATTGGCTCAAAGAGACCCGGAGTAGCTGTCAGGAAACTCATGTTCAGTCCAGAACTTGTCATTGTGGCGACTTCGTTGTATCCTGTGTGGGCAGGATCAGTATGAACAGTCGCATCTGTCAGCACAACCTTTACTCCCATCACGGGTTCGCGTGCCAGTGGACCCTGGTCAATGAAATCTCGAAACGTAGTCTGCAGATAGGAGAATATCCTGTCGAACCTCTGCACTCCACTCATGGCATCTACAAGCATTGAGGACTCATAGATGTCGAGAATTTTCCTTGCCTTCTTTGCGTCCCATCCTGCCTCATCACGAAGAATCTGAGCACGCTCTCGGGCGTTCTGGTCGGGTGTGATCCGCTTCCTCCTGATTAGCTCCACTGTCTTATCATCAAGCGGCTCAACATAGAGGCGTAGGCGGTTGTGACCGTTTGGCGATTTGGTGTGGAACTCGTCACCACGCTCGGTGATCTTCTCACGGTACACAATGATAGGTTCGGAGATCGAGATCTTTACCTGCTCGTTGATGCGCTTTGTGAGAATCTCTATCTGTAGTGGATCAATGCCGTCTAGTCGGTATTCGCCTGACTCCTTGTCATGAATGAATCTGGCTGTGGGATCAGCCATAATCCATTTTGAAACAACTTCACCAAGTTTCGCAATGTCTTGCGGGTCTACTGGCTTGATGCTCCTACTGACAACTGGCTCGCTCACGTACTCGATGGCCTCGAAAGCTGGCATGTCTGAATCAACCTCAACGAAAGACTCGCCAGAGGGACATATGAAGCCAAATACAGAGAACAAGTTTCCTGCGGGAACCTTGTCCATTGGGAGGATGTCGGTAATCTCCTGCACGCCTAGTCTTTTCACTGTAACATTCTGTTTCATTCCAACGAGCCTCATGGTCTGACCTGACTTGATGGTGCCGGAGAAGACTCGTCCAATGAGAGTTGGTCTCTTGCTCTTCGGGTCCACAAAGATCTTTGTAATCATACCGAGAAGCGGTCCATTGCGATTACACTCCAGAAGGGCTTTCCCTTCAGGAGTTTCCAAGTCTCCCTTCCATATCCTTGGTATCTTGTACTTCTGAGCGTCCTTCGGATTCGGAAGGTGATATACAATCATCTCGAGAAGAGCATCATCTAGGGGAAGATTTTCTCTTAGCCACATCTCATCGCCCTCGCCGTATTTCTCGAACACGACGGTGGGCTTGATTCCCTGCTTCTCAAGAGTCTTCATCGTAAATGCCCAGCCAGTCTTCGCGCTGCCGATGGCTACGCTTCCCTCTTGGAAATTGACCCTCCAATCCTTTGCGTATTCCTTTGGAGCGACCTTCTTGATCAGCTCATTCACTTTGGCAATGATGATGTCGATGCGTTCGTAGACTTTTGCCGGTGGCAGCTTCAGCTCGTTGATCAATCTATCCACCTTGTTTACAAAGAGCACGGGCTTGCACGCCTCGCCACCCACAGCAAGACGGATGTTTGTTTCAGTCTGCGTCATGACTCCTTCAAGGGCGTCGACAAGTATGACTGCCCCATCGCTGGCACGGAGAGCACGGGAAACCTCACCAGTGAATGAGAGGTGCCCAGGTGTATCGGACAGCTGCACGAGGTATTCTTCGCCATCAACGTCGAAGTTGAGTAGCACGACAGAGGTGAAGATTGTGATTCCTCTCTCTTGCTCTTCTTCATCGCTATCTGTCATCAATGCCTGTCCAGCAGCGGCATCGCTCATCAGACCTGCACGGCGCATGAGATAGTCCGTCGTCGTTGTCTTTCCATGGTCGATGTGAGCACTGATTGAGATGATTCTCTTGTGCTCATAATCATCTGACTTGATGAGCCTCTTAATGGCATCTGGGTCCTTAATCTTGACCAATAGTCTTCACCTTACTTTCGAATAGTCTGACTCCAATTCCATAAGTCAAAGTTCCGAAAGAACTCGGTTGGAGTCACCGAGGGCCTTCTCGGTGGCTTTGCCGACCACGCTTATAGAATCTTAAAAGAATTTCGTCAGGGACACGCCGAGTGACCAACTTCATCCCCACTCGTCTTTGAAGCGAGTCAATACATCGATATGATCCTGTGGAGTCTTCAAGCCGGCTCTCGAGGTGTCGATGTCGAAATGCGTCGCTCCCAGTTCGCTCCATGCTTCAACATACTTGTTCCAGTCGTGTGAGAAATGCATATCCAGACAGACACCGATGCCGAGATCCTCCATCGTGCGTCCTGATTCTTCGACATAGCCTTGCAATCTCTCTATCATTGGTTCCCCATCTTCTGGCGTCGTTATATGCGCGAGCAACCCGATTCAGGACGGAATCCGAGTACCCGCCTAGCCATATTGGGATAGGACGTTGAACTGGAAGAGGGTCAATGCCAATGCCGTCCATATTGTGGTATTCGCCCTTGAATCTGACCAATGGCTTAGTCCAGAGTTCTCGTAAAACGGTGATCTGTTCCTCTATACGCTTTCCGCGACTGTGAAAGCCCGAATTCATAGCTTGATACTCACTCTCGTTCCAGCCGACGGCAACACCAAGTCGCAAACGTCCATCAGACAGTAGATCAAGTTCTGCAGCTTGTTTTGCAACCAGTACTGTTTGTCTTGAAGGTAGAATCAGGACTCCTACTGCAAACTCCAGTCCTCTTGTCAATCCTGCTAGATAGCTGAACAGAACGAATGGTTCACTTGTTGGAGGAGGTGACCCTTCAGTCTTCGTCACAAGGTCGTAGGCAAGTAAGTAGTCATATCCCGGGTCCTCGACATTCTGAACAAATTCTCCAATGCCCTTGTGGTCATAGCCAGTATTCACCAAGCGAAGAACAACACCTAACTTCATTGATTCTCCTCTCTCAAATGGATCAGTTGGAATAGCGCTTCACTTACTTGCAACCACTACCATTCGCTCTGAATTCGCGGCGTATGGCATTCTTGGCAGTTTGTTCTGTCCATACAACTCCGTCTTTGTGAAACCGACATCTTCAAGCATGTGTCTGATCTCAAGTGCTGTGTACATTCGGATATCGTTGTTCTTCATTGCGTCCTCATTCATGAATACGATTCGTCCTGCCTCTGTTTCGATGAATGTCGCAGGTCGACCTCGCAAAACGCCTGCTGGGGCATCGATGACGTGTGGGTCACTCAACAGAAAGTCATTCTCTAACTTCATCCAGGTCTTCTGAAAACGCGGAAGATTGTAGGGATTCATGAGATCTAAGAGGAGCCTACCTCCTTTTGTGAGTGCCTTGAACGCACCCTTCAGAACTCCTTGATTCTCTTCGTGGTCAAAGAAGCCGAAACTGTGACTGAGAAGCACTGCGGCGTCGAACGGTTGGTCCACGTCAATCTTGCGCATGTCTCCAGTGAAGAAGTCAATCTTTAGTCCGGCCTCAGCTGCACGAGATTTCGCAATTTCAATCAGACTGCCCGCAATGTCAAAGCCCGAAACGCTCATCCCACGCTTGGCGAAGAGAATGCTCTGATCACCTGCCCCACAAGCAATGTCCAGAAGAGAGTTGTCCTCTTTGAGGTCCAAGACATCAGAGCAGAAGTCTACAACCAGCTGATCGTACTGCTGGATGCCAGGTATCGACCCACGATGCCTAACACGGAAGACCTCCGCCCAGAAATCATCCCAGCCAAGCTCTACGCGCTCCAATCTTTGCTCACCAATTCGAGAGTCTGAGTCAACGATGATAAGAAGCTTGTCCTGAATCTTCAGCGTAATTGACAGCACGGCAGAAGACAGCTGAAACACAAATCCGTGATTTTCTGGAGAAAAAGGTGGAGAAGACCCGCTACCTGTTGATCTCCGCCGGGAGGGACGCAGACTGAAGCAACAGGAAACTCAAGTTAACGAACGTGAATCCGCGGGTCTTGCGTCTCCGACTCAAGGAGGACCAATTGGGCCTATAAGGTTTTCTTTTGTGAGAGGGTTTCTGTTAAAAAGCGCATACTTATCGAAAAAACGAAACGGTGCTTCCTTTTTCTTAATTCCCAAAAATCGTGACCAAAATGACGAAACACCTAGAAGAAGGGTTATGCTAGCCGGAATGCGAAAAAGCAGTGAATCACGGTAATAAGCTATCACCGTTGCGAATTGTCTTGAATAGCCATTCCGTGTCGTGTGCGGATATACTCCGGGCGTTTTGGACCAAGAACTCCATCAGTGGTTTCGATGAGATTTCAATACGTTCCATAATAGCAACCACGGTGCGATTGATTGACCCGTTGTCCCATAAGTAGTTCTGCAGCTTTGGGAGGATTTCTGTTCCAAGAGTGGTTAATGCATTAGAGACATTATCACTTACGCCTGAGCCACAACCCATTCTCTCCCACCTGAGATGTGAAATCAACGCTTCGAACGCCTCCACCCCGCTAGTTTCAACGAGCCGCCTAGTGATGACTTCACCTATACCCCCCTCTGAAGACCAATTCAAACAGTCCATGAAGGAGGTCAACAATTCCTGAATGTCTTGACCACGTTCAATAAGAAAACCAAGTGATTCGTCTAGGACATCCGAAGTTGTATAGAGGAGAACGGCGTGCCTGTCTTTGCAGCTCTCGCCAAAAGGTTCCCACTCCTGACGCTTCACGAATTCCAACACTGCCTTCGTTGCCCGATTAGCCTTGTCTTTCCGAAGACCCCTTATCGCAGCTAGCTGTACCTCGGAGGCGTAGTTTCTCCTCTCATAGTGGTAAGGTAGCCTCTTGACCAGGACCTTGGAAAGGAGGCTGGTCCTATGTTGGGAGAAGGACAGAGAAGCGAGATGTTCAACAGCAGCTAGATAGATCCTGTCCATCGACATCTCGTCGTAGTAAGCCATGTAGCCGAGACCTTGCGTCCATGCGTCCTGTCGGTCTTCTATCACAAGAGTGACAACATCAGCCGATGAGGCAAACCCAGATTCGAAAAGGGTGTATATGTCATTGATGGATGGTGGGTCCATTATGTCCGTGAACATAAGCATAACTCTGGCAAGCCGCTCAGACACCCCCGGTTGCCAAGGCTTGGGACGTTCGGGGGTCTTTGCCCCGATGACGTACGGCTTCGAATCACCTAGTGGGATAAACTCAGGGACGTCAACTCCTATCTCTCTACCAAGCTCCTGAAGGTGCGGAGCCAAGTACTTGAACTCAGTAACCCCTGTTTCCTCGACTAGTCTTCTACCATAGGCTGTAAGAAGCAATGGTTTCTGTTCAAACCCAGCCGGGTAGCTGAAGACTCCTTGGTCAACTAGGTCCTTGACTACTCTTGCAAACTCAAATCTCCTAGCAGATGCAATATCAGGGATCAGAGAGGCTGTTCGTCGTGTCTCCATCTTCTGCGTGTCGAACCGTGTCTGGTCAATTGGTTTCTGACTCTGTCCGTCATGCTCTCGAAGAATGCTCCATCAACCTCGCCGAAATTACGCGTATTCTGGAGTGTAGCAAGGACCTCTGGAACATCTCCATCGTACCCAATCAGCTCCTCCATCTTGAAGACAGAGAGGATTGTCAGGTTGACGCTGTACCAGCCTGTACCAACAGTCCCTGCAATCGCATCCTGAAGGGTTGTCCATGCGCGAGTCCATCCGAGGTCTGAAGTAAGCTGGGAGAGAACTTCATGCACATGAAGGAAGTCCTCATGAGTTAGTGCCTTCTTCATCTTTGCCAAGCTAAGCGCTGTCATGACTCCACAACCATGATAGTCTATCTGAATGATTTAAGCGCAAAAGGTTTGCCCCAACAAGCCTTCTCAATGAGGTAGCAAATGATACTGGAAGCTGCCTCAAGGGAAGTTATCACTAGTGTCATGATGTCCTTGCCACTTGCCCCTTCAGCAGCTAGGTATGGAGATGACGTTGTAGGAAGACCGAAGAAGCTACAAACCACATAGGCGACACCCTCTGCCTCTACCTCCCTCTGCCACTTCTTTGTTTCAAGCTTTCTTTGGCTCGGCTTCGCAAGGCCATCCCAATGAAGATACTCATGTGCTACCTCATGGACCATGAGAGCAAGCTGCTCGTTGATAGAACCAGTGTTGTCTACTCTAATCCACCTACGTGCGGACTGCCCCCCTAGGCCATCCTCAAGCTCTGCGAAGTTGTACATTATCTCATGTTCCACACAGGGGGACTTCATGGCTTCAAGGAAAACCATTCCTTCGTCGCCCTCAATCCGCGGAATCCTCATAGGTTCAGGTAGTGATTCTCCTTCAGTCTGCGAAACGTCATAGACGGGCAGGGCAAGAAAGCCAGCCAACACCTTCGTCTTGACCTCCTCTCCGGTTTCGGGGTCATCCTCCTTGATGGTCTTGAAGCGTGGCCCTAGAATGATGATAGGGCTCTCTCCCCACTTGACGAAACGGCCTAGGCTGTTCCAATGTCGTTCTCCTGCAACAAAGGAAGCCTCGGGGCACTGTATCAGTATCGAGAGAATGTTGTATGGAGAGTACTGTTTGAAGCCTCTCACGAACCTGAGCCACTGCCCGACGCCCTCCCTATTACGCTCCGCATCGGTGGCCTCGGCCAGTTGCTCGACGAACTTTGCGGGCATGTCCCGTACCTCCTTCCACCACCTGCGCCGTGCGCCATCGGGGACCTCCGGCGGGTCAATCAGCACCCCGGAGAACAGTGACGAGAGAAACGCGCCAATTGGCTCTCTCTCATAGAGTCTGACCTGCCATGTGTACAGCTCCCAACAGCCCTCGAACTTGTTCCAGCCGAAGTGCATAGACTTCAACACATCCCTGACCCAAGCAGCAGGCTTCCTCCCGAAGGGGACCTCAAACCTCTGTGACTCCGGGTTGTAGGTCACTGCTGTCGGAATCGCACGGTCCCACTCGTCTGCCACGCGTCGACCAGTCACATGGTCAACACTGAAGGTCAGAAGTTCACGCATCTCAAGAGTGAGGGGAGTGCCCTCAAGGTCCACAGTTGAAACCGCGTCCTGCGTCTGCTCAGTCTGCACGATTCACAACCCCTTCAAACTCCGTGTTGGCAAACACCGTCAACCAGTTGAACAGTAGTGCACATGCCTCACCCCTGTTGAAACCGTCTAGGTCAATGTCGGGACAGGTCTCACCCAGAGGACTGGGACCGTGGAAGTGGAAGGTCCAGCCGTCCGCAGTCCTCTCCATAGAGAGCCTAGTGGTGGACTCCTCCCCAGCGCGGAGCATACTGATCTCGACTCTCATCCCCACGAACTCAATCCTTGGAAGCTCCTCCTGCATGGTCACACGAGCCTCCTTGGGATGTATAGCACACGGTCGAGCATGCCCTCACAGGTCACGCAGTAGTACTCGATGGTGGGGAGCCCGGCCACTGTCCTGTCAGTGACGCCAGTACCGGACCACTGGACCCTTCTCCCCTCCTTGACGGGGACCCATGCCCCACACCCAAGGCACTGCATCTCAAGAGAGCCGTTGCTGGCGCGTCTGCGCCTGTTGACCACCGCCACACCGTGGCGCCTTAGAATCCTAGAAGCTGTCATGTCCCTATATGTCAGGGAGTGCAAATGACGAAGATCCGTAGGCGGTTGCTCCGGAGGCTAGAGTCAAAGGTTCACGCAAACGACACTTTGTAGGTGCTTATAGGGAAGGCGAAAGGACGACAGTCTGTACACATCTCAGACCTTAGAGAGTCGTGTGCTGTCATACTGGTCAGAGAACCTAACAGGATTCCGCAAGGTTCTTTGGCCACATTCTTTCTTACCCATCGAACTGTGCTCTCTCAATAGAAGAATCCACCCAAGAAACTCATGTAGGAAACAACGACCGACAGGGAAGTGCCCTAAAGGGTAGGCGGGGTCGTCATTGCCAAGGACTTGCTCTGGTTGATCGTTGCAGACGAAGAGGAGGAATGAGCCAGTAACAGTTCTCCAGAACGAGGCTCTGTTGCAAAACTGATGTAACACTCGGACAGAAAGAGTGGGAGGGGTGGGA
>JBHIAE010000045.1:0-22789 GCA_046758445.1 Candidatus Thorarchaeota archaeon | reverse complement strand
CTCTGAATGACTACAACTCTTTGGTCCGCTAGCTCTTCGACCTCTGCAATCCGTACATATAGATCAGTGTTTGGAAAGAATCGCCTATCGTCAAAGTTAGATGCGGAGGAGAAGACTTGGAAACCTAGCTCCTCAAACCGATGTTTCAGATGCTCAGCACCGCTTGCGAGAACGACCTTGAATTCGCCCATTCTGCCTCGCGGCGTATTGAGCTGAACGCCTCTTTAAGTCGGTTGTGGCCAGTTTGTTAGGACTCTGAGTTGTGTTCAAGGTCATTTGGAACTGTAAGGCCAAAAAGCATAGACACGTTCTCTCCTTGTATCGTGTCTTTGCTTCGCAGCAGCCCTTGCGTCTTGAATCTCCTTTGCTTTCTCCTTCAAGATTCCATCCAGTGTGGTTTCAAGCTCATCTCTTGATACGGAGGTCCGAATTGAGTCATCCACGGAGACGATGACATCACATGGCACTATCACGTCAACATCGTCTTTCAGCCCGACGGCCTCGAGCTTCTCCTCAACGAATCCTCCTCCAGCTATGATTGAAGCGCAGCCATCAACATCAAAGTCCACATCAATTGCCCGACCAACCTTGACATCATTCTTATCAATGATGTCTAGCTTCTCAAGCTCTGACAGTCGAATCTCGTCATCTGAAATAGCACCTTTCTCCAAGGTTGTCGAGAGACGGTTTGCAGTGGTTTCAAGGTGTATATGCCTGTCTACCTTGCTAATCGCAGATGAGTCGAAAACCGGGTCTTGATCAGGCTTCAGCTTGATGGCCTCAAGAACTTCCTCCCAAACAGGCCCAGCCAGAATGAAGTGGGAAAACTTGAGCTCTCCATCGAATGTGAATGTCATTTCATCAATCTGCCCAATCTTCTTGCCGACAGAGTCCATGACGTCCTTCTTTTTCAGTTCGTTGCAACAATAAGGTCTAGTAATCTCCATCTTCTCACCTGAGAAACAATACTTGTTCCATACGTTTTAGAATATGTGATTATATTGCTATGGATTGGGCAATTCTGAGTAACTGCGATACTGAGGACCAACCTTTCATGCCGCTTGAGTCAGTCCCGCAATTCTTGTTGCTCTACTCATGTCTTCAAGTTTCCTGCGTCTTCTACACGTTTTCTTGAAACTTTGTAGACAACTTGGTGTTGGTAGCTGGAACAGCCAAGAGTCATGCTATCGCCACCGTCGTCAAAGAAGGAGAAGCTGCCTCCAGATTGCATCGAAAGCAACCATGGGTATAGGATGTGTAAGGCGTTGGGGCACATCCTTCCCCGGTCTTCAGGATAGTTGAAGACATCTCCGACCTTCTGCCCGATGGAACATTCTCCAGTTCCAAGAATGTCGACAATCTCTATAGTGATTTGAATCTCCGACAAGGTCCACACAACCTTCTGTTCTTAGGGGGACTTCATGCTCCCTCAAATCATCAACAAGCAGATGCAAGTCTTCTGCATCTGATGCTCAATTAGAAGTAATCGGCGCGCGCAATAAAGGTAAGTTTCGTCATTGGTTTCAGCATCAGATGCCATTGAGAGCAATTTCCAGGTTTCCTATGATATGCAGAAGCACGGGATATGTTACGAATAGACTGATAATAGACCTGAATCCAGCCCTGTCGACCATTGATGAGCTTCAGGGGTTCCGACTGGGGGCCAATGACAGTATGGTGCCCGATAATTCCAGCAGAGAATCTTCTAGAACTATCCAGACACCGGAAGGGCCTACGTAAGATTTCCGATGCATACTACGATTGGTGTGCGTCTATGAGACCAAAGACGCTTGACGGAGCCACTATTGGAGTCCTTCTGGACCGGATTCGTATGCTCATGATGAGTATGGGTATCGCTGTTGGACAGGACCGAGAGCTTGCTGAGAAGGTCCAGAAGATTGTTTCACAGAAGCTGCGAACAGGAGCATTGCGTCTTGTTTCGGACATATCCGCAGAATCAGCTGAGAAGAGAGCAATCAAGAAGACACTGGCACTCTTCTTTGCACGCGTCAAGTTCACACGCGATATTGACCCGCTAGAGGAGATACGTGCCTCAATGCCAGAACTTGCTGCTCTCAAGTCAGAAATGGCACAGGAGGAGCAGGGAACTTCGACAGTCACAATTGAAGCTAGGGGGCCCTCCGAGCACAGTCTTGTGGATTTGAAGCTGGGGCTAACCAAAGCTGTCATGGTCGAGAGCACGAATGTCATAGTTCGACTCTATACACGCCTTCTAAGTCCGGATCCATGGGGAAATAACGAGTGACATGTCGGATGTCATAGGATGTGCGTCAGTTACGGATGACCTGACCTTCCTCCTTCCGAAACCGTACTTCTGACCTCTTGGTAACTTGCCAGTCTGTGTAGTGAAGAATGACTGTGATATCAGAACCAGTCACCTCAAGCTCCATGAAACTCGCATCGCTGACTCCCGCCCAACCTCCGGTAGAACCGGAAACCGTTCCAGGATTCAGGAAGAGCCGTCCTTTGTGTAGATCTATGGTTGCATTGTGTGTATGGCCATGAATTCCGACATCTGCCCCGACCTCCGTGGCAATCTCCCAGAGCTGCCGGATACTGCCTCGAGGTCTGAGCTGTGTGCCGTGCAGTAGTAGAATGCTGAACTCCTCAACGGTGACCTGTTCGTGGAAGTTGTATCCACGACCATAGTCCATATTGCCTTGGACTATGTAGCACTTCGGCAATTGAGGCATCGCGGCCCTCATCTCAGTTTCTCGAACAAGATCACCTGTGACTAGGCCAAGAGCATAGCTCGTGTTCTCGACATGCGTATAGAACCCCTCTGGAATAGCATCCCGTCGTGATGGAATGTGTGCATCGCCGAAAACGAGCACTCGTTTCAAGACTAGGCCTCCAGTAGTGGCAGATTATTGCTTTGGAAGTCGTGCTTCAGGCATCACTACGTGCCCCAGTGAGGTTCTCAAGTATCGTTTGGTAGACTTCTTTCTTCTTACCCTTGGACAGCTTCGTCAGACGTTCAACAATGAGCTCGGGAGTACTTCTTGCGAGGTACCCAAACCTGGGCGTCCTGTCCACAACAAGCTCTAGCTGTTCATCAAGACCCTGTGCCTCGATTCCATCGATTCTGACAGGAATCTCAGTGACATCCTTGATCTCACGAGCCATGTGACTGCAGATAACAGTGCAGCTTCTTGTGTCGCGCTGTAAGATTTCAATGAGGCCTGCAATCACGTTGGCTGCACTGCCGGGCTCAGTGATTGCTTCAACTTCATCGAACAATGCTAGCTTTGGCTTGTCTGATGTCACTATGTCTGCGAACTGTTTCAGAGTGGCTTCAAAGGCACCAGCACTCACGACACCGCGGCTCTTGTAGAAGAAATACACCTCCTCAAATGGGGGGAGATATGCTTTGTCGGCTGGGACCGGCAGGCCAGCTTGTGCCATGGTGACGATCTGAGCAAGTGTCTGAATGGTTGTTGTCTTTCCACCACTGTTGGCGCCAGAGAGAATTGCACAGTTCTCTCCATTTGTGCCGCCTGGTTGGAATGGCGTCTTCCCAATTGCATAGTCTATGGGTTGGACCTTCCCATGCCTACCCTTCAGCATGCTCTCTGTAAGGGCAACGTTTCTTGCACCTCGAACCCCAACGCCTGAGTACTCTGTAGAGATGTCCGGAGTACGAAGGTCGTACTCCGCGCCGAACAGACCAACTGCCAAGAAGAGGTCGAACTCTAGAAGGGTCTGTACTGCCTCAGTCACCACAGGAGTGAGCTTGTCGAGCTGAGTGGCTATCTTCTTTATGAGGCCAAACTGTCGGTCTGCGAAGAGTCGTCTCAGTCTATCCTCTAGGTCATTAATCTGTGTTGAAACCATCTTCACCGGGAGAGCAATCTCCTCGCTGATGACACCAGTGACCCAATCAGCCTCTTTCATTGTGAGCCCGAGCATCTCAACGAGTTTGTCTTCGCCTTCCTGTGTGGTATTGCTGAAGGTTTCTACAATCTCTGCAGGGAGCATGTTTCTCAGCGAGCTGCCTTCTACGCCATCCATTTCTGCTGACTGTAAGATGGTGATTATCTGCTGGCCTCCTAGGGTCACCTCGCTCTTTGAGATCTTGTTCTTTATCTCCTCATTGAGCCAGGCCTCGGTTTCAGCGATTGCCGTTGGGAATGCCTTTACCGCTCTTCTGTACCGGTCAAGTTCAGCATCGACATTCTCAGAGAGATCGCCCTCCTCGTCCAGATTCTTCAGGAGATCTCCAACCTCCTTCAGACTATCGATGTCGATACTCTCAATGAACCCCTTGACCGAGTCGTTCATAGGCAGACCCCCAAAGGCCTTTGCGAGCTCAGAGGCTGCATCAATGACTCTGTAGTTCCTTGCGTAGAAGCCTATAGTCCTCTCTGGAAGGACATCATCCACGGTCCAGTCCTTGCCCAGAATCTCCACATTGTCCAGCATATCAACAGAGTCATCATAGACTCCAAGAGGTGAGATGTAGAGGACTAGATCATACCCCTTGGCGTAATCTGCTGCGTTCTCACCCTCTGAGATGACGTATACAGGACACCATCTGTCTACACCCTCGCTTACTAGAGTGTCGAACACCTTCGCGTCGTTTGTGATTATGACGCGTCCTTCAAGTCGGTGAGGCTTCATTCTTCTGTAGAGGCCCCTTATTTGACTCAGATTTGATCGTAGTGTTTCGGTCTGTTCATCTGTGAGCTTGAGAGACATGCCGATGGCATTGGCGAAGTAGCTCTGCCGCTCTCTAATGACATCGAGCTTGTCTGGAGGCAGAGGAAAGTACAGAACTAGCTTGTCTCTCGCATAGCTAGTGTTTGTATACCCCCGGATGATGCCTAAGACAGAATCGAATATCTTCCTCACGTCAACGCTCCTGAGAATGGTGTTAGCACTCGCACCGAACTGCACCTCGAAGGCTGCCTTCACTATGTTGACTGCTTGCCTGCCACCTATTCCAGGTACTGCTGAAACAAGGTCGACACGGGAGTCTGTTACTACCTTGAGGGCGACTTCTTCACTGCCGAAGTGGTCAATCAATGTCTTCTTGACCTTGTCACCCACGCCTGGAATATCCGAAAGACTCTCTAGACTCACTCTCGTTTCCCCTGGGTCGTAGTGTTTGTCTGCTGTAATGGATTCCTTAAAGACCTGACTCTCAGTCAAGGTGTGTCACCCCTATGTTGAAAGATGTCCTATGATGCACCAAAGAAGGGTGCTGCTCCTTCTCTCATGTACTCTCCAACATTGAAAAGCACCTTCAAGATTCGATTGTTGGCGCGCTTAGTACCCCTTCCTCATGTCTACGATGTTTAGAGGCGTTTCTCCATTGATGAATCTCAAGATGTTCTCTCCCACAAAGCGGATTTGATCTCTCATGATGTTCTCTGAGTAGGCAGCACGATGAGGAGATAACACAAGATTATCCAACTCATGATATGGGAAGTTCACCGAGGGGGGCTTCATTTCGGCCTTTCCCCACTGAGGATAGTTCCACCATACATCAAGTGCAGCACCGCGAATTCGCTTCCCTTTCAGAGCATCAAACAAAGCTGCCTCGTCAATGATCTCGCCCCGTGAGATATTGACGAGGATTGATGATGGTTTCATCCATCTGATGAACTCCTCATCTACCATTTCTCTCGAATCAATGGTCAAAGGTAGTGACAGAATGATAAAATCGGCATCTTGAATCACTTCCTTCGTGTCACGTGATCCAACTATTCTGTCTACCAGACTGGCCTGTGGACTCTTTCCGGTCTTTGTTATTGCATGGATTCTGACTCCGAACCCTCTTAGACGCCTGGCAACTTCTGTACCCACACTGCCAAGTCCTATTATTACACAGGTCTTGTTGCGGATCTCTACATTGGGATTGGGACCACTCCACCCATAGGTCCAGTCGCCCTTGCGGAGCTCTCTGTCATTGAGTATGATGTTCTTACATGCAGCGAAAAGAAGCATGATGGCGTACTCAGCCACTTCAACTGCATTCACATGGTTGTTGCAGACAATGATATCGCCCCGTTCGAGCACCGCTTCACGGTCAATCTTGTCAATACCGGCTCCAAGCGATTGTATCATCTTCAGGTTCTTGGCGTTACGAATATACCCTCCAGGAACACGACCAGATGCCACAACTTCGGCATCATCGGCATGTTCCAACATGGACCCAGCTGTCCTCTCGGAACGGACTACTGTTGCCCTTTCTCCCAGAGTGTTCTGTATAGTGTCTGCCAGCTCTTTGGTATAGGGGACCAGTACCTTCAACCAAACGCCCTCCATTGGCTCAAATTCAGTGACATCGAAGACATACGTGCATGGTGTTCTAGAAAAAGGTGTAGTCTGGTCCCGGGTCAGGGACCAAGACACCTATTCAATACGAACGGGCTAGGTAGACAATCTCTCGAGCGATACCCCCGCATAGCAGACATTCGCCCTCGGCCTTCTCCTCAAGGTCAACCCTTGTGCCGCGTATCTCTCCTCCAGTCTTGTCCTTGAGCTCCTCAGCGCAACTAAGCCCTTCCATCTCAGTAGTGCAGAATGGTATCCGAGCAATCTTGCTCTTCTCAAGAGCATCAGCTACTTCTTCCAGAGTGTTTGCGTTCACGACTAGACCCTCGAACTTCGCATCTGCTTGGGACATGAGTGTCTGATCTATCTGCTTGCCAAGGCTCTTCACCTTCTTCTTCAGGTCCTTCAGTTTCACAGACTCACGTGTCATTAGGTCTCGCCGGAAGACGACTACTTTCTCATCCTTGATATCGCGAGAGCCAGCCTCAATTCTGATGGGCACGCCCTTCATCTCCCAATAGTTGTACTTCCAGCCCGGTGTCATATCACAGTCATCCATATGGACACGGAGACCTGCTTTCGCCAAGGTCTTCTCTATCTTACTGCAGTACTTGAGAACTGCATCCTCATTCCTTCCCTTGATTATCGGAATGATGACAACCTGAAAGGGAGCCAGTTTGAAGGGTAGCCGGAGACCCTTGTCGTCGCCGTGAATCGCTATCATGGCACCATACATTCTCGAAACTGCCGGACCGTAGCATGTTTGCCAAGCATATTCTGTTTCATTGTTCTCATTGAGATACTTGATATCAAAAGCCCTGGCGAAGTTGTCACCCAGATCGTGTGTGGACGGAAGTTGAATCACCTTGCCATCTGGTATCAAGGTATCGGCTGCATAGGTGTTCAACCCACCTGGAAACTTGTCCCACTGAGTCCTCTTGAAGATCATTACAGGAATTCTGTAGTCGTCTGTGAGGACCTCCTTGGTGGTTTCAATGTCTTCCATTACCTGTGCTAATGCCTCCTCATGTGTCGCGAACACGTTGTGACTCTCAATCCAGAGAAACTCTCGGCCTCTCAGGAAAGGTCGTGTGCTCTTGACTTCGGACCTGAAGACTGAACATCGCTGATATCTCTTCAGAGGCATATCGCGCCAGCTTCTAATCCAGAGAGAGTACATTGGATAGATTGCAGTTTCACTTGTTGGCCTCAGAGCAAGTCTTTCCTCCAGCTCTACTCCGTCGCCAATGTCCTTTATCCAAAACACCTGAGGCGTGAATCCCTCAACGTGTTCTGCCTCTTTCCTGAGGTTGCTTTCAGGGATCACAGTCGGAAATAGCATGGGCAAGTGACGTTTCCGTCTTAGAGCGTCTTCGTAGAGTCCGAACATGATGTCCATGGTCATATAGCTCCATGGGAGGAAGGGAGTGAACCCTTTGACACCATATCGGATGTCTGCAAGTTCAGCGACTTTGACGATTTCGCCGTACCAATCTGGAAAGTTCTTTTCCTTGCTTATGTTGAAGATTACCTGCCTAGCCTCGTCCTTCTTGTCATTGTTGCTCATGGTATCTACTCCTGTGATTTGATTGCGATATGGAGCACTGGCTAGGACAGAGAACTAGTATTTCATCGAATCGGAAGGTGTTCACCTAGCATTGACGTTCACCAACTGACTGTCCTCTTGTGTCCTTATTTAAAGTCTGCTGTGCGTTGTCATCGCTTGGTCGTGACCTCACCGACTTCCCGTATCCTCTCATCCAGTTTGTGTTTCTTTATCATCTTCGCAACCGAATCGGGCACCAGGACTTCCCACTCGGGGTTGTCCCAGAGAATGAGGTCCCTTATGTGTTTGGCACTGTAGGTGTTTCTCTCAAGAAGCTGCGTTTTGTACACCTTGACTCCAGCCTCAGTCAGTAGTCTTCTCACAAGGGAGTTGTGACTGTAGGCTTTGTCAAAATAAGGAACGAAGCTTCTCAAGTGACCAACCCACAACGGGTGAATGTTGATGTCTGAGAGAGGCACTATGTCAATGCGATCAAGTGGAAGACCCCCATCAATGAGTGCTTGCTTCATGAACATGACCCTCTCTCCACCTGTGAATGGATTGTGCGGTGTATGAGAGTACTGAGCGCTGCCGATCACAATGACCACATCTTCGCCCTTCTCTATGATTTGTTTGACCGTATGGACGTGTCCTTTGTGGACTGGTTGGAAACGTCCAATGAACAGAGACCTCATGTTTACCGCAACCGAACGGGTGGTGTGATGTAATAAGGCTTCGGCAGTGGAATGAGAAACGGAAGTCCTTAACTGTCAAAGCCACACCGAGGTTTCATGGTTCGTACTATGATAGAGATTAATGGCTCCCGTGGTGAGGGCGGAGGTCAGATATTACGCACATCGATTGCTCTGTCAGCCCTTACAATGCGCCCTGTGAGAGTCAGAGATATTCGTGCAAAACGGCCAAAGCCAGGCCTCAAGAAACAACACATGACAGGAATCGATGTGGTTGCACAGTTGGTAAACGCGAAAGTAAAGGGACTTGAGATTGGGAGTACACAAATCGAGTTCATACCTCGTGAGAGAAGAGGAGGTCAGTTCAGTAGTGACATTGGGACTGCTGGGTCTATTTCACTCGTTCTTCAAGCTGCTCTCCCCACAGCATCCTTGGCACCGGATCCAATCAGGTTGACTCTGACGGGGGGAACTGATGTTGCGTGGAGTCCACCAATTGACTATATGCGTGCCGTGTTTGCACATACGCTTCAGAAGATGGGACCTCGTGTTGAGCTAGCTACCAGAAAGAGGGGCCACTTCCCTAGAGGAGGGGGAAAGGTGTCTTGTTCCGTCAATCCAGTGGAGAAGGTGAGACCGCTCGAGCTTGTCCAATTCGACGATCTTAAAGAAGTCAGGGGAGTTTCTCATTGTGTTAGGCTCCCATCTCATGTTGCAGAACGACAGGCTGATACTGCAGTATCTGTTCTTCAAGAGAATGGGATAGAACAGGCCGTGATTGAGCGAGAGTCTTATCGGAAGAATGAGGATAGGCATCTGGGAGCGGGAAGCGGTATTGTCATTTGGGCAGAGTCTAACAAGGGTGCAAGGCTGGGTGCTGATAGTCTTGGAGAGAGAGGAAAGCCTGCGGAAGACGTTGGCTCAGAATGTGCTCATCAATTGCTCGCCGAGCTCTCAACGGGATTTGCGGTTGACTCTCATCTGTGTGACATGCTTGTCCCATACTTGGCCTTGGCAGATGGCCTAAGCACGATTGGAATTACAAAGGTCACATCGCACCTCCAGACCAATCTATGGGCAGCTCAGAGAGTCCTAGATGTTGAGGTATCTCTAGAAGGCGAACTGGAGGGACCCGGTAGACTAACTATCAAGGGAGCTGGGCTCTCGTCTTGAGATTGAGGCGACAAATTCATCCACAGACTCTTGGACAGAAGCAAGGTCCACCTCTTCAATTGCATGGGCTATCAATTCGCTAACACCTTTGCCCTCTGTGGCAATGATCTCACGGGCTCCTGGTACTCTCTCTCTTGCCTTCTCAAGCTGTTCTGGCGGAGTAATGTCTATCTTGTTGAAGACAACAAGGAGGGGGTTCAGGGGGAACATTCTTCGAACCTCCTCGTACAGATTGAATTGGTCGTCAAGTCCCCAGCCGCAAGCCTCAGAGGGATCCACCATGAATATGATGACATGTGCGAGATACTTCAAAGCAGCAATTGCCTGCTTCTCAATCTCGTTCCGCTCTGACATGGGCCTGTCCAGGATACCTGGTGTATCGATGATCTGGACATTTTGATTCGCAACAGAGAGATGACCGACGATGACCTTCTTGGTTGTGAAAGGATAGTGGGCAATCTCAGGCTCTGCAGTCGACACAGCCCTCACAAGAGTCGACTTGCCAACATTGGGAAAGCCTGCGCACACTATGGTGGGCGAGTCAGGCGTCACTCCTGGAAGTCGTGACATGGTCTCTTTGGCCTCTATTATGAAGTCCAGGTTGGCTGCGGTCGCTCTAACAACCGAGGAGATTCGTCCTTTGGCAGCCCTTCGGGTCTTCTTCATCTGACGAAAGTCCTCTGCCAGCTTTAGTGCCTCTAGATGATTGTTGGCAATGACATCTATGGGAGGAATGCAGTTGTAGACGGCTCCAAGAGCCTGCTTCAGCCTATCAATACCAACCAGTATCTCTGTTAGCTCGTAGTAGAATGGGTGTAAATGGTCTACAGACGGGAAGCCCTCCACTGCCAGTTTCAACTTGGTCTTGATCTGCTTGGTGAACTCTTGGAGTCTTGTAATCTCTCGAATGCGAGTGCGCTCCACTCTCTTCAGTCTTAGAGAGCTCTTCATGCTGATGCGCGTTGACTTCTTCTGCGCAAAGTCGATAGTTTCCTCTGCAGTCAAGATGGTTGGAAGCTTTGTGAAGGGATTCAGCCACTGCATTTCTCGTAATCAATTCCTGCTTGGATTGTGTTTCTAGGAAAGGAACAGGTCAAAACGTTTTAAAAAGAACCTACCTGACCCTAGTCGGGACTAAAGGACCCAACGGAGGTCTTGTTGTAATGTCACTTCCTACTGGTGCAACTGTCGTCGGCCTAAAATGCAGTGATGGAGCTGTCGTCGCAACTGACTCACTGATCAGCTGGGGCACGCTAATTCTTACTGACAAAGGAGTCAAGGCGTTCAAACTGTCTGACACTATTGTGTTGGCCTCTGCAGGACTCACGTCAGACTATCAGATGCTCGTTAACAGGCTTCAAGCGAGCATCAAGCTATACGAGCTCAATCAGAAGAAGGCAATTAGTGTAAAGGCACTCTCTAAGATGGTTTCTAACACCCTATATCAACAGAGAATGGCACCACTATACGTGCAGACTGTCGTGGTTGGTGTTGATGATGAGGGCCCCGCACTCTATACTCTTGATATGGGAGGCTCACTCATGCCTGAAGACTTCACTGCCGCAGGAAGTGGAACTCAGACCGCCTTCGGTGTCTTGGAGAAGGACTACAAGGAAGGTCTGACGGTCAAAGAAGCGGAGAAGATCGCTGTTGCAGCTGTAAAGGCTGGTATCTCAAGAGATGCCCAGTCAGGCGGCGAGATTCGCATCATGACTGTTACGAAGGACGGCATCGCCGAGCGAGTCGTCCAGAACTAGCGCGTGTGTATTGATTGGGGCCGCATCAACTCATCTTCAGAGCCCATTCATCTTCGAGGTATAGCGTGGCAGCCCTATTAGGCGCCGTTGAGATGGACAGTCGACTGACAGAGCTGCAGGTCAGTGCGCCCCTTGAGATTTCCGCCGGTATGATTCAGAAGGCGATTGAGAAGGGCCCAGTCATGGTTGCTCAGTCTGTGATGAGCACACAGACAGAGCGTGTGTTTGATGAGAGTAGGAGCGTCAAGAAGCAATTTGGCGACTCGGTGACATTGATAGGGGGCGGCCCTCACGCAAGTGCGCGTCCCGCAGATCTCCTAGAGGCTGGGTTTGATTGCGTGGTCGTTGGAGAAGGCGAGAAGGTCTTCCCCGATGTGCTCTGGCACTTGATGAATGACAAGGACCCTCAGGGGATTGAGGGAGTCGTTTCTAAGAGGGTGGACTCATATCCAATTCCAATGCGCCTTCCCAAGGTGGTGTTAGATGACCATCCACCTTTCGCACTTGATATGAACGTTCTAGGTCCAATCGAGGTGACTCGAGGATGTTCCTTCGCCTGTAAGTATTGCTGCACACCATTTCTGACTGGCGGAGGGGTAAGACACAGATCTGCAGATTCGGTCGTCAGGTGGCTGAACCAAGCAGTCCAGAGGAGAGGATTCAGACGAACTTGGCTACTCTCTCCAAACGCACTATCATATGGCGGAAGAGGACGAGAGGTGAGTCTAGACAGACTGGAACAGCTGTTGAAGGAAACTACCTCGGTAGATGGTCTTGAGGAGGTCTTCTTTGGAGCGTTCCCGTCAGAAGTCAGACCAGAGTTCATCACAAAGGGGGCTCTAGACACAATGCGCTCCTACGTGTCAAATGAAACTCTTCAGATTGGGCTTCAGTCCGCAAGTGACAGGGTTCTAGACCTCTGCAATCGTCATCATTCTGTTAGCGAAGGGCTAGATGCAATCCGTACAGCTCTTGACAGTGGTTTCATTCCTCACGTTGACATGATATTCGGTCTTCCGGGAGAAACCGCCGAGGAATTGAGCGCTAGCATCTACATGTGCGAGAGACTCGCGGAGATGGGAGCAAGGGTTCATGGACACGTGTTCATGCCACTCCCGGGAAGCGCCTTCGAGAACATGCCACCCGGGCGTCTGGACGCAGACAGTCGCAGCACACTAGGCGAGTTCTCAAGAAGAGGGATACTGACGGGGTCTTGGAGTGCCCAGGAATCGTTCGCTACGAAACTCGCCTCGAACAGGGATGTTGCTAAATCCTCGTGAACTGCCATCGATTGAAGTTTGTGGCTTCCTGCTTCATTCTATCGGCCCTTGCCAACTAGTCCACAGGCTCTACCGTTTATTGTAAGTTGGACAAACTTGGACACGGGAGTAGTGTCCTCCCAGAAACGGCACTGGGATGAACTCCCTGAGGTCTGAAACTGTGTCGAGTTAGCCTCAAGATGTTGTTCGGGAACTGAGTATAAAAGCACATCACCGAAGTGTCCTTGTTGATTCAACAGTCTTCTAATGAATGTTCAACTTTCTCCAAGTTCTCTGCTGCTAGATACCCTATCCGTGCATTGATTATTGGTCACAGACACGAGCCTCACTAGAGTATGATACAGAGGGCTATTCTTGTGGGCACGCTTTAAGTCTGCGAATTCTCCTGAACAACTTCTTTAAGACATGGCTCTGTCTGACCGACCGCAGCATTGAGGTCGAACATGCCAACAGAATTGAGAGAGAGGCTCAAGCGGCAGGGGTATCATCTACTGGGCGAGCGTGGAGCATACAAGGCATGCCAGTGGCAGAGAAAGAGTCTGCTCCATGGTGATGTCTGCTACAAAGAGCGCTTCTACGGAATCGAGAGCCATAGGTGTCTTCAGATGACTCCGGTAGTCGATAAGTGCACTCAGAGTTGTAGCTTCTGTTGGCGAGTGACTCCGGCAGACATAGGCATAGATTGGAATCAGTCAAGCTTGGTTGAGGACGACGTAATGTCAGCATCGGATCTGCTTGATGAAACTATGATGGCCAATCTTCGTTCTCTGGGGGGATACAACCCTGAAGCCGGAGCTGAGGTGCAGGAGGAGAAGTACAACGAAGCTAGAGAACCGAGGCACCTAGCAATCTCCTTAGCAGGCGAACCGACGCTATATCCTTTCCTGAGTGATCTGATTGATGAAGGAACAAAACGGGGAATGACGACCTTTTTGGTGACCAATGGAACACAACCAGATGTTCTCTCTGAAGTGTCGCTCCCGACACAGCTTTACATCACAATAGCCGCGCCAGATGAGCGAACCTACGCCATACTATGCAGGCCAAGTATTGGTGACGGATGGAAACGACTCAACGAGTCGCAAGAGCTGCTCCAGTCGCTCTCCTGTCGTCGGGTGAATCGTCTTACAATGGTTGCCAGTCAGAACATGCACAAGCCGCGCTCCTATGCGAGAACGATTCTGAAGGGTGAGCCAGACTTCATTGAGGTAAAAGGCTACATGCACCTTGGTTCATCTAGGAGCCGATTGAGTCAATCGAGTGCACCATCACACCGGGAGATTCGTGCTTTCTCTGAGAAGCTGTCTGCCCTAACAGGCTACTATGTACAAGACGAGCAGATCAAGAGCAGAGTAGTACTTCTGTCACGTAGCAAAGTAATAAAGAAGATACAGTAGACGAGGTGATGGCGACAGCCATGAAGCTATCTGAGATACTTGAACCTCTGAGAACCGAAATCGAGTCTGATGACGTAGTCCGCGAGAAGACACTTCCGTTATCAAGGTCAGCGGTGAGACGGTGCAGTGAGTCAATAAAGGAAACCCATAGAGGTAACTTTGAGATGGCCTCTCAGCTACTGTCTGAGGCTCGGGACATCATCCAGAATGCTCTGACCGAGATGAAGGCCAGCGATTTCATGTCCCGTTCAAGGAGTCTTGATGTTGCTTTTCAGGAGTTGGCTGAGGCCTCTAACCTACTGTCTCTGCTGAAGGATGGTGTCTTCACACTTCCTCAGCAATATGATATTCCAGCCAGAGCATATCTGACTGGTCTCGCTGACACGGTGGGAGAGCTTAGGAGAGCCGTGCTTGATTCGATTAGGCAAGAAAAGGTCGACCGCGCGGTCACTCTACTGGGGTTCATGGAGGAGATCTTCGATGAGATTCAGACGTTTGACTTTCCAAATGCTCTGATACCTGACCTCAGAAGGAAGTGTGATGTTGCAAGATCAATTATCGAACGGACACGTGGAAGCATCACGTCAGCAATACAGCAAGAGAAGCTCGTGAGGGAGCTGAGAGGTCTTGAAGACCGAATGAGCGGTAATCGATAAATGGGTGGAGCTTGGAGAACTGACTGTCATGATAGCACCTGATGTTTGGTTCACACTCTACGTTTTGGCTAGGGAGGGGGCAATCCACAGTAGAGCTATCCTGACTACACAGAAACTGGGAGAGATGCTTGGTGTTAGCCAACAGACTGCATCTCGTAGAATCTCATTCTGTGCCGAGGAGGGATATGTGACCAAGGTGCACACTGTCAGTGGCATGCTGATTCAGCTGACAAAGAAGGGCGTCAAAGAGCTCAGCGAAGTGATGACAGGTCTGGAGTTCGCTCTCGCGCCTCGTGAAGAGGAGATTGTCATAGAAGGGCGTGTGATAGATGGTCTTGGTGAGGGAGCATATTACGTGGAGGTGTACTCATCAAGATTCAAGAAGGGCCTTGGTTTTGAGCCATTCTCTGGCACGCTCAACGTGAAGATAGTCGACGAGAACTCACGGACTGCAATCAACAGAATGAAACAGACTCCTCCTCTAATTGTCACAGGCTTCACTCTCGAAGGACGAACATTTGGAGATGTTGTCTGCTATCGCGTAAAGGTGAATGGAGAGGTGGATGGTGCTGTAGTCATCGCCCAACGGACCCACCATGGACAGGATATTCTGGAGGTCATATCGCCCTTCAATCTAAGAACCAAGCTCAAGCTGAAGGACAACGATACTGTAAGGCTCTCCGTAATGCCTCTGCACGTGTTCAGCGAAGCTCAACGACCGTGACCATATTCGCCCGTCAGCGGTACAAACGCCACACCGCCCCAACGTCTCTTCGTCACGTTGGAGTCTTGGTCCTTTTCGACCATCATCAGCTCTTGATAGAAGCCTCGGGACCCTACAGGAATCAGAAGGATTCCGCCTGGCTTAAGCTGATTGACCAACGGAGGAGGTATATCGGGGGCAGCAGCAGCAACAAGCATTCTGTCAAAGGGAGCGTGCTCGGGAAGCCCTTTTCCGCCATCACCATGTATCACAGTCACTCTGTCGGCATAACCAGACCTTTTGAGATTCTCTTCTGCAAAGTCAATCAGTCCTTTGACTATCTCAATCGTATACACATGACCAGGATTGGACGACCCCTTCGGTGCGACAACCTCGGCACATAGAGCAGCATGGTAGCCCGACCCAGCACCGACCTCTAGAACTGTGTGTCCCTCCTCAAGCCTTAATCCTTCGCACATTATGACGCACATATGGGGAGCCGATATGGTCTGGCCAAGACCTATAGATAATGGTGAATCTCGATATGCCTGTTTTCGGGACCCTGGCAACACAAACTCCTCTCTGGGGACCGTTCTGAGCGCTCGCTCAACACTCTCGCTCCTGAGATATCCTCTTCGGCGTAGACTCTGAGCAAGGGTTTCAATCTGCCTCTCGAAGGAGCTGTCACGCATCACAATCATCGGAGAAGAAGACATGCATTGATAAAAGCGTTGAGCGCAATGCAAGAATCATGCACACAGTGCATTTCAGAGCATTCGGCCACGAGAATGTCATCGGCGAACATGGGAATACCGTTGAAATCACATCAGAGGCTAGTCTCACTAGGAGAGGTACATGTATTGTCGGCGTTCGAGCAGAGCAGACATTGGCGGCCCTGAACTCTACCATAAAGGCACTTGCTGCATCCCAGAAGACAAGCATTGCTCTGAGGCTTACTGTGGAGGAGAAAACAGAAGAAATCAGGGGACGAGGTGACCCAAGACTCACGTACTCAGACCCTGTCAGTATGGTAGCTCGGAAGAGCTCCTTTGTGTGTGGACGAACGTTGATGGTCCAGGCTGACAAGGCTGCTTCAGACCTGGATCGCTCTTTCATAGAGAAACTGAAGAATCCAGACGCTGTAATCGAGTGTGTGCTCCTCTTCGTCAGCGAATGACTAGATCTGCAACCATCTGGTATTCGTAGGGAGCGCTATCACGAACCCTTCGAACTAATTGAACAGTTTCGACTCCTCTGCCAGTTTCACTCACAAGGCCCTCAATCTTCTTCTGAAAGCTGCTCTCTGGGTCATCCCCGCCTGCAAAATCATAGTAATGCATGATCCCTCCCACCCTCAGAGCCCTGCAGGCATCCTTGACGAATTCAAAGGCCCCAGCCGGATGGTTCATTATCACACGATCGACATCACCATCGAAACTGCTCTGAACATAATCATGTGCATCTCCAAGAATAGGGATGATTTCTCCGATGAATCGATTGAGCTCCATGCTCTCTCTGAGCAGGTCAATTGCATCTGGGTTGACGTCAATGGCATAGACCTTAGCCCTGTGTCGCCTTGCAATATGAAGGGCGAACGGACCCACACCTGTGAACATATCAACTACTGTTTCGTCATCGACGACGAGGTCTGCTATCCTATTGTGCTCCTCAAGGAGCCTCGGGCTGAAGTACGCCTTTGCCATGTCAACTGCAATATTGCAGCCATACTCCGTGTGTATAGTCTTGGTCTTTCTCTGACCTGCCAGAAGGTCGTATTGGCGTACTCTCGTCGTCCCCGAGATTGCTCCCCTCTTGCCTAAGACTGTTGAGAAGTTCTTGTGCAGTGACTGAAAGGCTGAACCAATCTGTCTGCCGAAGTCAACAAGCTCATCGGGTATCTCAAGTACAGCGATATCTCCAATGAGGTCATAGGCTCTCGGCAGATACTCGTGTAGGTCGTCAGGCAGTAGTCCCTCAAGGGCATCGGAAAGCGTCTTTGGGCCAATACTCGCTGACACAAACTCTCTCTTGCCGGTTTCAAAGTCTATGTCATCAAGAATCTTCTTCAGTTTGGCCTTGGTTACCTTCCTCGATAGTGGAAAATACAGGTCCTGGGCCTCGTCCACTATCTTGTACTCTGTATCTAGGAGTTTGGCCTCAAGGAGGGCTCTTCTAGCCCTCTCGCCATCGCCGGCCTTCGTTTTCACATACGACCTTCCGGACGACACGGGTACCATTAGGTTGTATTTCCTAATGAGTCTGGTTGTTGAAAGGAAAGATTATCATCGGGCTTGAATGGCATATCTCGACGGACAGGGTTGCTAACAGCTGCCAAAAGCTTGGACAAAGTTGTACAGGTGCTTATATGCTCAAGCCCAGGACATCTCAGTGAGGTCGACCTGACACAGAACATACCTCACGGAGTCGAGCCCAGTGCCGTTTCCTGGGTGGGCAGTGCTTCGGTGTCCAAGATTGTCCAACTAACAATGAACGGTTGCGATAATGCCTGAACAATCTACTACTCTCAGAGACCGCGATTTGATACTTACCGAACCAGGTATCTTCTTTCGTGTCTATGGCTACTGGCATCCTAATGCAGGATATGTCTGCGATCCTGAGTACGTACCCATGTACATCTTCAAGTCCGATACTCTGTTGGAACGAAGGATACGAAGGAAGGGCTACTGCAAGTTCTACGGATCTGAAGGTGTCGAATTTGTGAACGAAAGATATCCTCAGTTTCAAGTTCATTATCCTCCTCTTGATACCACTCTTGTCGGAGTGAAACATCCTGACATCAAGAGAGAGCTTAGAAGCGATAGAAGTCTGAAAGAGATGCTTGCCTCTCCACCGGATGATCTCCTGGCAAACCTGCTGGTCGAGCTCATAGACTATCTCAAAGACAATACACCAATCAGAGAGTCTGATCTTGGGATATTCGGTAGCCTTCTTGCCGGAATCTACCATCCGCAGTTCTCTGATTTAGACATCACTGTTTTCGGGAAGAAGACGTACGAGAGGCTTCGATCATATCTGCTTGAATGGTATGATGAACCCGATGGATATCTAGCCAATGAGTTCATCGTCGAGGTGGAACAGTTCCTAGAGAAGCCCTCGCCTTTTACTGCGATAACGCGGGAGGAGATCATTGCCCACCATCGTCGGAAAGGCATCTACGGAATACTCCCGGGTGCACGTCAGCCATTTCTCAAGGTAGAGTTTGAGCCCATTCGTAGATTTAATGAGATAGACAACTTGGCCGAGGATGCAGCAATGACTCCGGGAGATCGAATCACTGTCAGGGCGAGGATCACAGATCATGACGATGGTTATTACATGCCAAGTGAGTATGGGATTGAGACCCTCGAAGTGCTGGATGGCGATACGAGTGCATCACCGTCAAGAGTTCTCAACTACATCGAACAATTCCGAATGATGGCCTTCAAGGATGAAGAAGTACTGGTTTCAGGCGTCCTTGAGCATGTGGAACGAAGAAGAACGGAGTATGATCAGATAGCGATAAGCTACGTCCCTGGGTGGGAGGCCAATGTCATTAAGACGCTAGGCGCAGTTGAATTCTAGTTCTCGCTGATGAGTCGAATGAACTCTCTACCGGCTCCTACCTTCGAACCGACCATCAGTTGATAGAAGACTTCGTCTTTCGGGGCCTTGGGAGTGACTCTCTGAATGATGCCCGATACCTCCACAGTGTCCCCATGCTGGATGAGCCCCCTGAATGAGCCTTCATATACCATTATCCTGGAAACATGCTCGCCACCGATGACATCGAGAGCTTTAGACTGACCCTCGTAGAGAGCAGGGAGAAACAGACCGTATTGGTCACCAGTGATCTCCATTTCGACACGGACAGGCGCAGGTGTCACAGTGGTGTATGACTCACTGCCATGTGTGATTGGAGCTTCGTCGGGAAGGAGAATTGGCATGACACCTATACTTAGGTCGTCGCAATAGAGGCCCTTACGCCTGGTGAATAGCCTTCTCATGTCATCTATAGGCAGCACTGGGATTCGCTCTACGACCCTGGACATGGTCCTCTCCCACTCCGACATCTGACGCAAACGCATGTGATCATTGAGTTCTGCGACCTTGTCGTACCCTTCTTGAAGATGCCATGAGGTTTCGAACCCATAGATGTTCATGTTTATGTCTGAATAGCTTGGATCATGGGCCTTCCAGACTATGCTCCCAGTGACTCCAAGCATCTCTAGAGGAATCTCCAGACTCTCATGAAGTGTCGTGGCCATTCGTGCCACAACCCCCTCCAGTCTGTCATTCTGACCCTTTTCGATGATCTCCTTCAGTCTGAGCTCTGGACTGAAGTATTTTGCGACATCATCCCTCGGAACCTCGAGGAGTTCTGTTCCAAAGTGTTCGTCGTGAACTAGGTAGTCAGAGCGGACTATCTCCATGCCTTTTGTCGCTGAAACCCCACCGCCCCAGAACACCCTGGTGTATCTAACACCATCAGCCTGCCATGTGCCTTCTACATCTGGCACATACTTGATGAATGAGAGAATTCGATCCTTGGGCTGGATGTATCCTAGGGCGACGTAGACTCTTCCTGCCTTGTCATGGAACACATCACGGTCTCGTAGGTTGTCCGGTAGGTCGACCAGCGCAGGATGATTCAAGTTCTAACGCCTCGTGTTGGCACTCTTGAGCTAGATAGATTAGGTGCCTCAGGTACTGACGACAGGAGCTTCGAATGAGAATCCTGCATCTCTGTGACAGCCTTAATCCTGCCGGTCTTGGTGGATATGAGGCGATACTACATTACCTATCAGCGGAACTCGTTTCTCGAGGCCATGAGTCACTAGTAGTCACTCAGTCACCCGCTCGTGATTCCCCGGACACAGTGGTTCGTTCGTACTACAAGCTCTTTCATCTACCCGGCAATCTGTTGGAGGCCCGCAAGTGGGAGTTCTACGCATTGCCTGAGGACGAGAGGCACGAAGCCGCTGAACGGTTGTTCATGCCAAAGGATTTGGATGAAGCTGTGTCAATGTTGGTAGAACAACTAGGTAGGCTACTGCGTAGCGTCAAGCCAGATGTGATACATGCCCACAGCACCTATGTCGTTTTCAATCGGGTATTAGAGGTTCTCCAGTTTCAACCGGAGTTTGAGAGCATTCCAGCAGTTGTATCCATCCACGGTCTGCCCAAGCCGCTTGTCCTTCCAAATGGAATCAACACCACTGATTTTGAGCAGTTTGTGTCGCATATGCCCTTTGACTTGGTTCTCGCTGTGAGTGAGAATGTAGCAGAAAGTCTGAGAGAGCATCTATCTCCTAGGAATCTAGCTGATAGGGTAGTTACGCTCCAGAATGCAGTAGACCTCTCTGTCTTCAGTCCTCAATACAAAATCGAGAAACAGTGGGACATAGCCTTTCTAGGTCGGCTGGAAACTATGAAGGCCGTTGATCTGTTCCCCGAGATGCTCTATCGACTCAGAGAGTTCTTCCCAGATCTCAAGATGTTGATGACAGGAGATGGATCTTACAGGACAACACTGTTCGAGGAATTTGACGAAGCGGGAGTTTCAGGTATGGTTGAGTATCTGGGCGTAGTGGAAACTGAGAGGGTTCCAGAATTGATCAACAAGAGTAGAGTCTTCCTTTATCCTTCAAGGAGAGAGCCGTTCGGACTCTCAATCATAGAGGCCATGGCCTGCGGAGTTCCAGTGATAACAACAGATGTCTATGGCCCAGCTGAGATTGTCACACACCAGCACGACGGCCTTATGGTAAGCCCTGGAAATGTCAACGAACTGGTCTATGCTGTCAAAGCGCTTCTTTCGGACGTGGAATTGCAGACAAGACTTGGAAAGAACGCAAGAAGAACGGCTGAGGACCGGTATGATCTCAGAGAACACACGAGAAAGCTGCTAGAAATCTACTTTAGCCAGATTGAAAGAAAAGAGCGTCCTGGGACTTAGGGCCCCAGATACGCTTCTACTCAACAACAACACGCGTCGAGGGAACTTGTTCTCCTTTCAAGAACGCCTTCAGATTGCCGTATTCCATCATAGAGAGCAGTCCCACTTCCAGGCCTTTCTCAATCTGCGACTTAGCTGGTGCAATGGAGCTAAGTTTGCCTTTCATTGCTCCACTCGCATCAACAGCTCCAGACTTACCCATTCTCTCTAGAGTCACCTCCAATTCATTGAGGTTGACTTTCTCAATGAGTGAGGCGTCTGGAGTGATCTTGGGATCTTCTTCGTAGATGCCCGCCACATCAGATGCAAAGATCAACCTCTTGGCTCCTAACTCCTTTGAGATGATAACTGCTAGTTGGTCTCCACTTCCAACACTCCAGCCCATAGCAGAATCGATGAGGATGTCGCCACCCAATAGGGGAACCATCCCTACTGAGGCAAAACCCTTCAGGGGCTCCAGAAAGTAGTTCGTCATCCTCATCTTCTCAGAAACTATCATCGATGATGGATACATCAGACACACGGGAATTCCGGCGTTCTGAAGCTCTCTAACAATGATATGACGGAGTTCGGCGACACTCTCCTGCGTCCTTGAAAGTGGTAGAAGTTGCTCTGGACCCAGGAAGCCCTTGTGGAGATTGTGTTCAAGAACGGGCGGATGGCCATACGAACCGACGCCGTGCATCAGTATCAAAGACTGAATCAGGCCCTCCTCAAGACATTCTCCAATCTCACGAGCCACTGACTCCAGAACCTTCTTCCTATAGGTGTAGGGCTTCTTCTTGTCGGTCAGCAGTGAGCCGCCAAGCTTGATGACCGTCAGGTCTTGGGTCAATGAGCACACCACGAAGCCTAGAACAGACTGAAAGGTGGATACGGCCAGAACAGTCCGGTATAGGGTAGGATCACCACCATCACGATAGCTGCAATGGAAATGGTCAGATTGTCAAGGCCCTTGGGTGTTATTGCCTCTACAATCGTAGCTACAATACTCACAACCACAATTGGTAGAATCAAATCTACGACGCTGAAGGCAGTCACTTCAATCGAGAACAGGAATACTAGGATGAAGCTGAATAGGAATGATCCAATGAACATCCCGATCACGCCGGCAAGTGTCTTCTCAGCACCGCCAATACCGAACTTCCTGTCACCACCAAATTTGCGCCCGATCACATCAGCGAAACCGTCGCCGCCAGCCAGACAGCCAAAGACAATGAGTGCCAGTGGAGTAGCATTGGCTAGGTTACCATCAGCCGGAACATAGAACCAGAGGATTCCTATGACCACCATCATGAAGGCATAGTAGAGCGTTCCTCCAAGCAGCTC
>JBHIAE010000044.1:0-23172 GCA_046758445.1 Candidatus Thorarchaeota archaeon | reverse complement strand
GAGAACAAGGCGATCATTCGCAAGTTTATTGATGGCTACAATACCCGCAATATGGATGTCTTCGAGGAGCTAGTGGCTCCAGACTATTACGATCACCTATTCCATCAAAGAGGTCGAGATAAGTTCAAAGAGATGTTCACCATGGCCTTTGAAGGATTCCCCGACTGGTACGAGGCGATTCAGGACATCATAGCAGAAGGCGACAAGGTGTGGGTGTGGATCAAGGCCACGGGCACGCATACTAACGAGTGGAATCTGTTTGGAGTTTCAGTGCCACCGACGGGCAACAAAGTAGAGATGAACATGGTCTTCATCTGGCGCTTGAAGAATGGCAAACTAGTAGAGGGTTGGGAGGTTGATGACAACCTGGAGATTCTCAAACAGATGGGTGTTGTCGCATACACAGAGCAAGGAAAGGAATTCATGACTGTCTTCAAGTAGTAGTCTTGTTAAACACTTGGCAGAAAAGGGAAATGCAAGTGTAGGTTACAGTACACTTGACATTCGTCGAGGAGGAAACCTATGAAAGCAGCCGTGGTTTCGAAATACGGTCCACCAGAAGGGCTGAAGCTCATCGACATCGATAAGCCAATGCCAAAAGCCAACGAACTCCTTGTGAAGATTAACGCAACAACTGTGACGTTTGGAGATGCAATGCTTCGAAGAATGGGTTTCGCATCCAGAATACTGTTTGGTCTCTTTATGGGCGGTCTTGGAAGAAACAAGATATTGGGTCATGAGTTTGCTGGTGAAGTAGAATCAGTCGGCAATGAAGTAACGTTGTTCAAGCCTGGCGACGAGGTTTTCGCATCTACAGGAATGAACTCGGGTTCTCATGCTGAATACATATGTGTGCCTGAAGATTCGATGGTAGCTATTAAGCCGACAAATATGACCTTCGAAGAAGCCGCCGCGGTTCCAGTAGGCGGACATACGGCATACGACATTCTTAGAAAGGGAAACATACAGACCGGACAGAAGGTCCTTGTCTATGGTGCATCAGGAAGCGTGGGAACCTATGCACTTCAACTCGCCAAATACTGGGGAGCTGAGGTCACTGGTGTTTCGAGTGCAAGGAATTCTGAGATGGTGAAATCTCTAGGTGCTGACTTCGTGATCGACTATGAGACGGAGGACTTCACGCAAAGTGGCAGAACATATGATGTCATTTTCGACGCCGTGAGGAAGCTCTCGTCTTCAAAGAGCAATAGAGCGCTAAAGGAGAAAGGCCTATTCCTTTCTACCAGTTCTTCTACCAAAGAGAAGGCTGAGAATCTAGTCTTCCTCAGAGAGCTCATTGAGGAGGGCAAACTCAAGCCAGTCATAGATCGGATTTTCCCCTTGGAGGACATTATCGAGGCGCACAAATACGTCGACACTGGAAGAAAAAGAGGAAACATTGTCATAACAGTTCGACAAGCCTGAAGTATGAGAGCGGCCTTTTGTTGCACATCTCCACCACGGCAATGACCACCGTAAACCACCGCTTATTCATTCAGACCACATCCGTTCCCGGTTTTTGACCCGGATGTCGTTTCACACCTTGAACTTGTTGGAAACTCGGATAGGAACTGAAAGAGAGAATCAAACATGACCTGCAAAGTACTGCACTTGTCGCACTGATTGGTTACACCATGGAGTGCGGCAAAAACTTGACCTATCAAATCGGTCCTTTAGGAATACTTATGATGGAGGAGTTTTGCGCTAGTTGGGTGGGCTGCAACGAGAACCCCACATAAGGAGAGAAACATAGAATGAGAGTTGAAACAGCACAGAGGATACTTTGGTTTGCAATGATCTTCATTGTCCTCACTACTATAGCCTTTGCAGTCGGGGGAGCACTGATTGGGCTCGCCTTTGCATATGTAGACGTAGGATCCTTCATTACAGACCCAACTATCTTGGCGTTCATTACAGATTATCCATGGGCAATCCCGATTGCAGTAATGGCTTTGGCCCTTGTCCAAGCCATATTTCTGGTGGTCATCTACATGTGGCGTAAAGATCCGCTGGCACACAGAACCGGGTTCACTATTGTTGGCATCCTTTTGCTATTTGTTGGTTGGAGTCTTCCAGGATTCCTCATCATCCTCCCAGGACTCCTCCTAGAGGAACAATAGACGCCCTTTCAGGAGACCACAACTCGGTCTCCTTCTCCTCTTTTTCTTCAGCCCTGATACTATGATGTTAAGCAAGGCATTCCATGGACCACTGTGAGAGGAGTGTCCACCCACCTCTTATGAGGCGGGCGATCACCCTCCGTCTGTCTATTCTTCTGAAGGCTCGTCTACAACTTCTGCAACAGATTCAGTGGAACGTTGGGGTTCCTCTTTCATCTCCTTGCTTATCCAATACAGGAAGTATATTGCCACGGGGATGCCAAAGACCAGGAAGACCCAGAAGATTGCAGCGATCCATGAATACACCCAGTCATTGAGTGTCCATGATTCAAAGGCAAGGTCCCACCGGCCATCTATCCAAACAATGATTAGCCAGAACACGGCAACAAAGAACCCGATAGCGTCGCCTTCTTCACGCCTGCCACGGTTGGCCCATCCTTCCCGCTCCTCATCTGGTAGTTGTTTGTACCATAGGAAGTAGATTGCCGCAGCTACAACGATAAGCCAACTCGCCACAAACGCAAGTTCCCAGAAGATCACATGTAGAATAAACGTGATGAGATAGCCAACTGACCATTGTCCAAGCAAACTTGGCACGAGTCCTGTTGCTTGTGCATTACCAACTACCCAAAGGAATACAAGAATTGCTGTGATTGTTGCTGCAACAAAGACCACAGCAAATACGATCGCCATTCTCCAGTGTTTTCTTAGAAATCTCTTCTCTTCTTCATCAAGAAACTCTTCGTCATCACTCATTCTTCCCAACTCCGTCATCAATTCAGTTAGAAAACAGATGTTAACTCAGCGGGAAACGAGGCGGTATCCTGCTCTCTAATGTGAGCCTTAAGGAACAGTGACACACATGAGTTCATGTTCCTACTCTGCTTCTCCCATCCCCTAGGGATGAACATCACTGCATTTCGCAATGATACACTACTCATGATATGAAAACCCTCTTACATACTATTCAAAAGAAGCCATGATAAACGCACATCTGCAACAGCTTAGTAATCCAATGAAACATGTGTCAGAGGTTTTCTGATGGAGCGAGTAAATGAGAAGTATGGGTGGGTATTGTTCTTAGCTTTGAGCCTGTTGTGGGTGGTGGTTGGCTTGTACCAAATCTTCCTTCCTCACGAATTGGCTGTAGGTGACGTTCAGCTTGTCTTGTACTTGTCCTTGAGTGAGCTTGAGGTGTCGAGTCCAGTGGCCATGGTCTTTGTGCGCTGGCTATACGGGAGTCTGGGTCTCCTCAAGGTCAGTTGGTCCCTCTTTGTCTTAGCGATAACTCTAACGGGCTTTCGGAAGGGAGAGAAGTGGGCTTGGTACACCCTGTGGTTAGTGCCTGCTCTCTTAGTGAGCACTGGACTCTTCAACACTTTCTATATTGGTGATGTCTTCCAGATTTTGCAGTGGGTCCCGATTACAAGTCTATCGCTTATGGGGCTCTTCCTTCCGTACAGGAAGTTCTTCCCCAAATAACCCCGAGTGTGTTCGGTTTCTGAGCCTGAGAAGTGATAGCTAATGCGTTGAGAACATGGTAAGTGTCATTGAAGCCTTGAACGTACGTGCTGCAACAAAGACAGAGATTCTTGATTGGGAGGATGAACACGGTTGAAGTTTATGATGATACTCTACTTGGACTATGAAGAAGAGAGAGCATCTTTTGCTCCAGTGAATCACAGATTTCATCCAAGAGATCTTTGGATGGAAGATAGAGGACGTTCCTCCATCTTTCAGCTTCGATTTTCTTCACAGCATCGATGATTTCTGGTAGTACTGTGAATATGTCACCAACAATTCCATAATCTGCAATCTCGAAGATTGGAGCGTCGGGATCCTTGTTGATGGCCACAATGATATCTGAGGACGACATTCCCGCAAGGATTATTCCTCTCTAAACTTTCGGATGGTTTTCACACTCAGTTACTTGAATCCCCTGGTCGATCTTTAGCTCAATGATTTCGACACGTTCATCGAATCTAGAGAGAAGTTTTCTCTCTTTCTCAGGAAGAAAAGCTTGAGTATAGTCCTCTCCTGCAAACTGCTTGATTCCTTCGAGGGTTTTGAAGTACATGATTGTAATGAATTCAACTTCATCATTTTTGTCGTTCCGGAATAATTGGAAACGTTCATACCCCTCGATGTTTCTTTCCTCAATCTCCTTGAAGATCAAGTCCTTCAGGATTTCTTCATACATGTCTGCATTACTTTGCGTGGTCCATCCTCTCCACAATCTACATAGCATTCCAGTTCACCTAGTCTAGTTCAATAGAAAGAACTGTCAAACTTATCAATAAGCACATCGCCGTCAATAGTGGGTAGTAAGCGTGGAAACAGGGGTCATCCAACAAATGACTGACACATGGTCAATCACACCGATAAGAACCCAAAGAACGGAGGCGGAACGATGAGCAGATTATTCCGGGTTATTCTAGAGTCTAAGGAAAATCCTTTTATGCAACCTGAAGGTTCGACGCCGCCAACTTGAGAGATGGGTATCGGAAACGTCCCATCGAGCGTTTTGTGAGTGACACGGGATGAGCGTTGCACGAGGAACATTCGCAGTTCTGCTAGCCTTCGTAATCCTCGCTGGCGCATTGGCTCCAGTATCGCAAGTGCCACATGAGATTATCCGTGTGACTGAAACCCCAGCCGTGCTGGCAGACACCAACCTCGTTGTGACAGACGTTGTAGACAACCTTGACGACGACTATGATGATGATGACTTCATCTTTCATGTCTACAATTACACACACATAATCGGCGACGCAAATGTCTCTCTCTACTTCGCCAATACATCCTTCTACCAGTCGAAGCTGACTAGCCCGGCTGATGGCAGGTGCGAGTTCCTAGACGTCCCACAGGACAGTTACATTTGGAATGTCACACTTGAAGTTGCTCTAGGGGGCTTTGACCCTTCGTTGTTCAAAACGGGTATTATAATTTCAGATGGTCCCGATGCAACTGCAAGTGTCAAGGTTGGGAACATCGACTGGGATGATGATGATGACGATCTGGAGGCAACAGTCCTAGATATCAATGATGCTCCGGCGGTAGGCCTCAATTTCACATTAGTCTTCCAAGGCAATAGCACAGTTTACACTGAAACAACCTTGGGGGCCAATGGGAGCGTCACCTTTTGGGACATTCCCGAAGAGGCATACACTTGGCAAGTCATTGTGCCTTCTGGTGACTACTTGGGTACGGTGATTGTTGCAGGAAACTTCCAGAGCAATGGTACTCAGAAGTTCTCCCGCCAAACGCTCAGCCAAATCGCTGGAGATCCTGACTATTATGACCTCGAAGTAATCGCATACATGGAAACAAGTCTTGCAGCGATTGAAGGGGTCCTCGTGAATGTCACGTTCTTCAATGGCACGCAGATTGATGCACAGACTACGCCCTCAAACGGAACAGTCCTTTTCATCGATCTCCCCATCGCATACATCAACGTGAGCATCACCTACATCGGCGTTCATATCGGAGCTAGCCCTCACACATACAACCTAACCGACGTTTCGTTTGACATTCGGGCTCCAGTCGTCACAGGTCCCAGCGACTTTGATGTTCTACTGTGGGAAACCAATGTCACTTTGACTTGGCAACTCGAGGACGAATACCCGAGTGCTATCAGTGTACTCGTGAACGGTGTGGAGAAGGCCTCGCAGGCTTGGAACGTTACACCCTATGAGTATACTTTCAACCTCACAGATGCTGTTCCTAGCTTTGAGATTGCCCAATACGAAGTCGAGCTTACGGCAACAGATCAGAACAGCAAGCCTACCGACCACATTGTTGTCGTTACAGTATATGAGAATGTGACACCAACAATTGAGGGTCCAGAAGACACCGAGTTCGTCTTCGCCGAAACTGGTCACACTCTCTCTTGGAATGCCACAGATGACTATCCTGACAAGTACGTAGTCACCCGCAATGGTGAGGAACATGCAAGTGGCTCGGTGAATCCTGACTCTCCTGTCATAGTGATTGGGATTGATGGACTCTCGATAGGTCAGTATGTCTTCAAACTGTCTGTCAATGACACAAGTGGAAACAACGCGACAGATGATGTGCTCGTTACCGTGTTGAACGACGATGTCGCTCCTGTAATTACCTACACTCCACCAGACTTCGAATATCCGCAGGGAGTAGCAATTGTCATTCGTAACTGGACCGCCACAGATGACTTCATGGCAACATACACTATTACTGTCGACAACATCCTCGTGGTGGATGAGACTTGGGATAGTGAGACCATAGAGTTCGACTTCGCCGCGATCTCGGTTGGAACGCACGAGGTTGTCCTTACAGTCTACGATATCGGAGGAAACTCTGCGACCAGCACTGTGGTTGTGACAGTAACAGTTTCGGTCGCTCTCACGATTATCATGGTCGCTGGAATCAGTGTGGCATCGGTCATTCTTGTCGGAATCGCAGTCTGGTATGTCAGATATAGATAGGAAACGGAGCTCCTTCAGAAGCCGTCACGCTTTTTATATCACAAGGAGTCCCACTCCTTGTGACTCTTGGTGAAAGTGATGACATTCATCCACATACGGGACGTGCTTGAAGGAAAGTACAAGGACAAGAAGGTCAAGCTTCGGGGCTGGGTTCATAGGATTCGCAAGCAGAAGAAGATGGTCTTCGTTCTTCTTCGCGACCCTTCAGGTGTCGTTCAGACGGTCATTAAGAATGACATTGTTAGCAAAAGGCAGTACGCCGATGCTGTCAAGATGTTGGTTGAGTCCCTCATAACACTAGAGGGTACTGTCAAGGCTGATACTCGAGCTGAGGGTGGATATGAGGTCCAAGTAAACGCATTGGAGGTCCTCCACTTCGCCGAGGAGTTCCCAATAACGGAGCACCAGAGTATCGAGTTCTTGAATGATAATCGACACCTATGGATGAGGTCTCGTAGAATCACCAATGTGCTCAAGATCAGGGACGAAGTATTCCGAGCGGCACGTGAGTATCTTCGAGGCAAAGGTTTCTACGAAACAACTTCACCTATGTTCGTTTCAACAATGGGAGAAGAAGGAGCGGACATGTTCGAGGTCGATTACTTTGGCAAGAAGGTGTACATGACACAGACATCACAGATGCATCTTGAACCTCAACTCTTTGCCTTGGAGCGTGTCTTTACTCTTGCTCCATCCTTCAGAGCAGAGAAGTCTAGGACCCGAAAACATGTGACAGAGTATTGGCACTTAGAGGCCGAAGAGGCATGGTGTGACCATGAGTGCAACCTGAAGCGTCAGGAGGAGCTCATCAGTCACATGTGCAATTCTGTCGGGGAGAAACGTCTTGATGAGCTTCGTGAGCTGAATGTTGACCCTGAACGCTTGTTGAGTGTGAAGCCTCCGTTTGACAGAATGTCATACACCGAAGCAATAGAAACCTGCCAAGCGGCCGGGCTGAAGATCGAATGGGGCGAAGACATCCGCACAGAGGCTGAGCATATACTGACGGACGACCGAGAGAACTTCTTGTTCATCGAGTTCTATCCCAAGGAGATTAAGAGTTTCTACATGAAACACAATGAGAAGGACCCACGAACCTACAAGAACAATGACCTTCTTGCTCCTCAGGGATTTGGAGAGATGATCGGTGGGAGTGAGCGCGAAACAGATGCCCAACTGTTGATAGACAACATAGTCCGCGCTGGCGATAATCCAAAGAAGTATGAGTGGTACATTGACATCCGCAGGTTCGGAACTGTCGAGCACTCGGGTTTTGGCGTCGGGATTGACCGGCTGATAATGTGGATGCTCGACCTCGAACACATCAGAGACTCGATTCCATTCCCGAGGACAGTCACCAGGATCTATCCTTGATGGCGAGAACGGTGTTCTCGGGAAGACAGGTTCAGTGATGAGCCCTCTCCGTTACAGAAATGGAACGTCCTCGACTATTCCGACGCAGACAGATCCTGTGCTATGTCAACAGACAACCCTCTTCGCATCACGACGTAGGTTGCTGCAAGCGAAAAGATGAAACAGACGATCACGATGCCCACTATCAATTCCAATCGAAAGGCCATAGTGACAGGGAGACCTTCCCATGAGACCGCCGTTGAAAGCCCTAGGTACGTAAGTGGGAGACTGAGAACAATCAATGTCAGCATGTATCCAGAGATGGCTCCGATAACTGCTCCAAGAATCAGACCGGTCGTAGTATCTACAAGCATTGCATTGGTTATTGTTTCAGGCTCCGACCCGAGAGCCCTTAGAATCGAGAAACTCTTGCGCATTTTGCGAATCTTTGCAGTCATGACGAGAGATGTGCCCACCGTGAGGTAGAGTACAGAGAACATTATGTTTAGTGAGTAGGCACCATAGATTGTCTGGCCGGCTCTTGTGTCAAGGATTTCGTCGATACTCGGAAGTGGAGAGTCAATGGAGGTGAAGCTGTTTGGTGCCAGAGCCGCAATCTCGTCCATTACCTGGCTGTAATCTGCTCCCGGCTCAAGATCAACGTAGATCTTGGACAACCGTTTGGAGCTGAGGACGGTATGAAGATGGTCCAGATTGACTACAACAAATAAGTCAACGGACGACTCACCCGGGAAGTAAACCGTGGAATAGATTGGAGTCCTTCCGAACCACCACCCTTGCGGGGAAAAGCCTCCGGGGTAGTCCGCCATTACGTCTGCTATTGTGTAGTTACTCCGATGCACACCGTTTGTGGAGTATACCTCAAGGACGACCTCGTCTGAGAAGACAGCTACCCTCTCCCCGAGCAACGTAGTTTCATAGCCTATAATTGGCATGAAAGATGCAATGACCTTTGAATGGTTGTCATCGATTTGCTGGAATGACGAAACTGGCGACTGATAGTGAGTGAAGTAAGGCATGAAGAATGCTGAACCTACAAAGTCGGTCCCATCCACACCAAAGATAGTTGCACGCCTTCTGAAGCGCCACAAATTGCCGCCCCAATCGTTCCAAAACTCGGCAGTTGCGCCAACTTCCAGAATCCCACTAGAAGTCATCACGCCGTCTATCTCCTCTATCTCATTGACAAGGTCGGAAGTCACGTTCTCGAGTCCTGGGATTACATTGACAACAATGTCTGCACCCACCTCATACTGAAACAGTGCTTTCATGTGGTTGTTTCCTGTGGTTGCAGCCAGAGATGAGGAGATCCCTGCGGTGAAGACCATAGCTATGAACATGAGAGAATACGATTCAGTCCTCCTGAAGACTCTCGCACTTCGTCCTATCAGCTGTAGTCCCACTACGTATCTCTGGTTCTGTATTCGAGTAAGTATTGTCGACTTCAGGGACGCGGCCATCCGAGAGAGGAGTAGTGTTAGTCCAACAATGAACACTGCAAGAAGGACGATCACAGTCGCGGCAAACAGCAGCGAGGCAAGCACACTGAGTTGGGACGAAATCAGTATGGATAACAGAGGAATGAGGAGAACCCCCGAAACTCCGACAAGTCCTCCGTGAACAAGTGGACTCGTCATCTTCTACTCCATCGAGAGAGCTTCACGCTCGATAACACTCTGCGCTTCTGCCGGAGTCATAAGCAAAGCACGTATTGCTGTGGGTATCCCGACAGCTAGACCTACACCAAAAGCGAACAGTACAAGACCAGCAACAGATTGAAGCCCTAGTATCAGCTCGTATGAGCTGAGCTCTGTTAGGTCGAAGACCATGAGTTCTCTGATGCTACCTGAGAGAAAGGCCAGAAGTGCACCCGTGAAGATTGCACCAATGCTGCCTATTACTCCTGCAAACACCACCATGCTTAGAACCCAGAAGAATGCCTGCGAGCCAGAGGATCCTCGAGTCTTGAGAGCCCCAACATTGCGTCTTCGTTGATCAGCAAGAAGATTGCTATTATACTGCACAAGCATGATTCCCATTACAAGACTAGGTATTGTGAAAGCAAGGGCTATGACCTTCATACTCGTGGCCCACGCTGAGAATTCGTTCATCACATTGACGAGTTCAAACTTCACAACAGAGGCATGTGGAAGCATTCTTTGTTCAATCCTATTCTCAATGTCCTTGAGGCCAGACACCGATGTCAGTGGGTCCCCCCTTACAAGCAAAGCCTTGTCAAATTCCACCCAGATTCTATCGTGGATACTATTCTCCCCGTCGTGCTCCAGCTGACCGAATTGACTCCACAATGATTCATTGGTTGTGATCAACCGCAAGTTGGAAAACGCTTCCTGGTTGTATAGGCCATGGTTTGTCGTCAGGCCCGTTTCGAAGGTCCCCAGAATTTCGTATGTATGGTTCAACCTTGTTTCCGTACCACCGTTTTGGATGGGCACCGAAACCGTGTAGTTCTCACCTATACTCATTCCTTCCGCTAAGAAAGCCGTTCTCTGAACGTAGCAGCCACTTTCATTCAAGGGTAGACTTTCAAACCCAACGTCAACTATGTCTGAGTAGCTATCCAGAAACGTAGTCGCTATCCCCAATACAGTAGTCTTGCGATCGTTCGCATCCGGCAAATCAGCGTCATAAACCTGCAGGATCGAAATGGGCTCGAGCGTTTCCACACTCTCTTGTGCTGCTACGAGCTCCAGAATATCTGAGATTGTGAACTCAGTCTGATTGTAGAAGGAGGGATGAAAGTAAACCTCCATGTCGATGAGGGTCTCAGTGGACATCTCTTCCATAACGTCTGGACCTGCACTATCTAGATAGAAGAGAACTCCACCAAGAACTCCTGACGATAGAGAGAAGACTAGCAGTGTTACCAGCACCTCAGGAGCTTGTGAAGCAATGCGTGAGAAGAAGTACACCTAACTGACCTCCTCTACAAGTGAAGCACTGCCAAGTTTCACGTCCAGTGCATCCCCTACGCTTCGCCTGTGAACGACTGCGAAGAGTAGCAGAGAGCCCAACATCGCTGAAGAAATGATTACAAAGAAGAAACCGAGAGTCAGGACCCACGAAACGTCCGGGAACAAGAGGACAGGGAAAGAATACGACCACACTTGGTACTTCATCAGAGAGAACTCAAGAGAGCTAGCCAAGTATACCGAGCCAAAGAGAATAAGGACTGTGAGACTTAGGAATGCGACAGTCAAAGATTCAGCCAAGTGCATGGTGACAAGCTCTTGCGTCCTGGCTCCAAAGGACTTGAGCAGGGCTACCTCTCTTCTTCGCGTCCGTGCCAGATGAACTTCATATATCACTACTGCGCCCAGTGCGAGGGTAACTGAGGTGATAGTCAACATGGAATCGACTGCAAGGTCATGAGAATAGCTCGATTGTGCCAAGAACGTTTCCATAACAGGATCAACTGCTGCCCAATTCCCCCCGTTATGAATTCGAGACCGTATTCCTGCTTCAGGTCTTCGATCAAGAATGTACTGTTCGCACCTTCCTGCGTTCCAACACAGAAGTAGTTGTGAGCGGCGTGAACGAGGTCAATCCTAGTTTCAATGTATCGGACGTTTAGAAGAACACGACCGAGCCCCACGGTTGTTTCTACTGCGGCACCCGGAATCATAGGAGCAGGAATTGCAGGCAAGACTCCCAGTATGTTGAACTCAGTAGAACCATTATCCCCACCTAACGAGAACGCCCTTAGGCTGTCGCCGACTCCTAGTTGGTAGGCCTGTGAGATATCCTCGGTTATCAGTGCACCCGTCAGACTTGTTTCCAACTCAGCCAGGAGTTCGCTCATATAGGACTTGTCTAGTCTGGTACCTGTGTGGTCATACCCCACATGCGAATACTCCTCCGGTGAAACTGCAACAAAAGAGGCCGCTGCTCCGCTACCTTCTGAGAGGGATAGACGGCCAACTGACACAAAGGTGCCGTCTGCACAAAGAGAGTGATTCTTGACATCACTAGCAAATTCCCGCCACATACCATCTAGTTGAGGGTCAAGTAGGAATGTGACGTCAGATCCTACTATGAACCGTGTGTGTATGAGTTGAGTGTTAACTACGGTTGAAGAGGTTGCCATGGTATTCACGACAAGAACCATGGTTAGGGCTAATGTGAGAACCAGAGGTCCCGTTACATTGGCGTCTCGACCTGCTCGTCGTGCACCAACCAAAGCAGAGAATGTGCCAACCAATCTCGGCAAAGCCCTTGACAGAGCGTGTCCAACACGTGCCATTGCTTTGATGGTCAGACTTGCAATCCCCATAAAGAGCGTCATAGGAATGAGAAACTGTATTGTTAGGATGAAAGGGTTCGTTCTGATTTCTCTTCCACCCAAAAGGAGCATAACCAGGAAGAGAGAAGAACTGATAACGACCAGAAAGTCCCATCGTAACAATCGAAGGCCTCTGGTTAGTCTAGCCAGTCTTCCTACCTCCTTCTCTGGACGAGCTGCTTTTGGCTGCAGCATGCGGTAGAACACGTAACCGAATCCGGTAAGGACGGCTCCAACTGCTATTGAAAGCAGTATGCTCTCAACCGAAATCAAGAATGGTTCTTCTAGGAGGAGAGAAGTTTCAAACTCCAAGAATCCGACCGATGCTGATGCGATTCGGCTTACTAGACCGCCAAGTGGAATTGCAAGAACACCTGCAACCATTGAAAGTGCGAAAATCTCCCCGAGGACTCTCCGTTGAGCCTGTAACCCTGAGGCCCCTCTCGAAGATAGGATTTTGATCTCCTCTTGGCGTTCCTCGAAGTTGTAGCGGGTGATCATTAGAGTCAACAGCATACCTAGCACCAAGAGAATCTGCCCCCTTGCTATCTGCTCGAAACGTGTCGCACCCAACCAGCCATTGTAGTCTTCCACACTCAAGGCTAGGTAGTCTGAAACGTGGAACTTTGAATATCGAAGCTCCTCTATGTATCCGGGGTAGAGACTAATGATGCTTATCTCCACCTGCTCGAGGAATCTCAAAGAATTGGTCGTATCAAAAGGAGATATCTTGCTCCTATCAATGTCCACACAGATGCTGTACTCGGTTTCATTGGGGTTCAAGAGACTTGGAAGTACTACTGCAATTGACTTATAGTAGTCGAGAGCTCTGCTTACCTCCTCTTGTTGGTACACGCCGACAACGAAGACTGGTTGCAGACCCTCTTCGACATACGGAGAGAAGTACATCAGCGACCCAATCCAAACATGGGCTTCCTCAGCTACATACCCAGGAATTGCAATCTCAACCTCACTCTGAGGAAATCGGCCGGCTACTAGATTGAAAACAGATGGGAAGTTCTCGAAATAAGTCTGATCAAGACTAAAGCCCTTTCCCGTTCTCAGATAGTTGTCAGCCATGAACGGGCTTTCATTCTCAATTCGAAGACATCCCAACGCATGTGTTGTGACTGCAGCTCTTTCTACGTCTGGCAGATCTCTGATCTCACCCACATAGTTCTCGATGTCTTCCCCTAGAGCCCTCATTCCATATGGTCCAACATCAGTGAGCTCGTTCCAAACGTGAACGGAGTCCGAGTCCAGATAGATGGAGATCCCCAATACCATCGTAGAAATCACCAAGAAACCAAGCATAGTCACGGCTCTTCTTCTTTTGGCAACGAATGCAGGATGGTCATCTGATATGAGAGCCAATTCGGATTCATCTCTTCTGGCAGGACTTTCTTACGGCCTCCAATCCCCAAGTAAAATGGTACGAAGAGTGCATGTTCGAGTGTTCGACTCTGTCTGTCACATCACCTCGTTAGGCGTGGCCCTCTTCTTTGGCTAGTATCCTCTCCCTCTGATGGACGCGCGTCATGCTTACCGAGTATATCAGACCGAGAAAGCCACCGACAATCCCTATTATCCAGAGATCACTCCTGAGAGGATGCTGCAGAAGGATTGTCAATATGTAGACGTTGAGGCTAAAGAAAAACACTCCAAATGAAACTATCACGGCGTAGAATGACCAGGGCAGTCTAGGTTGAGTCATCACAATCACCAGCCATACGAGTTTCAGGTGAAGCGGGGATCTCTCCTCAGGGCTCTGCTGTCCCCACACCTGTTTCAGGAACTTCATTATCTAGGTCCTGGGAACTGAGTGGGCTGAGAAGCAGGCCATCGGGTGTGACCCTTAAGACCACTCTCTTCCTAATCCCTGCAAGTCTTCGAACAGTCTCTGGGATGACCATTCTTCCTTTTGCGTCAATCTCTGTGATGTCTCCGTAGACTGCGTGTTTCTGACCCTCTATGAGTCCGTCTCTTATGTGGAGAACTCTCTCTGCGTACTGCGCGACGCGCGGGTTGTGAGTTACATTCACTATGCTTGTGCCGAACTCTTCGTTCGTCTTTTTCAGACTCTCCATTACCATGGTTGCGGTTTCTGAGTCGAGCTCTCCGGTGACCTCATCAGCCAGTAGCAACTCCGGCTTGTTCGCAAGGGCCACACAAATGGCAACACGTTGGTTCTCTCCACCACTAAGCTGGTTGGGTTTGTGACTGATCCTGTCTTCGAGGCCCATTGTCCCGAGTAGCATTCTCGCTCGTTCGTTGGCAGCCGCTTTTGGAGCACCAGCCAACCTCATGGGAAGAGTCACGTTCTTCAAGGCGGTCAGACCCGGTACCAAGTTCCCGGTCTGCCAGACAAAGCCTACTTTCTGCCTTCTAAACAGCATGGCCCTTCGGTCGTCGAGAAGGGTGAGACTATTCCCGTCAAAAAGGATTGTGCCGGCAGTAGGCCTGTCAAGGGCTCCCAGCATCTTCAGAAGCGTCGATTTCCCTGAACCGCTTGGACCAACTATAGATAGGAATTCTCCGTTTGCTACTTCGAAGTCAATCCCTCTCAGCGCAATGACTTCCTTCTGTCCACGACGATATACCTTCATGAGGTCTCTAACTACGACCTTATGTTGCCCTGCGATTTGTTCCAAGTCTTCTGTCATCATTCATCATTCCATGTACTGTATTTCTTGAGCGATATTGGCTCTCAGATTCCTGACAACCACGAAATATGTGGCTGCTAATGTGAATAGAACCGCTGCGCCCAGGATTCCTGTCAACATAGGCACAGAAACCGCCAGCATCACCGGAAGTCTGTTCCACAAAAGCGCAGTCATACTGCCCATATAGATTAGTGGAAGTTGGATGACTAGGCTGGTCAGTAGAAGACCAACTAGCGTTCCTATGGTAGCGGCCATTGCAATTCCTGTCACTGACTCCAACAGCACCGAAGTGATTATTGGCCTTGGTTCTGACCCAAGTGCTCTCATGATTGAGAATTGTCGCCTCAGCTTCCGAAATCTAACCATGGATACAATTAGAATGCCAGCAGTCAGATAGAGGAAGGAAAAGATCACGTTCAGCGTATATGCTCCATAGATTGACTGTCCTGCCCTCGACTCTAATGCTGCGTCCACAAGCGCTTCAGATGATGCGATTTTGTCAAAGCTGTTTGGCGCAACCTCATTGAGATCAACCAGTGCTTTTGTGTAGTTAGCTCCTGGCTCAAGGTTCACATAGACCTTGTTTATCCTGGTTGTATTCAAGCATGCCTGAACATAGGCAAGGTTAGCTGCAACAAAGAACGTGGCGCCAGACTCTCCGGGGAGGTATGTTCTTCCACCGTATCCGCCCTCGTAGCTATCAGCCAAGACGTCTACGATTGTGCAGTCACTAGAGTTTGTCCATGCCGGTGCTTCAAGCTCCAAAGTCAAAGCGTTGCCGTATACTGGGGTGTATTGCCATCCTCCAGTGTAGTGATCAACAGGCTTGAACGACGTTAGAACACTGGTATTGTCCGCCTCTAGTAGTGGGAGGGATGTCCAAGGGGTGCCATCCTTTGTGAAGTAGGGTAACCAGAATGCAGACTCAAGCCATTGAACCGGCTGCACTCCGAACACTGTTATTGGTGTCCTGACATATCTACGCGTTCCATAGTCAGAAGTCCAGTAGCCTACATGCCCATCAGTCTCAAGCACTCCACTCACGGACTCTACTCCCTCTACAAGTGATATGTCCTCAAGGAGCGCGTTGGTCACATTGTCAAGCGATGGCTTGATATCGATCTTGATGTCCGCACCAGTTTCGAAGTATAGTACCTCTCTCATGTGAACGCTGGCTGTGTTTGCAGACAGTGAAGAGAAGATACCAGCCGCGAATACCATTGCTATGAACATGACTCCCAGCGATTCACTCTTCTTGAACAGTCTGAGATAGTTCGAGATGACCTTTGTACCTGAGTGTAGTGATTTTCCTTTGATTCTCGCAAGAACACTTGATTTTACACTTGCGGCTGGCCGCGACAGCAGACGTGTGAAGGCCACCACGAATATTCCAAGCATCGGAATGACAATTGCAGCGAACATCATTGACCCAAGGGTGCTCATTGGTATGTACCTGAAGGCAAGCAACAACGGCGAGAGAAGATATCCCGTAATCCCCAAGGCGACAAGTTCGTAGGCCGGGCTCCCCATCTTCTCAGTTTCTAGAAGGATATCTCTCTCAATTATGCTATGGGCTTCGGTCGGCGACATCAATAGAGCCCTAATGGCCGAAGGCAGTGCTACTCCTAGTCCGACTACGAATGAGAACATGAAGACAGCCACAACCGCCTCGATTTGAAGTAGCAGGGTGAACTCTGCGAGCCTGGTCAGGTCAAAGGACAATAGCTCTCTTACAGTTCCAGAGAGCAACGCTGAAACTCCGCCAACGAGTACTGCACCCAGTCCTCCAATCAATCCTACAATCAAGGCATTGCTGAGAATCCATCGAAACGCCTGCCATCCTGACGAACCGCGTGTCTTGAGCGTTCCTACATCTCGCCGTCTCTCATCAGCCAACAGGTCTGAGTTGTATTGAACCAGAATGATTGCCATAACAATGGTGGGTATGGAGAATGATAGGGCAATTGCTCTCATACTGATTCCCCAGGCCACGTACTCATGGACTGCATCTATCAAGGCGAAGTGGCTTACTGATGCCAAGGGTAGAGTCTTCTGTTCAATCCGGTGTTCGAGGTCTTCCATAGCTCCAATGGCTTCCGGCGCAAGTACCAATGAGTGATCTACAGCCGCCCAAATCTCATCCCTAATGGAATTCCAAGAGTCACGACTAATCTCACCAAATCCCTCCTCCAGCCCTTCAACTGTTGTGACTAGGAAGAGGGAGGTCGAAAGTGGCACCCCCCATTCGTATGCGTACATGAAGAGTGTAGTTGTGAAAGACCCCACAACTGTGTAGTTCTGCTCTACAAGGTACTGGTCTCCAGTTTCATTGTATACTTCAACGGAAACGGTCACGTTGTCACCTACTCGAAGACCGTACCTTGTCATTCTTCCTTCCTCGATTAGGCACGTAGTGGAGTTGAGATTCAACTCTCCGTCCACAACTTCAATTGCATGTGAGAAAGTTTCGAAGAAGGACTCGTTGACTCCTAGGAGATACCAGAATACGTCCCTCCAATCTTCTTCTTCCCAGTTATAGTCCTCAAGTATCGCCAAGGTTTCTGTGTGGATGACTGCAGATTCCTCCTTTAGAACATCCTCGATGTCGCTTATCGATGTCTGATTTTGATTGTAGAAACTCTGCCTAAAGCTGACATACATGTCCACGGGAATATCTTCAGTAAGCTCACCAAGGACGTCGGGACCTGCGCTATCCATATAGAAGAGGATGCCGCCAAGAACACCTGCTGACAGCGAGAATATCAGAATGGTGGCCGCGACCTGAGGTGCTTTGGAAGTGAGCCTAGACACCAAGAACACTATAGGTCACCTCCATAGGGGCCAGCTTCTGCCCAGGCTGCATTCAGAGAGGTTGTGAGACCTACTCTGGTGGCTAGTGTTGAAATCGCCAAGATGAACACCACAGCTGAAGCAAGAAAGAAGGTCAGCACGGCGAGTAACAGAAACCATGGAATGACAGGAAAGACTACAACAGGAAAGAGATACGACCAAGTGCCATAGGCCCCGACCGCTGTCAGAAGAGAGTTCGCTACGAAGAGTGGAGCGTAAAGTCCGAGTAGAAGAATACTCAGAAACACCAGCACAAGAAGCTCTGCTCCCTGAGCTCTCACGACGAGTGAGTTACTGGCCCCCATGGACCTTAGAAGGGCAATCTCTCTCCTTCTGGCACGCACTCCTTCAACAGCGTAGATAGTGAAGGCACCTAGTATCACACCCACGGTGACGGTCGTGGTCATTGTATCAACTGCTCTATCAATCTCATACGTGATTTGACTTACATAATGATGAACCTCAAAGTCGACAGCGCCCCACTCTCCACTCACTATGACATCATCGCCGCCAGAGTTCAAGAGTTCCTCCGCGACAAGTGTACCGTTTGCACCAGCAGCAGTGCCCAATACACAATAATGCTCCACATACTCAGTTTCATTGAAGAGAACCCTTGCCAGGTCTTGGTGGACCCAGGCCCTTCTCTCGCCGAACTTGTGCTGCGAGTAATAAGGCGGTGGCATCGGACCCGGAGGTAGAATGTCATCGTAGTAGAAGACTGGCCCTCCTCCTCCATTTTCTGAAGCTCGCTCTAGGACTTCGGGAATTGCTGAAACGATTCCTATTATTGTGAACTCGTATACCTGAGGCGAATCCCATTCCTCAAAAGCGCGTAGGACATCTCCCTCTTCAAATTCATAGCGTTCTGCAATGTCCCTTGAGATGACCACGCCAGATGGATCATTTTCGAGATTCTCAAGCTGCTCACTCAGCTCTGATTCATTTAGACGGACCCCAAGGTGGTCGTATCCAATCTCAGAGTATTCTGTTGGATCTATCGCCGCAAAGAAAGCTCTGCTGTCGTACTCATCTGCGAGGAAGAGAGTCGTCACATCAATTCGTGAAACGGTAGACGTGAGCGCGTGGTCTGTGGCATTGACAAGAAACTCGTCCCAAAGGCTGCTTTGTGTTGTGTCTAGCTTGAATGCGACATCGGCCCCCATTGCAAATCTGGCCTGATTCAGATTGGTCGCAGGGAGAGTGCTATCTACTACAGCACTGTTCCATGCAAGGCTTATCGCCAGAACCAGAACCATGATTGCCGGCCCGGCGGATGATGCTTCCTTGCCTATTCGGCGGACCCCAACAAATGCAGGGACTTCACCTACAATCCGGACAAGGGATTTTGATATGAGATTGGCCCCACGGCGAATTCCCTTTACAGCAAGACTCGCAACTCCGATGAAGAGCGGTAGAGGAGTTATGGAAGCGAGGAATCCCAAGATCGGGTTTGACTGAACCTCAGAACCACCAGTGTACATTGCCATCATCAGAATGCTGGCAAGGACTACAATAAGGGCATCCCATTTGACAAGCGACAGACCACGAGATATCTTGTTCAATCTGCCCGAACTAGCTTCTACTGTCTTCTTTGTTGAATAGACTGTCCTATAGCCAACGAGGGTCAGAACCGGTAGTAGGATTCCTGTCACCAATGAGAGAATGATTGATTCAATAGTGATTAGCCAAGGTTCTTCGATCATAAGCAAGAAATCGAATTCAAAGAAACCTGTCGCGCCAAGAGCAATCCTACTTACACCAAGTCCGAGTAGCAGGCCCAAGCCACATGAAATGACTGCAACAAGACCTATCTCACGATTGATGATGCTGTTCACATGGCCTTCGGATGCTCCTCGGGCCACCAGCATGTTTGCTTCATATCGTCTCTCATTTACATTGTGTCTAATTGCAAGGAAACCAACCATGAGAATGAGTAGGATTGCAGGGAGTGCACGCCAGAGCTGCGACATCCTCTTTTCCGATTGCCATCCAATGTAGGAATGGATCCCTCTTTCCAGCAGGCTATTCGGATAGAATCTTGACCATGGTGTCTGAGGAGTATACTGGGGATCAAGGTTTCTTATTGATTGCGCGATTCCTGTGAGGTATGCAAGTGAACCCGCTGCGTTGAAAGGTGTGATTCTCGTTCTGTCAACGTCGGCATGGACTACCGGCGTCTCTGAATACTCGTCGATGACGGAAGGAACGACAATTGCACGGAAATCGAAATAGTAGTAATTCCACGAATCATCCCGATCGACTCCCTGTATATCGTATGTGCCTACAACAGTCATGTTTCGTTCTACCATTGTGTCAGAAACTACGTAGCGCAGTTCTGAGCCAATGGTAAGATTCACCCATTCCCAACTCACAAAGCTCTGGGAGAGTGCGATTTCAGACTCATTCTGCGGAAGCCGCCCATTTGCTATGGTGAAGATGCTCGGAAACGCGTCATAGTACTCTGTGGTTGGCGCGCAAGTACTGACATACTGGTACTGTACTTCGCCTTGAAATAGGAAGGAGACTTCGGCATCCTCCGTCTTGAGCGCAACTGCCTTGGTTATTCCATCAATCTGACGGATTGAATCAAGGACATCATCGACCCCCGGCCCCTCAACTATCATCGAAACCTCTCCGACGTCTACCGCCTCGTCCCAGTAGTGAACCGAATACGAATCAACGTACACTGCTATTCCCATTATCATTGTGGCTGTGAGTAGAAAACAAAGTAGAGTCACACTCCTCCTGCGAAGACTGTGAAATGCTTCGTATCCTACAGGAACAGCTGCCAACAACTCCCCCTCATTAATCGCTTATTCTCCCGTCTCTCATCTGCAATACTCGGTCCATTTTCTCGCCTACATCCGGGTCATGAGTGACACAGATCAATGTGCCACCTTCACCCTTTGTCAACTCGATTAGTACTCTCATGATCTCTTCGCCTGTGGCTGAGTCAAGATCTCCGGTTGGCTCGTCAGCAAGAACCACCACAGAGCTTGCTGCACCAGGAGGCTTCGCTAGGGCTCTGGCTATGGCCACTCTTTGTTGTTCGCCTCCACTCAACTCGTCAGGGCGGTGTTCCGCTCTATCCGCAAGTCCAACAAGATTGATGAGATGGTCAACTCGTTCCTTCCTGACTTCCTCTTCAACGCCGCTTATGAGAAGCGGGAGCTCCACGTTCTCGTATGCTGACAGGACAGGTAGGAGATTGAAGAACTGAAAGACAAAGGAGATCTTGTTCCTTCTGACGATAGTCAGCTCCTTCTCATTCATGTCTGTGATATCTACCTTGTCGATGACCACTCTGCCGCTCGTAGGCCGATCTAAGGCCCCCATTAGATTCAACAGAGTTGTTTTCCCAGAGCCGCTAGGACCCATTATCCCAACTGATTCGCCCTTCTGGATTCCCAAGGATACCTCCCTTAGAGCGTGAACCTTGATTTCTCCCATTGTGTACACTCTGGATACGGAGTCCACGCGTACAATTGTATCGTCAGTCAGTTGAATCTACTCCTTGTTGGTGAGATTGTTAACCCATGGTGAGCCCGTTCCACGATTCTAATAAATGACTCTCTCTGAGTACAAGGCCAAAGTATACTCCATCAATCATTTGAGGTATATGGTAGGAATTGCTATCACTTTCTAGACTCTACCTATTATCCAATCCTACAATTCAAAGACCGTACTACGAATCTTTGTCTGCTATCACAAGAACCTTTATCACATATCTATGTATTATCTCGTTGTAGAATAGTGTGGATGTCAGCAAGTCTTGTCTGAAGATATCATGGTCATGAGGTACGAGTTCTTCAGTTGGAGAGGGTTCTTTGCAGGCGCCGCTACAATCGTTGCAGCACTCACTATACAATCACTAATCAGCTTCCCCCTGGTTTGGACTGAGAGAACAGTCGAGTTCGTCTTCGAGCTACTCCTTTCTGCGCTGGTCGTGGGTGTTGCTTCTGGTGGTGTTCTAGTCTTTCTCTTTCCACCAAACCAAGATATCATCGGAGTGGCCGGACTGGGAAGTGATGATGCTCCTCAGTACATGTCGCTTGCTCTAGTTGTACTGGCCTTGGTGCAGCCGATTCTTACTGGCTTCATGTTGTTCTTCAACGAATTCGCCAACGATCCTCTAGTTGTCATCTGGGTAATTGCAAGCTTTGTTGCGCCAAGTCTAGGACTGACAGTTTCCATGTTTGACAGAACCAGGACAATAGCATCTGACTTGCGATTGTATTTCTCTGTCCATGAAGCGCTTAATCTAACTACCCTCCAGTGGTTGCATGGTGTAGGTCCACGAACGGCAACGTATCGCATGGGAATGCTCGAAAGCGCTGCCAGGAACTTGGGTGGACTAAGGATGTCAGGACATCTCATAGAAAGGGAACGCGAATACTTTCAGTTAACCGGGAAATAACCGTGTATTGGTCTTCACGGGTGACGCTTCGCCAGATGGGCCTCAAGCCCCCTTTCGCTCCATGCAACCCAATCACACTTCTTGCATCCGAACTTGGAGCTACCTATATCTGCTTTAGATGCGGGTTTCTGTTGAAGCTCATAAATCAATCCGCCCGTATCCTCACGTTCTCTCGAAACGATTACAAACCTCCTAGTGAAGCAGTTGATACAGATTCCCTCGTCCTTGCGTGCATCGTTTGCGAATTGATCCTCCAAAGTCTTTACGGGCTGAGCAGGATCCGCTTCATTTCCGCAGCTCTCACACAGTTCCTCCGTTTCCAACACCACACTCACGACAGGACTGTCTTCTATATGATGTTTTCCAGCTACATTGGCTACTTGTTCCGCGCGGCGAGTTCAGATGCCGTTCGGAAGACATCTACAACGCCTTCACCAGTCAGGCACGATGTACCTAGGAAGGCCACCTGGTGGAGTTTCTTCCCCTTTCCGAATCTCTCAGCCAACTTCTCCGCAAGAGAGAATCCCTCCTCCTTTGTGACCGGCCTATCTCCTGTGTCTTCGTCGACATCCATAACGAGGTCCGTCTTGTTTGCAACAATCACTATAGGCGGAACAGTTTCCAGTGTGATGGAAGCTTCTTTCAACCAGAAGTCTATTGAGTCGAAACTCCATCTGTCCGAGGCGGCGTAGACGATGATGAGTGCCTCAGCATCATCATAGAACTCATTGCGGCTGATCTTGGACTTGACTGCTTCGTCAAATGACCAGACATTGAGTCTGACTCTGTGATCCTCAGTTTCGAATACCTTGCTATGGATATAGGGCACAGAATCAATGACTTCCTCCGAGGGTGCAATGGGCTCCATCTCAGCCTTTCGCATAAGGCTGTTCTTGCCCACACCATCCTCTCCAAGAATCAATACCTTGGAATGCACAAGCGGCTTGACTACATGTGCCGGCGTTGGCAGCCTAACAGCTTC
>JBHIAE010000043.1:0-23695 GCA_046758445.1 Candidatus Thorarchaeota archaeon | reverse complement strand
GCGCTCATGAATTCCTGAAGTCTATCCATCGCCTCTGAAATCATGTCAGGTGGCGGGAGGAAGACGCTTCTGAAGTGACTGCTGCCATACTTGGGACCAAAGCCAGAGCCAGGCACAAACACCACACCGGTTTCACGCAGTACATCAAGAACGAAATCTGTATCGTTTCTCCATCTCCCCTTCAGCTCAATCTTGGGCATTATATAGAAGGCCGCCTGTGGGAGCGTGGTCGAAATTGAGTCTGTGGCGTTCAGACGTTTCCAGATCGAATCTCTTCTCTCTCGGAGCTTCCTCACGACTTCTGCTAGGTGGCTACCATCACTTTGGAAGGCCGCCACTGCGGCCAATTGGGCAGGACCATTGTTGCATATCCTAATCCGGGCCTGACGAACCATCGCATCTCGGAGAGGCTCCAGCTCTCCATCTCCATCGTGATAATAGACATACCCTACTCTCCAACCAGGTGCGAGGTAGACCTTGCTCACCCCATTGAATCCAACGACCGGGATGTCCTTCGCCGCTTGAACCATTGGTGTCTGCACCTTGTCGAAGGTCAATTGATCATAGATCTCATCAGTGATCAGAGGCAGATTGTGCTCTCCCGCAATGGAGGCTATCTCTCTGAGTGTCCTTGCATCATAGACAGCGCCTGTAGGGTTGTTCGGATTGATGACAAGGATCCCGACTGTCTTCTCACTAATCTTGTTCCTTAGGTCTTCGGTGTCTGGAGACCAGTCTTCTTCCTCTACGGTCTTGTACTCCACGGGGACACCACCGAAGTAACCAACGTAAGAGATGTAGGGTGGATATGAGGGGCCGGGTACCAGCAACTCAGAGCCGTTTTTCACGAGCGCGCCCGCTAGGAACTGTATGGCCTCTGACACCCCAGCAGTCGCAATGATTCTTGACGGGTCTACGTCAATTCCATTGACACGCTTTTCCTTCTCTGCAGCCGCTTGTTTTAGCTCATCAAGGCCCTCTGACGGTGCATAGCCATTCACGCCATCCTTTGCAGCTTCGCACATGGCCTCCACCATGAAGTCGGGAGTCTTCCAATCATACTTGATTGGGTCGCCTATGTTGAGATAGAGAGGTCTCTCCCCCTTCTGTTTCTCGTACTCTCTGGCCGCAACCACAATGTCTCTAATGGCATACCTGAGGTTAGACGCTCTGGATGTGATGTCAAGCTTCAACAGATTTCGCCCCGTATTCGGAGGCTTGTGTCCGACGTATATTGTTTTCCTTCTACTCTATGTCTACCGCAAATGACGGTGACAGTGGGCGCGCACATTTGCGTATATAGAGGCCCAAATTGGAGTTTTCTGACGAGTCATTTGCGAATCTTGAGATAGATCGCAATTCCCAATACTAGGCAAATTATGGAGACTATAGTAGTCATGAGTACTAGGTCGTTTCCATTAGCACTTGGGAATGTTGTTATCAAACCACTGAGCTTATGCAAAGTTGCCGAACCCAAGCCTTCGCATGTCCAAAATGCTCCATCAAACCAAGTTAGACCACTATTAGCTCCATCGGTTTCCATAACACCAATTGATTGTAGAGAGTTCCCATAGGAATCAGCTGCTTCCCACACATGAATTGCATCCAAGGATGCTCCATGTTTTGAGCCGTAAATTACTCCATCCACTTCTACGAAATCCTGAATGTTTTCCGATGGTGGAGGTCTAATATCATTCAAGCGATTCCTGTCAAGGTCATACACGTAGAGACTACTGGTTCCGTAGTTTGCAACATAGACTCTCTCTAGCAGAGGAAGGATGAATATTCCGCCCCAGTGCGCATTACCAATGGAGCTGCTGTTAATCCACTCATCAACGAACGAAAGGTTAGTATCATATCGGACAATCTTGGAGGGGTTATTAGGAACAAGCCCTCTTTCTGAAAGAGGAATCCAAAGAAGTCCATCATAGAAGACCATCCCGCCACCATGATTGAGCGTGCCGTCGCGCACAAGTACTTCATCAATGTAGGTTCCGTTAGTGAATAGCTTGTATAACCAAGCATCGCCGTTGCCGAACACAGTTTCTGCGGTGCTGATGTAGAAATGCTCTCCGTCGGTTGCGAGCCCCTCCACTTCACTATCGGTAAACCATGTGAGTTCAATTGAGAGCTCAACCTCTGCGATCTCATACCCCACTCTCTGTGACTGCATCAAGTGAGTAATGGAACTACCAGCAGGCAAAATCAGCAGCAATCCGAGAACCAATTGAAATGCTAAACAGCGATGCACGTCTTACAACCAAATAGAGCTCTCAGATTGAAGTTCATAAGCTTTGCCGCGCGCGATAAGTAACTCATATCATTTGGTGTTATTCAGGTCAGAATGGATGTGGTCAGGCAGCACCCCCAGAGAGCACTTTAATCAATCTTCTATGCGGAGTACTCGGTTTCCGTTACATATTGTTTGTGGAACTCAGATTCCGCTTGATACCGGAATTACTTATGCGGGCCAGCGGCACGGATTGCTATTTAGAAAGTAGATCTCCTACTTCCTTGGCATACTTTCTCATCTGCGTAACTGCCAGGCCCATGGATGTCAGGTCTTTTGCAGAGCCCATCAACAGGAACTCACCGGCTTGAGATAGAACCGCAAAGCCCTGCTGTCCCCTGACCGTGACCTCGAAGAGACCTCCTAGCTCCAGCTTGCCTGCAGCCATCTCGCCAGTCATTAGCAGTGCAGCACTGACAGCTGCCATCAAATCAGGATCTGCATCAGAATCCTCTGTGGCGAAATATGCCAGCTTCACTCCTTGCTTGCTTACCACCGCGATAGCATCTAAATCTGCGTAATTCGTTAGACCCATCAAGAGCTCAACAAGCTCCTTCTCCTTCTGGGGGTCAAGATGTTGTGACATGTTCTCTCGCTCCTTGTCTGCGTCTGTTGAACTCATTACTTCGCTACGAGTTTCTTCTTCTTTTTGGCACCCTTGGCAGGTTTCTTCGCACGTTTCTTGGGTGCTTGAACGGTTTCCGACCTGAAGAAGCTTATCAGGTCGCCCAGTCTTTCTTTCATTTCCTGTTTTATGGGGCTGAGGATTGCCTCTGGAGTGCCCTTGAGTAGCTCGATTCCAAGCACTCTTCCTTCTTTGACAATCACTCTTGGAATGAAGCCCTCCGCCATGAAGGTTCCTTCGGGAGGATCCTTCACCTTCTCAAACTTCCTCTCAACCTTCTCCTGACCGAACACAGAGACCTTGTGCTCTGCTACTGTGAACAACTCATTGTATACAATCAGCAGTTCTCTCTGATATCCTTCGGGAGGGTCAGTGTCCTGCAGCTCCTGAATCATTGAGTCTATCTCCCCAGAGGTTGCTGCAACTGGAGGTGGAGCTGCGGGGGCTGCTCTGGCCGCTGCCGGTCTGGGAGGCGGAGGCTTCGCAGCCGCTGAAGGCTTTGGTGCTGCAGCCTTTGGTTTCGGTGGCGGTGCTGAGGGAGCGGCTTCGGCCGCAGGCGCCTTGGCCTTTGGCTTAGGTGGAGATGGAGGTGGCGCTGGTTCTCCAGGCTTCAGGACTCGTGTGGCGGCTGTGGTTCCATCGAGGGCTGTGAAGAAAGTTGGTGGCTCTTCACCCTCGTCGACTGCTCTCACTTTGAAATGGAATCCGTATTCAGTTCTCAGATTGGTCGCTACACGTGCTCCAATGAACTTCCGTCTGATCCCGGCCTGGTTCCCCTTCCACAGATAGATCGACTTGGTTTCATCATCAACCACGCACACTACCTTCTGAGAGTCCAGGTCCGCCTTTGTAATCTCCACTTCTTGGAGGGTTCCATCCTCCGAAACCTCATACCCGACGACCATCGCTCACCACTACGGTTCTTCTTGTCCTCACCGTCTTCTTGACGTCAATTTCTGTTGCGCCGCTGCAGAACTTGAGCAATCGAAGACTACCAAAGATAGGGTCATCTCTGTGGACAGCTGCATATCGCTACTTGTGATATATGAGACTTGTTGTGTTGGATTATCAGGTTTCACCTTGCGAAATGAAACTGAGTCGATTTCAGAGTCAAGTTGGAGAATCCTTATCTACCACCGACGAACATGGGTTACGTTGGTAGAAATGACGCAACAGACACTATCAGCGTTGTACGATGAGCATATTGGGAAGGCAAAGAAGCTGAGCGTTCTGGAGCTAATCGCTGGTTTCATCATATCAACGCTGATTATGGTTGGGTCCACTTGGGGCCTTCTGTACGTGCTCTCCTTCTTTGGACTCATCAGCCTATCTATGTCGAATCTTGGTCCATACACGTTGGTGATGCTGATAGGGTCTTTGGGAGCTACTTTGGTCGGAGGTATACTGTGTTTCATCCTCGTCAAGTTTCCTCGATCGGCTTCATTGCCTTTGAGAATACATCGATTCTTCAAGCGTGGCACCGGTGAGTACTTTGTCAGTCCTGATACTGTGGACCAAAGCATGGGAACAGTGCTCAGAAGATCACTCTATGGCTCCGTTCTCGTTGTGGGAATGGCTCTCACCGTAATGGGGTTCGACCTGATGGTCGTAGCAGAAACAGCCGACATAGTGTACTTCGGTGGCTGGGTTGTTATACTGTCCACAGCAATACTCCCATTCACTGTACTGGCTCTATACTATGGTCCCTGGGTGATCAAGGACGCTGGACTCTTCCATCTCGACCTTAGAGACCGCTCCCTGAGCAACGTGGGCGATGATTTAGAAGACATTCTTGAGTTCTTTGCAGGTGTGGATATTATCCTTGTCTGGCTGGAGCTAACTCTGGCGACTGGGCTCGATGCACCTTGGCTTCCCATCTTCATAATCCTGGTTGCTCTAGGTCCTCTATTCTCGATCGTCATGAACTTCACTTTGATCTTCATGTTTGTGAAGAACAGGGCCACTTCGAAGATGATTGACCTGCTTGTGGCAGAGTATAAGATTCCTGACATGCTTGGCTCTGGAGAAACAATCCGGGACAGAGTCCTGACCACGGTGGAACGAGGACTTGTGTCTGCAACAACCGCAGACACACAAGTTACAAGGGATGATGTTTCAGGGGAAGACGTAATAGCCTAGACGGGCCGTGTACTATGGGCCGTCATCAAGAGCTATTGCTCTATAAGGTGTGATGTTGAAGTGCACACTTGCCCCGACCTGTGACTTCAAGGCACGGCCCAGTGACTCATCGGTCACTATTGCCACCAAGGGCTCTCCCCCGATGTCCATTGTGACCCTGAATGCCCCGACTTGAGAGACAACCGACACAACCTTTGCGCTGCCCTGTCCATCCTGGGGTGTCATAGACACAGATACGTCCTCCGGCTTCACAGTGAACTTCACATCTGCCCCTTTTGGCCTAGTTCCTTGAATCCAGAAATGACCCTCGTTAGACTCCACAAGAATGTGGTCCTTGGATGAATCAACCACGTTGCCATAGAGGATATTTCCACCCCCGAGGAACCTCGCCACGAATTCACTCGCAGGTCTGTCATAGAGATCCTCTGGGTAGCCAACCTGCCACACTCTTCCTTCGTTGAGTATCGCAACCTGATCTGAGATGGCAAAGGCTTCGTCTTGACTATGAGTCACATAGATAGTTGTGACCCCTAGCTCCCTCTGAGTTCTCTTGATTTCCGTTTGCAGACGTTCTCTGAGTTGCGGATCCAAAGCTGATAATGGCTCGTCAAGAAGCAAAAGGCTTGGTTCCTTAGCAAGCGCTCTCGCCAGTGCAATCCGTTGCCCTTCGCCGCCGCTGACTTCACGAATCTTCCTGTGAAGAAGTCCTCGGATTCCAAGAAGGTCAGCGAGGTATTCAACTCGTTCCACAGTGGCCTCTCGGCTCCAGTTCGCCATTTCTAATCCAAATGCGATATTCTGATACACATTCATGTTCGGAAACAATGCAACTGATTGGAAGACCATGCCAATGTTTCTCTCTCTTGGGGAAACATGAGTCACCTCACGCTGGTCAAACAAGATTCTACCAGATTGAGGTGAGATGAAGCCAGCCACCATCCGAAGTGTTGTTGTCTTTCCCGACCCGCTGGGACCGAGTAGAGTCATGAATTCACCATCTTGGACCTGTAAGTCTATAGGTCCAATACTTGTGCCGTCTCTAAACCTCCTGGTCATACCTTGCACTGCAACATTAACCATCATAGTGCACCTCCAGACGAGTCGCCTGAGAGTCTTTCGATTAACAGGAAGGCCGTGAAGCATATTGCTACGAGGATGAGAGCAGCTGCCCCCGCCTCGACCATTCTTCTCACTCCCAAGTATTGGTATATGACAACCGCCAATGTGGTGTTCTGTTCTAGGGCTATGAACAGAGTCGCAGACATCTCTCCGATTGCCATGGCGAAAGCGAACACTCCTCCTGCTAGTATGCCGGGTGCGAGAAGAGGTAGTTCTACAAAGAACAATCTCTGGAAACGCGAAGCTCCAAGTGAGTCAGCCTGTTCTATGATTTCCGGGTCAATTCCCCTCAGGGATATCTCAATCGCACGGGCACTAAAGGGAAGTCCGATGATTGTCTGAGCAATCACGATCAATGACCACGGGTTTGTTGTTAGTCCCAAAGGTACAGCAATCATTCGCATTAGCCCATATGCAACTGTTATCGCCGATACCCCTAGCGGCAACAGTGTCATTGCTGACGCGAAGGCTGGAACGCCAGTTCTTCGAGAGCGATGGGCATATGCCAGAGGAATGCCGAGTGCAACTGCCAATAGAGTTGCCAGCGTCGCATAGAGCAACGAGTTCACAAGTGGCACCAAGCCTCCTCCGGTGCCTGGCTCCAGCAAGTTTGCAAAACCTCTCAGAGTATATGCGCCTCCAAGGGGGTCATAGATCGCTGCTTCAATGATGGCGGCTATCGGGCCAAAGACAAGTATTCCAACCAGCAAGAGGTAGGCAAAGATCATGCCTCGATATCTCAATCTCATTTCTCCAAACTCGAGTGTCTTGATGGAGGCTGTCCTGCTTACATCTTGGTCTTCGACTCTCCCTAGTTTCACATAGGAATATGCCAAGGCTATCGTCGTGAGGATTTGAATCGCCGCTAAAGAGCTGGCTTCTCCAAAATCGAATGACCTGAACGCCATCCAGATTCTTACCTCCAACGTCATGAACCTTCCCTCGCCTAGGGCAAGGACAATTGGAAACGACATGAAACAGAAGAGAAATGTAAGAATCGACGCGGCCAACAGGGCGCCGCGGATGTGGGGAAAAATGATATGCCTGAACTTCTGAAGTGACGAGGCACCTAAGGCCTCTGCACTCTCTTCGATGTCTGGATTCAGTCGCTCAAGTGATGATGAAACCATCACTATCACTAATGGGATGTTGTAGAATGTGTGCGCTAGGACAATGCCAACAATTCCGCTTGCAAGATTCAGGACGCTATCGGTAGTCCCAAGGATTGTCATTGCAATTGAATCCACAATTCCGAACGGCCCAAACACTCTGAGGAATCCCACAACGACTACAATAGGCGGCAAAACAAATGGGACAATCAGCGTCGCCCTTAGAAGTGACTTACCTCTCATCTTGATTCGTGCTAACACAAAGGCTCCGGGAAGTCCAACGATCACGACCAGTAGAGTACTGAGTGTGGCCTGAAGCAAGGTGAACTCCAGAACACGACGACTAACAGGTGATGTCAGAGTTTCTGCGAAAGACGAACCCGGCCCGTACAGTAGACCATCTGCAATCACCGCCATTACGGGGTACACAAGGAACATACCCAATAGCACAAGGGGTGATGCTATGGCCAATAGTCTAGGTATCGAGCGCCTGTCCAAGATTTGATCCTCAATCTAGGGTGTTCGAATCTCATCGAACTGGTCAAGCCATGAATTCAGATTCGTGGCAATTTCTGTTCTGGGAAGCAGCTGATTAAGTATGTTTACTTCACTCGGGTGTAGCGCGTAATTGAACGCTGGATGAAGAGTGACTTGGTTTCTTACAGGGAACATCCAATTGTTTGTAGCTATTAATGATTGCACAGTTTCGTTCAGGCAGTACTCAATGAAGAGCTTGCCTAGTTCCGGGTTTGGCCCGTTCTTAACGAGACCCATTCCCTCGACCTGCATCCAAGCGTAGTGTTCACCGTCATGGTAGATTGGGGCAATACCGGTATCGGGTTCTCCTCCATAGAAATACACAGAATATGCTGGATCAGTGCCATAGCTGTTTAGAATGTGTTTGGTGGGGTCGTTGTACCAAGCACTCCATGCCTCTGACCATCCTGACTCAACGTCGATGTATTCGTTCACGTCAATCCACCACTGTGTCCAATTCTCACCCAACAGCTTCTCGTGAACTGTGATCTCTGTTAGAAGGAAGGCGAGTCCCGGGCTACTGAAGTGAGGGTTCTCAGTGACCAGGGCATTGGCAAATACGGGGTCAGTAAGATTCTGGAAGGTGAGATTGTTTAGTTGTGGATAAGTTGTTGGACTGAACGAGGTCTTGTTGTAGATTAGGGTCACCAAGCCGAAGTCAAAGGGAGTCAGGTAGTGGTCAGGATCCAACGCGTTGATAATCGATGCATTCACCATGTTCAGGTTGGGTGGCTGAAATGGAGTCAGGAGGTCAGTCACTCCAGGTTCGAGGATGAGAATGTTGTCTATTCCTACCACAACATCTGCAACTGGATTGGCACTCTCAGCCCCCAGTCGTGTTATGATGCCACTCGCATCTGTGGGAAGCCTCTGGATACTCACATTCACATTGTACCTATCTTCAAAGTCATCAAAAGCGCGGCTATCTATGGTTCCGGGTTCGTTGCCCCAGACCATGAAGCTGTCATAAGTATAGACGAAAAGAGTGGGCCTTTCACTTGGCGGAGTGAATCCGATCAAGATTATTCCTCCAACAATTGCAGTCACTAGTACTGCAATAGCCACAACTGCATAGACAGGGTTCCTTCTCACTGGATATTCTGCCATCAGGTTACACCAGCTTTATATCATAGTTATACAACATTGTTATACAAATCCCCTAGATAAATAGCTTCCTCTGGAGAGATTGAGATGAGACCCCCTTGTGAAATGGTCCAGCGAGAGTTTCTTCCACATTTGAGATCTTCCCTTGCATCAAAACTGACTGAGGCAAACATGTCGCAGAGTGAGATAGCTCGTCGAATGAGTATCACACAGGCCGCAGTAAGCAAATATCTGAGCCAAGAGTCAACGCAAGGTCAATTGTCTGAACCCATCGGCGCTCTGGCGGATCGATTGAGCACTGGGATCCTCAATGGTACAAGTACAGACGACGAACTAGTGCGAGAGATCTGCTCAACCTGCATGTCTCTGAGAATCGGATCTACCATCTGCACAATGCACAGAGAAAGGGTCCCCTCTCTTGGAGAGCTAAACTGTCAGATATGTACTGAGCTGTTGGGAGGAACTGAAACGACATTCACTGGTAGGGCTCAAATCCTCCAGGATATGCAAGAGGCCCTGAAGTTAATTGAAAGTGCGAAGGGGTTTCCAAAGGTCATGCCGCAGGTTAGAGCCAATCTCGTTGCATGCGATGAAAGTGCGCTTACACCAGCCGATGTGGCTGCGATTCCTGGCCGCATCACTGTAGTGGCAAACAGGGCAAAGGCTCTCACCGTGCCTCAGTTCGGAGCATCACGACATACTGCGACCTTACTCCTGTGGGCAAGGAGTATCTGGCCAGAAATACGGTCTTGTCTAGGCATAAGCGGAAAGGACGAGGTTCTTCAAGTGGCCGAAGGGAAAGGCCTAGCGACTATCAGATTGGACGAACCTGCGAGTAATCCAGAAGAAATCTCAAATGCAGCTAGAGATGCCGCAACGAGTCTGGATCCGGAAAGCTCGACAATTGGAATCCACGTACCGGGTGGTGTTGGAATTGAACCGATCCTCTACCTGTTCGGGCCCAGTGCTACATCCATTACCAAGACCTGCATCTCAATTGGTGAAAATCTCTAGAGTCCTGTGATACACATCCTTATGTTTTCGCTCAGGGGACTCATTCATACCACTAGTGCCGGGCGGGAAATATGGTCACCATCAGAAGAGGCGTCATGAAGGACTGCAAGGACCTTCTTGAAGTATACATGGGTACGCGATGGTCTGAAGGCTTCACTACGGTTGAACAGGTGAAGAGTGAGCATCGCGGTGTCGCCTTCGAGAGATGGGGCTGGCTGGTTGCTACTTTCAGAGGTAAAGTCGTGGGAGAGATTCTGTTTCGCGTCGAGCGAAACCCTGTAGCTGGAAAGCTAGGCATTATCCGAAGTCTTGGTGTCGATGTTAGATATCAGAAGAGGGGTATCGGGACGAAGCTAACGCGTGCAGCCGAGAAGGTCTTGAGAGAGAAGGGAGCTGGTAGAATCGTGGCGACAACTCCTCCTGAGGCCTACAACTACTGGATGAAAGTTGACTATCACAAACGGTACTGGGTGATGAGAATTGAAGCGCCTGTCAGCAGGATTCCAGCCAAACGGTCCAAGAAAGTGAAGACTGTGAATCTGACAACGGCGTCAACCTTACCAAAGACAATGCGATTCTCCAACCTTGCATATCCTGGACAGCTGGCTGAAGTTGTTCGTGAAATAGTCACTAGGAAGAAGAAGGGTCTATTGATGGAGTATTTCTCCGAAGACAGATTGGCTGGCATAGGCGCAGTCGTTGCTGAGGGTAAGACAGCTCAATTCGTGGCTGACGTCACGAAGTATGGTGAAGAGTATGCGGAGCTAGTTGTTCTGAAGACTGCAAAGGCGGCCTCGAAACTCAAGGTTCGGACGACGTATACCCTGATTCCTCAGGATAGACTACCTTGGTACTCGTCAGTCATGAAGTGGAAGTCGGAAATGAATCGGAACTTCCCTGTCACCAAGCTCGCCTAGTGTCACTCTTCTTGTGATTCTACTGCCAAGGGAACAAGCCAATTTGTGAATATGAAGGCAATTCCTATTGCCCATATGCTAGCCAAATTGATATGCCACAAGGCAAACGCCAGGGAGTTTATTCCGAGCACTAAGTAGAGCCCGCCTACTACAGCCACGAACAGAAGATCTGCAAACAGAACAGCTCTCATCGAGCCACCTTTCCGCCACTGCCGCACGGGTAGTCCTATTCCTATCACTAATACGATCGCAATGCTCACGATCTCTTCTATCTTCATGTTAGCGAATCCGAAGACTGCCTCAGTCTCTCCAGTGAGTCCTTCCTCCGTAGTTACCAAGACTCTTACTGTGTGTTCCCATTTGCTGTAGTTGTTTGTGTCAATCTCGAAGGTCACTTCGCCCACATCGACAGACAGGCCACTGAGCGTAGAGACCTCTACGTCGTCAACAAAGACGGTGAGATTGACGGTATCCCATGTACTTTCAATCTCGATAGTGAATGTAGTTATCCCAACAATGACTTCCGTAAGCGGAGATGTGAGAGTCACAGAAGGCGCTCCGTGATTGTCAACGACGAGGATCAGCAAGTTCTCCCAAGAGTGACCCCCAACGCTGAATGCCCTGAACGTGACATTGTGTGGGCCTTCACTGTAAGGCGTGGTGTCAAGGGTGAGGATTGCATCACCAGCCGGTACAGTCACATTCACGATGCCCGGCACCAGTACATCGTCGACATACACGGATACCGTCACATTCTGGTATGGCGTTTCGATTCTTAGGTTGATGCTCTCGTTACCTGCTATCTCATCGAAGTTCGTGATGCCTCTCACATAGAATCGAATGTGGTCAAGGAAGAAGAGCTGACGGGAGGCTGAGTTCTCCAATCCCTCTGCAGTCTTGACAGTGGCAGTTACGATGTGGTGCCCGTTCTCATATCGACTGCCGTTTATACTGTACATTCCCGCTCCCACAGGTACCGTCGTGGAGTTGTACTCTGGGGTTATGACACCGTCAACACTGATGGTGAGGTTCACAAAGCTGTAGGCAGAAGTTATGTTGAGTTCAATCATGTCGACTCCGGTGAACTGACCGTCCACGTCAGGAGAAAGGATGACAACATTGGGCGCCCCAAAGTTGTTGACTATGAACTCAAAGTAATATGCTATCTTGGCGTTCTCACCGGTTACGTTGTACTCAAGAAGGACAGTGAAGTTGTTCAGACCTTCCTTGAGCACCGTGGTATTGAGTGTGAGGTCGTGGACCCCGTACACAAATGGGGTCTCATTGTACTGAGAATACTGAATGACATTGTCGACGAATAGAGTGAGATTGACCAGACCATAGTCTGAAGCGATCTCTACGGTCAGATTGAAGACACCCGAAACTTCGCTTTGGTTGGTCGGAGACAAAAGACTCAACGTTATCGGCTGACCATCATTATCTATGAGGAACATCAGAAAGTGCAGATGTGTTTCCTGGACATTGACAACTTCATAGTCAAACACCAATGTGAAATTCAACCAGCCTTCTCTAAGTGTCGTTGTATCCACATTGATTGTCTGCTGTTGTGCGGCAATCAAGACAAAGTCGTAGGTGGGATAGGCAACACCATCAATGAGAAGTGTGAAATTGATGTTGTCGAAGTCTGATGTTATGTTGAGTTGAAGACCCTCAGTTCCTACGAGTGTACTTTCGTTTGCTGGACTCAAAAGGTTGATCTCGAAGTTCTGTCCATCATTATCAACAAAGTAGACTAAGTAGGAGGACTCTCTCTCGTCCCAAGTGTCGTTCTTGTACTCCAGAAACACAGTGAAGTTCAGGTTGCCCTCTGGAAATGAAACTGTGTCCACTGTCAGGTTCTGAGTTCCTGTGCTCAGCGGTGTTTCGTTGTATGCTGGGTAGATAGCCCCGTCAATAAACAGTGTAGTATTCAAGACTCCGAAGTCAGAAGCTATGTCCAGTGTGATGTTGAAGGTGCCAGACACTCCACTTCTATTTGTGGGGCTGACAAGACTGACACTAATGTTCTGTGAGTCAAAGCCCGCCAACACTAATGATAGCGATGTATCTAGTTGGGCTCTGTAATCGTTGGTGCTGTTCATTGCTAACGGCTGAGCCTGCATGGCCCCCGCCAAGACCAATGCCAGTAGCAGCACAGTAAGGAGTCTATTGGTTGACTTCATCATCGAGCCTTCCTGATACCTAGTGACCGGTAGGTCAGGCTGGGGCGACAGGACTGACCCCGTTTTTAAAGCTAGCGCCAGTTCCATATTCGTACTCCAGTGTATTGGTGATTGAGTCTAGCGGCCAAAGAGCCACAAGAGGAGATTATTAAGAGGAAGCTACAGAGCTTTCTGTGATGCAGACCGGACTGATAACCAACATTCAAAGATGCTCGACTGAGGACGGTCCTGGAATCAGGACCACAGTCTTCTTCAAAGGATGTCCTCTCAGCTGCGTCTGGTGCCACAACATAGAGACCATTGACTCAAGACCTCAGACTGTGTGGTACTCTGCAAAGTGTATTGGTCACAAAGCCTGTATTGAAGTATGCCCTGAGAGCGCTTTGGAGCTGACGTCAGAGGGTATGCAGATCGATCGTGAGAAGTGCCAGGTCTGCGGTGATTGCGAAGAGGCATGTCCTACTGGTGCCATTAGGGTGATGGGCAAGGAATGGAACTCACAAGAACTTGTGAAAGAACTTTTGCGTGACAAAGTATTCTTCACAACATCGAACGGTGGCGTCACTCTCTCTGGTGGAGAGGCTACCTATCAAGCACAGTTCATGATTGAGGTTGCCCAGGGACTTAGGAACGAGGGCGTTCACGTGGCACTTGACACATGTGGCTACTGTAGTGAGTCTGTCCTTGAGCGTGCACTCTCTGTATCCAGCATGGTTCTCTATGATTTCAAAGTCATGGATCCTAGGAAGCACTTGGAGTATACAGGAGTACACCTGGACTGCGTTCTCTCCAACGCACGTCTTGTGGCAAAGAGCGGTCTCCCTGTATGGATTCGAACTCCGATAATTCCCGGTTACACCGACAGCGAAGAGAACATACGTGCGATAGCACGATTCATTGTGGAGAACATGCCCGAAACCCAGAGGTTTGACCTACTTGCGCTCAACAAGATGTGCATTGACAAGTATGCGCTCTTCGGATTGGAGTATCCCTTGAAAGACGCTGAACTTGTTTCAGTGGAAACAATGGAACGTCTTGCCGAAGTAGCGCGCCAAGAGGGAGTATCAGAAGTCACGTGGTCCGGCATGACCAAGCGAGAAGATGGCACCTCAACCGATGTCGACGCCAAGAGCGCAGGTTGACGTTTCACCCTTCTATTTGATGTGGCAAGCGGCCTTGTCGAGAAATGGCTGGCAGAAGCCCTCCTTGGTCGAACCACAATCCTTTTCGTTGTAATTCGTTGCACATTCGCCGAGGTTGCCGTTTGAAGACTTGGGAGTTCAACTCAAAGGATGGCCGTACTATTCTAGTGCGTCACGCTGTGCCTGCAGATGCAAATAACTTGCATAAAGGCTTTAGCGCAATCATCGAAGAGGGCATCTGGTTACCAACCTTCAACGCCAATAGCAATGTAGCTGATTGGGCCAGCTGGATACAAAGAACTGGTCATTGTCGTGACATCATGCTCGTCGCGGAGTTGGAGGACACGTATGTCGGCCACCTCACGCTGCAGACGGAGGAATGGATGGCATCTCAACACGTTGCTCGGCTCGGCATAATTGTGGACAGAAAACACCGAGGAATCGGTATCGGTCGGGCGCTGATGCAGGCTGCTGAACTAGCATGCATTGATGCCAAATACGAGAAGATCATTCTCAGCACTTTCAAGGACAATGAAATCGCGATATCTTTGTACCACTCAATGGGTTACAGAGAGGTTGGCCTACGTGAGCGCCATTTCGCAATGCCCAAAGGCTACATTGACGAGATTCTCTTTGAGAAACTGATTGTGTGAAAAGTCGGACAACAGACGACTTCGCTTTGTCGAAGAGGCCGATAGTATGTCTCCTACGGAATGCATAGCACACTCAGGTCATCTGTTTCATCCCTGAACATGTTGTCTCAAGCCAACTGTCCAGCCTAATCTTCTTGTGCCTAAGTTCTATATGGGAGGAATGCAAATAGGCAAGAAGGTAGATACAAGACTAATCGAGTTATGGTGGTCTGTAGTATGTGGCGCGAGATAGTAGATTACTTCCACGATTCTCCTCAGAGGTTGAAGGTAGCACAGGCCATAGTGCGCCACGGGTTTGCCATTGAGAAGCCTGGAATCATCAAATGCGGCTCAATTCGAATTCCCCTCAAGGCCATAGGCGATGCCCTTGGCATAGACCGGCGTACTGTACGAGCCACAACAGAAGACATCTGTCAGAACGAGAAGCTTTGCCAGTTCTTTGAGAGACTCCAACCAGCAGGGCCTTCTCTTGAGAAAGTCCGAGAGGTTCTCGGATACGGCGTGCTTACAATCTTCGTAGAATCTCCAGAGAATGCAGGAATCCTTTCCGAGGTAACTTCAATTATCGCAGGATATGGGATATCAATAAGACAGGTTCTGGCTGAAGATGTCGAGATTTATCCGGAGCCCTGTCTCAAGGTAATCACTCAGGACCCACTGCCCGGAAGGGTCATCGAAACATTAGCTGGAATCAAGGGCGTGAGTCGCGTCATCATTGACAAATGACGAGCGAAATGACACATTAGCAACACTGAAAAGGTCCCTCCGGCCGACACGCTGAGGGGCTCTGACATGGACCATACTTCTGAATACTCCCCAGAGGCAACAGAGCAAATCGATGAAGTGCCTCAGATCGATTCAAAAACGGGGATGTATCAGGTATGGATGCTGGCCACATCTCTGAGTATTCTTCAGATTGGCTTCGGTTTGATCGTCCCGCTATACCCATTTTACATCCTAGAGCTAGGTGTTGGAGGAACGGAACTGGGAGTCCTTGCTGCGTCGTTTGCTTTGACGCGAATTGTCTTGGCAGGACCGCTAGGCGGTGTTTCTGACCGAGTAGGAAGAAAACCGGTGCTGCAGGTCGCGCTGCTTGGGTTTGCTGTTGCGAATCTTATGTACGCCTTTGCGACTACGGTATACGTGATGATTCTTGCTCGTGCCCTCGAGGGGGCCATCTCTGCGGGGTTCTATCCTGCTGCCAATGCTTTCGTGTCTGACATGACAACGCCAGAGAACAGGGGAACTGCAATGGGCTACCTAAGCACTGGGAACATGGTCGGCTTTGTATTTGGTCCGGCTCTTGGTGGTGTACTCGCGGAATTCTTGGGCATCCGTATGCCGTTTATCATAGCGGCTATTGTGACTCTTGGAACTTTGGTCCTGCTTCACCTTTTGGTCATAGAGCCCACTCGCCGGACTCTCCGTGAAGACTATCAGAAGTACAAGATTCCTCTCCGCGAAGTATTCTCACGTCATTCTAAGGCCTACTCTGTGCTGGGACTGGCAATGTTCGCGAACATGTTTGCGATTGGAATACTTGAGGTGGCATTCATGCTTGATGCCGTACAGAGGTTTGCTTTTAGTCCACTAGAGATTGGCATCTTCTTTGGAGTCCTCGGAGTCATCACCATTGCTGGGAACATTGCCTTTGGTAAGATGTCCGACCGGGTGGGAAGGAAGTGGCTGATTGTCTTGGGGTCGTTTGTCGGGGCCTTGTCCCTCTTCATGTTCATGCTCGCATCAGATGTCTTTAGCTTCTACCTCGCAGGAGCTGTCTTGGGTGTTGCCATTTCCATGCGAGGTCCTACTATCCAAGCGATGATTGCCGACCTTACTGACCAGAGTGCTTATGGTGTTGTAATGGGCGCTTTTGGAGCCGTTAGCAACTCAGCCTATGTTGTCGGACCGCTGCTTGGTGGAGTTCTGTACGACACAAGTGGGGACTCGATATCTAGCTTGGCCGTCGCAGGCATTGTTTCAATTGCGGGAGCCACTCTGGCAGGAATCGGACTTCCCGCCTATACGCCAAGTCTGCTTGCCACACCACTCGACATTCAAGATTCAGAGGAGTGAAGTTTCTGGCCTTTTGTCAAGCTCTCGAAAGTTCTCAAAAGACTTCGGCTGCAACATACGCAACCACATCTCTGTAATTACCTGTGACATCGCCAGAGTTGGTGTATTTGAGAACTCTGAATTGAGTTGCTCCTCTTTCTTTTGCATAGACCATTGCGGCAGCAATTGGCCCGGCACCACATATGCTGACTCTGTGACCTCTGACAAACTCAATGAACCCCTTTGGGTCCAAGAACTCCAAGTACTCCATTGCTTGGTTATCCTTCTTCTTGGCACTTTCAGCAGGTTCAAAATGAGTGAAGTCTGAACTGGCTATCACTAGTATGTCCATTTCTTCGGCAAGTCGAGCAATTGTCAGGCCGATTGACTCACAGATCTGATAGGCGGGGTCACTGATGCTGATTGGCACAAAGCTGAGATCCTCTCCGAAGATATACTGAAGGAATGGGAGCTGAACCTCTATTGAGTGCTCGCTGCTATGGGCGACACAATCATTCGTCGCATGTTCATTCTCCTCAACAATTGTTGAGCCTAGCTCCACGTCATAGCTGACGATTCCCATAGGTGTTTCCCAATTGTCATTGCATACAGCAACCCGTGCACCGGTTCCGTAGTGGTTGGGGCCAAGGATTACTATATGGTCTGGCTTGCCATCCTCGAAGATTCTCAGGTAACTGTGCGCTGCAGGCATTCCTGAATAGACATATCCGGCGTGAGGAGATATGACTGCTCTAAGCAGTCTTGTTGTTCCTATGTTACCCTCGGGAAGCTTGCCCGGTCCCAGTCCCTTAAGGAAGCAGTTCTTGATTCGTTCTCTGAGAAGCTCGACCTCGCCTTCATAGAATCTTCCAGCTACTACGGGCATTCTAACCATGTCTATCCCGGATGCCATGCAGCACGGTGTGAGAAAAGCTTTTGCTTGCACAGTGCCTCAATTCGACCACTGTTTCTGAGATCCTTCTGAAAGGCTCTATACCGCGTGACTAGCGCTTGAGCTGCCGGCTCACCTCGTCAACAATGTCGCCCATCTTCACCTGCACGGTTTCCTTCGTGGACATGTTTCTCAGACTGACCTCGCCTTTATCCAGATCACGCTGACCTATAATGATAACATACCTCGCCTTCTTTGCGTCGGCCTGTTCCAAGAGCTTCTTGAGAGGTCTATCCATGACATCCGCAGACGAAGAAATTCCAGCTCTAACAAGCTCGCTCTGAATCTTCATCGCATACTTCACCATGGCCTTCTTTATCGGAGCAACGTACACGTCTAATCCACTCTCTAGCTGATCACCAACTCCGCGGGCCACAAGGACATCAATGAGCCTATCGATGCCTAATGAGATTCCCGTGGCAGGTGTGGGTGGCCCACCGAACCGTTCTATCAGTCGGTCATACCGGCCTCCACCTCCCAACGACCCCACCTTTGGCACGCCGAGATAGTCAACCTCAAAGACAGGGCCGGTGTAGTAATCGAGCCCTCGTGCAAGCGACATGTCGAACTCGATCAAGTCCTCAGCAGCGCTTTCCTTGAAGATTTCAGCCATCATCCGTAGCTCTTCGACGCCTTCGATCCCGATGTTGGAGCCCTCCAAGAGTTCGCCAAACTTCTTGAGGACATCAAGGCCGGCACCTCTCAGTTGAATGGCATCGAGGAGGAACTGACTCTTTTTCTCGTCAATGCCCCGAGTCTTCAGCTCCTCCTTGACCCCGGCCTGTCCAATCTTGTCAAGCTTGTCAATTGCTCTGAAACACTCAAAGGCCAGATTGTCCTCAATTCCTGCCTTCTCTGTCATTCCTCTCAGAACTTTTCGGTTGTTGATTCGAATGTTGTAGTCGCTTCCAAGGACACGTCTTAGATACTCGATAGCGACCAGAACCACCTCAGCATCCGCCGCAGGACTGCTTGATCCAATGATGTCAACATCTGCTTGGGCAAACTCTCTATACCTGCCGGCTTGAGGACGGTCGTACCTCCAGGCCTTGCCAAGGGCATATCGCTTGAACGGCTTTGAGAGATGAGGATTTGATGCTGCGATTCTGGCGAGAGGCACAGTCAAATCAAACCGCAGACCCACCTCTCGATTACCTTTGTCTTTGAACTTGAAAGTTTCAGCCTCCACCTCTTCTCCGCCTTTGGCTGACAGAGTTTCCCACAGCTCCATGACGGGTGAGTCTAGCGGCTCATAGCCGAAATGACGGAAGACTTCAGCAGCAGTTGCCTCCAAGTACTCCTTAACTCTCATCTCTGGACCCATCAGGTCTCTCATACCTCGGACTGTCCTCAACTCTGGCATTTAGAAGTCCTCCAAAAGATGTCAGGGCAACGGTCACGGGATGAGGTGGCGGAGAACGCACCAACTGGGTCATCGTTGCAGATGAACTAGGCCACCAACATTCACCGTTGTCACCGAATCCGAGTCCATTGAGAATGACTTTAAGTCTTATGCTTGTATGGGAGCCAACTCCTTCTTCAGGGCTCACACAATCGGAATGAATCCCGTTGCAAGCAGAATGATGAAGACAACGACCCCAGCCGCCATTATCAGTGAGTCCTTGGCCACGTTTCTGAGTAAACCGGCTTCACGGTCGGAAGTGTATACATACACCACCTTGTTCAAAACAGACGTTGTCGTAGCGATGATCACTGCAAATACTGCTGTAGTTAGACCAATCGTGGCACCGGCAAAACCGATTCCAACTGTTGCCACAATAGCGCCTGCTGAAGCAAAACCTCCAATTAGGGCGGCCACAATGACACCGGAATCACTGTACACTTCTTGCAACAAGAGTGAAAGAAGTGAAACGCCGGTGAAGACTATCACGAATCTGATTGCTGCGCCGAACTCGAAAGGAGATCCCAAGGCCGCTTCGATTTGTCCCTCGTCCACGGTTTCAGTTCGTCTACTTTCTCTGATCATTCTGTACGTGGCACCTAGTACAAGGATTGCAAGAGGAATAACGTAGTACTTGAAGATCTGGAGAGTCGGGTCGAGAATCACCACTATGACTCCATTTCTCAGGATCATTGCGACATTTGCGAGAATTGCAGATAGAGCTATTCTGCCTGGATATTTCCTGCCAGTCTTGACATGGAAGTCCGTTAGACTAGAAACTGTAGCTTCACTGTTGGCGAACCCTCCAAAGAACCCGAAGAAGAAGGGCCCTCTGCTTCCAAACTTCTTGACGAGGATGTAGTTTACGAAACTGATAGACAGAAGTAAGATCACCAAGAGGTAGATTTGTTGTGCAGGAAGAATGATGGTCCATATCTGTACTGAATCAGGAATGAGAGGCCAAAGGAAGAGAATCAGGACGCCAAGCTCAGCTGCGCTAATCATCTCATCTCGGCTTATGACCGCCACCAGTGCTTGAAACTCCTGCTTGAAGCCTAGGACTAGAAACACCAAGAATGCAACCGTCATAGCCAGGACCTGAAGAGGACCGACGAGCTGTCCAGGAGGGGGCGGTGCATCGAAACCCACGAGGATGCCTAGTGTGAATGCTATCGCCAACACAATGGAGGTTGTCATCCCCTTCCTCATGGTCCTGAACATCTTGTAGGTAATTTGAACTCCGATCAGGATTGTGGAAACTGCTATCGCGTATACCATTATCACGATGTTGTCTGTGACAGTGTAAGTATAGGCGGTGATTGTTCCGAAAAGACTCAAGAGTCCAAAAGACCTCACACCTGCGGTTGACTCCTCCACCATTCGCTTCTGGCGCTCTAGGCCTATTAAAGCCCCTACTGCGAATCCAATCAGGAACCTGATCACTATGTCCGGACTAAGGAGTAGTTCTTGCATGTTCGGTCACCCTGTCTTAGAAGAGGACCTACCGAGGAGACTTGGCTTGCATTTAAGGCATTGCCTCATTGCACATGCAACTGAAAAGAAGACAGAAGAAGACGAGGCAAGAACTAGTCGAGCCTCGTGTTCTCAAGTAGTCTTGATAGCGGTACGTCAAAATGCTCTCCTGTGGGTAAGGTTCTGCGAACAGTCAACGGAAGTACTTGTGCTCGCAGTTCTGCCTCAGCAAGTGCGAAGAGCCCAGAAGGAGCGGTCTTTGTGGGTATGAGAACCGGCGCACCCATGGAAATCTGAAGAGCTCGGGCCCCGATGATGCGAGCCTTCTCAAACTTCGTCAACCATTTTGGCCCAACTGGTATTCCCATCTTGACCTTGTCCTGGTCTAATCCAGTCTTGAGACTTGACCTGATTTCTGCCTTGGCAATCTCCTCTGCAGGGGGAAGCTCATGAACGTCTGGTTCAGGTTCTGGAGCCTTCTTCCGCTTGGCTTTCTTGCCTTTAGCAGTCAAGTCGATCTTCCCGGACTCCACATCCTCCTTGAGCTTCGCCGCTGCTTGGATAACTTCGTTGGCCTTTGCAACGCTGAGGCCCGGAACGGCTGCAGCTAGTTCCTCTGAACCTGTCGACGCAATCTTGGCAAGATCTCCATACCCTGCTTCAAGTAGCTTCTCAGCTGTCTTTGGACCGACTCCAGGGATGTTTGTCAGAATCTCCAATTCCACACCGGAGGTTTCTCCATCCTTCTTCTTCTTGGTCTTCTCTTTCTTAGAGCCCTTTGACATGTGGCACACCTGCTGTATGACGGTTTGACTGTTTCTAGTCCTCGTCGCCATCTAAGTCTTCGCCCGGTCCGGCTCCAGGGCCGCCCAGGCCAGCACCCTTGGAACTGATGACATCATCAATCTTCAGGACCATCTGAGCAGCCTCAGCAGCTGACATCACGATTTGCCTGTTCACAAGTGCCGACTCGACAACTCGTGCCTTCTTCATGTCACCGACCTTCCCCTTATCTATATCGATTCCGTGTGTAACATTCCCCTCTGTATGGGCAGTTCTAAGGCTCACGATAACATCAATGGGGTCAAGACCTGCGTTCTCCGCTAGTGTCGATGGAAGTGATTCAACAGCATCTGCGAATGCGTTTACTGCATACTGCTCTCTGCCTTCAAGCGTATCGGCATAGTTACGTAACTCTTTGGCAATCTCTGCAGCCAGAGCTCCGCCTCCATATGTAACGTAAGGATGGGTCACGACATCACGAACGACATATAATGAGTCGTTGAGGGCTCTATCAACCTCATCGACGATGTGGTCCGTGCCGCCTCTTACGATTAATGTCACAACAGAGGATTTTGGAGTCCCCTCCACAAACAGCATCTTATCCTCGCCGACGGTCCTTTGCTCCACTAGCTTCGCGGTGCCAAGATCGTCCTTTGTGAGGTTCTGAATCTTGGAAACTATCGTCGCGCCCGTGGTCTTGTGAAGTCGCTCAACGTCTGACTTCTTGATTCTTCGTACTGCAAGAATTCCATTCTTGGCCAGATGGTGCTGTGCCACGTCATCGATGCCCTTCTGAGCAATGATTACGTTTGCACCTGCCTCGACAATCTTGTCTACCATGCTCTTCAGCATCCGTTCCTCCTCATCGAGGAAGCTCTGCATCGAAGTCGGGTCGCTTATCGAGATCTTGGCGTCAAACTCGGTCTTTGTAACCTCGAGCGGGCTCTCAAGCAGAGCGATCTTCGCGTTGACAGCCTTCTTGGGCATTCCAGGATGCACAATCTCCTTGTCTAGAACTAGTCCTTTCACAAGCTCAGTAGCATCAACAGCCATCCCCTCCTGCTTTTGGCGTGGAATGTCATCAATGTCGAGCTCCTCGTCGGGGTCAAGATCCTTGCTAATCGATAGGACTGCCTCCACAACGGTCTTGGCAAGCCCATCACGTGAAGTCGCAACAAACTTGCTGGACATGGCCGTCTTGGCAGCATCTATCAAGACCCTCCTGTAGTCACTCGACCCTGGGTCAACCTTCTCTGCAACGTCGTTGATGACTTCGAGCGCCTTCTCTGCTGCTTTCCGATAGCCGCTGATGATAGTGGTTGGATGAATCTTCTGATCCAACAGGGCCTCTGCGTGTTTCAGAAGATCCCCCGTGAGCACCGCAGCAGTGGTTGTACCATCACCAACTTCCGAGTCTACAGTCTTTGCGACTTCAATTACCATCTTGGCAGCCGGATGCGCAATGTCCATCTCCTTCAGTATAGTGGCACCATCGTTTGATACTGTCACATCCCCAAAAGAGTCCACGAGCATCTTGTCCATACCCTTTGGACCCAGCGCAGACTTGACTGCCTCAGCAATCACAATCGCAGCCATGATGTTGTTTCTCTGAGCATCACGTCCACGTGTTCTATCAGTGCCTTCGCGAAGAACGAGCACTGGAATCTGGTTTGAACTCATTATAATCACACCTTCCATGATAATATCTAAAACTGTGCATGGACTTCGGGTTTGACATTTAAGGATTGCTCTCTAGCTCCCTAAATCGGGAGGCCAACGATTGCAACGTACTCATGGAATCCGTCCTCGTTAGGCCATACACCCTCATCTTCTGGAAGGCCATTGGTTTCAGAACAGCCTATGTCCACCACGGAACCGAACTCCCTCTTCAGCTCGTCATCAATAAGCCCTGAGTCCTTCGTCACAAGGAGCCTCACAGAGAAGTCAGCGGCGTCGTTAGTCTGCTTGACCGAGATTTCGCCAAAATCAAGTGTCCCGTCGCGTTTCTTAGCCCTCTCAAGAGCCCTCTGAACGCGCTTCTGTACATCTTCTAGTGCTGTCATGTACCTACGTCTAGAAAGGACGATTTAAGCTTCCATGAAAAACCGCAGGCAGTCACAGGACCGAAGGTCCAGCTGCGTCAGAACTATCCAGCGCATAGAGTACTGCCAGCTAGCTTCTCCAACCTCTTATACTTT
>JBHIAE010000042.1:0-24024 GCA_046758445.1 Candidatus Thorarchaeota archaeon | reverse complement strand
GCTACAGACCCGTAGGACTTGCGTTGCATTGCGCGTCTTCCTCTGCGTCGCCTCCGGGGTTCTTTAGACACTGGTGGCGATTCGTCGTGAACTTCATCATCTATTGATTCGGGTCCCTCAGACCCGGGATTTTCATAATCGTTGTTACTCAATTGACGACGCTCCTAGGTTTCAACTGTTTTCACGGTAGCCATTAGCCGTATATAAAGCGGCACCACAAATGAGGGTCACTTGTTGTTACTACTGACCCACCTGAGAGCTCACACGGCTTCGAGTCAATGTCTTGTTTCACATTCCAGAGAACATATAGCCACTGCCAAGACATTCTCAGCCACCGTTGAACAAAGGTGCAATGAGGACGCTCTATCCTATCAGCTGGATCTGCGAAAGCCCAGAAGTAATGGAGTATCTTAGCGCCAACCTCATTGCAAACAAGGACGCCGGGGTCAGCGATAAGGCTGATGACTTCTTATTGGCCGACTTCGCCTCAGGAGAGAACGACAGAGTTCCGACCTTCTTCATCAAGTTGTTTCGTGAGTTCCTTAATGAGTGGTTGAAGAAAAAGCAATCAAATATCGCTGATCTAGGTTTCTTCATAAGACGACTGACGACCTATAGCACTGATTTGCATGCACTGAGACTGGATAGTCTTCTTGGCCTGTTTGAGGAGAACCAGATACACTCTCGAGCCCGGGGAGTACATACAAGACTTGAGGAAATGACCGTTGAAGCATCATTTCGACCGTCCGAGATTCAGTACCTTAAGTTTCATCCCAATGAAAGGACATGGCTGGACGACCACTTATTGAGTCGCGGTCCTCTTCCCAACGGTTGCTTTGAGTTCGGGATTCTCAATAACGACGTTGTTGGATATCTCTTTGAATACTATAAGACGTACACCGATGCAAAACGAAGTCTGGAGGGCATCAGGAGCACGATGAAAGATGGTTCACTACTTGTCGTCGCTCAACCCTGCTCTCTCTATCCCGTTGACAATGTCAAGGTTCTGAATGCCAGCGGCTTTACATTCGTAGAAGGGATAGATCTAGACCTCAAAACCAAGAAGGCGATGAAACTGAACTCAGACGCTGCTCCTGAGGTACTTAGTAGACTCGGTCACTACACCTTCCTCGTCTTCCGAGCAACTGAAGATCAGACAGGAGAGGTGTGATGTTTTTGAGTACTTTTAGAGTGAAGGAAGTCAAGGCGAAGACAGTCCTGAATACGAGCAGGATTTCAGATGTGGCATACGCCATCAATCCTTACGTTGGCTGTCAACATGGGTGCAGCTACTGCTATGCACGATTCATGGAACGTTTCACTGGTCATGCCGGTGAAGAATGGGGCAAGTATACAGATGTGAAGATCAATTCGCCGGAGGTTCTGGAGAAGCAACTCTGGAGTAAGCGCAAGGCCAAACGAGAGAGAGTGTTACTGTCTAGCGTTACTGATGCCTATCAACCCTTGGAACGGCGTTACGAAGTCACGAGGCGATGTCTGAAGCTCCTCGCCGACAATGGATTCCCAGTTTCAATACTAACCAAATCTGACCTAGTACTTAGGGATGCAGACCTGCTAGAGTACTCATCCGAGAATGAGATTGGTGCCACAATCATTACCTTTGACAAAGCTGTGTGTAGGACTTTCGAACAGGGGGTTCCATCTCCGAATCGGAGGCTCGCTACACTCAAGGCATTCTCGGAGCAAGGACTACAGACTTACTGCTTCGTAGGACCAATGATTCCCTTTCTTACCACATATGAGCTTGATGATTTGGTCAGAAGGATCTGTGAGGCAGGTGTCGACTACGCATACTTCGACAGGATGAATCTGAGACCGAGAGTGGGAGCAGCGGTTAGGAAGACACTGGCGGAACATTTCCCTGACAAGACTAGCGAGATCATTAAGGCCCTCCGACCCGAAAGCATGTTCTATGATTCTGTCCGGGAAACAGTTGAGGACCTGTGTCGCACACATGGCTTGGCTGCAAACATTCTGTTCTGAATCCACGCCAGCTTATGGTGCCCATATTCCCTGCGACCGTCACGCGTCAAACACAAGACTTTGCTCCTGGGTTGATTTTCGAGTCTCCGGTGACCTGTAAATGAATCCCAGGTACATCGTCATAGCCCTTCTCCTTATCATCATGGTCATATTGTTTGCTGTGTTTCTCATGGGACTGTTCGTGTTTGGCATGTAGGACAGACTAACCCCGCTCTGAGGGTATAACCTATAAGCGACAACGACGACGACTGACTCAAGATGTATAGCACAAGACGTATGATTCTCAAAGTCGTATTGCTTGTCGTGGCAATCTTCCTTTTCATCCTCGGATTGATGCTTTACTGGACGCCACCCTAGTGCTTGGAACCACGACTGCCACTTTGAAACTCCCCCAAATCCCGTTCATCCTAGACTATTAGCCTGAGAGCTCGTGCCAACCCCTCACGACTCTCGTAGCACCATTTTCCAGAAAGCTTCTTGGTGAGTAGGCTTGAGAACGAAGAAGGCCCATCCTATCGGGAACATCATACTCCCTGTAGGTCCTGAAGTAGCCAGGATAGTCATCGACCACTCTGATCACACTATACGCTCTGCATATCTGTGAAAACAGACGAGCCCTGGTTTCGACAAGTGATGGTCCTGATTCGGCGCCTCTGGCTCGGGCATAGTCTTCGAGTCTGTACATCACCAACTCTACCTTTCCGCTGGGAAACCCAAAACCTTTCAGCTGACGCATTGTCAGTTCGCGTGTGTTTTCTGGACGGCCAGTCAGTAGGATAATCTGGCTTTCCTCAGCCCACTTCTGAAGTACGTCTGCTGCGGATGGAATAGGCTCATCCAACTCTGCCAATTCAACTCCTCTTTCATCCACACACAGTAGCAGATCCCAATAGTACTCACGGAGTTCATTCATACTGACTTTCTGCTCTTCAGAGGAGTACTTCCCGAAGACCTCCACAGTGCTGAGCATCTCGATGTCGTCAAGCGGTATCTTGGTGTCGAGAATGAATTGCCAGACTCCCTGTAATCTACGCCTCGTATTGATTAGCGTGTCATCAATGTCTACGACAATTCTCAAGGTACGACTCTCCATCCTCAAGATACCGAGTCCTAGTCCTTAAACCTGATGCACCCTTCTGGACATTCCTTGATACAGTCCCCACATTCTTTGCAGTACTGGACATGGACCACCTGTGGAGTTTCATCTATCTTCTCATATACTCCATAACGGCAGACCTTCACGCAGTTGCCACAGCCCGTGCAACAGTTCCCGTCCAGTACAGTAGGTATCTTGATTCACCCGACTGCCTTTCTGACTCCGCCCTCTTGATACAATATGAATACTGGCGTAGTGACATATGGTGTGGTTGAATGTCAAAAGAATCAGGATCTCCCATCACATATGTGGTTAGGACATACACCGGCTGCGACTGCTCTTCTCTCTTGGAATGAGAGGCTCTTCGTCCCTATCCTGAATGTTGACCAACCGCAACAATCAAAGACTTGCGGAACCTCTGCTATCGTGGTTCGACACGGTAGAACTATTAGAGCATTCCGCGTTAGCGGACTAACTTGTCGGCAACTGCCCAAGACTGCGAGGTATTCATATGGCTGTCGAAAGAGAGGAAGCGGAATGGCATCATAGGCTTCTGGAAGTAGTTCACGACGGCATCATTGTGCTTGTGGATGAGGACGTGGTCCTCTCGAACGCAGCATTCTCTTCGATGCTAAACTATGAACCAGATGACATACTTGACATATCTTTCGAAGAACTACTTGATCCCTTGGCGAAACGATTTGATCGCAAGATGATCGATGCCCTCTACTCTGGCGATGACCTGTCTGCATTTAATACTAGGCTAAGGTCGAAAGATGGGGACACACTTCATGTTGAGATACACCCTGTTGGCGTAGTGTTTGAAGGGGAGTCTGCAGTTCTGGCATCGGTGCGAGACGTATCGAGGCAGATTGCCCTGGAAGCAGAAGTAATCGCATTGGAAGACAGATTCGCATCCTTGTACGACATGTCTCCAATCGCCTACCTGATGTTGAATCGAAATGGAATGATAGAACAGATCAACCAGGCAACCGAGGAACTGTTCGATTGTGACGGCGGCGATATCATTGGCAGGCCCATAAGCAACTTCCTGATCGAAACCACTCCAGACTATGATCTGGGCGAACAGCTGATTCGAGAGGTCCTCAGAGGAAAGAGTGTCGGCGGAATTGAGATTGAGATGAAACGTCCAGACGGTAAGATCATCTGGGCGAATGTTTCCTCTCGTGCGCTTACAACAGGTGCAGAAAAGCCAGCCGAGATAGGCCTTATGGCCTTTGACGTGACCCAGAGGCGTGCAGCAGAGCAGAGGGTGCTGGAAGAGAAACAACGTGCTGACCTCTATATTGGCGTAATGACAAGTGACCTGAATAACGTGAATCATAGCGCCCTTTACACGCTCGAGTTTCTCAGCACGACCCTTGACTTACCCGATCATCATCGTGAAGTCCTCAGTGAAACTCTGTGGAACATCAGACGAGCAGCCCGGATGATCGCCAATATGAGGGCAATCATCATGCTCAGGGACTCGCCGCCCACCATTTCGAAGACTGATCTATGGCCGCATTTCCAGAGAGGGCTTAGAGAGGCAGACAGGGACTTTGAAACGAAGAGTATCAAAGTGAATTCGAATATTGAGGATGATGCATTTTGGGTACCTGCCCACGCGTGGTTGTGGAGCGTCTTCTTTGTGATAATCCATAATGCGCTAATGTACGACGAACGGAAAGAGGTTGAGATGGATGTCAACGCAGAGCTCATCGATATGGGTCAGAGAATGAAGATCGAGTTCTCTGATCATGGTCCTGGAATTTCCGATGAAATGAAGGAGAGCATTTTCAGGAGAACTGGCGAATATGACGAACATGCTTCGAGTAGTGGACTCGGTCTGACTGTTGTGAATCAGCTTGTGAGCGACCTCGGTGGCCGGGTATGGGTTGAGGACCGCGTTTCGGGCGATCCCATACAAGGTAGCACGTTTGTAGTAGAACTTCCTGCTTGGAAAGAGGAGGTTGAACTGCCTTGCAGCAGAGATACATGCATAACCTTCTACAAGTCAGAACACTGTGTGTTCTGTGGTCCCGTCTACGAAACTCTCATGGGAGTCGTAGACGAGCTGGGCGTATCACGGTCCCTAATCTCGGTCGTCAACGTAGATGATCCAGATTCAGAGGTTTCCGAAGAGGACCTAGCTGCTATGCCAACTGTCCGAATCTGTGAGGAGGAACTGGAGGGCTACCAAGAGGAGGACGACATAAGAACCGCAGTCCTGAAGATGATCATGATGTCGTGTTCGGCAGGCTAGTATGGAGTCAAACTTGTCAAGGATTGAAAGCTTCTAGGTTTCATATTTGGTATCAAGAAAAAGAATGAGGGAGTTCCCATCTCAAATAGTGAGAGGGAACCCAATTTCCAATGGAATGCAATCATTATGCAAATGGCAAATCATCCTCAAGGTAGACCTTGGCTTCTCCCTTCACAGGTTGACGAACCTTTAGAAGAAGGAGGATAGATACCACAAAGAACAGCAATATGACAAGCATAGCGGTTAGATGGGCTTGGGCTACAAGAGCTGGATTCTGAGTCGGGTTTACCAATAATAGAACTGATGCATAAACAAATGGTCCAAGAATTGCAGCGAATTTGCCTGTCAATGCATAGAACCCATACATCTCAGACTTCTTGTCCTCAGGAATGAATTGTCCATACATGCTGCGGGCTGTGCTTTGGGATGAACCCATGCCAACACCAGCTATCATTCCAACTGTCCACCAAACTAGTGCTCCGTAAGCAACAAAGAGGTAGGCAATTGATAAAGCAATAACCCAGATGAGCAGAGTGATGATGAGAGTCTTCCTTGTACCGATTCTGTCTGCAACAACTCCAAAGATGAATGCACCAGGAATCGCTGCGAGCTGAGTCACAGCGAAGAAGATGAGAATCATGGTTGTACTGAATGCATAGACTGCTTGTCCGAATATTGCGGCATAATAGATTACCGTTGTGATTGCATCGCTAAAGAGGAAGTACGCAACAAGAAATAGTGGTAGACCTATGTAATTACGGATATTCTTGACAGTGTTTCTCACTCTTCGATATCCTAAACTAATGAGAGATTGACCCTCTTCTCCAGGAAATGCCTTAGCTGGTCTGTTCTTCAGCCATTTAATGCTTGGAATTGCAAAGACAAGGAAGAACAGCGCACTTGCGAAGAATGCATATGTGTGTGGGAGGTCGGCCAGAATCACAAGAAGAGCGATGATAATCGTGGCCATAGCTCCGACATAACCCGCGGCATAACCGTATCCTCCGATTCGACCAATGTTTTCCTCAGTGCTGATTTCGGGAAGCCATGCATTATAGAAGGGAAGTGCTCCTTGGAAACCAACATTCGCAATGATGAAGATTATCCAAGCCCACACCCAAACATCCAAACCAAGAATTGGTGCAAAGTCAAACCCTGGTAGCGGACTTGCTGGTCTAGGATCTGGAATGGCAGTTATCTGTGATTGAGTGAGGCCTGGAAGGAAAACCATGAATGCTGTTAGAGCAATACATACTGAAGTGTAGAAGATAAGGAATTTCTTCTTAGTACCTCCAAAATCAGCTATCGCACCAAGCACAGGCGCTGTTACTGCAATTATCAACATTGTGACGCTACCAGCATATCCCCACATAGCATCTCCAAGTGTTTCATTCCAAACTAACACTCGAAAGTAGAGGGGAAACAAGGCGGTGACAATTAGAACTGTGAACGAAGTATTCGCAAAGTCAAACATATACCATGCGACTCTTTCCCTTCGGTCGGTGGGTATCACTTGAGGGGCCTCGAAGGTTTCGCTTGTTTCAGTCATATCTATCAATCCCCCAAGCAGAATGCTTGGATACAAACTTCGTGCAACAAATCCGACATAAGTTTCTGCCGGCAAGATTCGGAGAAGATTGACCGCAAGAGTGAACTGAAACGGTGTGCCCTACTTCAACCATGTACGAAAAGGATGCTCTCGAGTTCTGCAAAGAATGGCTCTCAGCGTGGACGGGCAATCAACCAGAGAAGCTAATCGACTTCTATGCGAAGGATGCATTCTACAAGGACCCGGCCAATCCTCAGGGTCTCAAGGGACACGATGAGATCCTTCCATACTTTCGAAGACTGCTCGAGAGGAACCCTGAATGGAAGTGGGAAGCGGTAGAGGTCTATCCCACCAAGAATGGATTCACGCTCAAGTGGCGGGCTGAGATACCTGTTGGCTCAAAGGTGATTGAAGAGGAAGGCATGGACATAGTAGAGATTCTCTTCAGGAAGATCTCACGAAATGAGGTGTACTTCGACAGAACGGACTGGATCGAGGCTGTCAGAGAGAGCAAATGGATCTAACCCAATCGGGCATTATGGAACCAATCGACAACTGCCTCGTTGAATCTCTCTGGTTGTTCGAGCATGACACTGTGTCCGGCTTCTTTGATGATCTCGATTTGCGAGCCTGCAATCATGCCATTCAGGTAATCGGAGTATTTCGAGGGTGTCATGAGATCATCTTCACCCACTATGACGAGGGTGGGCACAGTGATTTCTGATACTTGTTCCATTATGTCAAAACTGTTACAGATCTGAAAGTCCCTCTTGGTCACGCGAACATTGCATTTCCGTACTTCTGCCCTTGCTGCATCGATTATGTCTTGGGCAGTATCCTCATGGAACATGAACTGACCAAGTGCATGAACATAGCCCTCAAAGTTGCTATCCAGAAGATCGAATATCACCGGAGTTACTCTTAGGCGGGCCCCAGTCCCTACGAGGACTATGCCGCTGAGGTCATTTGGGTTTTCTAGAGCATAGAGTTGAGTCAATGCTCCCCCCATTGAGTGTCCGCCCAGAACGGGACGGTCGAATTGTCCAACAATGTTTTGAATGTCCTCAAGATACGACCGAGTGACATCCTTCGCCTCGCGATCTGGAGTCTTTCCGTGGCCGTTGAGGTCAAGTGCAACAATATGCAGGTGCTCTGACAGAGTTTCTAGCTGCATAAACCATGTAGCAGACGAACCCCCTGCTCCATGCACCAGGACAACTGGTCCAGGATTGCCCGCTCCACGCTCCTCGTAGTTTACCTTCATGACAGCTAGGGTGTTCTCTGCCGCCTTTGAACATTTTGGAGGATTCCCATTCGACTTCTGGCACACATATCGAATTCGTGTCCCCTTGATGGAAGAGTTTTTTTAGTGTGTGTACTGTGATTAGACCTGTCTAGTTAGAGTGCTAACACTCTAGACCATCTTGGTGATTGAAATCGCCAGGAGTGAAGAAAATGAGCTCAAGCAACAGATCGATTATAGCCATAGTCGTTATTGTTGTCATTGGCGTTGGAGCTGTTGGAGCATGGTTAGTTCTGAATCCACCTCCTCCACTGCCTGACAACCCGTTCGAGGTGGCAATCGTGTTCGCCACGGGTGGACTCGGGGACAAGTCGTTCAACGACGGCTGCTTTAAGGGCGCCGACGACGCTCGCAATGAGTTCGACATCAACTTCACTTATGTCGAACCGACAGAAATCGCCGAATACGAGGGCTTCCATCGTGCATTCGCGGCACATGCGGAGTACGCAGACGCATACAATCTCATCATTGGCATAGGGTTTGACCAAGCTGATGCTATTCAAACAGTGGCCGATGACTATCCCGACCAGAAATGGGCAATTGTGGACATGTGGGTCAACGACACTGAGTACCCGAATGTGGCATCACTGCTATTCAATGAGCATGAGGGTTCCGCTCTTGTCGGTGCCATGGCAGCACTTTATCACAACCAGAGCAAGCCACTTGGTTTCATTGGCGGGATGGACATTCCGTTGATCAACAAGTTCCTTGGCGGTTTCATCTGGGGCGCCAACAAGACACAGTACGAAGTCAACGGTACCATGTTGACACCAGGAGTCGATTTCAACTTCGCATATACGAATGACTGGGTCGACACCGCTGCGGGAAAGTCATTGGCTGACGGTATGTACACAACGGGAACCGATGTCATATTTGCAGCTGCTGGCCGCTCGGGACTTGGAGTGTTTGACAGCGTGGCTGAAAACAATGCAACTTACGGTCCCATATGGTGTATTGGTGTTGACTCCCCACAGATGTACTTGGAGCCGGGTCTTGTCCTCACTTCCATGCTGAAGAGGGTTGATGTCGCTGTACACGACATTATCGAGGATGTCCTCCTCGATACCTTCACAACCTTCAACCTGTTCACCCTCGCTAATGGTGGTATTGACTATGAACTCAACTCCACCCTACTCGATGTGCCAGCATGGATCATTACGGAAGTTAATAATCTCAAGGCAGAGATTATCGGCGGCACTGTAACAGTGCCCGACACCAAATACTGGCTCCCGTGAATGCTATCAACGAGGAGAGGCGAAAGCCTCCCTCTCCCCTTCTTTTTCCATTTCCTGGCTGTTGTATCCTCTATTGTTAAATAGAGCTTGTCTAGTTGAGGAACTCAAAGGATGGCCACTTTCCTTTTGGAGGAGGTATCTTCAATCTACGCCGTCGAGCTCGAGAACATATTCAAGACTTTTCCCGGAGGCGTTGAAGCCAACAAGGACATAACACTGAGAATTGAAGAGGGAGAGGTTCATGGTCTTCTTGGGGAGAATGGTGCGGGTAAGAGTACGCTGATGAACATTCTCTATGGTCTCCTCAGCCCTACCTCGGGAACAGTCAAGATACGTGGAGAGAAGGTGATTCTGCGCTCGCCGCAAGATGCCATTGTGAGGGGCGTGGGAATGGTTCATCAGCATTTCAAACTGATCCCGCCTCTAACAGTCACAGAGAATGTAGTACTGGGATTGGAACCGGTCCTTAGGTCCTTCAAGGTTGGCGGCTCAAGAATCACTGGCCTTCTGAAGAACACAATGCCGATGAACCTCAAGAAGGCCGCCGAGAAAATCAAACAGATTTCAAAAGAGAATAGCCTCTACGTAGATCCTTTGGCAAGAGTAATGGATATCTCAGTCGGACTCCAACAACGAGTTGAGATCATCAAGACTCTCTATCGAGAAGCAGAGATACTGATATTGGATGAGCCAACCTCCGTGTTAACTCCCCATGAAGTGGATGAGCTCTTTGTCACTTTGGAGAGGTTTGGAGAGCTAGGGAAGACTATCATTCTGATTACACACAAGCTCAGAGAACCAATGGCATTATGCGACAGAATCACCGTCCTCCGAGACGGTGTACTCGTTGGCACAGTCAACAAGGTGGATACTTCTCCCGAGGAGCTCGCCAAGATGATGGTAGGGCGCCCGATTGTATTTCGAGTGGGGAAGCCCCCGGCAGTTCCACGGGAAGAAGTCTTGAGAGTAGAGAACATTCATGCTGACGACAACCGGGGCTTGCCTGCAGTTAGGGGCATTTCCCTGTCGGTGAGGTCCGGGGAAATATTCGGGATAGCAGGTGTAGAAGGTAATGGCCAGACCGAACTTGTGGAAGTAATCACTGGACTCAGGAAACCACGAGAGGGAAAGGTGTTTGTAGAAGGACATGACATCACAGGGAAGAGTCCGCGCTACGTCCGGGCCGCAGGTGTAAGCCATATTCCTGAAGATCGTCATGCTCGAGGACTCATATTGGGGTTCACTGTGGGAGAGAATCTAGTACTAGGGCGTCATTACAGACCGCCCTTCTCAGGTGGACCGGCTGATCAGATGCTGGACCTGGACCGGATGGAGTCTACGTCAGAATTGCTTGTCAAGGACTTCTCCATCAAGGTACCCTCTGTCAGGAATTTCGCTCGCACTCTGTCCGGGGGTAATCAGCAGAAGGTGATAGTAGCACGAGAGTTGTCAGCAGAGCCCAAGCTTGTTGTTGCTGCACAGCCAACAAGGGGTCTCGACGTCGGTGCAACCGAGTATATTCATAATGTCCTAATCCAGATGCGTGACGCTGGCGTCGCAATACTTCTAGTTTCAGCTGAGCTTGACGAGATACAAATGATGGCAGATAGGATTGGGGTGATCTTCGACGGGCAGATTGTTGCCATGAAAGAACCGGACCAAACAGACGCCCAAGAGCTTGGTCTACTGATGGCCGGACACGACGGCAAAGCGGCGGTTGAGGGGGCGACGTGATGACTGAACCATCCAAGTCCTCGTCTGGGCAGCTACAGGAAACCTCAACCGAAGTCCAATCTGAAACGAGTCGTATCTTGGGTTTCCTTATTGGGATCCGAAACAGGGTTGCTAGTCGGGACTTTCAGAAGCAAGTGTTGTGGTCATTTGGGTCAATAGTGTTGGCCCTTTTGGTTGCCTCGGTGGTTATGGCCTTGTCTGGTCACGACCCTTTGCAGGCTTTCTATTTCTTGATGTGGGGCTCGATCACTCAGATGGATCTTGTCATGCGCTACGCGACCCCTCTTATCCTGACAGGTCTCTCTGTGGCAATCGCTTTCAAATGTGGCCTTTTCAACATTGGACCTCAGGGGCAATTGTTGATGGGTGGCATTGCGGCCGCCATAGTGGGCTTCATGTTTTCAATGCCAATAGTCGTGCATCCACTAGCATCTGTCATTGTTGCTGCACTTGCTGGAGCAGCTTGGGGATTCATTCCAGGCTTGCTGAAAGCATATCGCGGCGCTCACGAAGTGGTCACATCCATGATGCTATCTTACACTGCCGCTCTCCTGACACAATGGCTGGTCACATATCCATTGAAGGAACAAGGGCCCTATGCTTGGATTTCACAGACTCCACGTATTCTTGACACTGCTGTTCTACCACCTCTCCTCGGGAGCCCCTACTTGCACTTTGGTCTCATTATCGCCATTCTCTGTGTAGTCGGCGTTGACATTCTCATCAATAGGACGGTTCTTGGTTATGAGTTGCGTGCAGTTGGCCTCAGCGAGAAGGCTGCTGAATACTCTGGCATCAACCCGAAGAAGAACATGGCTCTCGCAATGGGAATAGCTGGAGGTCTAGCCGGTGTTGGCGGTGCCAATGAAATCTTGGGCACCTACGAGAGATTCACTGATGGATGGGAAGGAAATCTTGGGTGGGACGGGATTACAGTAGCTGTCCTCGGCAACAATAACCCGTGGGGAGTCCTTGCTGCCGCCATCTTCTTCGGAGCCCTGAAGGCCGGAGGGAATACTATGCAGCTAAGGGCTGGAGTTCCAGCGGAGATGGTTGGTGTGATCCAGGGCCTTGTAGTACTCTTCGTAGCCGGTCCTCGCATCGTCGATTGGCTAGCAAACCGCAATGTCGAATTTGCAAAATGGATGAAGGAAAAACCCGTCGTCGCCGTCCCTGCATTTGCTCTCGTCATACTCAATATCCTCAGCATCTTCTATGCATTTGGTGGATTCATTGAAACAGGGATGGCTCAGTCAACTCTACTCTTGTTCGCTGCGATGGCTGGTCTTGCCGCCTTCATTCTCACACTGTCAAGAAGAGCGCGGGGGCCAATCGTTTCTTTGATGACTTACATAGTCTGGCTAAGCGTGGGGGGAATCGGCTTTATGCTTGCGCTTCAGTACACTTTGGTGCCTCTGGTCATAGGAGTGTTGGGAACTGTACTATCCTTATATGGCACATTCACAGCCCGTGCGCTTTCCATAGAAACAGGGGGTGAACCCTGATGCAGGCTGTTGACCCGACCCTTGCTCTTATTGGTTGGTTGATTAGAGCAACTCTGCAAATGTCTACTCCACTTGTGTTGACGGCACTTGGAGGGATGTTCTCCGAGAGATCTGGTGTCGTCAACATTGGTCTTGAGGGGATGATGCTCATGGGTGCCTTTGGAGCAGTCGCTGCAACATACTTCACAGACAACCCATGGATGGGAATACTAGTGGCCGTGGCACTTGGAGGAGCATTGGCAGCTGCACATGCAATCGTGTGTGTGAAGTTCAAGGGGGATCATATTGTGAGCGGCACTGGAGTGATCCTTTTTGGTGGCGGCTTCACAACTCTGATGCTCGATGTCGTTTGGGGACGTCAAGGGTACTCAGAGTCCGTCACACAGCTCCCGAAAGTCGTCATCGAGCCGATTCAAGATATCCCCATCATTGGGATAGCATTTGGGTCTCTCTCCCCCATTGTCTACTGGATGTTCATAGTTTCTGCACTCTGCTGGTACGTCATGTACAAGACGCCTTTTGGTCTGAGACTGAGAGCAGCCGGGGAGGATCCTAGCACTCTTGACACTGCAGGAGTGAACGTCGAATGGGTCCGTGCCATTGGAGTTGTCTTAAGCGGCTGTTTCGCAGGACTGGGTGGTGCTTACCTATCGATTGGGTTCGGCACGGGTTTCGGCAAGCTCATGACATCAGGAAGAGGCTTCATTGCCCTGGCCGCACTCATATTCGGAAATTGGACTCCAATTGGATGCCTCCTGGCTGGGGTGTTCTTCGGTTTCCTCAACGGCCTGCAGTTTGCACTTGTACTCGCTCCAGGATTCGAGTGGCTCCAGCCATTTAACAATTTCATACAGATGATTCCCTATGTGTTTGTGATAATCGCCTTGGCTGGAATCCGGAAGTCGATTCCTCCGAAGGGAATTGCAGTACCATACGAGAAGGAAGCCAGGGCTTGACGCCAACGGGCCTCTAGTGGGTCCGTCATTTGAGTCGTGGTTACTGTCAGAGTTACCTTTAAATCGACACTCCTGAGGCGTGATGTCACCTTGAAGACCATCCACAATCGAAACCCCCTTGTTCTATGCTTCGTCGGGGGCACTTTGATGATTGCATCAGGTGCCAGCGGAGCCATCGGTACACTAGCCGTCATAGGTGAGCATCTAGGCAATCTCTTTGGTCCCGGTATTGAGCTGACGTTCGACACAATAATGGATGTACTGAGTGCCTTGACCTTCTTTGCGGGAATCGCTATAATAGTCGGAGGAATGGTCCTGACGACCAGGCGATTCAAGCTAGGTCGGGGTCTAGTTTTCATCAGCATTGGTGTGGGCGTGGCAGGACTGATTATGGGTCTTGTTCAACTTGTGATGGCAGCAACCTTCGTGATGCCTCTCGCAATGCAGCTTGCACATTCGCTAGGCTGGATTGGAGCAATACTCTCATTGGTTGGCTGGACGGTCGCTGAGCAGCCGTCAGTGATTGCTAATTCGAAATAGGGACTCACACATCGAAAACAGAAACTGACGTTTCGAGCAACTTTGCTGCCTGGACACACTCTCGCATGATACCATTCTTGTCTTGGTCCATTGGTGCGAAGCATGACACAAACCAAACGCCCTTTCCTGTCCCCACAATCAGACTGACAGCACCGTCCGGATTAATGGCGACAAAGCCGTTCTTTTCGGCCATTGCAGTGAGGAAGGATATGTGCTTGACAGTGAAACTCTGTACTTCACCATTCCATGCTCCGAGAATGGTTCTCAAATCCTGCACTTCTAATTGCATGTTTTCATTGGCGTAGGCCACTCGACCTTCATAGCTGAACACGCAAGCTCCGATGATGCCTTCGTAATTGCTCATGGCTATGTCAACAGTTCTCTTGATGCGGATTACCATGATTCGCTTCCCTGTGATAGAAATCGGTCAGTTCATAGAAATAGATATGTGGCACATCTCGGTGGGCGGCAGTTTCGGACGATGGCAAACCAAGATCAAGGCGATTCTAGTGTGCCAGGGATATCGCCCTGGCCAGAAGGAGTATTCGATGGTGAAGCTCGTCATTTGAAACCCGAGTAGTAAAACGTCCATCCATGAAACTCATCCCATGTCTCAGAGCGATCTCCTCGAGGTTACTTCCCGATATTGGTGATGTCACCAATTGATAAGTGAACCACTCACCGGTTTCGCTATCCTTAATCTTGCAGTTGAGATTAATGTAGGTCCCGTCTTCCAGAAAGATCCGGAACCGTTTGCCAATTGACTGCCTTATGACCACATTGGGCCCAAGGATGCCCCTCAGAACTCCCACGGTGTATGTTACCGCAGGACTCGGAAGGAAAGCCCAGGACCAGAATCCATATGCAAGAATCATCAAGGCAACAGTCAGTAGGAATCCTAAGGTATTGAAGGAAGCGACAACTTCCATGCCTGCAACAATTCCGATTGGGAACCACTCTGGAGGAGAAGGAAGAACAACTATGGCCAAAGAGTAGAACAGAAAGAATGCAACGGTAATCACGACGAGGATGGAGGAAAGTGCAATTCTCTCTCTGTCCTTGTAGAGAGCCCGTGCTTTCTTGAGAAGATGATCCATCACTCTTCCTCCAGTGCCTTCAGATAGATTCCCTTCGTTTCCTGTCCGTGTTCTCTGCACATGCCAACCAGCACGACCAACAGAGGGTGCTCGTTGTTGATTCTGATTGAGTAGAGTTTGGGTGTCAATTGATCTATCAGGATCAACTTGTTCTCCTCCAGATCCGATAGTACTCCTCTGTAGAGACTTCTTGACTTTCCGCTGTAGCCTATCAATCGACCGAGTTGGACGCCACTTACGCTTCGAGGGTAGATGTGAGCCAAGGCCAGCAGGATTGCCCTTCTAGTGTCATTCAAGGAGGACACCAACTGAACTAGCTCATATACGGAGCGTTCCGTGTCGTTTCTGGTCACTATTTCAGACACCCTGGGTTCATCTACTTGCTTGTGTTGTCCTTAACACAATATCCTGCCCTCAAAATGCAGAGAAGCCTGCATAATTGAGTTCAGGCTTATTCACTGCACTGTCTTCGCGCTATATCATTCTTTCCAACCTGCTAATGAGAATCATTCAGGAAGTCAGTAGAACACCTTGCGCCTAATCTAATACAGCAGAGATTAATAAGCCTCTGAACAGGAAGAGTCCTAGGAACTAACCCTACGTTAGGAGGTTTCCTTGCTTATGGCCTTTGGAAGCAAATACCTTGGGTGGTTGGCGGGTATGGCAATAGTACTCGCCGGTGGCTGGTTTCTCCTCCCTGAAGGGTACAACACATTGATCCAGTGGATGGCTCCCTTGATGGGGAACTATGTTAGGCCTACTCTGGCCATGGTAAACATCCTTCTTGTGAACCCACTTACCAATCCATTGATGTTCGCACTCTGGATAGCTGCCGGGTTTGTCGGTGGCGTCATGGCTGGAACGAAGAAAGGTGCGTTCGTTGTCGGACTCTTTGTCTGGATCTTTTGCCTTGGGCTTGCCTTCTTCTTCATGATTCAGCTCTTCTTGGGAGGTCTGACCCTTGGTACGTTTCCACCTCTTCCTCCTGGTTCTTCGATAATTGACATACTTAGCATTCCGATTATCCAGGACGTTATTGGTGGGATTCTACCGCTGATTGCTGGATTTAGTGGAGGTGGCACGCCCAACCTATTCGCTATGGTTCTTCCGCTTTTGATCTGGCTCTTTGTTCCAGTGACTTCAGCTATCGTCGCCGGAATCGTTGGGGCAACAATTCGCCCAAAGGAGTGATAGAAAATGAAGCACGTCTACAAGCACGCGTTTATGCTAACACTGATGGCATTTCTACTGGTGTCCCCTGCTGTGGCTGCAACAGTCTACAGCGGCAATTACAGTCCTGCTCAGACAATTGACGACCCAATGGCGTTCTTTCAAAGTCTGATTGAGGACGGTGCGGAGCTCGTCTTTGCAAACATAGATGACGAAGGCGCCCCACAAGTCGTCTACGGTCAGCTGGGAATCCCGTCCGCAAGTCTGGCTCTAGACCAACCAATGTATGATGGCTGCATTGCGATGGTACTGGTAGCGACCTATGGGGAGATGTTGGAATATCTCTTTCAGCTGATAGGTGTTGACTTCTTCGGTGGCGGAGGCGGCGGAGGCATCTCCGCACTTCAAATCCCTACGACCCCGCAAGATCTCTTTGGCCTCTTGGGGACGGAGTTCAACTTGCTCGTTACCGCCTTCCTTGATCTCTCTGAAACTCAGGCCAGGAGTCAAATGGGACAGATTGTAACGCATCTTGGAACAGGTTCATTCGGATTCACGTTCCAGGAGATATTCTCAATCAGGATTGACCAAAGCCTGTTCCCACCCGAGGCCGGCATTACACTGCCGTTTCAAGCAATTGACTTGTTCATCCACAAACTGACGAACATCGACGTGGTGGATACAGTCTTCGACGCCATGATTCAGGACGGCTTTGCAGCAGCAATCGATTCTTCTCTGTTCGCCAGTGCTGACGCTGGAGCTGCTGGCTTGCTGGCTATACCGGACATGCAGGCACTGATCGACATGATTGAAGGATTCACCGGAACTCCCCCGCCATTAGCGTCCGCGGATTTCGTAGTATCCCAATTCGAGAACTTCACACTTGCTGGCCCTGTGGCTCTCGCAGGAGTCGGGTACTTTGGAGATCAGCTCCTATCTTCATCTGATACTCAGCTAGACGTTTTCAGTGATCTACTGGGCAGCATTGGGACAGTGAATCCTCTGACGGATGGTCTCTCAGTTGTCGTCGTAAACATGCCATACAACGTGAATGTTACTTCGTACACACCAGAGAATGAGGCACTGAATCAGACTTACTATGACAATGCGAGTAACATTGTCTTTTGGAACGCCACGGCGCTTGGGCCGCAGACTGACTATACGCTCTACTTCAACGCATCCCTGCTACCTCCAATGATAACCCTTGAACGAACATTCCTGCCGACGAGTGCAACGGTTGGTGATTCAGTGGATGTAACTGTGACAGTCACCAACGGCGGAACTGAGCCAATTACAGGGCTGAATCTAACAGATGACGACTTCATGGCGGTCTACCCAGATGTGATGGCAACTGGTTATTCGCCAGGCTCTTGGAGTACTCTGGCTCCGAGCGCTAGTCAGAGCATCACATATACAGTGACCTTCGTGAATGAAGGTAGATACACTTTCCCGAGTGCTGACCTTACCTACGTCTTCAATGGAAACGTGTTCTCCAAAAGCACCCGTAGTGATGGCTTCGATGTGGAAGCAGATGTCGTGGGCCTTCTAAGCCAGATGATCGCGGACGGGTGGCCGTACACTGGTGCAGTGCTAGGAATCGTGGGACTCGTTGGAATCTACTCAATCGCTGGCCTAGTCCGTGGCCGCGGTGGCAGTGAGTTCTATCAGATGTAGACACCTGAATGGCTCTGGGCCCTGATGGGTCGAGGGCCATACCTCTTCTTTTTCGCATTCTTCAGCACCTTTATCTGAGAGCAGACTGACCTGAGGTCGAAGTGAGTTCTTGTGCCCCTTCGCGATGAGCTGAATGGATATCTTCGACTGCCGAGGAGCTTTTTCGGAATTCCTGCTCCAAAGGAAGGTCTGCCGGATGTAGGGGTCCTGGGCATTCCCTACGACCTCACGTCCAGCTATATGCCTGGTCCTCGTTTTGGACCTGATGCAATTCGCCGGGCAACGGATAGTGAGCGCTCTCACAGTTACCCACTTTCTCTGGGGAGAAAGGATGCGATAGAAGACTCCTTGACAAAGAGCATCACACTGGAAGATGTGGGCGACCTGGAGATTTCTCTACGACTTCCAGAGGCAGCGGCCATCGACATCTCTGAGGCATGTACCAAATTAGCTACACAAGAAAGCCGGCTCCTCTTTCTTGGCGGTGACCACTTCATTTCCTACCCAATACTAAAGGGTCTCAAGAGAGGACGTCCTGGTCGCTATGGATTTGTGCATCTCGATGCGCACGCCGATATGTATTCTGACATGGGAGGATACCAGCTTTCACACTCGACAGGTGTAAGAAGAATGGTAGATGATGAGTCAATCATGACTGAAGACATAGCAGCTTACGATCTCCGTTCGGCTCTCCCTGCTCAGCGGAAAGAGATGACAGGGAGCATGGCACCGATATTGTCGAAAGACCAATTTCACAAGCGTGTCAAAGTTATCGGAAGACGGGTCGATTTCCTGTACGTTTCGATTGACATTGATGTCCTCGATCCGCAGATTGCACCCGGAGTCAGCCATCCTGAATCAGGCGGTCTTTCCATGGTTGATCTAGTGGAACTTCTCATATCGACATTTGAAACAGGCAAGGTTCGTTATACCGACGTCGTTGAACTCAATCCAATGATTGACCCCACTGGTATCACCGCAATTGCCGCTCGAGACATTGTCAAGGAAATCTTGACAGGATTCGCGATTCAGAAAAGCTTAAATTAGTAGCATTTACACATAATTTCTTGGTATAGATGAGCCGTTCGAGTGAGGAGAGATTGGAGACCGTCATGACCCGAGCCGCAGGGGTTCTCCGAGATTTGGGGTTCGGAGAACATGAAAGCCGGGTTATCATCGCCCTAAACAATGTTGGGTCTGGGACAGTTGCGGATCTCTCATCAGCCACAGGGATTCATCATGCAAACCTCTACTCAGTTCTTGAGGGATTGATTGGAAAGGGTCTAGTTGCTAGCGATGAGGGAAGACCTCGAGTCTTCGAATTTGCCCCTCTCTCTCATATTCAGGACCTTCTTTCTTCAAGAGTTGAGCAGCTCGTTGAGGATCTCAGATTGCTGCAGAGCAATAGGAAGACCGAGGGAGAAACCCCTACGTTGATCTTTACTATCAAAGGACGTGGGGATGTTGAGGCAAAGATGCTTAGCATGATAGCGAGAGCGAAAGAGAACATCATGCTTGTGGCTCCAAGTCTTGGGGAGCTAGGTGCGGCGGTGACCTCAGCCCTTGACAGGGCATCTAATCGAGGTGTGAAGATTAGGGCGATCTTAGGTGAACAAAGTGAGAGCGTAGACGCTTCACTCCAGCAGCGTATTAAAGAGGACACACTTGCTGTAGATCTTGTTGTCGACAGTGAGGAGGCACTCATTTCGATGCCAGACCTATCAATCTGTGGGTGGGCAGACAATCCGCTGATATCACTTCAACTCGAAGGCTTTCTTGATCAGACATGGGAATTAGCGAGGAAGTAGACAATGGTAGATTATGACGTTATTGTTGCCGGAGCGGGCACAGGCGGGGCAATCACCGCCTACACACTTGCGAAGAAGGGTCACTCAGTTCTGATGATTGACAGAAAGGAACGAGACCAAATAGGTCTCAAGACTTGTGGAGATGCCTTGGGGGCCCATCACATCAAAGAAATGAAGGAGATGATAGGGCTTCCAGACCTGCCAAAAGACATCATTGAGCACCCTGTTTCGGGACTGGATCTCTACGCTCCGAATGGAGTGGACAAGTTGTCCATGATAGGGCCCACAACAAGGGGATACTCATTCAATCGACACAAGATGGGACAGTGGTTGGTGTCGCTGACCGAGAAGGCTGGGGTCGAGGTAAAGGCTTCAACACGGGTAAAGCGGCCCCTCTTTGAGGAAGGCAAGGTGGCAGGAGTAAGGATATCCAAAGAAGGCGAAGACGCCGACAAAGACCTGAAGTCGCACATTGTTCTAGATGCAACGGGTGCAACAGGGATGTTGCGCCGCCAGCTCCCAGAGAGTTCGCTGATAGAGAGAACTATCGCGAAGGAGGATCAAATGGTCGCTTGGCGTGACATCTATGAAACTCCTGAACATGAGTTCGAAACTCCTGACATCCTTGAAATTCATTGGAATCAAGAACAGACTTTGGGAGGCTATACGTGGATCTTTCCACAAGGACCGCACAAAGTCAACGTTGGATTGGGAGTCATGATTCTGCCTGGTTATACTCATCCGCGTAAGATCTACGACAGCTTTGTCAGAGAGAACTGGGGATTCATGAAGACCAAGCTCGTTACGGCAGACAGCAGCGGCGGCATCGCACCCATTAGAAGACCGATCGATACTATGGTTGATGACAATTTCATGCTTGTTGGAGACTCCGCTTGTCAGGTCAACCCTATTCATGGCGGTGGAATCGGTTCATCGATGCTGGGCGGCGTACATGCTGCAACAGTGGCATCAGAGGCACTTGAGCGAAATGACACTTCGATGGAGTCGCTCTGGGACTACAATCCTAGGTATATGCAGAGCTACGGTATCAAGCAGGCCTCACTGGATGTCTTTCGTTGGTTCTTGCTCAACGTGACCAACGAGGACATTGATTTTGCTTTCAGGAAGGGAATTGTGAAAGGCATGGACCTTCTGAGTGTGAGCATTACTGGCAAGATGGAGATTGGTACGGGTGAGAAGTTCAAGCGACTGGTGGCTGGTATAGGGAAGGTGCCTCTACTTATGAGAGTCAACAAGGTGTCCAAGCTTATGGAACAGATAAAGGATGCATACAAGCAGTATCCCGACTCTCCAAAAGGACTCGTTGAGTGGAAGTCTCGTCTTTCACCAATCTATGCTGCAGCCAAGAAGACATAACGAGGCAGTCGAGTGATAGAATGAGATGTGTTGGAGTTTCTTCTAGTGTAGAGCTCTTCGCTCAGGAAGACTCCTACTTCTCCTACTTCAATAGTCCATACATCGGGCACAAGAGGTGTTCTGCCATTGACATCTATCCTTCGCATGGCGATTGGGGTGGACCCGCTTTCTCTCCGATAGACGGGAAGGTCGTTGCGACACGGAAGATCTCAATGGGTACGAAGAAGGTCTTCCCATCAGAGGGTTCTGACTATGCCATAGCAACTAGACCTGAAGGCACAGACAAGATTGTGAGAGTGCTCCATTGTACTCCTGGAGTGTCAAGAGGGGACTCGGTAGATAGAGGCGATGAAATCGGCCGCATCCTACGTTCTCGCTTCTTCTGCTTCTGGACTGGACCTCATTATCATGTCGAGGTTATGGATGAGAAGGACTTCAGCAGGTCTTCACAATCAGATCCGATTAGTGTGGACCTACCGAGCGCTACCGTGATTGACAAAGGCATGCAGAAGAAGCCAGAGTGCCAAGTGACTGGAGTATCAACCGACATAATGACTGGAGTCTTTGCAGAGTGGTCGTACGTGAGAGCGGGAAACTTGTTTGGACACTTGGCCTTGGTTGATGGTGCCTCGGATGTGGGAATCCTTGACGGTGGTGTCCCACACTACAATCATGGTGGCTTTGTGGGGCGTGCTCTTGATGTCGGAGGCAGAAACGTTGACGCTTGGAGTAGTCAAGTGGGAGTGGTGACTACTGCCTATCACAACTTCCTGCAATTCGATACTAGTAGCACCTTCAGACCGAAGGTAGATGATATCCCAATTCATGGAATCTCCTGCTACATATTCTCCAGAAGTCAGACATTCAAAGGAATGCCCCCAATCTACTTGATTCCAGAGAAGTACGGCCAGTTCGTGGGGGAATACAATGAAGGTGATGTGGTCATGGTGTCTTTTGGCTAGACTCCTGCATGCAATCAGGTATGTTCATGCACCCAATGTTTCAGCCAGTCAACCGGCGCGCGCAACGCAAGTCTTGGTCCTGAGTATCGCATGACGCTTCTAATCTCATCTCTCATAGCTGGTCGATAGCAATGAATCTCACACTTTCTGCATGTCGGCTTGTCTTCACCGTACCTACAGCGGTCAAGTCTTTGATGGCTATACCCCAGGAGCTCGGTGCAACTGTCACAGAGAGTGCTGGAAGGCGTGTCATGTTTGCTTCTGCAATAGAAGTTGATCATGCGTTCAACAGCCTTCTTCTCTCTCGCTATCTTGGGCCCGCTGTTGTGCTTCTCTTCATCACTCATCTTCGGACACTTTAGACTTAGTATTTTCGCCGTGTCACGAGTCTTCTCTTATCAATGCTAGTATAGGTCGAAATCGGACATTGAGAATGCGACATAGGACCGCCTGAATATGCGAACATCGATGCGCAGACCTAGCGACACTGTTATAGCATGATGAAACTGTCAGCTCACGATTGCCTTGGTCAAGAAGATTCGCCTTTCGCTGGGGACAGCGATTCAGCTAGGGCTAGAGACAGGCACTCTAGACTCATGTTTCACAACCGCCTTCCTTATGACCTACATAAAGGGGAAGTGTAGTGCCAACTGCGCTTTCTGCCCCCAGGCAAGAGAGAGTTCCTCTTCTTCAGACCGCCTCTCTAGGATTGCTTGGCCGGAATACTCGATGACTGAAGTCCTTGCAAGGCTGCAAAGTGTTGGTTCTTTTCAGAGGCTTTGTATCCAATCCTTGAACTATCCGAGTGCAGTTGATGATGTGGAAACCATAGTTCGTCAACTACGTCTACGGTCGGACATGCCGATCTCAGTTTCCATTCACCCTCTCGACCCGTCTCAGTTGAGGAGAATTCATCAAGCCGGTGTCAACAGTATTGGCGTTGCCGTAGATGCATGTACACCTCATCTTTTCGACTCAGTCAAAGGTATGTCAAGAGGTAGTGTGTATCGCTGGGAAACGCACATGAAAGCACTAGAAGACGCCTTAGAAGTCTTTGGCCAAGGTAACGTGACGACTCATCTTATAATCGGGCTGGGAGAAACTGAATTGGAGGCAGCGAAGTTCATCATTTCGATGCAAAAGATGGGCATCAGCGTTGGATTATTCGCGTTCACCAGTATTCGAGGAACCGACCTAGGGAAGCATCCGTCCCCTGATATTTCAAAATACAGACGGATACAGGCTTTTAGACACCTGCTGTCGAACGGCTACATTGACGAGAATCAGATTAGGTCCAATTCGCTTGGCGAGATCCGGATAGAGGTTGACCCCCTTCTTCTTCGGGAGGTCCTATCTTCAGGCCAAGCATTTCAGACTTCAGGCTGTAGAGGCTGCAACAGGCCATTCTACAATGAGAGTCCTCGTGGACCATGGTACAACTATCCTCGGCCGCTGACTCCGGAAGAGGTGGTAGAGGCGATTGCATTGACGGGTCTGGTGACCTAAGATGGAGAAGATACGTTTCCTAGACCTAGATGTACAATCAGCTCACATGAACATGGCCATTGACGAAGCGATAATGATGTTTCTTAGGAAGGGTCAAGTCCCACCAACTCTGAGGCTTTACCGATGGAATCCTTCAGCAGTCTCCATTGGCACCTTTCAAGGCATGACCGAAGAAGTGGATTTGAAGTACTGCGAGGCAAATGGAATCGACTACATTCGCAGAATTACTGGCGGGGGAGCTG
>JBHIAE010000041.1:0-25469 GCA_046758445.1 Candidatus Thorarchaeota archaeon | reverse complement strand
GATAGTTACGCGAACAATGTATATATTACAAATCGAGAAGTCTGAGTCAAACTCCCTGTTGGAGGAAGATATCCAGATGCCGTACTACCTGGAGTTCAATCAGAACGATTCTCAGTTTCATGAAACATCAAGGACCTCGAGTGATGACACAATCCTTCTCGTCATCGACGAAGCTCAGAAGAAGCTCGTGATGTCCGTTCCGACCAACATCGGCATGATTGTTAGAAGGGCAGCCGAACGTCAAGCTCGTGGCATCCAGAAGACGGGTTTCTTGATCAGTGACGGTGGAAGATACGGTCGCGATCATGAGCTGGAAGTTCTTGGTGAGGGCGGCCAGCTTCCAGATAGGCTGACTCAGAGTCCCCGTGAAGTCTACTGAAGCAACGCACCATGATGACGATGACTGTCTGACTTGTTCAGAGTACTTCTGAATAGCAGGATTTCGAGGCGGTCTAAGAAGAAGCGGCTAGCTGGCCCTGTTTTCTTTTCTTTCCCTGTAGCTAAGGCTTTTATGGCGGATGGGCCTGTCCAGTTCAGTAGGAACTCTTATATTCCTTCACTATAGTTAATATCAGAGGGTTCTCATATGGTACGATGTTACGACTTGAAGTATACTGGGTTGACAAAGAAGCAAGTCATTGACGCCAAAGGAGAGGCGCTCGGCAATGTGATAGACTTCATAATCAGTGTTGATGGGACCAATCTGACCCCAAAATCAATGATAATCGGCGGAGGCAGAGTGGAAGAGATTCTTGAGACCATCAAGGTCAAGCCCGACTTGGACCCTGTATTTGACATCGAGCAGATTGATGTCGTTGAGGAGGATGCAGTCAGGCTGAAGGTGGATGGTGAAACACTCTGCGACAAGCATTATGAAACGTCTATTGAAGCTGGTGACGTCAAGTTGTCAGACCTCTCCAAAGCGAAGGTGTTTGACACGGACGGTTTCAAAGTCGGGAACGTCATAGATATCTGGTTCGATGATGAAGGCGAGATGTGGCTTGTCCTCGGTGGGGGCTTCTTTGAAGAAACCATGGAGAAGCTTAGGATAATCCCTGACATAGACCTCCTGGTGACATCCAAGGACCTTGATTCCGTTTCGATGAATGAGATCAAGCTCAAGATGAGCAAGTTCCAGCTTGAATCGAATTGTCAGGCAGAATACGACAGATACAAGCGTGAGCTTACAGGAAAGGAGAAGAAGGACGACCCAAGGTATCAACACTTGAAGTTGGGCTCTGTTCCTGGCCGTGGGTTTGCGTAGACTTCGCAATCTAGCTATCGTGGGGCCCTTTTGGTTCCACACGGATTCCCTCCTGAATGTGCCGTAGACTGACCTGTTGAGTTTCAAGTCTTAGCACTAGTACTGCTCATACATCCATGTATACTTCCGTGGAAACCAGTCTAGAAGGATTTCTGGCTTGTAACCTTGAATCCATCCAAATGGTGCGAGCTCCTCCATCGTCATTGTGCCATATACTAGCGCTGAGATTCCTTCAATCATCAACGTCGTGTCTGCCTTCGATTCCTCAAGGGGTTTCACCGTAAGACTGCCTTTCTTGGCCTTCAAAAGGTACGTTTGATTGTTCCAGTTGCATAGGGAATCCTCGACTCGAATTGTAACCTCGCCGGTCTGTGGTGCAGGTAGGCCCTCAAGAGACCTTTTGACGTTAACGCAGCGGGCCATGAAACAGAGCCCTGTCTTGAGTTCAATTACATTGCGACCTTCAATCCACTGGTAGTAATCATCTGAGAAGGGATTCACTGGAATCTCTACTCTGCGAATCTGGTCTGTGTGGAGGTAGACATAATTCAGTAGAGCACTTCTGGCATCTTGGCTCGTCCAGTACCATTCCCTGACCTCCATCTTGCCCATGTCTTCGTCACCATACAAATCGAGGTAACCTTTATGCCGATGAATCATTAGGCCCTCTGGACCTCCGTCTGGTCCGAACACAACCGCCACTTGTGCTTTCATGCCGATTGAGAGCTCCTCCCACCTCCTCGAACTCCTGCGTGTTGCACCGTGGGTTGTTTCTGCCAGCCTCGTTTGGATGGCCTTGTAGTGGTCTAGTGCATCAGTATAGACCATTCGTTCGACAGAGTAGTTGGGAGGTAACTTCCATCTCTTCAAATGTTTGGGATTTGCTACCACGCGAAGCATCGGAGGACAGTTCACATATCCGAAAGCGGCATAGAACGTGTCCTTGAAAGGGTAGAGTACGCTTGTGGCGTAGCCTTCGTTGTTCATGTACTCATTCATGTGGATCATCAGACGACGGTAATGCCCTCTTCTACGAGCTTCTGGAGCAGTCGCAACCATCGACACCCCACCCATATTCTTCCAAGTCTGTCGAATATTCTGCTCTAACTCAACAAGGCGCACCGTGGCGACTACTCTTCCCTCTTCCTCTACTAAGAAGTGCTCATTGTAGCTTAGTGAGAATCGGTCCTTGGCCATCTCCATGTAGTCCGACGGCAAATCATACGCGTACTTTTCCAAGTCCGAGATTGCCTGAAAGTCATCCATTGTCGCGCGTCGAATACCCATGGTTGTAACCACTCAATGTTTCGCCAACATACGTCTAAAAGCTGTCTATCAACGCCTGCCTCAAGTATCAATGTTGGTTCATTTCCATCGAGTGATTCGCTCGGACTTGGGTCTAAAGGCAGATGATAGCGATTTACTTCTCGCTTTGAGAAGAATCGAACGACCCTTTCGAGTTCTTGTGTATACGAGATCCATCCTGCCCACATGCTTTTTCCACATATCTGCAAAACACTCCGCATTCATCTTCTTCGTTCCGATAACTGTGGGTACTGCGTGATAGTCAGTTCTTGCAATCTTCCTCCTCAGCCAAGTTCGTCTAACGAGGAGATATCGGGGATTCTCGATTGGGTTTAGAATCTCCTGTAGAGCCTCTAGGTAGACTGACTTCTCTCTATTCCGTCCTCCCTCGATGTGGCAATAGACGAAACCATACTCCTGCTCCTCCACAACGATTCTCAACTCATGATACTTGGTTCGGATCTCCCCTATGTGACATAATGTCTTCAGAAGTGCCGTTCCTACTTGTTTCATGCTCGATTTGACAGGACCATTCCTGATGAGTAACCATAATGCCTTGAGAAGTCCTGGCAGCAGTATAAGCGCAGCAATGATAGCTCCAACTAGAACAATGAGAAGAAGGCCCTCTAGTGTAGGGAACCCCTGGATTGCTTCACCGATTCCCCGCATGTATTCGGCAAGGAAGTAGGCAGACCACGCAATCGCATTCCAGAGCAATGCAGAAATCGTGTTCTTGAACACAAATCCCCGCGGGAGATAGATCTTTTGAGCTTGAATATCCTCGACAAGCCTCATGCCTTCTTCGCCTCGGGCAAGTGCTTCGTCCCACAGGCCCCTCATGTACTCCCTATTCTCAGCTCTGATATACATGGCATTGTTGATCGACTTTACATCTCTCTTGGAGAACGGAGGTTTGCCGACATCAAGGCGGCCAAGTCCATTCTCAATGACTGGCTCGGCGAAAGACACTCCAACGAAAGCTTTGAATCGTCTTACCATCGTTTCATAGTCTTCTCCGGGGTAGTCTGTATCGGGTTCAACACAGACAAGATGCCAGATATTCGATGTTTTGTCTGGTTTTCCTCTTTGTGTTCTTATTGCGCGTCCACGCATCTGATTTGACAACATATAAGAACCAACAAAACTCGCAATAACAAGAGAATTGATGGATGGGGCATCCCACCCTTCTCCAAGAAGGGACTTTGTGCCCACCAAGATGTTGACTCCTCCTTCAGCAAAGAGGTCGGTCATGACACGAACAATCTTCTGCTTTTGTGACCCTCTCATCTCGAATCTGACATATGCTTTGTCGTTTGCGAGCGGCTTTATAGAAATGTCCTTTTGGCTGATGTCGTTCTCCCTCAGCACTTTCTGCAGTAGAGTTCTGGAAGCTTCTGGCAAAACCACCAACGAGCCGCTAAGGATTCCAATCTTCGCCTTCTGAGAGTGCTTTCGTCTTATCGTTTCAAAGATTGGAACAACACCTATCTTTGTTAAAGGCTGCTCGTTTTTATCGTTCTTAGGAAGAAACTCTTTCCGAATGAAGTCGGTCAGAATTACCATTCGCAAATCATCGCCGAGTGACTCAAGTTCCAAATCGGCTATCTCAGATATCTTTGACAATTTCGAGATGCTTCTTTTGAGTATTTTCTCTATAGTCTTAGCATCTTGGAGCTCAATCCTACGTCTATCCAGAGCTCCAATCCTACGCAGCTCGTCACGAATCTCCTCAAGAAATGAGGAAAGCTTAGGCGTTTCAATACCGGGAGGGTACAGAATTCCCGTAAGCAGAGTTTCCAGCCACTCGTCGTTGAGATTTGGGATTAGTCTGGGTGAGTCTGCCACTATCTCTACTACCCTCAGTGGGACCTCGACTCCAATGTGATTCAAGAAGACCAGGATACTTGAGAAGAGTTCTGGTTCCTCCAAAATGCTCTCGATGTGCGATTCTGGGTCTTTGATCCAATCATGCTCCAAGAGATGATTAGCGAATTCTTCGCTATTCTCTAGTATCCGCTTGATTCTCGCGACCTCTCTTCGGAACTTTGTGATTTCCTCACTCTCTGCATCAGACGGGACAGAGAAGACGACAAGATCTTGATGCGGGCAAAGGTTGCCTGCAATGACAAGCTCTGGGACCGGTACTTGTGCGTCAACAGGTCCACAGAGCTCAACGTACCTTTCCCACTCATGCGCCGGGACATCAAAGGGCGGGGTGGCTGTAAGCGCCAACACCTTTGGCTGTTCCAAGCCCTCTAAGACAGAAGTGAGGGACCTCCACCAGTTTGTCCGAAGATGATGAGCCTCGTCTACAACCACTGTCTTTATGCCCGCTGCCTTGAGAGACTCTACAACTGAAGGAATCGGTCGGTTCACATTGTAGCACCCTGAGTCATCCAACCACATGAAGGCTTGAGCATCAGTGTCTTCAGCCTCTTTCTCCAGTTCCTGCTCCTCAGATTCACTGTCCTCTGCAGGCTCTGCTGGCTTATCAGAATAGGCGGAATGCAGTGCCTGATAGGTCGTTACAGTGAAGAATCTCGGAAACCTTAGGTCCTGTGATATCCAGTCCGGCGAATCTTCTTCTTCCGGTAGGAAAATCTCTACTAAACGCTGAACCCACTGGTTTCTTATTGCAAGCGTAGGTGCAAGAACCAGTGTCGGTTGGTTGATTCTTCGCACAACTTCCAGTCCGAGGACAGTCTTTCCCGAACCGGGGGCTGCCACAATATGAAGTCGATCGTCTCCTAGATAATCACTAAGTTCTCCCAAAACTCGTGCCTGGTAAGGTCGCCAGGCGAACTTGAACTCAGTATCTTCGGGGAACGTCTTCATCATAGAATAGTCCTCACTTTGAATGACAGAGAACTCCCACGGTTTCCTGAGTTCTTGAGTATATTAACAATCTTCGTGAGTTCATCATCTTTACTCCAGAAGTGAACAGCTCATTCTGCTGATTCCTCATATTTCCCTTTTTGACTAACTGAAGGGGAAACACGAGGCGAAGAAGCTGGAAGGCAAAGATGATAGAATCGGTATGAAGTTGCTAGAGTGCATTTGGCGCCATCGATTCGGCTTTTGTCGAGCTTCCGTTTGACAGCATTGGTATTCATATATGGCCGTATAGGCCCTATTCATAACTAATGATGGCCTTCGGGCCACGGAAGGTGTGAGTTTTGGAGATTGAATTCAAGACACTAATTCAGTATCTATCTGCAATCGCACTGGTACTATTCTTCTTGATCTATATGCCGTGGACCGCCCTATCAGCGTTCTTCACATTGGATCCGGGCTTGATTTGGATCTATTACTTCACGCTTGTACTAGGGTTGTTGTTCCCACTGTACTATGCAATTGGAGAAGAGAACATGGCTTGGTACGTACTGGGCCTTTCAATTCTGATCAACGGAGGCCTGTGGATGGCTGTAGAGCCAGCCCAGGCGGCTGCAGCAGCCCTAATCCTTATCGTTGGTCTCTTGTTCTTCCTCGGTCCACTCCTTGAACCAAGGGTTCCGAACTGGGACCTAGTTAGGAATCTGTTCCATTTCCTCAAAGGCCTGCTCATCATCCTCGCAGCTGGCCTCCATGCTGCGTGGAATCTTGACAACTTCATCGGTGCTACCAGTATCAACCATGTTATGCCTCAGTTTCTCTACATGGGTGGCGGAATATTCGTAGTATTCGGCGTCGTACTCATGTTGTATGGTTTGTTCAACATCTTCAAGATGTACCTTGGCGAAACCATTGGCGGCTACTTCGGACAGCTGGCGAAGATCTTCTACATGTTGATGGTATTGGTCTTCCTACTTGGCATCACCCACAACGTCGGTTCTTATGCGCCAATCGCAGCTGCCACTAATCCATGGGCAGCAGGTACATTCTCAGCATCCATAGACTTCTTCGCCAACATGGTTGCGATGGGTGCATCAAACCTCGGGGCAATCCTCTTGATCATACTGTACATCTACGGTATGTGGAGGATTACCGACAAGTTTCAATGAAACCTGATAGACAAGTGCAACGGAAAGGGAGGTATATCCTCCTTTTCCTATCTCTTTCTTCTTGTATCAATCTGCGTCTTTGTATAGTTCACTACTCACATTTCCCGTCTAATGGACTATGGTTGAACCACAAAAGCCGCACGAGATTGGCTCTCCCTTCTGAAGCTCCCTGACATCTTCAGGAGTGAGCTTGCTGGCACAAAATGGGCAGAGCCAGGTACTCAACTTGTCCCTGAATTCCTCCATCGCTGGAAGAATCATAGCTTCATCTTCGCCGGAAACTGATATCTTGCATGAAGCCCCCCTCTCCCCTGACCTTCCGGATATTCGAAGTTGGACCGCCAAGTTCTTCCTAGTATACTTACCGCGGGCCCACCCTTTGATGTCACCTTCAGCCAGGCCCTCTTGGTCCTGAAAGTCACTGTCAACCTCCATGAAATTGGAATCGTCCAGTATCCTGAGAGCCTTTTCGAACATTTCTTCAGCGGTCCATTCTTCGACCTTTATGACGACCTCGCTGCAATCCAAGGTGACAAGCCTCTCTTTGAACTCGTCGGGCGTGATTCGCTCTGGTCTGAGCAAATCGCACACCGCCCGAATTGCGTAGGGCATTGTTGTCAAGGTGCGGGCGTGCCCCCTCGCATCAACATAGGAAACACCTGCAACGATGTCACCCTTCACACAATCTTGTGTCGGAAGAAGGTCGAAATGAGGTGACCTGAAGCCTTCCGGTTCAATCTTGGGAAACCGGACATGGTCTTCACTGGTCAAGGTCATCGCCCTCTTTGGATAGGAGATAAGCCAGATTGTGACATCGGTGACAGTGAACTCAGTTTCGTTTAGAACTTTGACTTTGAACCTCAGTCTGTTCCCCAAGAATTCACCTCCCCGGAGGACACTTACCTGTCTTTCCCTGCCAACGGGTTCTACATTCCAAATCCCATCAGTCACCTTCGACATCTTCGGCCTAGGTTGTCGTTGTTGAATTGGCCTGCTTGTGGGCATGACACTTCCGCGATAGACTCGAACTGATTCTCTTTGACTTATCCTCTCTTGCCACTTTGGTCCGTACTCCAGATACAGACTTCGTCGCACCTCTGGTGATCCATCGAACTTGCGGGCTGTCATTGATGCTGCATGTCCATTGAACTCCTCAAAGGGTTCCAGGGACACGCAGAACTGGAGGCAGAATATCAGCGAAAGAATAACGATAGAAACGCCCACAACTCCGAAAAGAGTGGACCCCATCTCAGAGGGCACGAAAGTGGCTACTACTGCAAGAATGAAGAAGAGGAATACGATGCCCCGGCCTAGCCATTGTGTATCGATTGTCTCTTTGTAGATCCCCACTTTCCTCATGTTCCTCCATTTCAGATGTTCTAATATGCATTTTCAAGCAGGACGCGAAGCTCACTCATTAGAATCCTGTCAGAGTGTTATGCCCAAGCCTCATCGCTCTCTGGCAGTGTTTCCTCTGGCGGGTCTGATTCCTCATGCTTCCTGACAATCTCAACTAGCTCAGGAATCCAGTCAATCCCGATGTTCTTGATCTTCTCCGATGTTGGAACTCCATTGCGAGTCCAACCTCTTCTCTTGTAAACTGCATCTGTAAGGCATTTGTACTGCTCTTCCCTGTATTCCCGCAGCTTCCTCACCTTCTCAGATGTTGTCATGTTGGAGCAGTCAACACCACATTTCTCTTGAAGGTAGGTATCATACCTCTCCTGACGGCTCTCGTACTCCCAGTTGGTGACAGGCCCAACACTTCGATATGGCGGATTCGAGTCGTCTATTCTGAGCCCCTTACCCTGGCGGATGTTGAATATCCTCTGAAAGTTATACACTCGCTCGCTCATCCGAACTAGGTCATCGCCCGTACATTCTATGCCAGTCATGGCGCTAAAGAAACGGGCGTAGAATGCAACGTGTCCCGGAACTTTCGCGGGTTCGTCTGTATCCGCGTTGTCAGCCGGCACAACATCGTTCCAGGGTAGTTTGCAGAGACCATTCAGTCCAAACCATGTCCTCCACATGGGGAAGTAATGCAGCGCCTCCGCTTTGTCCTCAAATGTTGGCATGTAGTTGTGAACCTGGTCAAGGAATATCAGCCAGGCCTCATCGTGCTGTGGTCCCTTCAGTGTGAGCCCATAACCACCCTGCTGGGCCAGACTCTCCTTGGTCATGTACTCGGAGTACTCTAGACCCTTGTGCTCCATCCCGATGTCTTGCATGATGTCTTCTGGAACATCAAAGTTACTACCAAAGTGTTTCTTCAGGTAAGCAACACCTTTTCCGAAGTGCTCTCCTCCGAAGCCCTCACCCCTTGCCATCTCATGTAAAACCTCAAGGACCTCCTCAGCGGCACCCCAATTGAGCGAGTGACCCCCTGTTGCCTTCTCATCGATGTAGCCCTCCTGGAATAGTTCCATCACGAAGCCCATCGTAGTACCTAGGCTGATGGTATCTATGCCGTACGCGTCTGCATAGAAGTTGATCTCAGCAACCCAGTGCGGATCAAAGACCCCAATGTTAGAACCACATCCAGCAACGGTTTCATATTCCGGGCCATCCACAACGACCTTCTTGCCCTTGAAGGCTCCTGTTTCGGGCACGAACCCTTCGATACAGTGCGAACAGTTTATCGCACAGGGACGCCAACAACCATCCCATCCCTTGCCAGTGTTTGTGTAGGTCTTCTCCCAAACCTCTCCATACAGCTTTTTGGCCTCTGGGTCGCTACCCGCTCTGAAGTTCCTGACTGGGAGTAGGTCGAACTCATCCATGATGGAGGGAAGATGCGTTGTGCCTGTCACTCTCATCTGGTTTTGCACTGGATCGAGTTCTCTAATCTCATCGGAATGCTCCCGGCCCACTTTCTTAACGGCATCAATATCATAGGGTCCATTCATCTCAAGGGTAATCTTCTCCTTCTTTGCGACGAGCGCCTTGACCTTCTTGTTTCTGAAGACCGTTCCAGTGCCACCCCTCCCGGCTTGCTTGTATCGCGGGAGTCCTCTTCGCATATCCCACCATGAGAAGTTCAGGCAGCCCATGTAGGCATGCTCAGCACCGGAACCGGCTGTGACAACGGAGATGTCCTTCCCCTCTTTCGCGCTATGACGTTCTGTCAAAACCCGAGTTATCTCGTAAGCACTATCAGGAAGGTCTGAAGCATCGTAAATCTCAATCTTACCTATATCTCCATCAATCACCACGTAGACATCATTCTCTGCCTTGCCCTGAATCTCGAGCGCATCAAAACCAGAGAACTTCAGATTCGGTCCAAAGTACCCGCCCACGTTACTGTCTATGGGGATGCCTGTTTCCGGTGAGATTGTTGTGACAATTGACTTGCCAGCACCAGGATACTGCGTTACACCACCCAATGGACCGGTTGCAATGCATAATACATTCTCAGCGTCGTCCCATTTAACGATGCGATCCATTGGAAGTGTATTCCACATAAGCCAAAGATCGAAGCCCTTTCCACCCGTGAAGGTCTCCTTCATCTTTTCGTCAACGGGCTTGATCTCAATTGTGTTATCTGTCAGATTGATGTGAAGAGTCTGGTTTGCATAGCCTCTCTCAATCTTAGGTGCGTCGTACTCCAATTCTTTCAGCATCGGGTCATTCTCCATCCCTTCTTTGGTGCAGACTCTTTGCCCGTTCCAAAGGACTTCTCCGAAGGGTCCGCCAATATCCGACATTTGAGTGTTGCCTTAGGTTTCACTGAAGAGCAGACTATCAAGCAAACCCCACACAAAGAGTTAAAACAACATCAACTTCGGGCCATGCCGCGTAGAACGGTGTCCAAGAAGACATCGAACACACGTCGACCTTGAATCGAAGTTTCAAGTTGGGGTGTTCACTTGAACCATTGCATGACCATCCTGGAGTCAACCCTCACTGATGCGAATCTAAGGAAGCTACTCATCATTCCAAACAAGCGCGTACATGAGTTTGTAGCAGACGCAATTGAACTCTGCGAGCCGATGAAGGTCTTCATCTGCGATGACAGCAGGATGGATGTGGAATACATCCGAAGAACGGCAATTGCAAGAGGGGAAGAAACAACACTAGCAGTTCCAACACATACTGTCCACTTTGACGGACTACACGACCAAGCGCGAGACAAAGAGAAGACTATGTACCTCGTTCCAAAAGGCGAATCACTTGGAGATCAGCTACTTCAGATGGACCGCGACGAAGGACTCAAGCTAGTCAAACAACGACTCAAGGGTAGCATGGAAAACAAGAAGATGGTTGTCCGGTTCTTCTCTCTTGGTCCTCGTGACTCCGAGTTCTCAATCCCATGCGTTCAGATTACAGACTCCTTCTATGTAGCTCATAGCGAGGATATTCTCTATCGACGTGGCTACGACTACTTCCGGAGGCTCCCACCAGATGCGGAGATACTATGGATGCTTCACTCCTCAGGGAAACTCATGCACTCTGTGAGTACCAACTGGAAACGACGGGGGGTTTCCATAGACTACAAGGAGAACACCGTTTATAGCTATAACACACAGTATGCGGGAAACACAATTGGTCTCAAGAAGCTAGCTCTGCGCCTTGCGATAAGGAAGGCTGATCGAGAAGGTTGGCTAGCTGAGCATATGTTCTTGATGGCCATTCATGGTCCTGGCCAACGAAAGACCTACCTAGTAGGGGCCTATCCCTCAGGCTGCGGGAAGACAAGCACATCAATGATTCCTGGCGGGAGCATTGTGGGGGATGACTTAGCCTACATTAGAAACGTGGATGGAAGAGCTCGAGCTGTCAACGTAGAACGTGGGATATTCGGCATAATCAGGTCAGTCAGTGAGAAGGATGACCCAATCATCTGGGAGGTTCTGCACTCGCATCAGCCCGTCATATTTTCGAATGTCTTGGTGAATGACGAAGGCGTTCCCTTCTGGCTCTTCGATGGACGTGAACCGCCAACGAGCGGAGTGAACTTTTCGGGTGATTGGTTCAAAGGAAAGAAGGATGCTAAGGGTGAAGAGATTCCGTACGCTCACAAGAACGCACGATACACGATAGGTCTCGAGGGGCTTCCAAATGTGGACAAGACACTTGAAGACCCAAACGGTGTTGCCGTTAGCGCTTTCATCTATGGGGGAAGAGACCCCGACACATGGGTTCCCGTCCAAGAGTCCTTTGACTGGGCGCACGGTGTAATCACAATGGGGGCGAGCCTAGAGTCGGAGTCCACTGCAGCCACCCTTGGCCCCAGCGGTATCCGAAAGTTCCAAGCTTTCTCAAACATGGACTTCATCTCAATTCCTCTAGGAAAGTACATCCAGAACCATCTCGATTTCGGTGAATCACTTGATAGAACACCTCGGATCTTCAGCGTAAACTACTTCCTGAAGGATAGAAACGGTGACTACCTGAATGGGAAAGAAGACAAACGCGTGTGGCTTCAGTGGATGGACTTGAGAGTCAACTGTGAGGCCGAAGTCGTCACGACTCCGACCGGTTTGATTCCGAGATATGACGACCTTGCTCAGCTGTTTCAGGAGCATCTGAATAAGGAGTGTACACTTGAACAGTACAATGAGCAGTTCACAACAAGAGTACCGGAGCTTCTAGCGAAGTTAGACCGAATCGAGAAAGAGTATCGCGAACGTGTGGCAGATGCGCCAGATCTGCTGTATACTCTCATGGAGGACCAACGGAAGAGGCTTCTTGAAGCTCAGGGAAGATACGGTGATTGTATACCTCCCACTAGTTTTGAGAATGACCCAGGTCAATCTTCCAACTAGAACGTTGAGTGCGGTTCGATCTCCTATTCTCAAGGTCGACGAGATTCCGGTGTCTTAATTAGCTAGGAACTGGACTGCCCTATTCTGTTAGACATCCGATTGTTCCGTGTCTGAGGAATGTTGGTGTGACAAATGAAGCTTGAGCCTTTTGAATTGGAGAGGATTCAGTCCGAGTGGGAACATGTCGTAGATATCAACCTCACAGAGAGTGGCGTTGAGCCTCTTACAGTATCCTATCTGATTCCAGACGAGAACGAGCGAAGAGAGATCCTTGACACCAAACTTGCATACTCACAGACAAACGGAACAATTCTCTTGAGAGAAGCCATAGCAAGCATGTACAAGGGTGCAGACGCAGAGAACGTGGTAGTCACCAATGGAGGCGCTGAGGCGAATTTCATCACTGTCTGGAATCTTTTGCATGAACATGACACGGCTAAAGAAATCGTGATGATGCTCCCCAACTACATGCAGATCTACGGAGTTACCAAGGGACTCGGGGGGTCGGTGATTCCCTTCTATCTGAAGATGGAGAGGGATGAATGGGTCCCGGATATGGAGGGACTAAAGGAAGCTGTTTCAAGGAAGACGGCTGCGATAACCATCTGCAACCCTAACAATCCAACTGGGGCCACCTTGGGTTCGGAACATCTCAAGACAATCGCTGACATTTCAGCTGACGCTGGTGTCTGGATCCTATCTGACGAGATATACCAAGGGGCCGAGCTAGAAGGACCGAGGACGCCCACTATGTTTGACTATTATGAAAAGGTGCTGGTCACAAACAGCCTGTCCAAAGCCTATGGCCTGCCCGGTTTGAGGCTCGGCTGGGTCGTCACGTCCATGAAGCCTCACGCGACAGACCTCTGGTCCTATTCAGACTACACTTCCATATGTCCGACAAAACTGAGCGACATGCTTGCAACAATCGCGCTTCAGCCTGAGATGCGAGAGAAGATTCTAGAGAGAACCAGCAGAATCGTCAAGGGTCATTGGAATGTGATGAGAGGGTGGCTGGAAGAGAGAAACGAAATCTTCGACTATGTAGCTCCAAGGGCTGCGTCCATCTGTTTCCCAAAGCATAACCTTCCAATTAGCTCGCTCGAGCTTGTAGACCGCCTGTTGAAGGAAAAGAGTCTGCTAATCATCCCTGGTGAGCACTTTGGAATGGAGAACTACATTCGGATCGGCTTTGGATATGAAGAAGAACATCTCAAGGCCGGCCTTTCTCGTTTGGACGAGCTGCTTCAGACGATCAAGTAGGGAGTTGAGAGTTTGACAAGAGGTGACGTCAACGTTGGATGATGTGATTCTAATCTCGCAGAGCGAGGTCCAGAAGCACTTACCTATGAGCAAAGCCATTGAAGCAGTTCGAACCGCCTATTCCGCATTCGCCAGAGGCCGTACACAGATGCCACCCGTACAGCACTTGGATGTACATCAATACAGAGGCGAGGTAGACATCAAGTCAGGCTACGTCGAAGACTTTGGACTCATCGGTACAAAGATTGCCTCGGGCTTCTATGACAACGAGAATCTGGGCTTGCCCCCAGGTGTGGCCGTCATTGTGCTGATGGACCTGAAGACTAGCATGCCCTTGGCAATAATGGACGGCACCTACATCACAGCGTACAGGACTGGTGCGGCTGGAGCAGTGGCAGCAGATGTTCTTGCCCGGAAGGATTCCTCTCAGGTGGGCGTAGTGGGTGCTGGGACTCAGGGTAGAATGCAGATACTTGCTCTGGCCGAGTTGTTCAACATAGAGAGAATCAAAGTGTGGGACATCGAAAGCGCAAGAGCGAAACAGTACGCGAAGGAGATGAGGCAGAAACTTGGAGCTGATGTCCAGACTGTTGACTCTCCACCGGATGTAGTTGCAGACGCCGATATTCTCGTCACAGTCACTCCATCAAGAAAGGCGCTCATTAATGCAGACTCTATTGGCGAAGGTCTCCACATTAACGCGATAGGCGCGGACGGACCAGGCAAACAAGAGCTTGACCCAATGATTATGAAACGGGTTTCCAAGATTGTCGCGGACAGCCTTGCTCAATGCAGGCATATTGGAGAGCTTCAGCACGCATTCGCCCTAGGTATCATCAACGAGAAAGATGTGCACGCTGAGATAGGAGAGATTCTTAACGGCGACAAGGTTGGACGTGAAGACGACGACGAGATAACCCTCTTTGATGCCACTGGCCTGTCTGTGCAAGACATCGCTGCAGCAAACATAGTATACTCGATTGCAAAGGAGAAGGGTCTGGGACAGAGAGTAAGTCTTCTTGGATAGAGGGCACATTATGAGGCGTGTCGTTTTCAGGTGCGCCAGTCGGAGATTATTGGTGCACATATGTGCACGTCTACGAAACAAAGGAGAGTAGGGCTTTCTATAGATAAACAGGGTCAATTCTCACTGAATCCTCTATAGACCTGCTTCATCGAGAAGTTTCTCCAACGCGGTAGTACCTGGCCAAGGATAGACATGGCTAGAGTAGAAGACCAATGAAGCAACGGATACCACGAACGGGCCCTTCCTGATGTTCCGTAGTATCATCTCGGCTTTCTCGAGGTCTTCAACCACGAATCTCGCAAAGACTGTCGCCGTGGTAGCTGAGACAAATGGCGACCAAAACTCGAGAGGATACTCTTCTCTCAACCAATCAACAACGGAATGAGCTGTGACCTTTGAATCATCCCATTCAATTCTAATAATGACCTCAGTTAGACTAGCTGCACCCAAGTACCACCATACGGCAAGATTCACGCCACCGCCATCCTGCAGCTCTTGTAGTGCCCTTCTGATTCTCCTTGCTGACAGGCCTATTCTCTTCGTCATCTCGGTGACAGTCATGCGTGGATCGTACAAGAGACCCCTCAAGACCTTCTTGTGGGTCTTTGTCAACTCGACTTTCTTCCCTCTCGGATAAAGCAGAACATGAATCTCCACATCGCTGACGGACTCTAGGCCTCGAAGGAATCTCCCGAGATCCGAGAGTCCTCGTGGAACAACAGCTTCTGCAAAGACGAAGTATAGACTTCCAACACCACAAGCTACAGGACTTACCTGCATCACTTCAGGCCTATGACCAATCTGATCGATGAACTCCCTAGAGAACTCCGATCCGTCCGTTCGAACTAACGCAATGACCATGTCCGTGCCATTCATTTCTAGAGAGAGTCCTACAACAAACCTCTCGATTAGACCCGTTTCCAATAGTCTGTTGACGCGCTTCTTGATGGCGTTTGCAGTCATGCCAAGTTTGAGGGCCAATGACTGGTACGATGCTCTGCAGTTTGCATCTAATTCTAGGATGATGCGCTTGTCCAGGTCGTCCATGATGGGCGTTTTCCTATTGGTGTCTCTGTCGCTAGGCTGGAGATATCACGGAGGTGTTCTGCTACCTTCCTCTCATAATCCTTGCCTTCGTTGTCCTTTCTTCTTGTCCACATCTTCGAACTTGGTTACCGTATTCGACCTTGCCTCTCCGTTCTCCATGTCAATCTGCTTAATCTTCTCTTCAATCTTATCTTTGAGCGACTTGACACCTGGCGAGTGTCCGTGGTCAAGGGCACGAACAAGAGTTTCCCTCGCCGCCTCCGGATCCTTCTCCATGAGCCAGTAGTCTGCTTGAAGTAGAGCGTGTTGAAGGATGAATCCAGGTAGCTTGTTGTCGCGACCGTGAAGTTCAAGCCTCCTCATCCACGACCTGGATGGTGGTGCGATTGGTTTGCCATTTCGTTCCCTCAGTAGTTTCAACTCAAGTTGCGCAAGAGTGTGAAGACATCGGTTTACAAAGGCTCGGTCACCCTGACGTTCGAATATGACAAGAGCGTCTTCCACAAGCTGGAGCCCAGTTTCCAGGTTACCCAAGCCTACTTCGTAGTTACCAGATGCATAGTAGTAGAAGGCCATATCAGGTTCTTGCCCACTCTCAAAAGCAAGTTTGCGAGCGGTGTCAAGGCGCAAGCTGGCCTCTTCGAGCCTTCCTAAAGCAGTAAGCGCTAGAGTCATGGCGCATACTGTCCACACGTCCCCTTCGGATCCTACATCACGATGCTTTTCAAGAGCCCAGTTGGCCCAAGTGAGAGCCTCATCAAAGTGACCAAGATCAAATTCTATTAGAGACAAAGCAACTGCGTGCTGGTCAGTCGGACCCTCTTGAGGAGTATATACGCTCGTGCCTTTCTGGAGGTATTTCAGGGCCAGGTCGAATTCGCCCAAGATTACTGACACATAGCCCATTTCTATCAAGACTGCAGCCATCAGAAACTGATCGCCAAGTGAGGTTGCGAGATTGTAGGCCTCTTCGTGATATGCTAATGCCTCCCTGGGCTGGAAACTAGAGGTAAGAATTCCTCGCCAAGCAACGAGCCGTGCAGTTTCATATACATTGTCTAGTTCCCTCGCGGCGTCAATGCCCTGGTCGCATGTTCTTAGCGCATTATTGAGGTCTGCTTCTTGCCACTTTATCCTCGCATCTATATGACACACATGAGGGAAATAGCAACGAAGCTCAGGATTCTCTTCGAGCAAGGCCTTTGCTTCATCCAGAGCTGAACTCCCTTGTGGGGTGAGTATGAGAATATACGCTTTCAGAATCAGGAGCTCCATTCTAAGCCATTTCGCAGGGTTTGTCGCCAGCGCACTCTCAACAGCACTCGCAACCTCGTCCTGAATTGAGAGCCTGTCCCCTCTGCTTCGAAGGGGATAGGTCCATGGTCTCACAATTGGATGGTCTCCGAACTCCTTTGCTATTGATTCGGTCACTTCTGACTCACGAAGTTCCCACGCGTGCCACGCCGCGATATGAGCGAGGACTGGCGTGGCATCTTTGAATTGAATGTGCTTTCCCAAACGAACTACAAAGTCTTGGTAGTTTGTAGCCTCACTCATAATGGATATGAGGACTTCTCTCTCCTGGCCATCTACGAAGTCATAGTGCATCGTGACGGTGCCTAGTGGCTTCATGTTCTCCACACGCTTGGGCTCTTCTATATGAGATGTACAATCCACAAGAATAATCTTCTGTAAGTAGTGGTTGGGGAGGTTAGACTCGAAGTCTGGAGGTCTACTTAGAGGTATCTATCCTTGCTGACAGGTTAAGTCGAAATCTCGTCCATAGTTCAAATGCCAAACCTCATAGACGGGTTTTATATAGAACCTCAGTAACTCATCTGATTCGAGGTTATCACTCGGGAGATTGGAGGTAAATGAAGGTTCCTACCAGACCTATTAGGAAGAGAATCGGCCTCTTCAAGAATGTACAGCAAGTTGTGGCGTATCGGTTGATATTGGATTCTGAGTTTCGTCAGAAAGTATTGATCAATCACAGCGAAATCAATGAGAAGGCACTCGCAGAGTACAACTACAGATTGCTGCCTGCGGAGAAAACGTCCCTGGAAAATGTCCTCAAGGTGGTCGGGGCGAAGTTGGATGACATCAAAGTATCGGAGCTCAAGGACGCGTACTTTGATGAATTCAATGAGGCAATCGATTATTTCGTCAGAGACTTTGGACCAGAGGACGCAGGCTACAGATAGTAGCGCATCAATCATCGTCAACTCAAGAAACATTTGAGAGGAGTCACAAAGTATGACGTTGCGCTATTGAAGCCATCTTTGAGACCGTTTACCAAGTCAAGCCGCTCTCCATGAAGATGCTGCTTCAGGAGTCGATTCAATGAGAGTGGTTCTCGCCGCTACACATCAGATGTCTGTTGGTCATCGTGTCCCGTTACACCGGTGCCTGGGTGTACTTGCCCTCGCGGCAGCCCTTGAGTGCCGAGGTATTGATTGCTCGGTTCTAGATCTCGTTGAGCACGGGAAGCTAGTCGAACACGACCTAGAATCTGCACTGGAGCGAATAGTGGATATCTTTGTTTCCTCAAAGCCCGATGTCTTGGGCTTCTCCACAATGTCCAATAACCTGGCCATTGCGATTGAGGTGTCAAGGCGCGTCAAGGAGCGACTTCCAGATACGCACATTATTATGGGTGGCCCTGGCGTTTCATTCTGTGCGGTAGAAACTCTAGAGGCCTTCAATCATCTTGACTCCATTATCCGCGGAGAGGCTGATGTTGCATTTCCTGATTTCATAGAATCGCTGAGAGTCGATGATAAGGTTCCAATCATTCCCGGATTGGTGATTCGCGGTGGAAACCAGATAATAGACAATGGATGGCCCGAGCCAATTAGAGACTTGGATAGTCTTCCGGTTCCTCTCTATGAAAAGAGTCAACTTGAGCCTCATGACGAAGAGAACGCAGTCCACTTGGAGGTGGGAAGGGGCTGTCCCTATAACTGCATATTCTGTTCAACTTCTAACTACTTCAAGAGGAAGTTCAGAGTCAAATCAGTCGACCGGGTCCTAGAAGAAATGACTCTCATTCAGAATCATCTTCCTCGGTCGCACATATCATTCTCTCACGATCTCTTCACTTTCAGTCGTGACTACGTCGAAAGGATTTGTGAAGCCCTTGGACAACATGAGCCGAGGGCGAGTTGGGGATGTAGCGGCCGATTAGACACTGTGGATGCAGTTCTGCTGAGGACGATGCGGGACGCGGGATGCTTCGGAATCTTCCTAGGGATTGAGGTCGGAACAGAGCGGATGCAGAAGATAATACGGAAACGACTCGACCTAAGTAGACTGATAGAAACCGTAGGTGCCATTGTAGAGCTAGATTTGAGGTGCACACTCTCATTCATCATAGGACTGCCCGATGAAAGAGAGGAAGACATTGAGGCACTCTTCTCTTGGATCTTCAAGAGCAAGGCGCATGATCTAAACAAAGTCCGAATCCAAATCCACCTGTTGACACCTGAGCCGGGTTCAAGACTCTTTGAGGAGTTCAAAGACCTGCTAGTCTATGACGAGTACGGAAGTCCGGGTAGCTCTGATATCCCCGCGAACTGGACAAATCTGAGATCGTTCATGCAAGAACATCCACTAATCTTTCCAGCGTATTTCTACATCCCTGCCAAATCAATATCAAGGAAACAGGCGCTCACTTTCGTCTTTATAGGAGAGATGATCCAGGCAGCAATGACCTGCAGTTTGAACGTGGCATTCAGCCATTTGGGTGACAAACTACCAAAACAATTGGTTGCCAGTGTCAGTCGTCTCGAACCACCAACGGCTGAGTCCGTCCGGGCAGACCGAGTATCATTCATGGAGTCTATTCGAGAGATTATCCTTGAACTCTTTGAAGAAGAAGAACACGCGGGAAGAATGTACGACGCTGTGGCACAGTATGAGATAGCAGTGAATGCGATTTCCAAGAGAAGAACCCCGGACCACATAGTGGAGCTGGACGTGTGGTTCGATCCATTGCAGATTATCGAGAGGGTGATGGGCGATTCAGATGATGGCACTGAGCTTAAAGAACGAAGACGAACCTTGGCAGTGGCTTGGGACGAGAAGGATGAAAAGGTGAAATCGACGGAGGCGCCTGACGCCTTCTCGCGATTATTCTAATGAAGCCCGGCCAGTGGGCATGAACAACTCTGGACTTATGAGTAGGTTGCACTACTAGGTACTGTGGGAAGGAAATCATGAAAGAAAGACTCGCAAGATGGCCACTGACAGGTCTAAGCGGTGGTCTGGTGATCTTGCTCTATTGCGCCTTCACGTTCACCTCCTGGGCGTTCTACCCTGAGCCCTTTGGCCCTGTCACTCACTACCTAAGCAGACTCGGCAACTTCAACTATAGCCCATTTGGTGCCTACTTCTACAATATTGGCTGCATCCTCACAGGAATTGCGCTCATTCCGTTCTACATTGGAATGTATGTTTGGTATACTGAAGGAAGGCTTGGTAAAGTCCTGATGATTGGCGGACAGATCATAGGCATTGCCTCGGCAGTGGCACTGATCATGATTGGCGTCTTCTCTGAAGATCAAGGGAGTTCCCATATGACGGCATCTTCCACGTTCTTCTTGCTGAACTTCTTTGTGTTTATCCTTGTCAATCTGGCTCTTCTCTTGCATCCCAGGTTCATCAAGCCAATAGCACTCTATGGCCTGGCGGTCAATTTCTCGAGCCTAGGTCTACAGTTTACAGTCGGTGGACCCATAGTGGAGTGGTTCACAGTATTTGGTGCTCTCTTGTTCGTTGGACTTCTGTCCTACAACACACTGGAGCTTCGAAACGCACGTGAAACGTCTGATTCTGCCACGAATCGTTCAAATGCATAATATCTTAAGCGTCTGTTTTCGACAGAAGACCGCAGGTACACAAGCAATAGGCGCCTTCCCAGACGTGGTCCAGTGAGGGGTCATTCCCGTAATGCAGCACCAACAGAGGAACACGCTAGTTTTGAGCAACCTGCAATTCGCAGAAGCGAGAGAATACAAGATGAGTTACGACAGAGAGCCTATTGAGGCTACAGTGGCCGAGTTGCGGCCAAGAATGAAGAATGTCACAATTGCCTTCAAGGTAATTGAGATGGGTGAAGAACGTGAGGTTTCGTCACGAAGCGACGGGGCGACCCACAGAGTATTAGATGCGGTAGTTGGCGACTCAACTGGGACAGTTCAGGTACCACTATGGGATGACACGATTGACTCAGTGTCTGCCGGAACAACCTACACACTGAAGAACGGCTACACTGGTCTGTTCAGAGGAAACCTCCGACTCAACATAGGCAGGTACGGAGAGCTTGCTCAGGCTGAAGAAGCCATTGAAGAAGTCAACATGGAAGTTGACATGTCTGCAGAAGAGCATGAGGATCATCGACGTCGTCGCAGAAACTACGGTGGCGGCGGATATGGTGGCGGTTACGGCGGACGAAGCGGTGGCTATGGCGGAAGAGGAGGCGGATATGGCGGCAGAGATCGTCGTGGCGGTGGCGGCTATCGTGGCCGTGACAGACGACGCAGATACTAGTGTTGACCAACTTCATTGACCATTTCCAACAACTGGCAACAGTTGTGAAGACGGGCATTCCAAGCGTTTTGCCCGTCATTCTCTTTATTTCATTCTAGATTGTGAATACTCAATATCCTAGTAGAAGACCTCTAGCTGTCAGAGATACCTGCTAGGAACTTGGCAATCTTCTTCCTCTCATCTAGGTCATACTGTTTAAGGATAGCAACGTCTTCCATCTGAGGGCTTCCGCCTCCATGAAGTCCTGCTACTGCCATCACGCCTCCAATGCGGGAACATAGCTTGTCCGAGAGTGCCCGAAAGAGCTTGTAGATGTCCTCAGAAGCAACACCCTCCTTTCGCTTGATGTACTTTTGTAGAAATGGTCCTATAGTCTCGTCGAAGAAGTCCTTTTCAAGAGGCAGCGTAGCGGGCAGTCCACCCGCAAGATCAGCGAGTGTTTCAAGTTCATGATAGTAGTTCTTTCCTGCGTGCTTTCGCCCAACATTGCAGAAGATTGGGTCCGGAATCATTGTGCCCGAGTCGTCCTTCGACGCCTTGTAGGCGGCGGCGATGCCAGCGGCGTAAACAAGTTCCCCAACACTGATCAGGCTGGCAAGCTTTGATTGAACGTGCTTCTTGTCCTCAATCCCACTGTACTCACTCACTAGGGAACTGAATCCAATGATGATGTCTGTGGAGGCAGGTTTGCAGCCTGTGTAGCTGTGACGGTGGAAGAGAGCAAACAACAAGGCTGCCCATCCTCCAAACGCGTGTTCTCCTTCAAGCCCACTCAGAAAGATCCGGTCGTTGGGTATGAAGACGTCATCGAAAATGATGAAGTTCTCAACATCACCACCCTCTCCATAGGGAGCGGAAAACCGTTCTCGTGTGAAATTCGATGCACGCGTCACTAGCTTGACGCCATCCCAGTCACCAGGAATTGAGAAGGCGACTGCATACTGGTCTTCTTCTTCAGTGAGAAATCGCGTCGGAAGTACTACAATCTCCTCTGCGACAGCCGCCGCCGTGATGTGATTCTTTGCCCCTCGGACAACAATCCCGTCCTCTCGGTGCTCCACGACTCGCAGGTATAGATCCGGATCGGCCTGTTGGTGAGGGCGTAGTGCTCTGTCCCCCTTCACATCAGTCTGTGCACAGCAACCTACAATGTCGTTCTCTTGCCAGTATTTGAGATGTTCCAAGAACCTTTGATGGTAAGGGCGGCCAGTCATCGACTCTGTGCGATGAGTTATGATTGACAGCGCGTTCATAGCGTCATTTCCCATGCATCGAAAGATGCAACCTCCAGCGTACTGGCATATCTTCCTGGTTAGCTCCTGTTTACGAAGGAGATCATCTACACTCTGGTGGATGTGAGTGAATCTATTGACAGGTACATCAAGAACATGAGACTTCGCAGTAAGCAGCTCCTTGAATTCAGGTTCCTGAACCCTGTCGAGTGTCTGAAACATTGTTTTGATGACGCCCTGCATTCGGGGGTCATCACGCCCGACCTTCTGTCCATCAATGAAAATGTTCGGCTTCATTCCGAATAGCTTCTGGCGATACTCTTCTCCCGTTCTCATGGGTTTCACCATTTCAATGTGGATAGGGAGTACGAGTACTTAACTTGAACGACCTGCGTTTGTGCACCTGCATGATGTTCACCGAACCGTGAGTCAAGAAAGTACCGAAACCTCAGGTTTCTGTGATTCAGAGTCATCTCACTTGTTAGTTGGAGCGAGTGTGTCGGTCGAGAAAGCTGGATTCACGTGGAGATCAAGTTGGACGAGATTGACAAGAAGCTCTGGCAGGAACTCGGATCCAACTGCCGTAACACCTGCAAATACCTAGGTGAGAAACTTGGTGTCAGTGCAAACGCGGCGAAGAAGCGAGTTGAGAGGCTCGTTGATAGCGGTTCCATACAGGGATGACTTTTCGATATAATGCCTGCAATGATTGACGCTCAGTTTGCGTTCATTGAGGTGAAGACTGACGGCAGGCAAGATCATAGACAGTTGGTTAAGATTCTGGGCGGCAATCCAATGATATACGTACTACTCCCACTTACAACTGGCGACTACGTCCTCCATGCTCACTTCATTGGAGCTAGCAGGCTTCTTGAGCTTGGTTCTTTCATTCGAAAGGTTGAGGGTGTTATCGACGTGAAGATACATCCTACAATGGCCGATCTTGGTTCAAAGATGGAATTGAGCTCCCTCCAACTTCGCGTGATGCCATGGTTGTTACGTGACCCTAGGATGTCAGTGAATGACATCGCGAGAAACTCGGGGCTGACAACACGAAGGGTCAGGAGAATCATCAATGATCTTCTTGAGAGTGAATCTATCAACTTCTCATTCTATTGGAACCCAAATGCAGAGGACAGTATGGCCTTCATCGCGAAGATTGAGTAAGACTCTCAGGAGGCCAAAACAGATTATATCGAGGAGAAACTCCGCCAGGAATATCCAGTGGAGTACTTCTACTCGCATATTTCCGCGATTGAACCGGTGATGTTTTGCGTGTTCATGGTTGATCATCTGCTTGAGATTGAGGGGATTACTCGGGCAGTGAGGGAGTATTCTGGTGTGGCCGCGCTCAACACGTTGATCTACTATTCAGCTACGATTCTCACTCCTCTAACGCAGCTCCGGCTTGAGGAAATGTTGACCAAAGAAGGTCTGTGGCCATAGATACCTCTCTTCCGCAAAAGAGTCTTATCTTCGAATCATTCAGCAACAATGAAGCACTGTGGATGATGTGTCACATACATACCTGTTCTCAGCTAGGATGCGAAGTCAAAGAGTGTACTGATTTCGAAACATAGAAGAGAGAATCCAGGCATGCGTGTGCAGCTAGAAGAGAGGACTGGCATTGGACATATTCGACAAGAAGATTATCCAGATGCTGAACACAAACTGTAGAACAACCTATCAGGATTTGGGATCCAACCTCGGCGTTTCAGCTAATGCTGTCAAGAAGAGAGTCCAAAAGCTGTTCGACGGCGGAGTCATTCTTGGATTTCGAGTCCTGCCCTCCCTCGCCATGATGAATGCCAATCTAGTATTCGCACTAGTCCAATGTGACGGTTCAGAGGACTCACTTGAGCTCATGAGTCAAATCGGGAATACACCAGTCTTCCATCATGTGAGCAAGATAGTGAGCACAAAGGGTGGCACATACTATGCAATTGGATGGTACGTCGGTCTAGAACAACTCTCGGACGTGGGCCAGCATATTCGAGGGCTTGATGGAGTTGAGAGAGTCGAGATTCATAATCTTCTATGGGAGAAGGGAAACAGTCTAGAATTGAAAAAGTTGCACTTGAGAGTTCTGAAGCAACTCAGGAAGGATCCTCGTACGGCAAGTCAGGAAGTAGCAAGGAATGCTGGAATCTCAACAAGGAGGGCCCGGAGAGCGATAGCAGAACTTGTCGAGAGTGGAGCCTTTCTATTCAGAACAAGGTGGAACATGAGCACGGGCGAGCAGACACAATTCCTCGTTAGAATCCACTATGAAGAGTCCGAAGTCTCTGCACAAGATGTGGTTGATTGGTTGTCGAAAGAATTCACCATGGAGTTCTGGGAACCATATGTGTCGGCATCGGAGCCAGTTGTGTTTGCCAACTTCGTAACTGATACTCTCAGAGATGCTGAAAGAGTATCTGAAAGCGTGGGAGAAGCCTCCTTTGTGAAGTCGACTAGTACTTACGTCAGCTACTCGAACGCAAAGTTCCGCCGCCAAGGAGACATCTGGCTAGAGAAGATTCTGGAGAAGATTAGTCCAATGTGACCGCCCTAGTCGAAGTTGCTATCCACCCAACTGAAGAGAGGCTCCCAACCCCCTTCCGGGAACTCTGCATGCTTCGCCCCTTTGGCTACAAAGAACTCCTTTGACTCAGCGGGGATTGACTCAAACAGCGCTCTAGCTGATTCAATGGAGAAGAGCTCGTCCGAGTCGCCGACACCAACGAACACTGGAAATTCGAGCTTCTCAGGAAGAATAGCGTCCTCGAAGTTCACTATTCTCATGAAACGTAGCGTATACATGAAGGTGAATAGCGGATCATCAAGTCCAACCATTCCCTCCCGGCGATATTCAATCACAGGCTTTCCAGGCCTGGCAATGGAGCTGAGAAGTATCCTTAGCTTCTGAGAAGTCGACCTCTCTGGGACCGCTCCGGGTCTTATGAACCGTCCACCACTCAGGAGAATGGCCCCGCCCAGGTTCTGTAGGCAATGATTCATGGCATATATGGA
>JBHIAE010000040.1:0-26317 GCA_046758445.1 Candidatus Thorarchaeota archaeon | reverse complement strand
TGGTTGATCAATGGCAGTCCCACCCCTCCCTCTCCTTGTATCCGAGTATTACACGACTTATACAACAGGGCCTCCCTTATAAGACCCCTAAGACCTCAATTGGAGCTCATAAACACGTTTCTCGCTCTTCAAGCAATATGCTGGGATTTATAAGCCCTCCCCAGAATCAAACATTCAGTGTTGACACAAAGGATGTCATTGTTTGACCCATATTATTGGATGTGTGTGTGCTGATTTTTCAGTCTAATGGGAGTACATCTTTGTGCAACAGTTGTGATTCATATGAATTCTGAAGTAGAAGGCACTGAGATTAAAGTAGCAGAACTGGAACCAAGAATGAGCAATATCAACATCAGTTTCAAAGTGATTGAGAAGGGTGATGTACGGGAAGTCACATCCAGGAGTGACGGAAGTCTGAATCGTGTAGCAAGTGCAGTTGTTGGAGACGAAACGGGAATTGTGACTATGCCCCTATGGAATGACATGATCCAAGAGGTCGAATCTCGCAAGACATATGAGCTAAAGAACTGTTACACCGGTCTTTTCCGTGGTAATCTACGTCTGAAGATTGGGCGTGAGAGCGAAATCGCCGAAGCTGATCAAGAGATTGCGGAAGTCAATAACGATGTTGACAAATCCGAAGAGTACTATGGCCGTCCCCGTCATCACTTTGAGGGATACTCCTATGGCGGATCCTCGGGCCGAAGTTATAGAGGCTATGGTGGAAGAAATAGCAGGCGCTACTCACGTAGCAGACGCGACAACCGTCGAAGAAGACGCCGGTACTAGCTAACTGTGAAGCTTACATACAGAAGAGCGAATCGTCTGATAGGACGCCCCTTATTTGGACCTGCTCACACATGCAAGAACTTGAACTAAAGTACTCAGAATCACTCGAGTTCGAGAACTATTACACAGTATAGGTTTTTGAGATATGACTGGTGAGATACGAAACATCGCGATTGCCACAATCGGCAAGGTTGGTGTGGGCAAGACATCAATAGTACGCTTATTGGATGAGAGTGCCAGGAGCCGAGGCACAACCTATGTAATTGACGCCAAGGATACTGTCTACACATTCTGGGAACTTCAGACTTCAAGCTATGAACCTACGAAACTGGAAGTCTTCAGCTTCTCTTTCTTGCGAGGTACCAAACCCTTTGAGCGTTTTTTGTTCATCATTACCGACAGCACAAGAGAGAATCTAAATGAAGTCAAGTACTCTTTGAGGTTCCTCAGAGAATCATTCCCAGACGCAAGATTCGCAATCATTGCCAACAAGCAGGACCTCCCCCGCCGTCTGCCAGCTTCTCGCATTGAGAAGATGACCAATCTTCCTACACTAGAGATTTCTGCAATTGATACTTCACACAGGAGCCGACTTGTAAACTTCATTTCCTATCTTATTGGTTCTGATTCCGGTCTTTGATGGCAACACTTGGATTCAAGTCATTATATCCATCAGTCAATCCAAGCCTTGTCAGTCGTATGCTAGCGTAGCATCATTAGGCCTGCCAGACCACGACCCCAAACAAAGCTATGCTGAAGAACACCCCAATCGAGTAAGAAGCGTTGAAGTAGACAAGTGTTTCTGAGATGTCCATAGCTAAGAACAAGTAGGTTGCGACGAGAAGAGCCGTTGCTAAAATGAAAACCAGAAGAAACCTTTCACCTCTCGTCAAAGGTCTGTTGTCCATTGAGAATACTCTGAACCAGAGCATAATGGCAAGAATCCCGATAGGTGGGAGAATCATCAGAACAAATGCAGTTGGCAAAAGAAGAATTCCACTCAGGATTGCACGGATCTCAGTCATTCTCTGTTGGTATCTTTTGAATTCTTCAGAGTAGACTCGACCATAGTCCTTCCAAACATGTAACTGATATCCTTTCCATAGAGCATGTTTCCAGTTTCCGAGTTTTTCATCTAGACTATCCACCGAGTTTCCATGCACCTGAGGACTATACTCTTCTCTGACTATCGGAATGATGTAGACTAGAAGTATCAGCGACCAAATCCCATAGACTGCGGTGAGATTCTCAATCAGTGTAAGACTTTGCGAATAGAAATATGCATTGACGAATGCATACACTGCATAGATTAGGACAACTAGACTCGGGATTATCAGAGCAAGTTTCAGCAATCTCATACGTTTCCTACTACCCTTTACTTGCTCTGTCACATTTCTTAGGACGATGCTGCAAATGTACGCATAGGTAAGCATCACTCCGAAACCACTTAGGAATCTCATCACAACCCCGGATACCGAGAGGAGTAAGAGTGCCCCCTCGCCGCCAAATAGGAGCAGAAAGTCGAACTGATTCTGAAACAATAGAACTAGGAGTAAAACCAATCCCAGAAAGAATCCCATGAGATAGCCTATTGTGCTTCTGTCAGCAAAGCGTCGACTGAGATCGTCAAGTGGAAGAGTCATTCAGGATAACCTCTATCAAATGCTGATATTTGAGAATTTTCTCCGATGTCATTACTTAGAATCTATTCCAAATGATATCCCAAGGGAGTGGACAAGGTCCTTGTATCGGTTGCGAATGGTCACTTCTGTTACATGTGCTGCTCTAGCCACGTCTCTCTGGGTGCGCTTATCTTCTTCGAGAATACCCGCGATGTACAATGCAGCCCCCGCAATGCCCCCTGGGTCCTTACCTATCGTGATACCCTTTTTCCTCGCCTTGACGATTATCTCCGTAGCCTTCTTCACAGTTTCTCCCTTGAAACCAAGATCCGAAGATAGTCTGGGTATCAAGTCCCTTGCTGAAGCTACCGGCACACTGACATTCAATTGGGACAAGACAAGCCGTACAGATTGACCGACCTCCTTTCTGGTGGCCCTTGACTCGACTGCAACCTCATCAAGTCGTCTTGGAATTCGATGCATCCTGCATGCAAGGTATACTGAAGCGGCTACAAGAGCGTCTATACTCCTACCCCTAACTAGTTTCTTCTTCAGAGCTTTTCTATAAATCAAAGCAGCAGTTTCTTGTGTTTCACGTGGAACTGCAAGCTGCGAGGCCAGCCTCTCCATCTCGCTCATTGCAGAAATCAAGTTCCTATAGTCGTTAGCACGGGTTCTACTTCTGACATGCCATTTTCGCATCCTGTAGATTGCGGCTCGGCGGTGTCCCGTAATGGATCTACCCGAAGCGTCCTTGTTCCGCCAGTCAATCGTAGTGGAGAGTCCCTTATCAGCAAATCTAAACCTCATCGGCGCCCCAGTTCGTTCTCGTGCTTTTCTATCCTCTGCAGTGAACGCTCTCCACTCGGGTCCCCTATCAAGATTATGGTCTGAAGCAATAAGCCCACAAGATGTGCATACTCTCTCTCCGCGAGTTCGGTCCTTTGTGAAGAAGTTTCCTCCACAACTAAGACACGTTTCTCTGCTAATTTCCCGATTGCTTCTTCCTCTATACTCTCTTACCATACAAATCTACTCCCTATCCGTTCCAGCGGCCACTCGTCAACTGGAAGCTCTCCATCAGACCTTTCAAGACAGGACTTTCCATGATTCGCGCTTGTTTCCTATCTCTGTGAGGGCCCACGTATACACCAAACATAACTAGAAGCCCATAGGGCCCTCCATCAGGGGAGGGAATGAGAGCAGCTAACCACTTCTTCCGTGAGAGGTTTCGCCCCGCAAGAAACACTCGAGACTTACGAGTCACCCCACCGATTTCCGTGGTGGTGGTTCTACTGATATGACAACCAGTTCTTGATTCTTCACAAAAGTCGCGGATTAGTTTCTTGAGTGTGTTGTGATCATGTTTCGCATTTCTATATGCCTTGACGACAAACTCTAGTACACCTCTTGGTGGTCTTGTCATTCTAAGATAGTAGTCCGGTTCAGGGAACTTGGAAACAGTCATTGCCGTACCTGAACTGTCTACTGAGAAACCGATTGGTGGCAAGTCTCTATTCCACGCTTCAGATGGCGAGGCACGTATCACGTTAAAGCTCATCTAGGGGCTCTCCTCATGGGCGCAACACTCTGAGAAGATTCAGTTTCGATTTGTCCATTGAAATTACGTCTATCAGCGGTCATTTTGACAAACATGGCCACCCTTTCTCCTGTATCATTCCATTCTGGGGTCTGCAGTGTGATGTCTAGGACCTTGTCTTCGGTCATTGCACTCATCTTCTTCCATTATGGCTTGACGCCAAAGTAGGAGATTTCGGAATTGAAGGGTCCGTGTAGACTTAGTTATGGGCCAGTCAGTATTGTGGTCGCTTGTGCAATTAGCACATGATTGCTGCCGACTCACTTCCTACTTAATCTCTCAACACACTCTACTCATAGTCAGCCCTTATAAGAGTGCTCTCTCTTCACAATAAAACACAAAAGGATCATCACAGAATCCTCTTGTTCTTTACAAGAAACAATAGCCTGGATCGTACTTTGACCTAACGATGAATGAGCCGCTTGACCATGTCCTATACCGTCTAAATCCTGCTACTTCGACCATTCTTCCCTTAACAATGCGTACCACGCTTCGGCAACTGTCGATTTCGCAAATCTAATAATGGTATCTCGGTAAAGTATGGCAAAAGAGAGTCCATAGAGAGACCGCATCGACAATTTACGTGCCTTGGTCCTTCTAGACCACGTCGGTCCAACTTATGGTGTATTCGTTCACCGGGGCGACTGATAAGGGCCGAGTTTGCGAGTTGAGGCGGAGGTATGAACCTCATGCCATGGAAAGAGCCGGAGAAGTACACATCAGGTCCTGTCAGGGTTGCTGTCCTGGGTGCAGGACACGCTGGCAGAGGCCTTGCTAGCTATCTCTCCATAAACGGTCTTGATGTTGCTCTCTACAACCGTAGTATCGAGAATGTCAAGGGGATATCCGACAGAGGAGGCATCGAAGCTCACGGTCTTGTCGAAGGATTTGCACACATCTCGCGTGTCACAGACAATATGAAGGAGGCCATTGATGGTAGAGATATTCTCGTTGTTTCAGTACCAGCTCAGGCACATACATTCTTCGCCGATACCATGGGTCCTCACCTTGAACCGGGGCAGACAGTGCTTCTAATGCCCGGTCGAACTGGTGGTGTTCTTGAGTTTGCCGGAATATTGAGATCAAACTCCAACGTCGACGACCTTCTATTGGGAGAGGCGCAGACCTTCAGTTTTGTGTCAAGGACTACTGGGCCGAACTCGGTATTGATTTCCAAGATCAAGAATAGCGTCAGAATAAGTGCATTTCCAGCGTCCGACAATCATCGGCTTCTGAAGAGTCTGAATCGACTTCCTCTCCCATTCGAGCTAGCAGATGACGTAATGGAAACCAGTCTCAACAATGTTGGCGCCATGCTACATCCAACCCCCACAATCCTATCTGCTGGTCTTCTTGAGTCAAGGCAAGGTGGGTATAATCACTATCATGATGCAATCTCCGAAACTGTGGGTCAGCTTATAGAGAAGATGGACGCTGAGAGAATGAGTGTTGCTCAAGAGTTCTGCGCCCAACCTTTGTCTTTACTAGAATGGCTGAGAAGAACGTATGACGCGAAAGGAGCCACATTATGCGAGTGTATTCAGAGCATTGATGCATACGATGGAGTTGGAAGTCCTTCATCCTTGGAACATCGCTATGTACTGGAAGATGTTCCCACAGGTCTAGTGCCCATTTCCAATCTTGGCAAACTTATCGGAATCGAAACTCCAGCTATAGACTCTGTAATCAATATTGCATGCCAACTCTATGGAATAGACTTCTGGGAGAGCGGACGCAATCTAGAGAGCATGGGTCTTGAAGGTCTGAGCCCTCGTGAAGTCAAGGAATACGTCCGAACAGGTCGCTTGCCTGTTGACTATCCAGACTTCGATGAGGTATGGGATATCCCAGGACTGGAGGTGGATGAAACGTGAAGATTCTAGGGGCCGCCATTGGAAACTGTGTCCATGTGGCCGGGGTTCTTCGATTTCTCGTTCTGGCAGAGGAAGAAGGTCATGAAACTCTATTCTTGGGACCTGCAACCCCCATTGATGAGCTGATAATCCAAGTCAAGAAGCACGACCCTGACGTTGTTGGCGTAAGCTACAGACTCACTGCGGTGAGTGCGACAAGGCTCCTCAAGGACCTGAAGAAAGCCGTGGCTAAAAACGATCTGGAAACGAAGAGGTGGTTACTTGGCTGCACAGCACCAATCAGACCGATTGCAGAGAGTATAGGATTGTTTGAGGAGATCTTCACCGGCTTTTCCACTGATGGAGATACGTTAGGATTTCTCCGTGGATGTACGCAGATGCACCCCGGCGAGAAGAATCCTCAAGATCTAATGACAAGAATCGCCATTAAGAGCCCGATACCACTCTTGAGACACCATTTCGGTCTATCATCTGTTGAAGAAACAGTGCATGGTGTGGCACGAATAGCGAGGGCATCAGTCCTAGATGTGATTTCAATCGGCCCAGATCAAAGTGCACAGGAGTCATTCTTTCACCCGTCCGAGATGGACGAGAGTCTGGAGGGCGATGGAGGAGTCCCACTCAGAGAAACCGAAGAACTGCAACGACTCTTTGAGGCCTCAAGAAGAGGTAACTACCCTCTCCTAAGATGTTACAGTGGTACACGTGACCTGATACGCTGGGCAGAGCTATTGAAAGAAACTATAAACAACGCATGGTGTGCAACTCCTCTGTTGTGGTACAGTGAGTTAGATGGGAGGAGCAAGAGGCCTCTTGAGGAAGCAATGACTGAGAATCAGCAAAACCACCGATGGCATGCAAAACACGACATTCCAGTTGAGATCAATGAGCCTCATCATTGGAGCCTGAGAAGCGCTCATGATACAATTGCAGTTGCAATGGCATATCTCTCTGCATACAATGCGAAGGCAGCTGGTGTCCGGCACTATGTCGCACAATACATGCTCAACACACCCCTTGGAACCTCCCCTAAGATGGATCTTGCCAAGATGCTTGCAAAGATCGAGCTAGTTGAGTCCTTGCATGATCACAGTTTTCTCTCTATTAGACAGGTAAGGCCTGGACTCTTTTCTTATCCACCTGACCTTGACATGGGTAAGGGTCAGCTATCATCTTCAATCTATACTGGAATGTTGCTGAATCCGCATATTGTACACGTTGTGGGATTCTGTGAGGCTGATCACGCTGCAACTGCAGAAGAGATCATTGAGAGTTGCAAGATTGCACGAAGGGTCATTCATGACTGTCTTCTCGGAACTCCAAATCCCCTTGGTGACAAGGAAGTTCTGAAACGGAAGAACGAGCTTGTGAAAGAAGCCAAACTACTAGTTGCAGTCGTTCATTCACTGAGTGATGGAACCTCACGGGACCCTCTCATCGAACCCAAGACATACGTGCAAGCAGTCGGGAAGGGAATCTTGGACGCACCACACCTGAGAAACAATCCAATTGCCAAGGGGCAGCTTAGAACAGAGATGGTCCATGGCGCATGCTTGGCAATAGACCCCAAGAACAAGACTCCAATCGATGAGATGACAAGGCTGAACCGACTAGGTCTGGAGATTTCACCAGAACAAGCTTTGAGCCTATCACATTTCAAATGAGTCTTATCAGTTTCTTCTGACTCGATTTCCTCTGCAGCTGTCCTGACTGCTTCTTATTGACCAATCTGTCATTTGATCCGATGTCCTGATGTTCACTAATCTAAGAAATCCGTCACTTCGTCAACCGAAAGTCTGGGTTTCATCTTCGGGTTCACTGCTGGCCACCCCACAGTGATAGCCGCCAGAAGATTCCAGGGTTTCTTGAAATGGTCCATAATGGCGTTATGGGTATAGAAAATGTCTCCAATCCAGCACGTTCCCAGACCTAGTGAGTATGCCTTGAGGAGCAAGTTCTGAATTGCAGCAGCCACGCTATGGACCTCGGTACTCCACCCTCTCTCGTTCGTGTTCCAGACGATTATCACCACAGGGGCTTTCTCCATCATGTTGCAGGATCCATAGGAGGAACCCAAGTCAAACTTCAGTCTGTCGAGTTCTTGCCTGTAGAGGTCTGTGAACTGTTTCTTTGAATCTCCAATGAGCACAGTGAACCTCCATTGCTGACCGTTTTTCGCACTTGGCGCAAATGTTGCAGCTTCGATGATTTGTCTGATCAGGTTTTCCGAAACCGGACGGTCCTCGTATGCTCTGACGCTTCTCCTTTCTCTAATGGCCTCATCGACACTCATTGTCATGATGGTTCCTCATCTAAAAGAACGCCTTATCTAGCTCGTGATTCTGGTGAATTGAATCTTAGGCATTATTAGAGCCCATTTCACGCAGTTTGAACCCATTAACGTTCATTCGTGTTACCCGCAACCTCCTTCGGAAGATGAAGAGGCCCTGACGTAACCAGCGCGAATGCCAATGACGCAGCGTCTGTGCCTGAGATCATTGTCTGACAGTAACTAATCCATTTATTACATCTGTCAATACTCGCCTGTCTGTGATAGAATGAAACCCATTGAAGTCATGAAGGACGTATACTGGGTTGGAGCTATTGACCACAATGTGCGCCATTTCCATGGATATAGCTATACAACCCATCATGGAACCACATACAATGCCTACATAGTAGTTGGGGAGAAGACAGCATTGGTCGATGCAGTCTACGGCCCTTTCTCAGATGAAATGTTTGAACGCATATCGGAGGTTGTTGACTTCCAAAATATCGGCTATATGATATCAAATCACACTGAGATGGACCACTCCGGCGCAGTACCTGACGTTCTCAAGATTGTAGAGAATGCGACCCTTGTCTGCACTCCGAAAGCTGTAGATCAGCTGAAGAAACACTATGGCGACGGTTGGAAGATTCAGACTGTAAAGACCGGCAACGAGATTGATCTTGGCGGTAAAACATTGAGATTCTATGAAGCTCCCATGTTGCATTGGCCAGAATCAATGTTCACTTACTATGTAGAGGAACAGCTTCTCATGCCAAATGACGCGTTTGGACAGCATTATGCCACCGAGAAACGATTTGCAGACGAGGTAGACCAAGTTACACTCTGGAGAGAAACGGAAAAGTACTATGCAAATATCCTGTGGCCTCTGAGCCGCATGGTACAACGCAAGATTGAGGAAGTTCTCAAGTTGGATCTACCCATTAAGGTCATTGCACCCTCTCACGGGCTAATCTGGCGAAAGGACCCGCTTGAGATTGTCACAAGATACTTGCAATGGGCGAAGGGAGAACGAACAACCGACAAAGTGGTGATAGCATGGGACACAATGTGGCAGAGTACAACAATGCTGGCCCGTGCGATTGCTGAAGGGGTGCAGGATGAAGGCCTGACACCTCTACTCAGACTCATTCCACATAACGACCGCGGTGACATCATAGCTGATCTGCTGGAAGCAAAGGGAATCCTTGTTGGATGTTCCACTCTTCACAATGACATCCTGCCTACAATGGCTCCTCTATTATCGGATCTGGAGGTACTAAAGCCAGCGGGGAAGAAGTGTGCCGCATTCGGCTCATATGGCTGGGGCGGTGGGGCAGTCAAGAGAATTCATGAGTCAATGGAGCGGGGCAAGATGGACATCGTTATGGAACCCCTCACGGTCAAATGGGTGCCAAGTGATGACGAGCTGCAGAATGCATTTGAATACGGCCAAGAATTCGCAAAGAAGGTGAAATGAGAACACTCTGCGGCGCAGTCACTGCATGTAGCTAACGAGCCTAGTACTCTATGTCGCCAAACATCTGTATTACGATGTTAATACAGGTGCTTTTGTACCCTAGAACGGAACAACATCTTGGTGGACTGTCGAAATGGAGACAATAGAGGCCAAGATAAAGTACGGACTTGAAGACAAGGGAATTCGATGCCAATCAGTGTACAGGATTCCTGACCCAGATGACCCAAGAGTTCTATTAGCATTCAGTTCAACAGATAGCCAGAAACTCACTCCCATTAAGGTTCAGAGAGTGCTGAACTCACTTGGAGTTGGAGAGTTCAGTGTACCTCCGACCTTCCAGCGTCTTAGTGCAGCTTTCCTGCATCTTGAGGTAAGACTCGGAGCAAGGACTGAAGCCGCTATCTCAACAATAGCCGAGTAATCGGTTCGCAAGAGTGAAATACTGCGACATTCACAGCCCCCGTCGGTGTTGGCGGAGCCATGGACCTTCAACTAGAAGACAAGACGATAATAGCGACTGCTGCATCACGGGGTCTTGGTTTCGGAGTGGCCAAGGCACTTAGTCAAGAAGGTGCCAATGTCATCATCTGTGGCCGCTCAGAGGACTCACTCAAAGAGGCTGTTTCCAAACTTGGCCAAAGGGCAGAGTATGTCGTGGCTGATGTATCAAAGTATGACGATATCAAGACCCTGGTCAGCTTTGCTGAGGAGAGAAGCTTAAAGCTGGATGGTCTCTACGTCAACGCAGGAGGACCTCCCCCCGGAATGTTCTCAGACGTGTCTGATGATGACTGGAAAGCAGGCCTCAATCTCACATTGATGAGCGCGATATGGCTCACAAGAGAGTCATTGCCTCTACTGAAGAAGGCGGACTCACCTTCGATCCTCTACAGCACCTCAATCTCTGTAAAACAGCCAATCGACAATTTGCTTCTCTCGAACACAATTCGACCGGCTGTGATTGGAATGATGCGCACTCTGGCGAACGAGATCGGACCGGAGGGCATTCGAGTGAATGCAGTCTGCCCTGGATATATCTACACAGCGAGGGTGGAACAGATTCTCGCGAACAACAAGTCAGCCAAGGAGAGCTTGGAGGCAAGTGTTCCGCTCGGTCGTATGGGCAATCCAGATGAGTTTGGCCCAGTCTGTGCTTTTCTATTGAGCCCTCTGGCCAGCTATGTTCACGGTGCATTGTTGTTGATTGATGGAGGGCTATACCGGGGAATGATGTAGGCCAATCAGCGTCAATATATCCTGAAGACATCAACATTCGGCCGTTTCCAGCCAGCTTTGTCGCTATCGTACCTAACAACATTGTAGAACGCAGCCATTTGGAAGGCAATCGAGTTCGGTATCACCTGTCCAAGAGCGCTCACAAGACCCAGACTTTTGGGTGTATAGAGATGAGAAGCTCTCATCCTCAGTCTGTTCGTCAATACTTGCATGTATCGCTGATCATCATCGCCTGGAGGACTGTCGGATACCAATACGGCAGAATCGCCCTCATTGACTGATAGAACATGATAGTGCCGGAAGTCCTCCCTCTCCGCTGCAAAGCTCTGAACAACCGAGTATTCATTGAACTTCATCATTCCGACCTGAGCGGCAACGTGATTTGGTCCATCTGATATTACGTATAGAGGGCTATCTGGGAATACAATCTCAGAAACCCCCTGGCCCACTCTTTCGGCCCATTTCACCATCTTCCTGCCTATCTGTCCAAGCTGATGGAGATCATGACTGATCTGACTTTCAGGCGACTCTTCATGCATCACTGCTAATTTGAGAAGATATGCCATTGCTGTTGTTGTGACTGACGAAGGGCTAATGTTGTAATCATTCACACCGGATTGGGTCAACCAAACCCGACCAGCATTCTCAGTCGCTTTGCCCTTAGGGTCGTCTGTGAGAATGACAGTACTTGCGTTCGCTGCTCTAGCAGTCTTGAGCGCGTCAATCGTAGTGACACTCCTTCCAGAGGCACTCACTCCAATCACTACAGAGTCTTCACCGAGCTGGACCTGCGAGATTGCCAATGGAGAGAGAGCAACAGCGTTGAGCCCAATCCCAAGAAAGGCCCATTTCCCGTATTCGGCCACGGCATAGGAATCGCCACACCCGGTAAGGATGATAAGCCGCCTGTTCTTGAGAAGGTCAACATCTTCCTCACTTACGCACTTCACAGTTTCAGAAATGGAAGTTTCCTGTTTCTTGATTGCTTCATAACAAGCGTCCAAGAAGTCTGTCATCTGTCCGCCTCTCACCAACGTGCCGGGTTGGGCGATTCCTTCGGGATTCGGTTTCTTATCTTAAGAGTACTCCCCATGCTCATTGCTTCTGATGAGGAGTTGTTAGAACGGGAAGTCCCCAGCCTAGATGACTACTACTCTCGAAGAACCTTGGCTATCTCAAGTACTCTCGTGTGAGGCGGTTCGAGGAACTTGTAGGCCTCACCAGTACTCTTTGCCAATTCTGACTCTCTAAACGTCGCAAGATTCTCCTCTGAGTCAAATACAAAGACACCACCTGCGCGGTCAGTCGACTTGTCAAGGACATAGTACTTCTGTATCAGACCCTTCACCTGTAGATAACGATCGGCTCTTTGCTCGGATGTCTTCTCTATTTCTTCAAGAGGCAGTCCAGATTTGAATAGGAATATCAAAAGATTCATGGTGATTCACTATAGTTAATAGACATCGGTTTTCCTTTTCTATGTTTCAGTATGGCAAGAAAATCATGTGAGGGAAGAGAGAGATCTATGAAGTATGGCGTACTATAGCCTCGATTATGCGTGGCTCCACTTCAATTGGTATACTATGACCCATTCCTTCGATAATCATTAGCTCCGCTCCCGGAATGGTTTCAGCAGTGTCTTTTCCGGCCTCTACAGGAATAAGGGGGTCTGCGTCACCATGAATAACGAGAGTGGGCGTTCTAACATCTTTCAAAGCATCATTCCGGCTACCAGAGGCGAGAATAGCCGCCAATTGTCTTCCCGTTCCGTAAGGATAGTAGCTACGGTCATGCGCGCGTCCAGAACGCTCACGGACGAGTTCCTCATCTAGGGGGAAACCTGGACCCTGGAGCAAACGCTGGGTCTTCAGCGAGTATTCAATATACTCCGCACGGTCAGCTCACCAATATGGATGCTACTTCTGGCTTTGGCTGTGGTAGATCGGGATTGCCAGTTGAGGACATAATTGACGTCAGAGTTCGGATTCGTTCAGGATAATGGATTGCTATGCTTTGTGCAATCATTCCTCCCATCGAAACACCCACGACATGAGCTGCATCGATCTTCAGGGCGTCAAGTAGACCCACGGCATCAGATGCCATGTCCGATATTCTGTAGGGCACTTCTACTGCCTTACCCTGCATCAGTGAGAGTATATCCGGTAGGCCTGCATCATCGAATTTCGTTGACAATCCGACATCTCGGTTATCGAAGCGAATCACCCAGTATCCCTGAGCGGCCAGTTGCTTGCAGAAGGCATCATTCCAGAGGATCATCTGCATTCCTAGCCCCATGACGAGCAGCAAAGGTGAGCCAGAGGAGTTTCCGAAAGCGTCGTAGGCAATCTCAATATCACCTACCTTGGCAATAGCCTCTCCACTATACGGTATCTCTGATGCGGTCATTTCTTCAAGCTAGTCCGGAAGCGTGCGTCCTATGTATCTTTATAGAAATCAAACCGATTCAGAAGAAGATGGCGCCCCCGCCGGGATTTGAACCCGGGTCTCAAGAGTGACAGTCTTGAATGCTATTTCGGATGCTGTGGGAAATCTACAGCATTGGCCGAGCTACACTACAGGGGCTAACGTACTCTGAAATAGTCTGAGCAACCGACCCACTTCTGGATTTCTATTAAACCTTGTCCTTGGGATGCTCTCGGTATGAGCTAAGAAGGGCCGAGCATTGACGAATAGTCGTGATAGGACTAGGTAAGTGTGCTAGTAGTCATAAAGGAAGACGAAACACGCAACTGAAAGCCCAAAGGAACCAATCATCTCGAGAGAAGTCCTTACTCTCCTCCAAAGACTGTGTATCTAGTCTTGGAGAGTCCGCGGCTGTTCGCCATGCTCAAATGAGCGTTTTCAGTCTTGGCGACGAGTCTGAGATGAGTGACAATGACCCCGCCGTGGCAAGAGTCATGGGAAGTCCTTCTGTTTCTGGAAGTGATACACTAGTAACAAGACAGGGGAAGGAAGCCAGGTTTGAAGGAGGGACAAAGTCCCAATGATCTCATACAAAGTTTTAGCCAAACTCAGGGTGGCTCCAGAGTTTGGTGGTAACATCGGGCTAGGAATGAGTGGAACATGAGAGTTTTGTGGAATCGTGCTTGTACCGATACTGCGAAACAGGTCAGGCTAGGCCGAGCTACGCAAATGGTTCAGCCAACGTCCCTGAATCAGACAGCGATTCTCTACACTTGGACAGTTCCAGCACAATGCTTTTTACCAATGACGGCACTATATGGACTGGTTCACCCAAACCGAAGTAGATGATACTCCATCTTTCGTTTTATGGAAACCCTTTTATGGTTACACAATCCCGTCCGGACAGCTCAGGCAGATAGCTTCCCACTCATGCATGGCCACGCATTGCGCGCTTTACAACTCTCCACATAGTTCGACACTACAATACATCATGCGTTGTGCTTGGTCTGTACATGTAGAGGGCTCGTGGCGCAGCTAGGTAGCGCAGCAGGCTTTTAACCTGAAGAACAAGATGATTTCTTCTTGTATCGGGGAAGGGCCGCGGGTTCAAATCCCGCCGAGCCCGCCACATCTCATGCTGAGTGGGGGAACGCAGTCAGAACTTGAGCAAAAACACACGGGGCGGCTATTGCGGCAAATGGGTGAGCTCGGACTTCTGGGTTCATGCTTAGGGAAGCGTATGCTAGCAGTGGTTCCCCCGTCCCACATAGTCATGGTGTTGTGATATGGCAACAGACACTGAAGATACGGGGAAGTACTGGCCTGTCATTGAGGCCTTCTTCGACTATTATGGGCTAGTAGGCCAACATCTGGACTCATTCAACCGTTTCATTCGGGAGGAGATTCAGGAAGTAGTCGATAGTGTAGCAAGGCTCAATCCGAAAGTCGAGGGGTACCATGTAGAGCTTGGGGACATCGCAGTTGAAGCTCCATCAGTCAGAGAGGCCGATGGGAGCGAACATCCACTGTACCCCAATGAGGCACGGATCAGGAACCTGACCTATGCAAGCAAGCTATACCTTGACATGACTCCGGTACGGAAGGAGGGGTCCATCTCTACTCGTATGGAAACCATGAGGATCTACATTGGTGATATGCCCATTATGCTTCGAAGCGAGAAGTGTCTTCTCCACGGCATGTCAAATGAAGAACTCATAAAGCATGGCGAGGATCCGAAGGATCCCGGTGGCTACTTCATCATCAATGGGTCAGAGCGCGTTCTTGTAACACAGGAAGATTTGGCGCCCAATAGGATTCTGATTGAAGAAGCAAGCAAGAGCTCAAGCTACACCCACATAGCAAAGGTCTTCTCAACGTCACGTGGCTTCCGTGCCCCGGTCACCATTGAGAGAAAGAGAACTGGTGAGTTACGTGTATCTTTCCCCTCTGTGCCTGGTAAAATACCCCTTGCTATACTCTTGAAGGCCCTTGGTCTGGAGTCCGACAAGGAAATCGTTGACGTCATATCTGATGACAATGAGATCAGGAATGAGCTGATCGTCACGATCGAACAGTCTGCGCCAATCAATGCTGGTCGCGAAGATGAAGATAGCTCGACAAGGGACAATGCTCTAGACTTCATTGGTAAGCGAGTAGCAGTCGGTCAGACAAAGGAATACCGTCTTGCTCGCGCTGAGAAAGTGCTCGACCGCTATCTCCTTCCTCATATTGGAACAGAAGAGGTTCATCGACTCCAGAAGGCATACTACCTGGGACAGATGGTGGAACGTCTGCTGGAGCTCGTATTGATCAAGAGGCAGGCAGATGACAAGGACCACTATGCAAACAAGAGACTGAAGCTGTCTGGAGACCTTCTCATGTCCCTATTCAGAGTTGCACTCTACTCCCTGACTCGGGACATAAAGTATCAGCTAGAGCGCACTGCAGTGCGTGGTCGTAAGCCCAACATTCGCACGGCTGTCAGAGCTGATGTCATCACTCAGAGACTCAAACACGCTCTTGCCACGGGTAACTGGGTTGGAGGCAAGGCCGGCGTATCACAACTACTCGATCGTACAAACTACATCTCATCTCTCTCCCACCTGAGAAGAGTGGTTTCACCTCTGTCACGGTCACAGCCACACTTCGAAGCGCGAGACCTTCATTCTACACACTGGGGCAAGATATGTCCGAACGAAACCCCTGAAGGTCCTAACTGCGGTCTAGTCAAGAACATCGCTATGATGGCCTACATCTCTGTGGGCACTGACGAAACTGCGGTGGAGAAGGCCCTTCTCAAGGCCGAGGTCGAGCCAATTGAGAAACTCAAAGGAAGACGAGGTACAAAGTGGGCCGATGTCTTCCTGAATGGTCGACTCGTTGGAATCCATCCAGCACCTCAGGTCTTGGCCAAGACCATGCGGCAGAAGCGGCGTGCTGGTGAGATCGACCAAGAAACCAACATCGCTTACTATGAGAACACCAATGAGGTCCAAGTCAACTGTGATGCCGGCAGAGTTCGGCGCCCAGCAATTGTGGTCGAGAATGGTAAGAGTAGACTGACTGATGAACACCTGAGGATGGTTGAGGACGTCGAGTGGGGTTACGGAGACCTGATGAGGAACGGGATAGTAGAGTTCCTTGACGCCGAGGAAGAGGAGAACACTCTCATCGCAATGTACCCGAACGAGATCGGACCTAACACGACTCACATGGAGATAGTTCCCTCCACCATTCTTGGTATCTCTGCAGCACTCATTCCATTCCCAGAGAGAAATCAGTCACCTCGTAATGTCTACATGGCTGGTATGGCCAAGCAGTCTGTGGGAGTTCCAGCATCAAACTTCAGGTACCGTGCCGACACACGGTCTCACTTCTTCCATTATCCTCAGATTCCACTTGTAAAGACAAGGGCTATGGACTCCATAGGCTACGAGGAACGTCCAGCATTGCAGAATTTCGTGGTTGCAATCCTCTCATTCGAGGGTTACAACATCGAGGATGCACTCATCATGAACAAGGCCTCAGTTGAGAGAGGTCTTGGAAGGAGTACCTTTGCACGAGTCTACGAGAGTGAGGAACGCAAGTACCCTGGAGGACAAGAGGACCGATTCGAGATTCCTGACCGAAGCGTCAGGGGCTACAGAGCATCCGAGTCCTATCGCAATCTCGGAGAGGACGGCGTCATCGAGACCGAGGTAGAGGTTCAGGGTGGCGATGTTCTCATCGGCAGGACTTCCCCGCCGAGGTTCCTGGAGGAGTACTCCGAGTTCGAGATAGCCTCGCCCAACCGTCGTGAAACATCAGTAGCAGTACGTCACGGTGAGTCAGGAGTAGTTGACAGCGTCATCCTGACCGAAACCATCGATGGCAACCGTTTGGTCAAGGTGAAGGTCCGCGACCTCCGTATACCGGAGCTTGGCGACAAGTACGCATCACGACATGGTCAGAAAGGAGTTATCGGCTACATCGTCCCACAGGAGGATGTACCCTTCACTGAGAGCGGGGTTGTTCCAGATCTAATCATCAATCCACATGCTATTCCCAGCCGGATGACTATTGGTCAGATCCTTGAGATGATTGCTGGAAAGGCGGCATGCGTGGAGGGTAAACAACAGGATGGCACTCCGTTCTGTGGCGTCAAGGAGGAAGAGCTATTTGAAACACTTACGAAGCACGGCTTCCAGCATAATGGAAGAGAAGTCATGTACTCCGGAATAACAGGAGAGAAGCTAATATCAAATGTTTTTATAGGTATCGTAGCAATGCAAAAACTCCATCACATGGTTGCGGACAAGATTCACGCTCGAGCCAGAGGACCAGTACAAATTCTCACCCGCCAGCCCACCGAGGGTCGTGCTCGTGAGGGTGGCCTGAGGTTTGGGGAGATGGAGCGGGACGTACTCATTGGTCACGGTGCAGCCATTCTGCTCAAGGGTAGGCTCTTGGATGAGTCTGACAAGAGCAACATGCTGGTCTGCGAGGACTGCGGTCTCATTGGAGTCTACGACCGAAACAAGGACCAGTACTACTGCCCGATATGCGGCACCAACGCGAAGATCAGCAGCGTCGTGGTATCATACGCGTTCAAGTTGCTGATACAAGAGATGATGTCGCTCGGCCTGGCCGCCAGGCTTCGCTTAAAGGAGATGATCTAATGATTACCGGACTGACAACCAAGAAGATCGATGCAATCGAGTTTGGTCTTCTCAGCCCAGATGACATCAGGAAGATGTCTGTAGCACAAATAGTCGTTGCAGACACATATGACGAAGATGGCTATCCAATCGAGTCAGGAATCATGGACCCACGGTTGGGTGTCATTGATCCTGGTCAGAGATGCAGAACCTGCGGGAACAGAGTCGGGAATTGTCCAGGACACTTTGGTCACATTGAGCTTGCAAGACCTATCATGCACGAGGGATACGCTAAGGTCATTCACAAGGTCCTTCGAAGTGTCTGCAGAGAGTGCAACAGAATCCTGCTAAACGAAGAGGAGATTGACCATTACAACCGTCTATTCAAGAGATATCCTGAGATTGGTCAGAAGACTGCTAATCTATCAAAGGACATTCTAAAACGCGCTGCAAAGGCAAAGTCATGTCCACACTGTGGTGAGGAACAACTCAAACTCAAGCTCGAGAAACCTACTTCCATCTATGAGGTTGGAGAGGCCGGTTCAGTTCGTCTGACTCCAATCGACATCAGGTCCCGTCTGGAAAACATCTCCGACGAGGACTACGCCTTACTCGGCATCAATGCTGAGGCTGCCAGATTGGAGTGGGCAATTCTAACGGTGCTACCAGTTCCTCCGGTGACAGTTCGTCCATCAATCACACTGGAATCTGGTGTGAGATCAGAGGACGACTTGAGCCACAAGGCGATCGACATAATCAGAATTAACCAGCGACTGCGTGAGAACCTAGATGCAGGAGCTCCTCAGTTGATTGTAGAAGACCTCTGGGAACTGCTACAGTACCACTGTACAACCTACTTTGACAACGGTGTCAGCGGTATCCCGCCAGCCCGTCACAGATCCGGTCGGGCCCTGAGGACTCTAGCACAGAGGCTGAAGGGAAAGGAAGGTCGATTCCGCTCGAACTTGTCAGGGAAGCGTGTCGACTTCTCAGCCCGTACAGTCATCTCACCAGACCCGAACCTCAGCATGAACGAGGTAGGTGTTCCGGAGCAGATCGCTAGGATTCTCACCATTCCACAGAGAGTAACCGAATGGAACATTGAGGAGATGAAAGAGCTAGTCTTTCGTGGTCCTGACAGACACCCTGGTGCAAACTATCTCATTCGTACAGACGGCCGCAGAGTAGACCTGAGGTTCGTGAAAGAGCGGTCCATCATTTCAGACACAATCGAGCCCGGTTTCATTGTGGAGCGACACCTAGACAACGGTGATATTGTACTGTTCAACCGTCAGCCATCACTGCATAGAATGTCGATAATGGCCCACGAAGTACGTGTCATGCCATACCGTACCTTCAGGCTGAGCCTCTATGTCTGCCCGCCGTACAACGCAGACTTTGATGGCGATGAGATGAACCTTCATGTGCCGCAGTCCGAAGAGGCCCGTGCAGAGGCCCGAGTTCTAATGAGGGTGCAGGAGCAGATCCTCTCCCCACGATATGGCGGGCCCATCATTGGCGCACTTCAGGACTACATCTCTGCTGCTTTCTTGCTGACCAGGAAGTCAAGTCTATACACTGAGAACCAGGTAAACCAACTGTTGGCCACAGGTAAATTCACTGGCGAGCTTCCACCTCCGACCATCCTTAGCCCGGTGAAGCTATGGACTGGAAAGCAGATATTCAGCATGTTCATTCCAGAGGGCATCAATATGTCCTTCAAGGCTAATGTCTGCAGAAAGTGCAACGTATGCGAGAAGGATGACTGCCAATACGACTCCTATGTTGTAATCCGAAATGGCGAACTCTTGTTCGGCGTAGTAGACGAGAAGGCCTTTGGTGCTGGCGAACCAGACTCGTTGTTCCACCGAATAATCAAGGAAGAGGGCTCCACGGCTGCCCGTGTATTCATGGATTCAGTAGGTCGACTTCTTGTTCGTCTGATCACTGACAGAGGTTTCACAATGGGTCTTGACGATGTGACTCTGCCCAGAGAGGCTGAGCAACGAATCAAGATCATCCTCGAAGAGGCAGACCACAAAGTGAACCAGCTGATTGAAACCTACAAGCGTGGAGAACTAGACCCGAACCCTGGTCAGACACTCTTGGAAACCCTCGAACAGCGAATCATGGCCACACTAGCTGAGGCTCGAGACTCCGCCGGCGCTGTGGCCGGTGAACACCTCGGTCTCGAGAATGCTGCAGTTATCATGGCTCAGACTGGGGCACGGGGCTCAAGACTGAACCTGTCACAGATGGCTGCAGTCGTAGGGCAGCAGGCAGTACGTGGTGAGCGTATCAGCCGAGGTTACATCGGTCGCACTCTCCCGCACTTTGAGAGCGGCGACCTAGGTGCCAGAGCAAGAGGATTCGTGACGTCCAGCTACAAGGACGGTCTTGACCCAATAGAGTACTGGTTCCATGCGGCAGGTGGCCGTGAGGGCCTTGTGGACACTGCAGTTCGTACTTCCACATCTGGGTATATGCAGAGGAGGCTCATGACTGCGCTGCAAGACCTGAAGGTAGAAACCGATGGAACAGTCAGAACGGCTCCAGGTCGAATTGTGCAGTTCAAGTTTGGAGACGATGGTGTCGACCCGAGTAAGTCGGATCACGGAAGGTCAGTGAATATAGACATAGCAATCGAAAAGGTCCTGGGCAAAGCGAAGGTGAAATAGCGGAGGCAAGAAGTGATGTCGAAGACTAGTAAGGCGAAGAAGACGTCTACCAAGAAGACCGCAAAGAGTCCAAAGACGGAATCCAAGAAGAAAGCGACAAAGCCAAAGAAAACACCTGCCAAGAAGCCGAAGAAGACGCCCGCTAGGAAGCCAAAGAAGGTGCCCGCTAAGAAGCCAAAGACAACCAGGGTCAAGAAGCCTCCAAAGACAACCAAACCTACTGTTGAAGGCATCGAGAAGTACATGGAGAAGCGGCTTACCAAGATGAGAGATGAGCGCCGACTTCCACCCAAGGTGCTGAATGAACTTGGCACCAAGATTAGGGAGCACACTCTCACAAAAAAGGAGTTTGACGAGATATGCGACACCGTGATAGCATCATATGAGATGTCACTCGTTGAGCCCGGTGAGGCTGTGGGCACGGTTGCCGCGCAGAGCATAGGCGAACCTGGAACGCAGATGACGCTACGAACATTCCACTATGCAGGAGTAGCTGAACTCAGCGTGACACAGGGTCTGCCACGTCTCATAGAGATTGTCGACGCACGGAACAATCCCAGTACGCCTACGATGAAGATTCACCTGGCGGATGAGATTGCTGGGGATCGCAATGAGGTCAAGAGAATCGCTCGTGACATCGAGATGGTCTTGGTCGAGAGTGTAGCAAGCAATGTGTCAATTGACCTTCTAAGACAAGCCATTGACATCAGACTTGACCCTGAGTTGATGGAAGACAAAGGCCTGACCGTAGAGAGCGTCGCCGAAGCAATTCAGGCTAAAATCAAGGCCAAGGGCGAAGTAGAAACCGGTGACAACGTAATCTTCGTCTATCCGGCAAACGATACCCTTGCAGATCTTCAGCGCTTGAGCGAGAAGATACGCGAGGTGCGAGTGAAGGGGATCAATGACGTGACTCACGTGGTCATTCGAAAGGAGGGCGGCGGCTACGTCCTCCATACTGAAGGGTCCAACCTGCAAGACGCACTTGAGATCGGGGGAATAGATTCGCACAAGGTATACACGAACAATCTCAGGGAGATATACCAAGTCCTTGGCATAGAGGCAACACGTAATGCAATCATCAAAGAAGCCATGAGTGTACTCAATGAACAGGGAATGGATGTTGATGTTCGTCATATCATTCTGGTTGCTGACATGATGACTGCCGATGGAGCAATAAGGCAAATCGGTAGACATGGCATCTCGGGCTCAAAGAACAGCGCTCTTGCCAGAGCAGCTTTTGAAGTGACGATCAAGCACTTGTTAGGAGCAGGGATTGCCGGAACCACAGATCCATTGAGAGGCATTACAGAGAATGTGATTCTCGGCCAGCTCATTCCACTTGGGACCGGGTCCATAGACCTTCTGATGACTCCCTCTCGTTCCTCTAAGAGGAAGAAATGACAGAACGCAATCACACGACGGAAACGTTAAAACAGAACTCCTTTAGACGCACAACTACAACGAGGTCATGACAATTGAGCCTAAATCAGCCAATCGCCAGTGCGGTCAGCACCGGCAAATGCAAAATCGGTGCAAAATCGTCCATTGACGCCATCAAGACTGGCGAGGCAAAGCTGGTAGTCGTTGCAGCCAATTGCCCACGGAACGAATACAATGATATTGAGAGGTTCTCGCAGCTCTCAGGAATAAAGATTCTCGAGTTCGAAGGAACGTCCTGGGACTTGGGAGAGGTCGTGGGCAAACCGTTCATGGTGTCTGCCATTGCGGTGATTGAGCCTGGTAACTCCAAGATTCTGAAGATGGCATGAGGCGAGTTCTCTTGGTCCGAGTCAGGCTCTCCATGGAGGACATGGCGCTCATAGCCTCGTTTGAGCGAATAACCGGAGCGGCCGCTGTAGATGTGGTCCGTGACGACGAGGGCGAGCGCATCATATTTGTCGTTAGACCCAAACAGCTTGGCAAGGCAATCGGCCGTGGAGGAGCCAATGTGAGGGCTGCAGCAGATGTGTTTGGCAGGACTATCGACGTTGTCGAGATGGCTGAAACAGCCGAAGAATTCGTGAAGAGCGCACTAGCTCCCGCACGCGTTGAAGAAGTGAAGATAGTCGTCCACAGAGATGGCAACAGAGTGGCTTCTGTGTCTGTGAAGACTGAGGACCGGGGCATTGCCATTGGCCGAGACGGAAGAAATGTTGCACGTGCCCGCATTCTGGCAAGACGCCACTTCGACCTCAGCAATGTGGTCATAGCATAGCAGTAAAACCCTCACTTGGATTGAGCTGCTGCGAGCCGACTTCTTATTAATCATCCAAAGAGTTGCCTTCTGAGGACCACTATATGATTCTGAAAGACGAATGGCTGATTCCGATAGGCGGTATCTGTCTTGCAGCCGCTCTCATCATCGGACAGTTTCTCCCGGACAATGAGATCCTCTCCTTCATAATGGGTGTACTAATCGGCATGTCAATCATCCTCAATCTGGTCGGACTCTATAGAACTCGAGGGAGTTAGCGGCAGAAGTCAAAACGAATCCAGAGTCGAATCCCCCTAAAGAGAGCGGCAGCTGAGGAAACTACCGATTCAGCACACCAGGCGTGATATCTCAGACTGTTTCGAGGTGGCCGAAACACCTACCTCGGTCCGATGCATTTGACAATGCTTTTAAGGAAACCACGGAACGGAGCCGTGGCCACCAATAGAGAGCACCATACATGGTGGACCCGTTATCATTACCAGAGGTATAGTACTTTGGCACGTGGAAAGAGCCCACTAGGCGAGTTCGCAGCAAGGCCTCTTGTTAGAAAACGCAAGAAGCACCGCTGGAAGAAGGCGTCCTATAAGAGAAGAGTTCTCAAACTCAGACGAAAGACCGATCCCCTAGAGGGCGCTCCGCAAGCACGTGGGATAGTGCTCGAAACGGTCGGAATCGAGTCGAAACAGCCTAATTCGGCGATAAGAAAGGCTGTTAGGGTCCAATTATCGAAAAACGGCAAGCAAATCACTGCTTTTATCCCGGGTGATGGTGGTCTGAAGTACATCGACGAGCATGACGAGGTAATTGTTGAGGGCATCGGCGGTGCAATGGGCGGCGCAATGGGAGACTTGCCCGGGGTAAGGTGGCAGGTCCGGAAAGTCAACGGAGTTTCTCTGGAGTCACTGATATACGGCAAGAAAGAGAAACCCATTCGTTAGGTTTCCTGCAAGATACACGTTATAGCAGTGATTGCCTCAGCTCTTGGATGCTATGAAGTCAGTTCTGTTTCCGTGTTATCTCATATCATTCGTGTGTTCACGATTGAATCTACGCATAGTCGCGCAGTCATCGGATTGGAGGAGAACACATTGGATTGTCGGTAGTCCTTTCAGAAGAATCGAGAAGCGGGAGTCTGAAGGGAATTCGTAGTTCTGTGAAGACTGAAAAGTCATGGTTCTGTATGTTAGGGTGATCCATGGAGGAATTGGTGGTGCCCGAGGTAACCGGAGAGGAGCTAATCGATGCTGCCATCTTCCTTATTCGAAGGGATGAGCCAGGGAAGGCTGCGGCACTGCTTGGCCCTGTTATAGAGCAGATACCCTCTCACTCGGGTGCTTGGGGTCTGATGGGTATAGCCAGACATATGCTGGGAGAGCTCGACAAGGCAGAGTCAGCTCTCCTCAAGTCCTTGAGCATTGATCGTAGGAACACCCGCACGTTATTCTACCTCGGTCTTGTCCTTTACGACAAGGAGAAATACGGCGAGGCGGAAGAGTTGCTCCGTGAGTGCGCAGATTTAGACCCGAAGTCTGAAAGGACATGGAATCTTCTTGGAAAGGTGTATCTCAGGCACAACAATCGAGATGAGGCGGAAACATGTTTCCGACGAGTTACGGTACTCAAGCCTGACTGGGTGGAAGGATGGCACAATCTTAGTGTGGCCATTATGGAAAGCGGCAATCTGAGAGCGGCAGTTGGGCCGTCACGGAGGGCACTGGAGCTGGACCCAGAGAATCCGAAAGCTGCTGGCTGGTTTGGCCTTGTCTGTAACAGTCTCATAGACGAGGGCAAATTTGCCGAGGCAGAGGAGATACTCAGCAGAGGAACATTGCTCCATCCAAACGAGGGTTTTCTGTGGTACCTTCTCTTTCTTGTGTATGGACGCCAGAAACGACATGAAGAGGCTCAGAAGGCCATGGACAACGCCATGAAAAGAGACTCCGAGTTTGCCGAGAAAGTCGAGGAGCTTCTTGGGAACTCGAGCGAGGTGCTTAAGTTCCAAACAAATAGGCAAGTGAGGGAGGACGAGGAAGAGAGTCCGCTGCATGCACCCCTTGTCCGCCTTGATGCGGACCAAACTGAACGCGGCGAACGGCAATTGACAATTGACGAGCGAATCACCTCAGCTCTGGGGAGAAAAGTAGCAGAGCCAAGTTGGGAAACCTTCGGCATTCCCATTGAAGCAAGGACTCCACTGACAGGTCCAGAGTTTGAAGTGGTCAGGATAATCTACAAAGAAACTATTGAAGACGATATTGGAAACGAGATTGGGAGTGTTAGTGCACATCTCAAAGGACTCGGAATGTGCCTAATCCACGAGAAGGAGTCGAAGGAAGAAGTCCCGTACTGCATGATGAAGTTCAGATACTCCGGACCTGAAATTAAAGTTTCACATCCCCCATTTGAGGAATGGCTTAGACAGGTGACACAGATTTGGGATGACCTCATGGCCAAAGACCTGAATATGAAGTCTGTTTTTCTTGGCTGGGAAAAGGGTGAGTTCTCTTCGTTGTCAATCGACTACCTTGATTATCTGTCCCACTATGCCCTGAGGACATGTGTCATAGGCAATGTTATGGAGAACAAGGCCTTGTCAAAGGTCAATTCAGTTACACGACAGAATCTAGAGAAGTCCGCAGAACTGTATCATCATATCAACCCATTGGAGGCCGTCCTTGCAGATGAGTCCTTGTATCCGCCTTTCATAGACTGTTCAGATCGCTATGTGGAAGCGAATCTGTTCAGATTGTGGTTCAGACTAACAGACGAGATGTTGACTCAGAAACGCATCACCGCCATACTCCAAGAGTGGGGTTGATTTCTAGATTTCCTTGACGGTGTCATAATGGGGCACTCTGTACTGTTTATTTGTCATATACTGATTGTAGTATCATCCACTTCAGTCTGAGTGAACCAGTCCGTAAAACCTCTCCAACTGGCTTCTCAATCACCGCAGACTGTCCTGATTCGGACTACTTACACAGGATATCATAACACACTCAATCGAATCCACTCCGTAAGCTCTAAAAGGAAACCATTCTGTGACGCATCAACTATCAAGCAGGACGAGTCCTATTCATGAGTGTGATTTCCGACAGCAAGAAGGAGAAGCCGATACGTTAGGTGGTTGTCATGTCGAAGAAGAAGACTAAGGATGCGGAGGAGGCTACCAAGAAGGCCCCCAAGGAAGCAGCCAAGAAGACTACTAAGAAGGCCACCACGAAGAAGACGACTGCCAAGAAGGAAACTCCAGCCAAGAAAGCAACGAAGAAAGCTCCAAAGAAAGCTGCAAAGAAGAAGACCGAGGAAGCTGCTGAAAAGCCAGTTAAGAAGGCTCCCAAGAAAGCCCCCAAGAAGCCAGCCAAAAAAGTCCCTAAGGAAGCTGTTGAGGAACCAGTTGAGAAGCCTCCGAAGAAAGCTCCCAAGAAGGCCGTAAAGAAGCCGGCAAAGAAACCCCCCAAGAAGGCGGTCGAAGAGCCTCCTGAAGCAC
>JBHIAE010000039.1:0-26567 GCA_046758445.1 Candidatus Thorarchaeota archaeon | reverse complement strand
GGGGTGTTTCCTGGCAGTTCCTGTTGCGAAGAGAAGTGTCTTGGTATGGTATTCGTTCTTGTCTTTTGCACGGAAGCTTCTGTCCGTCTTTACAGTGAAATGCGGGTACCTCCCTGAAACCTGAACTACGTTTGCCTCTTTGAATTCCGCTCCAGCAGAACGAGAAACACCCTGGATCTGCCGGAGAAGCGTCCTACCCTCATGATAAGGCTCTCCGGAAGCGAAATTCATGATGGTGTTCGTGTGGAAGTACATGGGACTGGTTCCTCGATCCAGGACGAGTACTCTGCGCTTGTGAAACGCCAAGTGGAGTGCTCCCGAACATCCCGCCGGGCCTCCACCTACGATGATTGTGTCATAGAGATCGGATGTCAATAATGGTCCTCCTATCGCACTGGAGAAAATTAGCTATAGTTATTTATAACTCTATGGGGAAGGGCATAGGCTCGTCTGAGTTGGGTGTTCTCTAGGTGGATTAGCGATTTGCTTTTAACAACATATGCGGACTTATCGGTACATATTGTTTTGTGAGGGAGAGATGAGTATGAATCGCACATCCAAACTGGCTGTCTTTCTGCTTCTGGCAGCCCTAATGTGTTCGATGCCAATAGTGGCTCAGACGAATCAAGGATTCGAATGGGGGTTCACAGTGGATGATGTCTTTCATTTCCACATGTATCTTGAAGGGGATGGCTTGTTTATTGATGACGAGATCTACTTTGAGTTTAACGCAACACTCCCAGCGATCCCAGATTCTATGGATAACTGGACTGACGTTCCCTGGGGTTTGATAAGCCCTCCTCCGCCCCCGGGGCCTGTGATTAACACCTACTACGCCAACGGGACCGAATTGGGCATCGAGGTTCTCGCCTTCGCAGCCGTCTATAACATGTTTCTGCCCCTCGGCAACTGGGCTCTCTTGAGTACGCTAGCTCAAGACACCCTTGCGCTTGAGAACCTCACGCTTGACCCTGAAGACCCGTACTTCTGGGGATATAGCTGGGAAGACGCCGACTGGGTGGTGAATGGTGATTCTCCCACAATATACTCTAACTACACTCTCTATGTCCACGTGGACTACCTGAAGGTCGATGGATTCCTATCACACTACTCCGTTGACAGCTACAACATAACTACAAAGGAAAAGACTGGTACAGTTACTCTAGACAGACTGGGAATCGAACAATACATGGAAACGACAGTTCCGACTCTTAATCATCCGGCGGACATAGAATACGTACAAGGGCAAACAGGCAACATCATTACTTGGAGTCCTTCAGATCAATACCCTGCGAGTTATCAAATCCTACTCGACGGCAGCATTCTCCGCTCTGGTACCTGGAATTCCACGGCAGAAAACATTGTCGAAGTAGTTGACGGGCATGCCGTGGGCGAATACAACTACACCATCGTTGTCGCAGACGTTCGAGGAAACACTGCCGTAGATGAGGTAACGGTCACTGTTCTTCCACCTCCGTTCGATCCCCTGATTGCAGTCATAGCAATAGCAGCGGCGGGTGTCGTGCTCATGATTGTGGCCGTAGCTATTCGGAGAAGGTAGAATCTGAGCCGCAAACAACGCGGGAAAGAGAGCATCGGTGACTCCTAAGTTGAAAGACAGCCAGTGCTGGCTTCCATTCCAAGGTCAAATGCCTTGGAGTTTGCCGTGGTTGTCTTAGGAGGAACTAGTGCCAAGACCGCCTTCCTAACCTCCTCTGCAGGTATCGGGAAGTCTTCACATGCAACGGTAGCTCCTATGAGAACGGAGTTCTCAGTTCTAGGATTACCAGCTTCAACGGCCATGGCTAAGGAGTCCAGAAGAACGACTCTATTGGTTACCTCTCCAATTGTTTCGACGATCTGTTCTACTGTGAGATACTTCGTCTCCCTCTTCTTATCCAGCGCGACTTGCTCTGTTTCACTGACAGCAGGCATGATTCGGTTGCTCATAATCACCACGCCATTCTCCTTTAAGTACTCTATGTATCGCAGGACTTCGCTTGCTTCCATAGCAACCATCATGTCAGCCTTCCCATAGGGAATCAGAGGCGAGAGCGACTTCCCAATTCTAAAGTGGACATAGATTGAGCCTTGCCTCTGTGAGAGACCGTGCTGCTCCCCAGTTCTTACTTCAAGGCCTGCATCGACGGCCGCTCTTCCAAGAATGGCTGATAGCAACATCAGACCTTGTCCACCGACACCACAGAACATAATATTGTACGTTTCACTGTCGCTCATCTCTTCACCTCCACAGACCTAGGAGCATCTACTGGACAGACCTGCCTACATTCGAGACATCCATCACAAAGGTCCGTCTGTATCATCATCCTGTGATCAGTTTCATCGACAGTAATGGCGGGACAATAGAACTCCCGGACACATGCGTATATCTCTCGGCATGTGTCTTTGTCATTCTCACTCGGAATGATCTTTTCTCCTCGCCGCTTCTTCAGCCTGTCACCGTAAAGAGCGCAATCACGTCTTGCGATGATGACGTTGAAGCCATCTGCTTCGATTGCTGCTTTGATGGGATCGATGCAGTCACGAGTTTCGTAGGGATCAATTACAGTAACACTATCTGCTCCAAGCCCCTCGAACACTTTCTCCATGTCGATCTTTCTCGCTGTGTGATTTCCTGCATCGAACGGAGAATTAGGATTGAACTGCTGGCCAGTCATTGCCGTCACAGAGTTATCCAGGACAAAGAGCGTGACGTTTGAGTTGTGATGAATCAGATTGACTATTCCAGGAAGCGCAGCGTGATACAACGTTGAATCACCGACCATGGCAATGACCTTGTCCTCTAGTGCCAACTCCATCCCGGCACACAATCCCACAGAGGCCCCCATCGCTAGCATTGAGTCACTGAACTCATTGGGAGGTAGAAACGCCATTGAATAACACCCAATGTCGTTGTTGAATACAATCTTGTCCCGGATGCGCAATTGCTGGAGAGCTTGCCTAAATGCCCACAGAGTCCCCCGGTGCGGACATCCTGGACAGAAGATCGGAGGTCTCTCCGGCAGAATCCCCTTGAGCTTGGAGGCCCTCTTCAAAATGGCGCTGTAGTCCACACTTGGCTTTCTTGAGAGCAGATCCGCAAGGACTCCTTCCACTATCGGAACATTGTACTCGAGGGCTTCAGAGAAGTGGCCAGACTTCTTGCCTATGATTCTGAGATTCGGATTGACATCCTTTGCAACTGCGGTGATCCGTGTTTCAAGGTACGGAGTCAGTTCTTCCACCACAACAAGGGTTCTCAGCGATTTGATGAAATCAGCAATTCTCTTCTTTGGGAGCGGGTAGATTGTGCTGAGTTTGAAGACTGGCAGACTAACTCCAAGATTCTGCATTGCCTCAATTGTGTGAAGAAAGCAGACGCCTGCTGTCAATATCCCGATGTCGCCCTCACCCTTCAGGATGAAGTTGAAAGAGGAGTCTTCAAAGTCCTCGCTGATTGCCTCAGCCTTCTTGAGAAGCCTAGCCTTCAGAGCACGGGCGACTGAACCAACGGTGTAGTATGGATTCTTTACATCAGCCCATCGGTTCTTCTTGAAGGGAGTCCGTTTCAGGTCACCAATGTTTACCATTCCTCTTTGATGATTCACTCTGGTCGTTGTCCTCATTATGACCAATGTCTTGTGTTTCTCTGAAACATCGAATGCCCACTTGACCATGTCATAGGCCTCCTGAGCAGTTGAAGGTTCAATCATCGGGACATATGCGGTTTCACCAAAGTATCTGCTATCTTGCTCGGATTGCGATGAATGGGCGAATGGATCATCAGCGATTAGGCACACACACCCAGCATTCAATCCCACATATCCAATGCTAAACATTGAATCACTTGCAACGTTCATCCCAACGCTCTTCATTGAGGTAAAAGACCGCAATCCTGCCATTGAGGCTCCCGCCACAGTTTCAAGGGCAACCTTCTCATTGGCAGCAATCTGCATCCTGTAATCGCCGAAGTGGTCCAATACTTCACCAAAGGTGTCCAGGATTTCGGAAGTTGGAGACCCTGGATAGAACGCAACAACCTTGACATCTGCCTCAAGTGCTCCACGAACAACGGCCTCGTTCGCAAGCATCAATGCGGGGCCCTGGTCCTCTCTCTTGACGTCCTCAACCGTCACTTTGGATTCTCTCCCTTAATTCTACGGACTAAGGTTTCACGACCAGTCCGAAATGCACAACATAAGCGTTAGTGTATGCCACTTGGCAAGAAGGTCATTCGTATGGCGCTCTTTGGCATCGTCTGGCCAATAGGTAATATGCTGTTTCTTCGAGCTGCATCCATGTCTCGACGCCTAACCATCAAGATTCCAAAGGACTACAAGACAAAGTTCGAGCGGAAGAACAGAGAGTATGATCTTGGCTATTCCTCGTTTCCAGAGTTCATCAAGGATTGCATGAGGCGGCGTTTCGAAGAAGTCGATGAGGCTCATGGCAAGAAGGCATAGACCACAAGACTCTCTGATGCCGCGAATGTCATTTCGCAGAGTTCAGTCCATCCCCAGCTATCTAGGCTTCTTCTAGTCGACTGCACTGCATCTATTCGGATTCTATCCACCAGGACTGCCGTGCCAGGGAGTGTCTTTCCAAAGGATGTCCCATATGTCCTCTTCTGTGAGTGTTTCGGGTTCCACGACGGTCTTATGCAGTTCCTTGAGAAGCACATGGTGGCGCAACTCATCTTCTCTAATCATCATCGCAACGGTCTTGACTTGGTCACTGTCACTCTCCTCCGCAAGCTCAGCGTATGTCTTGACGGCCATCTCTTCCATCTTGATATGTTTCTCGATACCCTTTGCAATCCTATCCCGCTCGGGCTCGCCAATGAAAGGAGTTGGACCTTCCACAGCCTTTCTCAGTGACCTCAGGAGGGTTGCATGCTTCTTGGAGTCCTGAGAGACCCCCAGCAGGAGATCCCTTATGAATACATTGCCAAGTTCTGCAACGTTCTCTTCAACAATCTCGATGATTTTTAGCTCCATATCGATCTGCTTGTCTATGAACTCGAGAGTTTCTTCTGTGTTCATAATCAACTCTCTCCTCTAGTTGAACAAACTTGTGAGGCTACACGCTCGCTTATGACTCTTCGGCAATGGGATTCAACGATAGACACTTCATAAGCTATATCAGCAAAAGATATCTCTCTGGCCTTATACTAGCGTGAAGAAGAAGAAGACTCGTGGAGGTTCCTTGTCAGGATGACCAAAGCTGTTGTTTACATGGCTCCCGACTGTCCCAACTCCAAGAAGTTGAAGGAGTTTCTCTCGGGCGTCGGCGTGGAGATGGAAGAGAAATGTGTTCTTACAAGTCCCGCTGTATTCGAGGAGCTTGAAGAAGTGAGTGGGCAGAGGGCAATTCCTGTTACAGTCATTGGCGATGAATTTTATGTTGGATTCGACAGAAGAACTGAGAGGAGAATGAAACGAAAGCTCGGAGTGTGATGCATTGTACGATCTCGTTGTTATTGGTTCGGGCGTAACAGGCTACGGCGCAGCCATGTACTCAGCCCGATTGGATCTTTCAGTTGTGGTGATTGGGGACGTTGATGGGGGAACCATCACGCTTACTGATGACGTAGCCAACTACCCAGGCTTCGTGCAGCTTACAGGGAAAGAGCTCGCCGACAATCTCAAGGAACATGCTCTTGACTATCCTGTGACTATTGAAACGGGCACCGTGGTGGATGTTATTCCCGACAGTCAGGGATTCTTCTACGTTGTCACCACAAACAAGACGTACCTAGGTAAGACGATCCTATTTGCCACAGGGATGAAAGAACGAGAACTTGAGGTACCTGGCCACGACGAACTAAGAAACAAGGGAGTCTCATACTGTGCGCTTTGCGACGCCCCTCTCTACAGGGACAAAGAGGTTGCAGTCATAGGCGGAAGCGACAGTGCCGCGAAAGAGGCGTTACTTCTCGCGAAGTACTGTCCGAAGGTATACATGATATACCGCAAAGCGAAGATACGCCCAGAGCCAATCAATGGGCGCCGCATTGAATCTGAGTCAAAGATTGAAGTGATAACTGAAACAAATGTGACCGAGATACTGGGCGATTCGAGGGTTACCGGGGTAAAGCTGGATAAACCATACGACGGTTCAGACAAGCTGGAGTTAGACGGGGTCTTCATTGCAATCGGCGGCATTCCTTATTCAGGTATTGCCAAGAAGATCGGCGTAGAAACAAATGAGAAAGGCGAAATCAAGATTGACCGCTCTAGTCGAACCAACGTCGATGGAGTATTTGCTGCAGGTGACGTGGCGGATACAGAGTTCAAACAAGCCATTACTGGTGTTGCCGAAGGCGTACATGCGGCCTACCAAGCATACCGTTATGTAAACGAGCGAGAGTTCGTCTTCACATGTCCGTAGGACTACACCAGCTGACTACTCACGGTTCAATGCGACTCTCCATGGGTAGAGTTCAGCATGGAAAATGTTGGCTTTCACAGCTGGGTCGTTCTTCATTATCTCAGTGGCTCTCTCGAGGGAATCGCACTCTATCATTGTCAGACCAACAAGCACATCGCTGAATCGCCCGACCATCACCAACTCGCCGGAGACCTGAAGGCTCTGAAGATACTTGAAGTGCTGTCCCACAATCTCCTCTGTTTCTTCCTCACCATATGAAGGGGCTGGTCTTAGCATAATGACGTAAGAGAGTTTCTCCATTATATGATGCCTCTGTCAAATCGTTTCGATCTATTTGTCAGTCGCTTCAAAGAGCTTCTCAACGAAGATTTCTGGAGGCGTCAGACCTTCGATGGAATCAGTTTCGTTGAAGATAGTCTTCGGGACTCCAAACACCTCGTACTTCTCAGTGAGCTCTCGAAACTCTAGTGACTCAACCATGTCTGACTGGATCAAAGGATTGAGAATGGCTGCTTGGTTGGCTAGTCTGACCATTGCTGGGCAATATGGACACTGCGGAGTCGTGAACACCTGAATATGAACTGGCTTGTCAACGGCTTTGATGTCTTCTATGATATCAGCTGGGAGCTGAGATGTTCCCTTAGACACATCCAGTATTGAGCCAATCAAAGCGCCGAACTCATGTCCTGCAGCAATGCCATAGAACCGTATCTTGTAATCATCAGCTCCATGTAGAATGGTTGCAGGAACACGCACGACACCGAATTCAGCCGCCTTTCCCTCCCCCAGAGTGTCTTCATGTACGATGACACTGATCTTCTCTGAGAGTTCTGCGATTTGCTCCGCCATGTCCCTGACGTCCTGACAATAGAGACACTTCTTCCCCTCAATGAAGACATGCATCGTGACATCATTTTCGAGTCCTTCGAAAACCTCCATCACCTGCGTCTTGGTTTCATCATCAATCTCAACGACCATGATAGTCAGGCCTCTAGCTCAACAGAGTCGGCATTTCCAAGATATAACCGCTTTGCTGTAGCAAATGTCAGGCCAGAACCAGTATACTGCTCTTACTCAGGTTTCATAGGCATAATCTGAACGACAGCCTTTCCAAGGCGTTTTGTAACTTTGATCGTGTGCTGAGCAGCTTCCATGATGAAGCTGTCCCCCTCGTCCAGATTATCGAGTACTATCTTGCCTGGACCATTGAGGTACTGAGTGTACCTCTGAATGGCAGCTTTCTCGTTGGAATCTTTCTTATGAGAGTAGCTCATGATGAGTACTCCCCCGTAGTATGCTCAAACGGGTATTAACTAGATGAAACAGCATTTTCACACTATAAATGAAATGTGTAGATATGCTCTGAATTGCAGATTCGCCCACAAGAAGAATCGGGACAGGACCAGAATACTCTGACTCAATGTTAGCCCAATGGTTGGTAGCGGAAGAAGCTGTCGTTGTCCTCCTTCATCTTTGCTTCAACTACAGCCTTGCCCTTGATTTTCGTCACTTTTAGTAGCATGTCGACTTCAGACCTAAGTATGAAGCTCTTCCCCTCCTTTAGACGCCGTAGTACTTCTTCACCAAGCGGTCCGTTCAATAGCTCCCCATATAGTTTCGCTAGCTTGATCCTGACGATCTCCTCATCCCCATGAGGCAATTCGCGACCCTCCGCGAATGTATTATCTAGGTAATATGGTTCTGGCGTTCTTAAGCCCACTTATGACCTATCTGGAAAAGGTCTACGCCCTTGTCAGAGCTCATCCCACGTGATTCTTCCATCTTCTCTGAGCTCCTCGAGAGCTGGAGGTAGCACCTTCTGTTCTCGCAAAGCAGAGTCTGCACGAAGCTCTGAAGTGACTGGGACTCCGAGGTCTTCAAGTTCACCCAAGGCGAAGAGTGGGCTCAGGTTCAGAAAGGTGAATTCATTCTCCTCCGGATGGTCGCTGTGGAGGTAGAGTTCTTCAAGAGCAACACACTCGGCCAAAGGTGCGAGATTGATTGATCTAAGTTGATTCCCTGCGATATCAAGAACCCTCAATTCCCTGCAGTTTGCCAAGGGAGAGAGATCAAGCTCTGCAAGAGCATTCATCGCGAGTTCGAGTCTCCTCAAATCCTTGCAGTTGGCCAATGGTTCTAGGTCAATCGCCCGAATCTCATTTCCTCCCAACCTCAGTATTCTGAAGTCCTTGGCGTTCGACAGTGGAGTTATATCAATCGATCCCAAGGCATTATGATGAAGATAAAGAAACTTCATCTTCCGACACTCGGACAAAGGCTCCAGGTCTATCTCGCTGAGAGAGTTGTACATCAGATTGAGCTGCTGGAGTTCCTTGCAGCTACTCAGTGGACTGAGGTCGATTGACTCCATCATATTCGTTTCCAGTTCAAGACTCTCAAGACCTGTACACATGGAGAGTGGTTCTAGGTCGATATCAGCAATCTTGTTGTTGAACAATCTGAGTCTTCTCAAGTTCTGGCATGAAGAGAGTGGTGTCAGATCAAACGATTCAATCTGGTTGACACCCAAGTTGAGTTCACGCAGAGTCTTACATTCCGCAAGTGGCCCAAGAGCGACAGTTGTGAGTGAATTCTTGAACAAGTCGAGGACCTGCAGATTGTCAAGTGCTGTGATAGGCGAAAGATCTATGCTGGTAATCTTGTTTGAAGAGAGGTGAATCTCTGTCAGGTCCAACATGGGATCTAGAACGGTCAGGTCTATGTCTACTATGCCTTTTCGACTGAGGTCAATAATAGTTTCTTCCGTGTCAAATTCAATCTCTCTTGTGTTGCCGTCTTTGTCTGTGAAGTTGACAGTAATCTCTGACAAGAGCATCGCACCATTTTGACTTGTTCGCTCGAGTCGGCGTATTCTTGTAGGCTTTTTCAATGTTGGCCTTAGAAGGCGCCTGGTCGTAGAGTTACAGTTTTAAACAGGTGGTGTGCCGCCGTGGCAAATCTCATGGAGTTGAGTTTGCTTGGAAAAGAAGACCCTTGGCATCCTTCTTCTGACTTCACCATACACCTACCAGAACAGTCACACGTTCTATGACCTTGCGAAGGCTGCCCTAGAGATGGGATACGGAGTCAAGGTCTTCCTGTTCGTCGATGGTGTTAACAATGCAAAGGTAGGTCAGGACCCTGATCCAGACATACCGATGAACGACAAACTTCAAGAGCTGGCTGATGCCGGGGCCGAGTTTCAAGCATGTGGACTTTGTACTTCAGCCAGGGGCTTCGACCAACGTGGGTCGGACTTTATTGAGGGAGTTGAGGTTTCGGGTCTTACTGAGTTGGCGGAGTATATAGGGGAGTCGGACCGGTTCGTCACATTCTGTTTCTAGGAGGAGTGATTATGAAGTTTCGTGAACGTAAGATTCTCATTCTTGTCAACAGCAGGCCCTATATGGCAGAATCATCAATTTCGAGGGATGGAGAGCTGCTGTGGGGATGTTCGGAATGGATCACGAGCCGACACTGCTCTTCATGGGAGATGGAGTCTATTCTCTGCTGAAGGTTGCTAGCGAAGTGCCTTTCCGAATGTTCAAGGCTACCTACCTCGATTTCGATGGTCGAATCCTGGCAAGCGAGAAGTCATTGGAAGATAGGGGTATCAGCACTGCCGAAACATCCGAAGAGGTTGAGGTAGTTGATGAATCGAAAGTTGCGCAGGCCTTTACCGAGAATGAGGTGATTGTCACATTCTGATACTGAGGTGAAAAGAGTGAAGTTTCTCCTGTGGATTTCGTCTGACTGTCACAACCTGACTGAGATTGCCGGTGCTTTGAAGGCCGGTGGACACGATCTAGGATTGCTCTTGGTGCAGGATGGAGTCTATCTTGCGGACAAGGGCTGTCCTGAGTCTGAAACATTGTTGCGTCTAGGTGCGCCAATCCATGCGACTAGGAACCACGTCGAAGAGCGTGGTATCGAGGCTCGCCTAGTCGTTGATGTTGAGCCTATTAGCTACGAGGATGCAGTTGATTTGATTATGGAACAGTATGACAGAGTCATCTCGCTATAGCATTCAACCTTGGGTTTCTTGCACAACTGTTCTCTTGATAGTGCTCCTTCAGCTTGTGTTTCGACGATTTCGGAACTGTTTCTGCAAAGATTGAAAAAGAAGCAGAACTAGGATTCGAGAGTGGGTGTTTTATCTTGGCATGGAAGAAGCACTCTAAGAGAATATCTGAATTGAAGAAGTCTAACACCGAGATAGACATGACCGTGAGGGATAGGCTCGAGGAAATGGTCAATGAGATTGCCGACAAGGATATTGCAGTTTCGCTCAGGTTCCTGAAGGATCATCTCCATCTTCGCAAGGAAGACGATGATGCAATTGATGAACTCAAGTTCCATGTGGGCCTAGCTGAGAACCTTAAGTACAGCATCATCATGGATGACAGTGACCAGTCTGTCTATGTCTACTTCTCCAAGAAAGAAGACTGAGAAGCGGCCTTTCGCCATGGTACTTCAAAGAAATGGAATTGGAGAGAACAAGAACTGTTCTCTCCTTCAGAGTTGCTAGAAGAACATGGTTCTCTCGTGTTTCAGGACGTCATCAACCATAGTCGCGGCGCCTGCAATCTCGATTCTGGGGTCCCTGAGGTCTTCTTGAGTGATTCCACGGAATTCGACAGAATTGGAACAAACTTGGATCTTGCCTCCGGCCTCAAGGAATGCATCGATGAGGTCTTGCAGTGGCGGAAAGCCGGGAGCTTTCACTTTCTCGGCTACGCCCCTCCTCATCAGATACACTGCGTCCATCATCAGGAATATGTTTGTTTGAACCTCCTGAGCCTGAGCTGTCGTTCCAGTCACAAATGGTCCAAAGCACCTCTCGGCTGTTTCGGGTCCCCATTGACCTAAGAGATATAGTTCTGCCATCTTGTTATCATCTCCAACTTCTACAAGACCGCAAGGTCAACATAGTACAGGACCATTGCGAGGATCAGGAAGACCGACAGAACCAAGTTTGTTATGTGGGAGCTGTGAATTGGTCCGCCTTGCATTGTCTTCATTAGCACGGGCACTGCCTGAATGAATTCCATCAGGAGAGCCAGCCCAAAGAGAATAAGATCAATCACTAGTAGTAGTTGCACCAAGTCCATGAATCCAAGCGAGAACGTTGGTGCCACAATTCCCGCGATTAATGTGATGAGGCTCACCAACATACCCAGCATTAGAAGCATGACCTAGTTCATCAATACGTAACCCATTCTTCTCGCCACCATGAATCCACTAAACATGGTCGCAAATCCCATGGCGAAGAGAAGGAACAATAGTAGCTGAAATACTGCCATAGTAGTACACCAGGTTGGGCCCGGCCGAAGAACTCCAGTAAATAAGAGTGTTGGAACAGGAATCCAAATTGAACTCGTTATTTACAGGTTGAAACTGAATCTGGTAGAGAGGGATTCAGTTGGGAATGGCGCAAACATAATGCTTTAGACTACTGAGCATTTCCGCCCGTTCGCGGGTATTGAGTATGGTAGACCACGATGTTTCCAGGACCTTCGATGCGACAGGACTTAGATGTCCAATGCCTATTCTCAAGGCAAAGAAGGAGATTCAAGAGGTCGAAAGAGGTCGATATTGCCCAGATTCTTCAGGTCATCGCGACTGACATCGGCACAAAGAAAGACTTTCCCGCCTTTGCCGACAGGACGGGTCACGAGATAGTGGAGATGGTCGAGGAAGCTGACAAGATCATCTGGTACATTCGCCGTACGAAGTAGGGCAGTTGTTCACACAACCAGCTGAGCACTCCTTTTCAAAGCTCAGTCACCTACGGATTGGACTGCAGGGTTTCAGTTCTCAATGTTAGCGACTCCGAGTTGTAGTCCTTCCAGAGAAGCTGATTCTCCTTTCATGCCCGACTCTTGGTGCGAAGAAGCTTAAAATCAATTCAAGGAGCGGGTCTAGGAATACCACTGAATGCTCGTTAGAATGCGAAGGACACTTTCCTCAAAGAGTGCATCCATTCTGTTCCTCGCCATGTGCTTGACGCTGGTTCTGGGCGTGACTAGTGGAGCAGGGGTTCCTACCACCACAACAACAGCAACTACTACTACAACCACGACTACATCTACCACAACGACTACTACGACATTACTCAACCGGCCACCACAACAACCACGACGATAACGAGTGAAACTCAGGAAACAACAACTGAAGCGTTTCAGAGCCTATTGATTGACCCTGTAGTATTGATGACAATCCTAGGTGTTGTAGGGCTATTTGTGGTCCTCGCAATCATCGTCATGATAGTGGTGGGTGAAAGGCGTCAAACTCGCAACCAATGGGCTTCAAGGTTCTAGATCACGGATAGACTGCATGGTGAACCCGCCTTCTGTCTGGCATGGCGATTATCCATCACTCTGTGGCAACCGACCTTAGAGCTGGAATGCAATAGGTCCTCTCCTGAAATGCATGTAGACTTTGATTGCTATCCAAGAAGCAGTAACCATGAAGCACGCCCAGCAATAAGGCATGATTTGGCCAAGGACATCTATCTCGATGAATTGAGAGCTATTCAGTGCAAACCAGATGAACATTGCCGAAAAGAGCCACGTAATCACGAGTATCGAGCGGCATAGCTTTATCGAGTAGGCTTCCTCGATGGTCTCCTCATCATCCTCAAACCCGTTCAGCTCAAGTTCCTGCAATCAATATCTCACCTATTGCACTTGACACGCTGAATACTACGATTCCGACACATCATGGATTAATAGAACATTCTATCGGCGCACAAGATGTTGACCTAGGAAACATCACTCGGTTTCTGTTTCGCGCCTCAAAATGCATCGAAATAGCGCCATGAACAAAGTAATATCGGCGAAAGTACGTATTATTTAGTGTAACCCTGATTAGAAGGCATTGTCCACGGAGGAGGCGGCAGTGTCAGGAACTAGCGCCCCGCTGAAGATTTGCATAGTTGGAGACCCCGGGGTAGGCAAGACTAGCATCTTGGAGAGCTTACGAAAGGAGGGACTCACAGACGAAACTGTCAGCGAGGACAAACTAGTGAGAGACTTCACAGTACATGGGGTCTATCCTTGTAGTGTGGAGCTCACAAGCCGAACATTCTCACTGGAGTCCGGGGATCCCGGGAGCTGTCTCCTCGATGTGTCCGGGCTGATTCTTGTCTTTGACGTTTCGAATCCCGATACCTTCGAGAGCATTCAGAGATGGGTAGATATGCTGGAAGTCGAAACAGGTGGAGATGTTCCTCTCGTTCTTATTGCAAACAAGTCAGATCTGCCCAGTAATGTGACCCGGGATGAGATTCTGGAGGTAGCACTTGCGCTAGATTCGCCTTGTTACTTCACGAATACTGAATCAGGAGAGAACGTCAATGAAGCAATTCATACTCTTCTCGAACTGATATGTGAGAAGGGTGTGATACCACAGGAGGGTCCAATCTCAAACAATGTATGACGGCCACACCTTCTAGAAATCGAATCCAACCAATTCGAAAGATTCGGTTTCTCGATCAGTTTCTCCGTATCTGATCGGTATCTCAATCACCTTGTCAAATCTCCAAGCGATGTCAAGCGTGATCTTCAGAAGGTAGCGACAAGTTATCAGGTCAGATTGGAATGCCCGAGGCCAGTCATCCCCTGTCTGCATCAAAACTTTGACGGGCACGTATCTTGGGACTCTGAATTCTTCTGAGTACCACTCAGTGAGAACAGTCCTGCGTTTGGCATCTCGCCCCTTTGGAGAAACTCTCTCCTCGTGTATTAGTTCACACCTCAAACCTCGGAATTCAATCTCACTGTCCAGTCTGACCTCAATCTCAAAAGGCTCTCCGGGACTTAGTACATCCGTGTCTAGCTCGACACTGAGAAGCCTGGTTTCTTCCTCCAGGAGTACATCACTGACAGAAACAGGTGTTAGAACAGCTCTATCAACTTCAACAGAGAATTCGACCATTGCCCTCGGGTCTTTCGCCCAAGAAATCTCAACCTTAGCCTCTAGCTCGTACCTGATGAAGCTATAGAATCCCCGGAAGCTGGCTGGAGCATCCTTAGGCAGTATAATTGCGAAATCGTACGATGTTTGTCCCTCTTGAATGACCGTTTCTCCTTCTAGCTCAAAGAACTGGTCCAAATGAGTCTGTTTCTCAACATACACTCTTTTGTACTTCCCGCTACCTCTAACGACGCGAGACCTCTCTGTGGCCGTGAATCTGAGATTGACAGCATTGCACTCAAAGCTGTCATCAGTCACGACAATGACATTTCCCTCAATCCGATCTCCCGGGGAATACTTCTCCCTCTCAAGATGAATCTGAATCTCTCTCACGAAACTACACCGCTACCGGCAATCTGTCTTCCACAATCGCACTTGCTTAGCAAATCTCATGCAAACAGAGGAATCTGACTTCAAAACTCTTTGCACCCGCGTACGCCCTAGAGTGCAAGCAATCTGGAATACTTGCGTTCGAGGTAGTCTAAGAATGGCCTTGCGTCTAGTTGGTTGCCGGTGATAAGCTTGACTAGGTCTTCCGGATCGTAAAGTGCACCTTTACTCTGAATGTTATCGACCAACCATCTATTGACTGGGTCTAGATCACCTTCAGATACAGACTTACCCCAATCTGGTACATCTTTGCCCAGCTTGAGGGCCCATTGTCCATCGTAGACATTGCCAAGAGCATAGCTGGGGAAATACCCGTAAAGGCCGCTTCCCCAGTGGGTGTCTTGAAGAACGCCTTCTCCATCATGCTTGACTTGAACTCCGAGGTACTTCTCGTACTTCTCATTCCATACTTGAGGAAGTTCCGAAACAGTGAGTTTCTCGGCCAATAGTTCCCGTTCAATCTCAAACCTGATGATGATGTGGAGTGAATATGTGACCTCGTCGGCTTCAATCCTGACTTTCGAAGGTCTGACCAAGGTTGTTCCTTTCACAAACTCGCCCTGGTCTACATCGGCGAAAGTTCCGCTGGTGATCTCGTTCAGTCTTGGTAGATAGTACCCCCAGAACTCGGGAGTTCGACCAATCATGTTTTCATAGAATCTTGACATTGATTCATGGATTCCGAAGCTTGCGGCAGTTCCGACAGGTTGGTACATGAACTCGCGATTGAGGTTTTGCTCATAGAGCGCGTGACCCCCCTCATGTAGCATGGCATAAATCATTGCAGAAACGTTGTTCTCATAGTAGTGCAGAGTGACTCTGACGTCATCAAAGTAACCTGTCGTGAATGGGTGCTCGGTCGGATCTATCCTCCCGCGTGCAGTATCGGAAGTCGTGTCATACCCAATCAGATTCCCGATGTCCACTGCAATTCTGGTCTGAACGTCAATGGGTACTCTCTTTGACAGAAAACTTCTGCTCACATCCTTTGATGGTTCTGCACATCTTTCTGCAAGAGGCACTAGCCTATCGCGCAATTGGCGGAAGACCTTCGATACTACATCGGCGCTTAGACCCCTTTCGAAATCGTCCAGCATAGAGTCATAGAGAGAATCAATCCCCTTTACTTCCATCGCGATTTCTTCTCGTTCTCTGGACAACTCGACGAGTTTCTTCAGCTCTGGCTCAAACATCTTCCAATCCTTCGCTGTCTTTGCCTTCTTCCAGATGTCAGTAGCAATTGCCTTCTGTTTTGACAGCCTGCCCACAAGCTCGGCTGGTATCCTAGTCGCGATATCATGGTCTCTTTGAAGTAGGTGGATGTTTCGCCTCTGGACCTCGCTCATAGCGTCCAGGCTCTTCCTGACTTCGTTAAGCAGATCGCCAATCTGTGGCGATGAAATCATCTCATGACTCAGCCGGTCTAGAAGAGAGAGTTGTTCGCTTCTCAATTGGATGCCTGAAGGGGGCATGTATGTTTCCAAGTCCCAGTTGACAATCCCTATTGATGAGTCAAGAACTTCAATGTCCTTTGCTTTGGTCATCAATTCTTCATACGCCTTCATACACAACACCCGGAGGTACTATTCAGCACCCTGGATTTTGTCGGCAGAGTTGTCACGGTTATCTGTCTTCCGTTTCATCGTCGAAGGCCGCAGGTTTCTCGATATTCCTGTTTGGCAGGTTTATGACGACAATGCCACAGATCACCAGCATCAATCCTAGGATGAAGGTCCAATAGATAGGCTCATTCAATATGAGTACGGAGAGCGAAGTTCCAAAGACTGGGACGAGGTTGATGAAACCTCCAGCCCTAGTCGCTCCGAGATTCTTGATGGCCTCGAAGTAAAACAAGAAGCCCACAAACGTGACGAGGGCACCTAGATAGAACACATTGATCCAGAAGACTGGGTCGACCAGCGCAGGAAGTAGCCACACCTCTTCGGTCAGCGCTCCAAGCCCAAAGAGCACACAGCCAACCATTACTCCCGCCGCCGTCACCTCGGAGGCGGACATCTCCTTCATCGCTTCTTTGCCGACGGATGAGTAGAGGCCCCACGTGAACATAGCCCCCAGGATTATCAAGTTGCCAACAAGGTACTCAAGTTGAAAGTCGATGAGGGCTTGCACTCCCACCACGAGGACGATTCCGATGAAAGCCACTGCAAAACCTGTGTATTGCCATCGTCTGGCAAGTCGTTCCTTGTGTATGATGTGCGCAAAGAGGCTCACTGTCGCAGGGTTGAATCCTGCTATGATTGCACCTTGAGCAGCCGTGGTGAACCGCATACCCGTAAGGAAGAGAACGCCGTATCCAAACACTCCAGTCAGACCAACCAGAAAGAGTAGTCTTGCATTCTTCCGAGTGAACAGCTTCCAAGGCATCACCCCTATTGCCGGAAGCAGAATGGCGAAGAGAACAGTCGCCACCAAGAAGCGGAGGAACCCCGATAGTCATAGGCGGCGCGATAGTGACCAGAATCTTAGCTGAAACCCACGATCCTCCCCAAAAGAACATGGCGATGACGACTGCCAAGTAGTATTTAGACGAGGTTTCAGCCACTCTACAGAGACTCCTTGGTCGTTTGATTTCTGAGATTGACACCCGGTTTTAAAGCAACCTGAGTGCGCCAACAGAAATCGACTCACCGAAGAATTCATATTCGGTTGTGCACGAAGCTTACACACTCGGTTGTGGGGACTCTACATGCTGAACGATGACGAACTCGCGGAGATACGCCGTAGAAAGATGCAGTTGATGATGGAGCGTGCTGCGAAACCAAAGGTAGAGGAGCCCATGGCCAACGGAGTCGTGAATCTCCTTACGGACTCCACGTTCTGGCCAGCCATGTCACAGACAAAGACTGCCATGGTCGAGTTCTTTGGAGATTGGTGTGCGCCGTGCAAGGTACTAGCTCCAATACTCGCTACGCTTGCCTCTGACTACGCAAGCAAAGTGTACTTCGCGAAGATCGACATTGACAGAAACAGGCGAACGACTGTTCAGTTCGGTGTTCAGTCCGTTCCAATGGTCATAGCATTCAAGAACGGCAAGCCAATTGGCAAGATACCCGGACTCAGGGCCTACGACGACTACGACACCGTCATAGAGAGCATGCTACAGCTCTAGGCCTACTCACTCTTTACAACGTTCATCTGAGATACTGATGGACGTTGTCCATGCTTCCCGATATGACCACCGTGGGCATCGCCTTGGTATTCTTCGCCCACCCGAAGTTGCCATGCTTGTCGGCCGCAACAACACCCGCCTCACTACCAGTCTTATCCTCAAAGAGCCGTATGCCTTTCTCTGAGGCAGTGCGTGGATCTTCTCCTTGTTCGATGTAGAGCACTATCATCCTGCTGAGCACAACTCGCATTATGTGTTCGCCCCAGCCCGTGGCTGTAGCACCTCCAATGTCGTTTGCGAATGCCCCGGCTCCCATCACTGGCGAGTCACCAACGCGTCCTGGCATCTTGTTCATGATGCCCCCTGTTGATGACGTGGCCGCGATCCGTCCCTCTGAATCAACACAGACGCATCCGACAGTATCGGCTCCATCGGACTCAGATGGAATCCTGATAGCCCCTGCAGGACTCTCTACTCTGTAACCCTCTGTTATCATATCCTCGTAGACACGTTTCGCGTTTTCACCTGCAAAGAAAGCATAGTCAGTTCTCTCCATCACGTATCTCGCAAGAGAAACAGGATTCTGGACTCCGGTGACTGCCGCGACTGAGCCAAAGTTCAAAGTGCTGCCATCAACAATCATTGCATCAAGTTCCTGAACTCCGTCGGAATTGGGACGTGAGCCAACGCCAGCGTTCAGATTTCCACAGCTCTCCATAAAGACGGTGCATGCCTCTGCAGCGTCCACTGCGGAACCGCCATGGTCCAGAATGAGAAATCCGACCTTTGCAGCTTTCTCCACGGCCTCCAACCCGATTGGCATCCTCTCGTCCTTCCAAGCTCCTGCTCCACCGTGTACAATTATCATTGGAAGCTCCATAGTGTTTCTCTCCCACACTTCGTCTGCTGCCTTCAGTGGCGGTCAGTCAAGCCTGTTGGTGCAAGCGATTTATAACATTGGGGGTCTAAGAGCGAATTTGGTGAGCAGTCGTTGGTCACTTCACGTGTTGAAGCCCTAAGGAACCTTGTCACGAAACCTATTCCCCACGTTTCCATTGAGAGGCCTGTCCTTTATACCGAGTCCATGAGGGCTACTGAGGGTGAGCCAATGATCTTGCGGCAGGCTAAGGCCCTCGCGTCAGTCTTGGATGGGATGCCCATCAGAATCCATCCAGGAGAGATAATCGTAGGCGCAATCGTAGAGGAGATGCCTGGAGCAACCGTGTATCCTGAAGCTCACGGTACTAGGGTAGTCACAGAGCTTGAAGATCTAAGAACACGTGAACATGGCCAGTTTTCGGTTTCCGACGAGGCCATTCGCACTATGACTGAAGAGATTGGCCCTTATTGGAATGAGCGATCAATGCTGGCGCATGTAGAAGAGAACACTCCCGAAGAGGTAATGGATGCCCTCTACTCTGGTTCAGTTTTTGTCCTTACTGAGATGGCAGGAATCGGTCACGTGAGCATTAACTATCCAATGCTCTTCTCCAGAGGATTCGAGAAGATTAGTTCGGACGCAGAAACTCGCATACAGGAGTACGATGGCATGCCTGAGGACGAATCGAAGAGCAAGGCGCTATTCTACAAGTCCGCGAAGATAGTCGCTGATGCCATCATTCGTTTTGCTGATCGGTATGCTGACCTTGCCATCGAAATGTCCGAGTCAGAGGAAGATTCTGGGAGACGAGAAGAACTGGGAAGAATCGCCGGAGTCTGCAGACGAGTTCCCGCCAAGCCTCCGAGGAGCCTCCACGAAGCGCTCCAGTTCGTCAGGTTCACTCATCTTGCGTTAACCTTGGAAACATACGATGGCCAAGCAATCTCCCTAGGGCGAATGGACCAGTATCTACAGTCCTTCTACGAGGCCGATATCAAGTCAGGAGCAATTGATCATGAAAGAGCAGTCCAACTCATTGAAATGCTCTGGATCAAGCTGAACGAGTTGGTGCCACTATTCGACAGCATAGTTGGCCTGTATTTCGATGGACTTCTGACTACTCAAGCTGCTACGATCGGGGGCATGGACAAGAGTGGACGCGACTCCACAAACGACATGACAGGTATCATTCTTGAGGCAACCAGAAAAGCTGCACTGCCCGTTCCGAATGTTCATGTTAGGATTCACGAGAGTTCACCAAATGAGTATCTGACAAGCATTGCCGAAACTGTAGTATCTGGAGTGAACAACATAGCTATATTCAATGATGAAATCATCGTTGAATCTCTGACTCGCAAGGAAATTCCTATCGAAGAGGCTAGAGACTATGCAACTGTTGGTTGCGTCGAGCTCGCTCCGTTTGGAACTAGTTTCACATCATCTGATGCAGCCCTCTTCAACCTGGCAATGTGCTTCGAGCTTGCATTGAACAATGGCGAGAGCATCCTCTTAGGAGAGAAGCGCGGAGTTGAGAGCGGCGATCCGCTTACATTCAATTCAATCGAAGATTTCGTGGAGGCCTTCAGGAAACAAGTATCCTACCTGGTGGGACTGATGACTGAAGGATCAAACCATTTCGAGAAGACTAACATGGAACTGAAGCCCACGCCGTTCCTATCATTATGTGTTGAGGACTGTTTCACACTAGGCAATGACATCACAACGGGCTCGGCAAGGTACAACTTCACGGGTGTTCAGGGTGTCGGGATGGCCGACGTAGCAGACTCTCTTGCTGCCATTGACCAACTTGTCTTCAGAGAGAACAAGGTCAGTATTGAAGATCTGCTTCAGGCAATCAAAGTCGGATTCGAAGGCCACGAGTCCCTTAGACAGCTGCTCCTGAACAGAGCTCCGAAATACGGAAACGACGACAAGCTCGCAGATGAGTATGCGCGACTCGTTGCATCCATTTACAGCGAGGAGGTAGAGAAGCACGAGAACATCAGAGGAGGACCGTTCATTCCTGGGATGTACTCTGTGTCAACACACGTCCCATTTGGGTACTTCACAGGCGCTCTTCCAAGCGGACGCATGCCGACTACATCTCTTAGCAACGGAGCTTCTCCTACGATAGGAACTACAAGAAATGGGTTGACTGCCGCGATTCGGTCCGCCACCAAAGTTGATTATACCCTCTATCCAAATGGGATTGCATTCACTCTAGCACTGGACCACGGATTTGCCCATGGGGAAGAGGGTCTCGAAGCCTTAGTGTCTCTCCTCAGGTCCTATGTCGAACTGGGGGGAATGCAGATTCAATTCAACATGATGGACTCACAGCGGCTAATTGACGCAAAAAACAACCCTGAGGCCCACAGGAATCTCATCGTGAGAGTGGCAGGTTACAGTGCCTATTTTGTAGATCTATCTGAGGACGTACAAGACGAGATCATTGGGAGATTCATGAAGTCAGGCTGAGCCGTGTCCAAAGTGTCCTAGACCTCTTTGTCGTCTTGGACATAAGCCGGGATTGTCACCACGAATACAGTCCCTTTGGAGTAGTCACCCGGAACTCTATCTTCAACTGTCACGGTGCCGCCATATGTCCGCGCTAGGGCATATACAACAGAGAGGCCCAGTCCTGAACCTTCTGCCCCTCTCATGAATCTTCGAAAGAGGTCATCCTTGCGCTCGGGCTCTATACCTCTTCCATAGTCCACGACTCTTGTCTGCCACCAGCTCTCCTCCTCAGTGCTAACCATTTCAATGTCGACTTCAATCCTCTTCTGGTCAGGAGAGTACATGACTGAATTTTTGAAGAGATTGTAGAACAGGTCCATGAGAAGGCTATTTGCCAAGACATAGCATTTGCCGGTACTCTTGGTGACCGAGAACTCAACAGTGGCATCTGGTTTCTCCATGACAAGTTGACCAAACGCTTGCTCTACCGATCTAACAAGGTCAATTCGCTCCAGAGAAATCTCGTCCTCGGTATCCGCGAAACCCAATCCCCTAACATTCTTGACCAGCTGATCTGCTCTACGCAGGCAGGACCGTGCATCCTCCAAGGCATCACCTCTTACTTCGCGGGGTATGTCATCAATGTCAAGAAGGCCTAACGCCAACGCTAGAGCTTGATGCAGATTCGAAACGTCGTGAACTAGGATATCACTGTACAACGTTGCCCTACGCCTAGACTCCTCAGCTCGAAACATTTCCTGCAGATAGAGAGCCCCAATTAGGGCCGGACCGATGAGCAGACCAATCAGCAGGAACACCTCCGCGGCCCACCATCCGGCAACCCAATCATCAAAGTTGCCTTTCAAAACGTTGGGAACGATCCAAACAGCTAGGAAGCCAACTGCGAGACCTTCAATGGTTCTCCAACTTCCCCGTTTCCTAGCCAAGAGGAAAGTCAAGTACGTAAACGCGAACATAGCCACGAAGTTCGCACCGAGAAGCACCACTCTGCCCAAGGGGCTACCAACGAGCTGCGGGTTTCCACTTAGGATGACAACCTCCAGAAACTGACCTCCTACCAATACCACCATGACAATGGCAAGCCGCGTGGAAATCCAAACCCAAGGCCTTTTCATAACTTCATGGGACGGAGGTTTCTCAGTCCAGTAGATGCCTCCAGCCAGAGCCAGAATCGAAACTAAGCTGCCTACTATATATGGGACCACTGATTCCCCCAACACAGCCAAATCCTCGCCTCTCCATAGAAGTACTATGTACCCCTCTATGAGAGCCCATGATAGAAAGAGGAGGATCAGAGGATAGTGAACCCAGGCTGGTTTGCGTTTACTATATTCATAGACCAAATAGGCCATTATTGCCGAAAGGAACGCTGCTCCGGTATGGGAAATGTAATAGGCCCCAAGATCGACGGCGAAGAAATCAGGTACAATGGATACAGTGAAGATGCTCACCATGAACGGCACAAATGCCAAGAGACTCAGGACTCCAGGAACGCCAAATGATGTTTCATAGTTCATTCCAAGAGTCATGAGCCTTGGTGTCGCGACAGCCAGAGTGAAAGCGAGAAATGCAACACCCTGGAAGACCATTGCCAGTGCCCACAAGAACTCTGCAATGAACAGTGGCATGATGGCTGGAATTGAGGCCGCCATGAAAAGAGTGAAGCCTATTACAATCAGGGAGGTTTCACGGTCCCCTTCCTTGAATGGCGGTCTTGTTCTGAACCATCCCGCCAAGACTAGACTGGCGGCTGCTAGTAGACCAGCTGCTGTGCCCACAAGTTGAAGTTGAAGATCCGATAGCCCGGGAAAGATCACGTGGAAAAAGAGCCCGTCAACAGCTAGTGCCGCTAGAATCAGCGCAATAGCCCAAGTCCTTGTTGTCTTTCCGTCTTGATTCTGTCTATGACTTAAGACAGCCAAAAGCAACAGGACTCCAAGAATTGTTATCTCCAGTGCATCAGAGGCGTAGGCCTGCATTGTCATGGCAACCGTCGGCCCAGGTTCAGTCAACGAGATCGTCATGGCTGCGCCCAAGTGAATTATCCCTCGAGATACTAGTGCTGCAAAGATGATTGTTTCATACGTGGGCAACACACCCCTGATGTCCACATATACCCATGCGGCGGCAATTATGGCAAGTAAGGCAAGAAGCGAATGTAGAGCCACACCTGTGTAGACAGAATTCCAAGATGGAAGAACAGGCAGGAATAGTGCAAGCGTAAGTATGAAGCCCAAAATCAGACCTGTCATTACGTCACGACGTAGGTCTCGAATCTCATGCACTTCTTTTCGCCGCCCTGCCTGGAAACTCAAATATGGCCACTGACCATCATACGTCACAGCAGCGGTGCAAGCGCGGCACAACCCTGCTGTCCTTGTACTTGGCCATTCTTGACTTCTCTGGCAAGCTATTATTAAGACTATCCCGGCTACAGTCTGAAAGGATCCGGACTGGTAGGTTGGTTAGTCTACAAAGTACTCTCGAGGGCTGAAAGAGTCTGGGTTTCCATCTGACCTACCTCAATCAGAAGATTCTGCACTTCTGGAATGAACTTGGAGAACTCCTGAATCTCAGACTTTGCTGCCTCATCTAATAGAGCAGGAATCTTCTCAGAAAGCATTCTCACCTCATCCAGTGCAACCAAGCCCTTCGATTCTAAGGTTTCATTGATGGTCCACTGAGTTTCACGAATCTCTCGGAGTGCAGGATAGTCTTGTGGCAATAGGCTGTTCGCCACATTCCGCCATACCTTCACGATTTCCTCGAATTCCTCAGAGGCCTTCAGAATGCCATCGTGATCCATCAAATCTCCTGCTTCTCTGAGGAAGTCAACGTATATCTGTCGGAAGATGGCACCTCCAGAACCCCCAGTTTCAATGTAGATGTAGTGCATCATAAGTGCGTGTGCCAGATTCTTTGGATCTGGTATTAGCTTCGGATATCTACCAAGTTCCTTGCTCCACTTGGCTATTCCTTTGACGCCAATGTTTCTTATGGGTGGGTTCAGTAGGGCATCTACATTCTCTCTGATAGCAGAAGGGATGATCTCTTCAACTGGTCTCACGGTATCGGGGAGAGAGAACCTAGTCATCTGATTCATTGCTGGGAAGGGAGGATACTCTGATGCCCGAGCTTTCTGGAGCTGGACTAGAGACATTGTGTGAGTGCCGTGAAATCTGTCCGATATGTAGGCTTCATCGTTCTCTTCGTCAATGCCGTACACCAGGACATTGTGTTCTCCAAAGTGGTCATCTTCACCGGTCAGCAAGTGGTCTAGGTATGCCATGTCGACACAGAGTAGGCCCGGTTGATTGCTTCTCAGGGTTTCTTTTAGGAAGATGTGAGCCTTCTTGACGCTCTTCGTCAATATCGATTCAAAGTCGCCTCCCAGCCTCTTCACGGCCTTTCCAAGAATCCCTGGAAACTTGCGGCAATCTGACCGATTCATCCCGCCGACAATTCCATAGGGCATTCCCTTGGCGAACCAATAGATGAACCCTAGCCCAGATGATATCCCCATAATCATCGGTTCAGTGATGTCATGACCTAGGTGGTGCATCAATCTGACCAGAGCACTTGTTTGACAGTTCTTCCCGTTACCAAAATGCTCGAAATCGAGGACGATTCTCTCGTCACCGATCCCAGCCGGAGCAAATTCCTTCTTCTTCTTGGTCATTTCTCTCCCTTCTCTCTTTTCTCAGTTCTGAATGGAAACTCCTCTTCACCCGATTCGATTCTTGAGACAAGCCTCTCCAAGTATTGGTGCTGAGCTTCAACTGCCACGAGAGGTCTCTCGAAGAGTGCCTTGACAATCGGAAGGTTGCTCTTGTCTTCGACCTCAGAGATCCGCATATCACCTACTTGCCTTTCAGGTTCAGTTTCCTTCAATACGTCAAAGTCCACTATTGCATCTACGTGGCTTTGGAGGAAAGCGGCTGCAAGCAAGAGTCGGTCCTTGTATTCCTCTAATGCCTCAAGGGCTTCTGAGCGAGTGAGCGTCCAGATTGCAGATATACCTAAGTCAAACATTGTGTTTACGCGTGGAGGATTGCTCAGACATCGAATCACCTGGTCTTTGAGGACCCTTCTTCCCGTTCTTGTGACTTTGTAGGTCTTCTTGGCTGGTCGAAGATCTTTGTCAGATTTCCTTCCTGATATCAGGCGGCGCTCTTCAAGCTCGTTGAGGGCTTTGTATATGGATGACATCTTGATGTCCACCCAGTTGCGGTAGCCTCTCTGTTCCAGAATCTGGTTTATCTCGTAGCCATACTTTGCACCTGCTGCTATCAGAGACAAGACTGCCAGGTACGTGGGGGGCAGAACCCCTTCTCGGTCTTGCCCATATTTCGCACGTCCTGTCACAGTTTCCACCTAAGAAGCTATTCCACTGGTGTAATAATTATATTCTACCAGTAGAATACCTATAAGTCTTTCGTCGAGAGTCCCGGAGCAAGAAATGGCAAATAGAAGTAATGAGGGGTCTGAGTCCAATTATTAGACCCCTCCAAAGTCTGTGTTACTCTTCGTCTTTCCAGTCCATGTCATCAATCCCGGGCCAGTATCTCCTTCCGAGAGCCATTCCTATTGCTACGACGACGAACAGTGAAACAAGCACTATTGCGAAGTTCTGATAGACATTGAACGGCTCTGCGAAGAACCAGAACCAAATGAAGAGAACTATCATCCACACGAATGCTAGGCCGACGCCTGCGACTTCACTACGAAGTCCCCTTCGGTAGGATGAGAAGATGGCTGTTTCGAGGGCGAAGACGACCATTACTGATAGGATTCCAATGGCAACATTCTGCTCCCAAACATAACCCTCGGCTTGGAACCAGAGCCAGTAATCGGTGAATATCAACCACAGTATAAAGACTACAATGCCTACTCTTGGCCTTCTCCCAAGCTCTTTGCGGATCTCAGGTCCTGCGACTGACGCCCATGCCAGCGCATTCACGCCAGCCAGAACCAAGAACGAGGTAAGGAGAATGGCTGAGTTGTGATAGAGGGTGAAGCCTTCAGCGAAGAAGGGAAGCCATAGGATGACAAAGGCCACCCAAAGCACACCTGATAGGACCGACACCCTGGTTCTCCATGCAGATCCTTCTGGACCAGCAGTAGGAGGAATCCAAATCAGTGCGTTGGCACCACCTATCAAAACAAACGATGCTGCCGCGACTGCAATGTTCTCGAATATTCCATAATCCACAGCAAAGAAGAAGAGCCAAAAGATCAAGAATGCAGCCCATACAAGGAAGCTTGCTACAGACCCGTAGGACTTGCGTTGCATTGCGCGTCTTCCTCTGCGTCGCCTCC
>JBHIAE010000038.1:0-26791 GCA_046758445.1 Candidatus Thorarchaeota archaeon | reverse complement strand
TTGGCTGAGGAGGCTCAAGTCGACCGATCTTCAATTGACGAAGTCCGAGAATACTTCTCAAAGCTGATCACGCTAAAGCCAGAGAGAAAGGAGGATATCGAGGAAGGAGCGAGAATGAGAGCACAGTACATTTCTGAGCATCCGTTTCGGAGAAAGGATGATCAGTAGCTCAGACCTGGATTCCACAGAAGGGCGAGTTGCTTCATTGAGAAGGTTCCTGCTACATCATTGTATCATCCATGCATACCACTATTGATCATCTGAAAAGCAAATCAAGACTCAGAACTAGATTACTGAATCAAGAACCCGAGCAAGATTCCTTGTTAGTTTCTTGCGGCTATACTTCTCATAGTTCTCACGGGATGGTCCTAGAATAGAGGCTCCTTTCCGAAACAAGTCGTACAGCTCAACTAATACTGTCGTGCCTTCTCTAGGGCGTCTTCCGTCTACTGAATAGCCAAACCCATTCTCTGTGATGAACTTCTGTGTGTACTCATGGACACCGAAACTCAGAACGGGTCTTTGACTTGCTGCATACTCATAGATCTTCCCAGATGCTGAAGGATATACCATTCCTGTAAATAGCAATAAGACATGGCAACCCCTCATGAATTGTACAGCCTCAGAATGCGGCACAAACCCTCGAATGTGTACCACATGATTAAGCGAGTACTTCTTCATAAGCAGAGAAATCTGGTAAGTGTCAATCTTGCCCACGAAAACGACTTCTAGTCTTGTATTCATGTCAGGTCTCTCCTTCATCGCAGCGACAAGCGATTTGAAGAATGGTTCAGGAGTAATCTTTCCGTAAAGAGATCCAACATAGCCTATCACAAATCTGTCATCAGGTGGGCCATTGGACTTTCCTGCAAAATCATGAGGATCGTATCCATTTGGGATTACAACTGGATCAAGATGAAGCAATCTGCTATCATCCATGATGTGTCTTCTCATTGGTTCATTCACCACCACGACCCTATTATGGTCTCCAATCAGTTTTCTCCAATACGCTTCGTAGAACGCCTTGTGAAGCCTACTGGGCCAATTGACTACATCAGTGATGAACGGGTCTCTGAGGTCTGCGATTATCGGAGTGTTGAAATCTCGCTTCAGTCCCCGAGCAACTCTCAGCGATGAGAATGGAGGTGCAGTTGCAAGTATCACGTCAAAATCGTGGCTTCTCATCAATCTCCTTCCTAATCTCAGCGCGCTAGGAACCCAGTCGAACTGAGGATCCAAGAATGAGTATGCCAGAGGATATTTCCGGAGGTTCTTCTTAGCTAGCCTTCTGAGAGCTTCGAATACAGGTACTCGGTACGCTCGTGCTATTGGTTGGCCATGCGGGATTTTCCTGCTCAGCGACTCATCACGCAAGTATGATTGATCGTTGGCCACCGTAAGGATGCTCGCTCTCCAGCCGTATTCTAGCAAGTATCGAGAGAAGTGAAGTGGTCTTAAGACTCCAATTCCCCCCAGTGGTGGGTAGTAGTAGGCAATGATGAGAACATTCTTCATATACCCAGCCACCTGACCAAATTCGGTTCTAAACAGCAAATAAAGCCTTCCTGAAGCCTACTGGTTTCAAGTTCGAGAAAGCATATAGAAGCGCGTTGAACGAACAGGTTCAATGGCAATGTAGCCGAATCACTTATGATGGAACCGATTATCTGAAGGTTAGTGATATAGGAATGACATTTGAATCTGCTCAGGTGCTGGTGACTGGGGCTGGTGGGTTCATAGGTAGCCACCTAGTTGAGAAGCTTCTGTCTATCGGTGCCCAAGTAAGAGCCTTTGTGAGGTATACATCAAGTGGCCATATAGGAAATCTTCGATTTGTGGAGGGCAACATTGATGATCTGGAGATCATGATGGGCGATTTGAAAGACCCCTATGCCTGCAAGAAAGCGATGATTGATGTTGACTATGTGTTCCATCTTGCATCTGTTATCTCTATACCCTATTCCTACAGGAATCCACGAGAGTACTTCGATAACAATGTCTATTCTATTCTCAACATACTTCAAGCCGCGCAGGAACTTGAAACAAGAGCCATTATTCATACCTCCACAAGTGAGGTCTATGGAACAGCTGAGCAAATTCCCATTCCAGAAACGCACCCTCTGAAAGCACAGTCACCATACTCAGCCAGCAAGATAGCAGCTGACAAGATCGTAGAGAGTTTCTTCAGATCTTTTGACTCACCAGTAGTGACTGTGCGCCCTTTCAATACCTATGGTCCTAGGCAATCAACGAGGGCAGTCATACCAACAATAATCACCCAAGCGCTCAGTCAGAAGGTTATACTTCTCGGGGATACTAGACCAACACGCGACTTCTTGTACGTGAAGGATACAGTTCAGGGAATCATCGACATAGCTAATGCCGCTGATGGTCTTCATGGTAAGGAAATAAACCTCGGCACAGGCACTGAGGTCGATATCGGGAAATTGGCCGAGATGATAACTGAACTCACCCAAACGAATGCAAAGGTTGTCTTCGATGCCTCACGCATAAGACCAACAAAGAGTGAGGTAAACCGACTGTGCGCTGACACGAAGTTAGCCAAGAAACTCCTCAAGTGGAAACCAAAGACTTCCCTTGAGGAAGGCTTGACAGAAACAATTCAATGGTACAAGAGTTACTTGTCTTTCTATAAATCCATGCAAGGCTACGAGTAGTGACAGAAGATGGATGCAGCTATACTTTGTGGCGGAGAAGGAACGCGACTTCGACCGCTAACATATGCAGTACCCAAGCCACTTCTTCCCCTTGGGTCCAAGCCAATACTAGAAGTCACTCTTACAAAGATGAGGGACCAGGGGTTCAAGACATTCTATCTCATGACGAATTATAAATCAGAGATGATTCGAAGCTATTTTGGTACTGGTGCAACATTCGGTGTAGAAATCGAGTATTTCGAGGAAAAAAATCCACGTGGAACTGCTGGTCCACTCTCAGAGCTCAAGGATCATCAGACATCGCCTTTTGTTGTCATGAATGCAGATCTCCTGACGAATTTGCGTTTCAAGGATTTGCTCAGTTTTCATAAGAACCGCGGTGCTGATTTGACAATTGCCCTAAAGAAGTTTGAAAGGAGTATAGCTTATGGAATCGTCGAAATCCAGGATGATGATTCAGTATCATCGATTGAAGAGAAGCCACGTTTCAGTTTTCTTGTCAACTCAGGAATCTACGCAGTTTCGCCTAGCGTTCTTCCTCTTATCCCTAATGATGGGATCTTTCAGATGACAGATCTAATAGATGTGGCAATTAGTAAGGGAATGAACGTTGTGGGATATGAGTTCAGTGAATCTTGGCGTGATATTGGTCGGCTCGATGACTACATGAAGGCGATAAGTGATATAGAAAATGGGGTTGATAGTGACACAGAGGGGCTCTTCATATGAGAGATGATGAAACTCCCATCGCCGTGTCTGATCTAAGCTATGGTCAAGAAGAGGTAGACGCTGTTGTTGATGTTGTGAAGAGTCAATGGCTCACAATGGGGCCAAGGACAGAGGAGTTTGAACGACATCTTGCATCTTATCTTGAAGCGGACAACGTCATAGCAGTGAATAGCGGGACATCTGCATTACATCTTGGGTTGCTTTCAATGGGTATCGGCCCGGGCGATGAGGTCATTACCACGCCGATGACATTTGTGGCGTCAGCCAACTGTATTCTCTATACAGGTGCAACTCCCGTTTTTGCCGATATTGACAAAAACACATTCAACATTGATCCAAACCTTGTGGAAGATAATATCACACCTAAGACTAGGGCTGTTTTGCCGGTTCATCTTGCAGGACTTCCAGCTGAAATGGATCATCTTCTGGAAATCTGTGAGCGTCATGATCTCGCTATGCTGGATGATGCAGCGCACGCAATTGGGGCGGAGTACAAAGGTAAGAGAATTGGCGGCTTGGAATCTGTGACTGCTTTCAGTTTCTTCTCAAACAAGAATCTTGCAGTTGGTGAAGGCGGTGCTATTACGTCCAACGATGATGAAACGGCTCAACGACTTAGGCTTATGCGGTCTCATGGGCTCACGAAACCAACTTGGAGTCGTCATCACAAAAAAGACGAAGAATCCTTAGACCAACTCTATGATATGACAGAATTAGGCTTCAATTACCGAATCACCGAGATTGGTGCAGCGCTCGGCATTACACAGCTTTCAAAGTTGGACTCCAACAACTCACGACGCCGTGAGATGTATATGCTCTACCGTGAGCTTGTAGAGGATCTTCCACTTGAGTTTCAAGAAACACCAGATTATGTCAAGCATAGTCATCACGTGCTTCCTGTGCTGCTTCCTCATGGAACCCGAAGCAAGGTTCGCGCTCATCTCCTTGAACGAGGGGTCGGAACTAGTATTCACTATACACCTATTCACAAGTTCACCTATTACAGGAAGCTCGGCTATTCAGACCTTTATCTGCCTAATAGCAATGAGGTTGGTTCAAGAGTTGTGACACTTCCACTACACCAAAACATCACCGACAATGATGTAAATCGTGTCATAACTAGTCTCAAGGAGTCGCTTCGATTGTAGAACTAGGTTTTCAAAGTTGTTTCTGCCTTGGTCACGAACTTCCTGAAGAAATTCGATCTATTGTGCTTCTCGAGGGCCAATCGCCGTGATCTTTGTGACATCCTGTTTCTGAGGAGGTCATCATTAAGAATCTGAGTCATAGCTTGCGCCAGAGCTTCAGAACTATCATCCTCGACCAGCAGACCATTTGACTCACTCTCGATGAGAACGGATGTTTCTCCCACATTTGATGATATCAATGGCAATCCTGAGCTCATTGCTTCCATCATCGCCAAAGCAACCCCGTCTGAACTTGGGAACTGAACATAAGCATAGGAGTTTGATAGGAGGATGCGCTTTTGCTCTGACTCAATGAATCCCGTAAATACCACCCTATCATGAATTCCTAGATTACCTGCAAGATCCTCTAACTCGTTTCTCAATTGTCCTGAGCTAGCAATTACAAGTATGGCATCAGATACAGTATCCGCGATCATTGAGAACGCACGGATGATTGAATCAATCCTGTACAAAGGCTCAAGCGATCTGAGGCTCAGAATCATTCTCCCATGTGGGATGCTCAGATCCCGTCTTGTACTCCCAATTGGAAGGCCTGGTGTGAATCGACTTGTATCAACTCCCCAAGTACTGACCAGAAAATCGTGTCTTTTTGTTCCAGTCAGTTCTTCGACTCTCTGAGCGGATATCTGGCTCTCAACATGGACAAATGCAGCATTTGACAGTGCTTCTGAGATAAGCGGTCTTAGATAGGAATATGTATCAGGCATCAAATAGATGTCGGAACCCCATGTGGATACGGAGTATGGGCGGAACCTACTGGAGAACGCCAACAGTGCAGATGTTGCCGCGCCATGGGCGTGAATCATATCGTAGCCGCGCTCCTCTGCTATTCTCCCAACCTCTCTCCCCAATAGAACAAGCGATTGGTGAAGGGTCGTTCTTGCCTTGAGATCTCTGATTAGCTTGCCAAACTCTCCATGTTTCACGGTACCTTTTATGAGGGCGGTTTTGCCTGGCTTATCAAGAAGGATCAAATGCTCTTCAGGAATAGAATTGCCATGTATGCATGAGTGTCCCCATCCTCTCACGTACAGCACGTCTGTCACGATATTGCTAGATACAAGGCCGTCGAACCAGTTTCTTGTATGAATGCTATTCGGATCGGACAACAATAGTATCTTCACTCAGAGCCTCCCTCATTCTTGCTTTTCGTCCGAGGACTAGGCTACAACTCCTGTGTGGAGGCACCCACTTGAACGAGTTAAGTTTATTCTCTCCTAATCTATGTCCTGAAAGGCGCAATAATGAACGGCGATAGAGAGGATTCCTACGCACGTGAATTGGGACATACTTTTGATGTGAGTCAGCATCTTAGAAATCAATGGCGTATAATGTATGAAGAATGGCTGAAGTTCATTGGAGAACTTCCTCGTCCCTCATTGGACATTGGGTCTGGTGGATCAAGTGGAAGAACAGTGTCGCTTGATCCATATCCACGGGGGCCAGTTGATGTTAGAGCGGTGGGTGAAAGGATCCCCTTCCTTAGTTGCACCTTCAAATCGGTTGTTCTTGAGTCAGTTATGAAACACGTTGTTTCTCCGATCGAAGTACTTGTCGAATGCAACAGAGTCACTGTTCCAAGAGGTCTTCTCTTCATTTCTTCCCCTGTGAACTCAATTGATCACCATAGACACAGCTTCACAAGCGAACAGCTTGTTGACACCATAAGAGATGCAGGCTATGAGATTCTAAGGAGGAAGGGACTGGGAGTGTCTCAAGTGAGACTGGATAGATACCTATCGCGGCTCATTCCGAATAACTATCTAAGGATTACAATACCGATAAGGTTCTGTAAGGTTCTGTTCGTTGCTGCAAAGAAGGAGCTTGAATGCTGAGTGTTAGATACGATTTGCATCGAATCTAGCATCCAGTGATTCGGACTTGGACTGTGTATTCGAGGTCCGACAGCGAGAATGCGCGATCAACGACAATCATCAGAAGAGGTCTTATGACAACAACTTAGAGTTCCGTCAGAAGCAAGTGGGCAATATCTCCTTTGTTTGGTCGAGGGCAACGGAGCAGCAGACTTATTCTTGGCAAATGCCTTAGCTTAACGTTCCTTCACTAGCGTTCGATTCTTACGACATGATCCAGAAGGGGCTAATGCAGACAAAGGACGACATGTCAAATGCAGTGGACATCTAGAGCTATCACTGGCGATGACCCTGACTTATCGAATGCTTAGGGTCCTTTCTTCTTGGATTGCTTGCCAGTTTCCAGAATGAAGTCCTCTGTAGAATCACTCTGGTAGGAATTGCCTTTGTTCCAATTCTGATTTTGGACAATGTGCAAATCAAATCTCGAGGCAAGGAGATCTTTGAAGGCTCACCTAGCAAGGAGTGATGTCTGCCTGAGAACGTTGGCAAATACTTTAATCTGAAGTCTTTCCGAGAGCTCTTCAGCATGATTGGAGGATTTACATGTTCGTTTCATTAGTCACAGGTACTCGTCCACAGATAATCAAGACTGCCCCTGTTCTAAGTGCATTGGCGGAGTTCGGAATCGAGCACGAGTTCATCCATACTGGCCAGCATTATGACTACGAGCTTGCTGGGGCATTCATAGATGGATTCGAACTTGATTCCCCAATGGACTTGGAGGTCGGGTCCGGTGACTACTCTTATCAAGTATACACAATCATGCAGCGATTGGCTTCACATTACAAAATGAATCGCCCAGACCTCATGATTGTACCAGGGGACACCACTTCAGCCCTCGGAGCTGCCCTGGTCGGATTCAAGATGGAGATAGCTGTTTGCCACTTGGAATCTGGCTTGAGGAGATTTGACCTGAGCTTCCAAGAAGAGGTCAACAGAAGGCTGATTGACCATGGAGCATCCGCTCTTTTCGCTCCCACAAAGATCGCTGTCGACAATCTGAATGCTGAGCAGGTTCAAGGAAAGGTGTATCACATTGGCGACACGATGTATGACGTTTTGAAGAACCGCTTGCCTAAGTATACTGATGTGTCATATCGCGAGCAAGTGTTCTCAAAGATTGGCACCAGGGAGAAGGAATACGCCGTCTTGACCATGCACAGACGAGAGAGCGTAGATCGTGCAAACACACTTGCTAACATAGTCACGGGTCTCAACTCAGTAGATTTCCCAATCATCTTCCCAGTCCATCCCCGGGCTCGGAAACGCCTTGAGGAGTTTTCATTGAAGTTGGATGATTCGCACATTCACATCTGTGACCCTCTTTCCTATGACGAGTTCATGAGCCTCGTCGCCGCATCCAAGCTTGTGATTAGTGACTCTGGGGGCATTCAGAAAGAGTGTTATCTTCTGAACATTCCCATTGTTTCGCTTCAGGAGCGGACTGAATGGGTGGAAACTCTAGAGGCAGGAGCAAGCACTCTGACAGCGCTTGAGCCTGAACGGATTGTACACAACTGTAACCGGATGTATGGGTTGAAGCTCTCGAATGATCCGTCTGTATATGGAGATGGGAATGCGGCTAAGAGGATACCTCCTATCATTGAGTCAGGCGAGATTGCTATCCCGACTGATCGGAGAGAACTCTCCTATGTGGATTACTACAACTTAGGTGGCTAAGATACGCTTCGGTTTTGCAGTCAGGCATCAAGCCCTTTTGTATGCCTCTCTGATAATGTCCTCTTGGTTTTCCCAGATATAATTGCGCCGAGAATGAGCCATAATGGCACTGTGATCCACATCCTGAACAGAGTCTATGACGTTTCTAATGTCATCATAGTTTCTGAACGAGTAGACGTACGGATTGTTCTTGAAGAGATGAGCTAGGTTTCTCTGCAATACAACTTGAAGCCCAGCATGCAAGTACTCATAGTTCTTGTTTGGATTGCAGACCAACTGGAACGGATGTGGTCTGTACGGTGTGAGTCCTATCTTATGTCCAGCAAGAAACCGCATCATTTCTCTATGCGGGAGCCCCGTCACAATGTCGAAATCGATGAGCTCTTGAAGCCCGGTCATATCTCGAGCGGGATGAAATCTGGACAATAAGAAGTCACTTCCTATAAAGACGCACCCTTCTCTGACCTTTGGACTCTCTAACCATTCCACTTCTGGCAGCGATGGGACGTTCATTAGGACATTCACATCGTTCGTGTAATTCCGGTAGAAGTTGGCAATGCCTTCACTAACAGTCAGCACAGGATAGCGTTCCGCCATCTGCCTTTCCCAAATAGGGATCTTCCTCAGAAGTAGACGTGCTGCATTCCTTCGGATGAATGATCTTGACATATACGCAAACCGTTGTGCACTCAGGTTCTCGTGGTCATCGAAGATGGCGGGGATATCGGTGTGCAGCATAAAGTGGCCAACCAGCACATCATGGGCATGAACAATATCCGGATTTGCTTTTTCGATTGCTCTTACCCATCGTGATCTTATCCTCGGGTCATGGGCAAGTCTAGGCCCACTGCCAATTGAAACCGAGCTCGTGTGAGAGAAGACTGAAAGATTCTGGCTCCTCGTTTCCTTTCCGCCTATGAATGATAGTTCATGCCCCTCTTTCTTCATTGTCAGTGCCATTCTCTCCACTCTGGGGTCAGGAAGCCCACCATCACAGATATGCAGAATCTTCATCAATGCGTGGCCTCGTTGCAGTCCTTATAAGCTAATCTCCCACTCTACACTGGAAGAGCGACATCTATATTTGAGGACGCTATAGTCCCGAGTGGAACTCGAGTATAGGGAGGACCCATTTCCGTGCAAGACGAGGATAACGCCTTTCCCTACCATTTGCATTGCGATTTTTGCAGAGATGCATGCCACAGTCCGGCTGAAACAGACGCACCGTATGTTCAGTTTACGAATGTTTGGAATGAGCGTGATCACATAGAAGCAGCTTTCAAGAGAGCTGTCAGCCAGACCAAACCTCCTAGAGTCTGGGTATGGATAGATGACGGTTCCACTGACGATACGGCAAAAGAGATACTCCGAATTGCTGAGAACTATCCCGAAATTGAGGTGTGGCTCGAAAGAATGCCTCCCAAGAAGAAGGGGAATCTCAACACCATCGGCCGTGCCTACACGGCCGTGATGCCCCGGCTCATTGATCGACTGGATTCCATAGGCATTCAGTACTTCACAATCCAAGACGTTGATACAGAGCCCTGTCCAAACTACTTTGCCCGGATGATCTGGCTACTCGAGAATAGTCCCAAGATTGGAGCATGTGTTGGAACGGTTGTGGGAGAGGAGACTCTGAGCGAGGCCGGAATGCCGGTGGGTGGCTGTAAGGTTGTGCGATGGGAGATAGTTCGCAGAATTGAGAGATATTGGGATCTCTCACCAGACACTTTTCTCAATATCAGGACGCTGCGAGAGGGGTATGACTTGAAGATTTGGCGCATCCCAATACGACAAGACACTCCTGCGTTCTCAAGCACAGAAAGAGGCATGTTCTATCAGGGTCAACTGAACTACTTCATCGGAAGGCCATTCTTGGGAGTTTTGCTGAGATCACTCAGGAGGGTCTTTCTTAGGAGACATGGCACTGCGATGCTACAGGGTTATCTTCACGAACGCATGAAAGGAACTTGGAGATGTGATGATGCCGACGTCTTGAAGTTCTATGGTTATGGCAAGTCCTGGATATGGGTTGTCTATGATCTTCTCAAAACAAGAGGACGTTATTCATAGCATTGATTGAGCAGCTCCCTACGTCTGCTCTTGAATGTGGTGAAACCAATGTGTCTACGTTCACGCAAGCGCTGTCTGCTCCGTCAACCACAATCTTCCGGTTTCAATCATTATCACTTTCCCATGTGGTGAAGACTTGGGGGCGCTGAGTTCTGTTTCATCGAAAGTTCCTTGATACCACCAAAGACCTATTGCTGACAGTAATGGGACGAGTTCAGGAAAGAGAGTCCATTCGACTGCCGCAAAGTATGTTGAAGCCGGTCTTGATGTGATTTTGCCGCCGGTGTTGAAGGAGCCAGAGGTAGAGAGCAGAAACAGAAACGCTATTAACGGTATCAATACGTGGCCGCTGCTGAAACGGAAGTTGATGTCATCATGTTTGTCAGTGTAAAAAAGGCACTTGTTGTTTCACCCCATACGGACGACGCTATCTTGGGAGCTGGTGGCTTCATCTACAAGCTAGCGAAACACGGTGCGCACATTGACTATATGGTGTTCACAACTTGCGGCGACTCTCTTATTGGAACTGAGTTTCCGAACGGACAGCTCGCCAAGGAGGACCGCAAAGCGGCGAGTTTCCTAGGTGCTTCGAGAATCATTTATCACGACTTCGAGAATAAACATCTCCAGAAGTCTCGTCAGGAGATTCTGGACCTTATGTATCCCTATAGAAACGATCCACAGCTGGATCTGGTCTTGGCTCCGTATCCCGGCGATATTCATCAAGACCATAGGACCGTGGCCGAAGAGGCTGTGAGAGCTTTCACAAGGAACCATGTTTCGCTACTCCAATATCCCATCCTGGGGACCTGTAAGGACTTCAATCCCAACCTTTACATTCCACTCTCCGAGGAGGAGGCCGATACCAAGATCAAGGCGCTCTCCGAGTATAAGACTCAGATGAAACTTCGTGGCACCTGGTTCAACCCTGACCGTTTCTGGGCCAGCTTGAAGCATGATGGAGTTTATGTCAACACTAGTTTTGCAGAGGCCTTCATGCTTGCCAAGGGTACTTGGAATACAAGCTCGCAGCGTGACCGCTAGAGTCCAGGATCGTAATGAAGACTGCCACACAATACCTTTTGGAATTGAGCACAATCACTGGCAGATTTGATTGTCCCTTCCTCGTTGAGGTTTGAGGAAGGCAGTCATAATCCTAGACAGCCTAGCTTGGAGGAGTATAGATTGTTGCTAGCAAACCTGTGAGAGTCTGTTAGAAGAAAGAAATGACTTGGCCGACACTCTGAGCAAGCCTCCTCTTCAGTCCATATCCTGAACTCTGGCAAGCCGGACTACTTGGCTCACGAGCGGCAACACATGTGCCAACAGATCCTTATTCTGTTCCGCGATTCTCCACCAGAGGTACATTTCCCAGAGAACCCTTTATGTGGCATCGAACAAGAATGTCAGTTCAGTGGATAAATTTGCCAAGTGTTGCAGTTGTCTTGGGAAGAGGAGGTCACACTTCAGAAGCTCTCGCCTTAGTCGACTTACTGGGACCCACGTTTGACTACATCTATCTGATTGGGCTTCTGGATCGTCTCACTCCGCGAAGAATAAGAATCCCAGGACGCAAAGTCCCTGTCCTTGCACCAAGACTACTGCCTCAGGACTCCAGAATAATGTCCTTTCTTAGAGCTCTCATGACCCTCTTCCTCTCTTTGTTCTACTTCGCAGCGTTTCGGCCAAAAGTTGTCGTCAGTTGCGGGACCGGAATGACTGTACCCATTTTCTATTCGGCTCGCATTACGGGAGTCAGGACAGTCTATATCGAGAACATGGCCAGCGTTGAGTCACTCTCCTTGACTGGGAGAATCATTCTTGGAAAGACTGATCTCTTTCTCGTTCAATGGGAATCACTTGTTTCGCGCATACCCGGCGTTATCTACGGAGGTCAACTGCTGTGATTCTCTTGACAGTTGGCACTGCACATTTCGACCCTCTAATTGTCGAGTTTGATCGCCTTGTTCGTGACGGCGTAATTCGGGACAAAGTCCTTGCCCAGATTGGCTGTGGGTCATATATACCGCAACACTTTCGGTACTTTCGATTCATCAAGTCCATGAGCAAGTTGTACGAGAAGGCAGAAGTGATAGTCAGCACAGGTGGAGCAGCCACGACTCTTGAATGTGTCAAGATGGGACGTCGCTTGGTGACAGTTGAGAACCCTACACTCATGGAGGGACACCAAGCTCAGCTCATTGGAGAGATGGAGAAGCGGGGCCATCTCGTCTGGTGCAGAGATCTGGCAAAGCTTCCTCAGTGCATATCTGAGGCTAGGGGTCGAACATTCACCCCATTCGTATCAGATGCACCTCGAGCTCACAAACTCATTCTGAAGCTTCTTGCCAGCCTAGAATAGTCCCAACTACTCACCTTCTTGTTTCACTTTCGGTTTTGCGCATTTGGCGCCAAACCCAATCACCGGCAAATCCTCGCTACTTTGGTTCTACCCGCTTTCATACGCCGATAGCTATCTGGGTATTACCAGGGCTACTCGCAGCTAATATCCCGATTTGACCTTCTCTTTATATTGGAAAACTCCATAGGAAGTGAAGGTCAGTTATAGACCTATACCTAGGATAGCATAAGCAAACCGAGATGAGTCATCTTGAGCAAGAGAACTACAAGGAAGAAGAAAGCGGCTAGCCTGGTGAGGACCCGTGGCATGGGCCTATCTGTGAAGCTGTTTCGATACGCAGGCCTGAAGCTGAGCGCCACTCAGCTTGCAACTGCACTGAAGAAGATCAAGTATAGCCCGAAGAGCAAGAAGGATGCTGCTGCAGGTTTCACCAAAGTGACAGCAATCGGCAAGAAAGTGATTGCTGACATCGTCGCCGGATTCAGGGTTCCCATTCTCAGCTACGACAAGGACGGCAATCTGACCCCTGTTCACTACGTAAGTATAGACAAAGGTACTGCTTACGTGAAGACCGACAAAGGAACTGTTGAGGTCCGAGGTTCTGAGCGCATCGCGAGAAGGTTCAAGTCCCTAGTCGAAGACGCGACGGGAGCCAAGCTATCACCTCTGAACCTCAATGGCGGCACAAAGAAGATCTACGACGCCGCCGCAGACATCGCATCTGTCCTGTTGAGTGGAGTCGAGAAGGGCAATCTCACCCAGGCTGAGTTTAGAGGAATAGGAATCCAGAATGAGGATGAGATAAGTCTCTACACCCGGCGGTACAAGGGTGAAATCACTCGATTCCGCGGAACGTTTCCGTACCCAAGTGGTGCATTCCTGACTACAACAGTCAATGCTGAAGCAGGTTCCCTTATGATCTACCGAACAGGTGAAGGCATCTACGAGAAAGACCTGAACTGGATCGTCAATCTAATGGAAGACGCTGCTCTGGCGCAAAGGTAGATCGGGTAGGGCTTAGACGGCCCTCCCGGTTCGCATTTTTCATGCGATGCGAGCCTGGCCACGTCAATCACTGCGTATCTCGATGTCGGTGGATTAAAAAGATTTGAACCCGGGCTAGAGTCGGAAGGCCATGACTGCCGGGGGCGACGAGATAGTAAGGCGTGACTACCGTCATGGTAAGGTCGCGTATGGCTTTCAATGGAACAAGACGCATCATGAGCATCTTGGGAAGAATGAGGGGGACCTTGCTTCTTTGTGGGCTCATCTGACGCTGATATCAAGCGGAAGAATACCATCAGAGCCTTTCACCGATCCATTCTATGTTCGGTCTTCAGGACTGAAGCTCACAAAGATGAAGGCGGCAAGGAGAGTTGCACTAAGAAAGCGTCTGATACGAGTGCGCTCGGTTGTTCAGTCCGTCGAGAATGACCTAGTTCTCAGGATACGAGAATATCATCGTGCTAGAAATGACCCGTCCTACTCTGCTGACCACGGTATCCTGAAAGAGTTTCTTCATAGTGACCCAGGTACCATCGCGATTGAAGTCCCCGTATGGTCTGACCGCTATAAGCTGTCAGGTCATGTGGACCTAATACGGTATGTCGATGGAAAGATTCAGGTCTGTGACTACAAACCAGGTCCTCTTGATTCCACACCCAACAGGTTTCTGGAGTCACTGCCACAAGTGTCAGCCTATGGCGAAATGATGGCCCACCACTTGGCAGGGACACTGCGAAGCGCTCTGAACGCACCTCTGCTTCCGAACATACAATGCTGTGTATTCGATTCGCACTCTTGTTGGGAGTTTGGGGCGGAAATGTTTGTCACTCTGTTGGAGTCCGGTCACTTGACTGGCCTCTAGCGCTTCTCATTGAGAACCGTGGACATACTGACGGTTTCTTCAATCGAGAAGAGTCCTGATTCACTTCCACTGCTTTTTAGCTGGACGGTTGGGCGTTCTGAAACAAGGCCCTCTCGGACACGAGAGAAATAGCTCTCGGTAAGCACTCCGAATCGACCAAGGGCCGGATCAACCGGAATCCATCCTCTATCCTCAAGAAAGACTTCACACCATGCGTGTGGTTCTGGTTCATGTGCACCCTTGTAGTAGTGACCGATAATTCTACGTGAGGGGATTTTGACCGCGCGAGTCAAGGCGATAAAGAGATCTGCGTGTTCATCACAATCACCTTCTTTCTCGATGGCGGCCTTGACGGCGCCGCGTCTCTCATCCAGGTGGGTCTTCAGCTTCACTTTCTCTCGAACAACTTGATAGGCTAGTTTCGAGAATGTGAGGTCTCCGTCACTCTTCTCTGCAATGCTCTGCGACAGCTCCTGAATCACTGGGTCCTCCATTTCCCAGTACTTCTGCATCGAAGTATACATACCACGATTCTTGGTCTTGGCCGATTCTGAAATAGCCTGCCTCTCCAAGAGCCAGTCGCGTGTCGTGGTGTCGATTCGGAGCATGACTGTTGAAGAGAAGCTCTCACCAGGGTTTATCTCGGGCACTTTGAGAACTGCCACGATGTTGTGCTCAGCCTTCTCCATCACTCTTGCAGGAGGAAACACATCAATCATCTCAACAAACTGATTTTCCATGTCCGTGAAGAGATGCCAAGTCATTCTCCCATTGCGGACTCGAAACGGGCTCCTGTTCAGAACATCTGCCTGCATCTCTATCCTCAGTTTCAAATCCCAACCTCAAACCAAAGTGGTACATCGTTTGACGGGCGAATAGATTTATGTGTTGTCTGCTACTCCTGACCCAATGCTCGCGCGGGCACGAGGTACATGAGGTTCTAGTATGAGTAAAGAACCAGACAAAGAGCCGTCCGGAACCGATCGAGCGCGCGTTGTGGATGAGCTCTTGGAGGAATTGGGTGTTGACGATGAGCTCAAGCAGGAGCTCATCGACTCTGGTCGACTGACGACCGATGTGTTCATGGTTGAATCGGCAGAGCAGGTTCGACGAAGGATGGAAATCGAACGCAGTGCCGAGCGACTAAGGGACAGTCTAGTGTTGTTAGAGGGAAACATGAGCACAGCGGAGAACACTGTGGACAGGGTGGAGCGCGACCTTGTACCTGTCGTCTTATCATTCTTGGTCGGACTAAAGGGCAACCTAGTTAACATGAGAACTACGATTGTTGGCAAGAGCAGGCGTCGTGCTAGAACAAACCTTCAAGCCGAATATGTGGATAGCCAGGTGAGAGCTATTGTCAACGAGGAATTTGAGAAGGTAGAAGAAACTCTCACCACTGGAATGTCAGCCCCCGTCATGGATAAGATCCGCGACATCACTGAAGGGTTGAAGATGGCGATGAAGACGACCTATGAAGAACTAACGACACTAAAGACGACTGTTGACGACTTCACTCAGCGAGCGACCACAGAAGTAGAGTTCCTGGCTAGAGAGCTACTCATGAAGCCAAAAGAAGCAACGCCTGAGGAGGTCACTAAGAGAGTCAAGGAACTGGAGAGGCAGACTGAAGAACTGAGCCGTGACCTCAAGATGGCTGAGGAGAAGTTGCAGAACCGAGAAGCGCGAGTAGTTGAGCTTCAAGAGGACCTAAAACAGGCCAAGTTTCGGGAAGAGGGTCTTGAGGAAACAGTCACCAGTTTGAAAGCAGCACCACAAGTTGACAAGACTGCACTTGCCGAGCTTCGACAGAATGTGAAGTCGCTCGAAGCCGCCAGAGATCTTCTGACTGAGAAGGTCAATGATACTGAACGTAGAGCCGATGAGGCTGAATCAAAGGCCGGGGTACAAAGAGAGCTTGTGGCAAAGAAGGACATTGAAATTGGCGATCTCAAGACCCAGATTGGCCAACTAGAGGCAGACATTGAGAAGAGTCGTGAAGAGATATTGGAGGTTGATGATCTCAGGGCCAGACTCAGATCCTATGAGTCAGGAGACCAAACCCGGGAGCTAGAACGTGTCAAGAGTGATTTGGAACGAGCATCTGCGTCTCTTGAACGGCTCACAAATGACCACAAAAGCACACTCACCAAACTGGCCTTTACGGAACAGAAGCTTGAGGGTTACCTCGATCTAATGGACATAACAGAGAAGACCAAAGCCTTCATGATGGTCGAAGAACACCGGGAGATGTCGGTAAGGGAAATCGCAAGATCTCTTGGGGTTTCTCCTGCGACTGTGGGCAAATGGATTGAAGACTATCAGAAGCTGGGACTTGTCAATGTCAAAGATGATGGTCAGACAGTGGTTCTGGCACGAGAGAAGATTGAGATGTAATGCTCGTGTACGGCCCCCTTTGCTTCATTTCATGATTCTCCCTGGATACCTTGATTGTATGTAGTTGCCTTGAACACACCATAACAGGCATAAGAGCCGCGAACGTAATTCTGTTGAGATGAAGGAAGCAGTTCTATACTCGACGTTGAAACGGGGCGTTCGTTGCGACCTCTGTGCTAGGCGATGTGTTGTACATGAGGGTGAAAGCGGTTTCTGCAGAGTCAGACTGGTAAAGGATGGCAAGCTCTACACCAGTGTATACGGTCTTCTTGACGGAATGGCGGCTGACCCTATTGAGAAGAAGCCCCTGTTCCATTTCGCCCCAGGCTCGAGCACATTCTCAATCAGTACATCTTCGTGCAACTTCCGCTGTGATTTCTGCTTGAACTATCACTCTTCTCACCGCGAGAAACCTGTTGGCCAGACTCTGCTTCCGGAAGAGATTGTCAATCTGGCTGAGAAGTACAACTGCCAAGGTATGACCTACACCTATACTGAACCTACAATCTTCATGGAAATAGCATATGACACTGCGCGGATTGCAAACGAGCGTGGAATGTTCAACACGTTTGTAACAAACGGCTACATGACTCCTGAAGCTATTGATTACATATCCCCCTACCTCGATGCGGCCTCAGTGAACCTCAAGGGGAGTGCCAACAAGGAGTTCAGCCAAAAATACATGAGCGTTCCCAAGGTGGAGCCAATCTTCAGCGCTCTCCTTCGGATGAAAGAAAGAGGCATCTTCATTGAGATCACTAATCTGATTATTCCGGAGATCGGTGACCATGAAGAAGACACCAGACATTTGGCTGAATGGACGGTAGAGAACCTCGGCCCGAGAATCCCTCTTCACATAATCGCCTTCTCACCAACGTTCAAGGTCACCAACTTGCCGCGAACACCAGCGTCAACCCTAGAGAAACACATTGACATAGCAAGGGACGCCGGACTGACTTTTGTCTACTCCGGGAACGTCGCTGGTCATGATTATGAGAACACCTACTGCCCAGAATGTGGTCAAAGAGCGGTAGAACGATTCTCTGTCTATCTCAAGAAGAACCACTTGAATGCGAATGGGCGCTGTCCCAAGTGTGACGCTGATTTGAATATCGAAGGCGTCAGGTGGATGGGGACTGGAACATCCCGGATATCATTGTACTGAGGTCTTTGCAGATGCATTTGTTCGATGTTCAATGGAGAACTCAGGACTCGGAGAACTATGAACCCGGTCTGGTTGGATGGGCCAAGAATTCAGATGAGCCTCGGTTCGTGAGGCTCTGTCCCGGGAAAGCAATTGGCTGGACAATTAGAGGTCCTCGGAGATGTATAGGTAGCGTACAATCCACGGGCCGCCGCAGCAAGTGTCCTGAGAAAGCCATTGTTGACCATGGCAAGCGACGATGTGGTCCTTGTAGAGCCATGGACGTAATGGACCCTTGCATACGCTGTGACGGCAGAGAGTGCAATGCGACAGAGGATCGGGTTAAGCGCTGCAGTGAAACAAACTACGCAGTCTACCTAGCCATCTTCAATGATAGGACACTGAAGGTAGGTGTTTCAAGCCAGCGCAGGCTTGTCACAAGATGGGTTGAGCAGGGTGCAGACTTTGGAATCATGATAGCTGAAGTGACAGACGGCAGGAAGGCAAGGCAACTCGAGTATGCTCTAAGCAGGAGTCCAAGAGTCACTAGGCAAGTGCGCACTGAAAGGAAAACATCACTCCTCCTAAAGCAGCTACGTGCAGAAGAGGCTCAGTCAATAGCGCAAGGCTTTCTTGATTCAGTTGACAGGCACGAGATATCACACGAGATGACTCTCGTAGACCTCTCTCGATTCTATGGAATGAACGAGTTGACCGCAGAGCCTCACTTGTGGCGCTCTCGAGGAACGCAGCTAGACGGCCTCCAGTTGTTAGGTACTGTAGTATCGATGAAAGGGCCTCTTTTAGTGACTCGGATTGAGAAGTCCTTCTCAGTAGCTAATCTGAATGATCTCATTGGCTACACGATTGATGAGGACGCTGACATCAGCGTGATTTCACAGACTGGAATTCTAGATTTCACATAATGTTCAGACAAGTTATATCTGCTCGTTTACACAGCATCACAAGGCGATGAGCGAACCGACCGATTCTGAAGCAAAGGTCAGATATCTCTCCTTGGTCAGACGGGAGGGTGGAGAGCCAATAATAGGTATCCCGTACAGAGAAATGACAGTTGACCCAGACCTTGTAGCCAGCTTCGTTCTTGCCATTATCATCTTTGAGAACAGGCAGCTCAAGACATTCACCAAGGAGGGTTACGTAGTCGTAATTGAGGAGGGTGACTACGTCGTTGGGCTACTCATAATTGACAAAGTGGAGGATGACAACCAGTATAGGGAGGCCTTGACACAGATCATAGAGAAGTTCGAATCAGGATACGAAACCCAGCTGAAGAGCTGGAGAGGTGATATCCGCCCCTTTCGCGAATTTGCTCTCCACATATTGGAGGTGTATCCATACAGGCATCTTGATGAGGAGCTTGTTCCCAGAATGGTCACCAAGTCTGAAGCCGCACCAGACCATCACTCGACCATCCCGTGGAGTGTCGGCAAAACTGACAAGAAGTTGCAGATGATTGCTGGTTACATCAATGGAAAACGCACAATCTCAGAGATAATTCAACAGTGCGGAATTCCCGACAGCGAAGTCATAGCACTCTTGTCCATGCTTGACCGCTACAAATGGATAACATTAAGCCAGCGGCTGCATGACACTAGTATCCTAGTGAAAGTGATGGAACCTCCGAAACTTCTGGCCGGCGTATATGGTGATCAGCTGACGAAGCTTGTAGAGTTGTGCGACGGGACAAAGACGTTGCAGCAGGTGTGTGAAGTGCTTCCTTATAATATGGAAGCAGTTAGAACTGTCGCGAAGAATCTGATTGATGCTGGCGTATTGGGGTTCCATAAGGCAGGTGGGTCTTGAATGCATAGAGTCCGTTATGGTTCCATTCTCAGCTTCGACAACAGGTATTTGCGAACTGGAGGAGTGATTGACAATGTCGGTTGACGTGTCGAAAGTCAGATATCTGTCTCTCATACGGATGGAGGGAGGGGAGTCTGTGCTTAACATTCCTTATGCCGAACTCACGGTCGACCCAGACCTGATTGCTGGTTTTGTCACCGCGGTGATCATATTTGCAAAGACCCCCATTCGTACCATCAAGAAGCAAGCCTATGACATCCTTATCGAGGTCGGAGAAAACGTGCTCATCCTTCTAGTCGTTGATCCTGTGCCAGATGAAGTACCTTACCGTGACAAACTGAAGAATATTCTCACGCAGGTGGAATCAGAATATGGGAGGAGATTGCGCCACTTCGAAGGAGACGTGAGAGTGTTTAGGGACTTTGCGCTCAACGTGATCAAGGAGTTCCCATTTTCCGATGTCGACTTGGAGCTTGTACCATTTCGGAAGAAGAGCGGACACAGGATTGGGTTCCGAGTTGGTGATGTTGACAAGAAGTTGGAACAGGTAGAGGCTTTCATTAACGGGAAAAGAACCGTTGCTGAGATTCTCGACCTCATCGGACTTCCTGAAGACGAAGTGATAGCGGCCATTTCAACCCTGTACAAGTACCGTTGGATAGACTTCAGGCGTCGCCTAAGTGAGAGGGATATTCTTGTTCGACAAGATTGTGATAGTGTCCACTTAGATAGATTGAAAGCTCAATATGGAACGCCGATTGATGCCCTTGTTCTCAGCTTTGACGGTCACAAGGAGATAGAAGAAATACTGGAGTCTCTCCCTTTGGATCGGAACGCCCTTTGGTTTCTGATAAACAAACTAGTAGAGGTTGGTTGTCTGGGCATGCTTGATGCCGCCTAGAGAATTGCATCACATCCGGGTACGCCAACAACGTCACTTCTACACTGCCTACAGTGTGAGAACTGCCGGCAGTACTCGGAGGCCTTTTGACGTGCTTCGAGAATCTCGTCCCGGGATGGCTTACGCAAGTGACTCATCCCTGCAAAGGGGACTAGCGGCACAATGTTCTGAATTGAAGCACCAACCTGGGAAACAGCTTCGGCAACTTTGGCCATTTCCATGTCATTGACAGTCGGTATGAGAATGGTGTTGCATTTGACGCGAATTCCGGATTGCGAAGCTCGCGAGATTCCCGACAATTGCCGTTTCACTATCTCCCTTCCCATCTCGATTCCGGTCATGACACCATCATCGATTGTAGCCCACTCATAAATGACAGCAGCAGTTTCAGGTTTCACAGTGCTTATGCTGACAGTAACCGTTTCCATACCTAGATCAACGAGCTTAACAAGATACTCCTCCAAAAGAACGCCGTTTGTGCTCAAACAGAATCTGACATCGGGCCGTTTTGACCTAATTCTCGACAAGGTAGCAAAGGTCGCACTATTCGCCAAAGGCTCGCCTGGTCCGGCAACTGCGACAATTCGCAAGTCAGGTCTTTCGGACAGTAGCTCCATTGTTCTAGAGACAGCCGCTGACGGCTTCATGAGTTGACTGGCATATCCCGGCCGCGGAAGATGACAGCTCGAGACGGAAACACGGTCACAAAACGCGCACTTCAGGTTGCAGATTCTCGCCACCGGGAGATGAATCCGCTCCCAAAGGGCATCTCTTCTCTCTGACCAGCAGGGGTGATGTTTGAATGGATACGCCTCCGTCATGGGAAGCTCACTCATCAAAAGCCCTGAAGTATCTTGGCGGCCTCTCTTGCGACTCTCTTGGAATCGTTGAATACAAGTCCAAGCCTTGCGTTCTCCGGTGCTGTTACGGCCAGCAGGTAGCCACCATGCATGGAAATGGCAAGTGTTGTGCCCATCTCTCCTTCAATGATTATGGACTTTAAGTCACCTTGTCGAAGTTCGCGAACAGTAGCCTCCCCTGCCGAGTAAATGCCAGCTACCATTGCCGCGACTGCGACTTCTTCTGCTCTTCCATGGAAGTAGCTGACCAAAGGCAGTCCTTCAATTGATAGGACGGCTGCTCCTAGGATTGGAGAGTTGTGCGAGAGCTTTCTCAGCATCTCCTTTAGCATACCGGGGACGTTGCTTGCGTCTTGCTGATTCAATTCTCAACCCTCTCAGGGCGCGGCCTTTCGGTCCTCACCTGCGCATATCTGGGAGTTGTTGCTGGCGCCAAATAAAGGTTCGGAACATGTCTTGGTAGGGGCAGGAGATCAACCGATCAACCGGATTGAGGTAACAGTATCGCTGTGAATTGAGCGAGCTGGTGTTTTCATGATTCTGAGAACATTCTCTGCAAACCTTGGGAAGCCCGACTCTTTCAGAAGGTCCACAAATTCCAGTCCAGTTGTGATAGCAAGGCCCTTAAGCGGCTTACCTGATCGACACGACTCCAACAAGTCTTTTGCAGATATCATCATGCATTGTATCTTCACATCTTTCTGCTTCTGCAGGTGTGCTATGCCTTTCTTTGCGATGCCTCTGTTTTCCTTCTGTTCTTCCGTGAAGACCCTTCTCTTAGCTATACGCCGCAGACGTTCCAAACCCTTTGTGATTACTTCCTCCGACGACAATGTGGAGCCATAGAGGTGACCCACGCTCTTTGTGGAAGAAGTAACCAACCAAGCGGTACCATATGCCGCCTGGTATCTCATTCCCTTGAGTATCTCTGACTCGCTCAGGAGCGTAATCGACCGATATCCCTTGTACTCAACGGAAATCGTCCAATCTGGTTTGGTGTGTGTGACGATCAGGTCCGGTGTAAGACTTGCACCCGTTGACGGCACGCTGGTGGACACATCAGGAAAGTGATGAAGGATGAGGGCTAGAAAAGCCTCGTGGAAGATATTATGCCTAAGGTTTCTGGCTTCCTGAGGATGACGCAGACCTGCTTCTTGGTAGAGCACAGGCATCTCCACCTTCTGACCGGTCCGTGCCTTCACCTCGCTCTTGGTCGTGAGTCGGCCCCTTGCATGGTTCTGTTGTACTAGTCTAATTGCGGCAGTATGCCCGATTAGGTGAAAGATGGTCTTACCGAGACTCGAGCCCTTTGACGTTTCACCTGTTTTGATTTGCCGCCGAGCTTCTTCCTGCGCCCAATTCACCACCTGTTGCGCGTCGCTCCCCAAGAGCCGGAAGATTGAGCCCAGCTTCTCGTGCAGATTGTATCTCCTTACATGCTTCTTTAGGCTGGGTCCATACTTGATTCTTCCCAAGTGTTTTCACTCGCTCCTTTGTCGCAACAGGACCAATGATGGTCTTGGCTACATTATCTCTTTGATAAGTTTGACTTCCTGACTCTCCTCGTCAAAGGACACAAGCTCCGCGTTGCGGAGATCATGAATAGCCTTAATGACAGCTGTAGGCATGACGCCTGTGCTTGCTTCGATGTTCTTTCTGGTTATTGCTGCCTTGGTGTTGTGTAGAGTGTAGAGAACTCGAGCATGAGGTTTCCCGCCGAATATGTTTTCAATCAACATGATGTATATTGCCAGAAGATCACTCACATCGACCTTCTCTTGGAGCTTCTCTTTCTCTGCGGCGGTTTCTCTGTAAAGCTCTGATACTCTCTCCAGTTTGCCAGTTATCTCATCCATTTCAGCCTGGAGCGCATCGCGCTCCCCTCTGAGGGATGTAATCTCATCATCTTTTGCTGTGTCACTCTTCAAAGTTTCGAGCTCTTCAGTTGCAGTCTTGAGTTTCTTCTTGGACCTCTGAAGAGAGCTCTTCGTTGATTCAAGCTCCTCTTCTGATTTCTGAGCCTTCTCTTCAGCAGCCCAAGCCTTTTCTTCCGCTTCACGCTTTTCTGTTCGAAGCTGTTCGGCATCACTAGATGCATTCTCGACCTCCGTTTCGAGTCTTTCGATCTTATCTAGCGCCTTGCCAACTGATTTCCTGAGAGTGTCAACTTGTTCTAGTAACTTCTCCTTATCCACGGACATGAACGCTCCACCTACGATGCGGGGGTTGTGCAGTCTTATATCAGTTTCACATTGCTAAGTCTTCTTCTGACGGATACATCCATTGAAACCCCTCCTGAACTCAAGAGAATGGGAACGCGAAGTAGCCTAGCAGAAGGAGAACAAGCAGCGAGGCTGTAACCACAATCCAGACCGTTCTGTCCCAACGCAGAACGGTGCCTCCATCGAATCCCCTGAGAGGTATCATGTTGAACAGACCGAGTAGGGCATTCAAAATAGTCCCGTAGAACAGCACAGAGCCGAGTGGTCCAAGAAGAATGCCACCGGTCGCTACAATGATTTCAGCAATTGCAAGCAGGCTGCCTCCAATGATCAGATTACTCAGCGGTCCTGCAAGACTCGACTTGGCGAAATCATCCATACTCCGCACGCCACCCGTCATCATCGTTCCCGTTCCGAAGATTGGGATGCCGAAGATGATTGCAACAGCTGAGAGATAGTATCCCTGAGGTGTCATTCTGAACTCTGATGTCATTCCATACCTCTGAGAAACGAACTTGTGAGCCATTTCATGTAGCATAAAGGAAGTCCAAAAGACCACCAACATCGCGGGGATGAACCACCAGTTTGGTGAAAATAGCAGGGATGGCAACTCGATGATTGCGAACAGTATCCCTCCACCTATACCTCCCACCATTGCAAATCCCACAAGGGCGATTAGAATTGAAGCTATCAGTAGGTCCCTTCGTTCTTGTCTGGAGAACCTACTTACTCTCTTCTTGCGTTCTTTTCGAGGTTTGACTCTCTTGACGACATCTTGATCATAGTCTTCCTCTTGGTACTGTCCAGTAAATGTGTCTGCAATCTTCCTGCGAGCGTCGTCCTTTGCCTTTTGAAGTCCTGGGCACCCGTGGCTCTCAGGCAGCCTATGTTCTGCACAGAACACGCCGCGGCAATAGGGACACGTGAACGACAGGTCCTCTTTTCCGCACAGAGAGCAGTTTACCATGAACTTCGCCTCGTGACTACGTCATTTCATGCCCTTTTTGTCTTTCTTAAGGGTTTGCAACAGCTCCTGAAATCTCATACAAACTTGGACAATCATTAGATGACTGTTGAAAGAAAATCCATGCTCACAAGTGTCACCTGCAGGCCTCAGACTGGAAGTCTGATCCAAGACAATCAGAAGATGGGACAGTAGAGGTGCATTCCACTGTTTAAGGACCATGGGATGCCACAGGAGGATCTCTCTCCGACGTGAACAGGCTCCTGAAAGTCCGGAGAGAAACCATCAAGATCTCCATTAAGAAGAAGTGTGTCGTCAATGCCAGTGTCTCAAGACATCGTCAGAAGAGAATCGGCGACCTTTACAGACAACTCAAGCATCTCGCACAGGAGTGTAGAGAGCATTCCACAACTCCACCGCCATGGGTTAAGGAGTAAGACTCAAGGGTCTACGATTCCGTTTGGATTCTGTGTTCATCCCCAAGGCAGTTCTCAAATACCCAGAGGGGGCGATTAGAGCCTCAAAAGCAATTGCGATGAGATCACTCATTCCCCTGATTCAGAGAGGTGTGGAGGTTTATGGTGAGCCACATATTCGCGCAGCCAAATTGTGGAGGAGTGCTCTAAGCCAGAGTAAATCAAGACGTGCCTAAGATGATGATTGCCGTTTTGTATCAATATGCGACATCGAGGAACCTCTCCGAAAGAACCATCTGGACATGGTCTTCAACACAACTGCTCTCTATGGAAATAGAGAAGCTAGGAGAGTCTATGAATGGCGAGAGGGAACTATTGGTCCGCTCAACATGCTCCTTAACAGCGCAGGAGATAGACTCCGGTTCCTAGGTATGACCCGGTATCCGTTTCCAAGACCGGATAGTGCGATAGTAGAACGAATTGGCAAGAGCAGGAGGACCTACACAGAAACGAAACCCGCTTTTGGTGTGACTCGAGGAAAGACTACAGTTGTACTCACACATCCATTCCTTCCTGAACTCGACTTCGTTGATATGACCAGGGGTCATCTTGTCGAGTTGTGCAGGCAGTGTTTTATTCATGTGGTCCCATTCTCTGACACTCAACAACTCAAGAGCTCAAGACGGAGTGCTCCTCCAAGGCTGCTGCTGCGAGGCCATCGAGTCATCCTCCAGATTCCATTCCATTCTCCCAATGGAGTGGTGAGCGCGGAGGTCCTTGGTGGGAGGGAATACACAACTAAGGCGGGAGCTGACAGGGGCCTCAGGGTGCCAGTGGCTCTCTCAGTGGAGAAGGACACCGAGTTTGTGGACCTGTTCATATCAGTGGATTCCCTCATGAGAAAGAGGATGACACTGAGGCGGAAGGCATCGGTCCTACAGTCAGAGGTGGACAGGAGAAAGAACAACTGGAAGAAGAAACATTCTGGGCAGGCGTATCCTCGATTCCTCTTCAGGAAAATGAGGCACCTCGAGGCAACATGGAGGAAGTTACGGCGACTCGACCGTGAGATCGCCCGCATCATTGCCTCGAAGACTGTGTGGTTCTGTGAGCAGCATCGGGTCAAGAGGATGTTCTTCGAGGACCTTCGGAGCTTCCGGGCTCATGCGGGGTCAAGGGACCTGTCGTGGAACCTGAGCTCCAATCTGTGGGGGAAGGTCATAGAGACGGTGAGGTACATGCGGGAGTCGCTTGGACACTCACCGTATAGTGTGTGGACCGTGAACCCAAGGTATACATCTCAGACATGTCACTTTTGCGGAGAGAGAGGTGTTCGTGTGGAAGACGAGAGGTCCACTGCGGAGAGAAGAGGCGGAGAGTACTTCTATTGTTCAATATGTGATGAACACTCTTATGCCGACATAAATGCGGCTGGAAACATCATTTATGTTCAAGACAGAGCATCCAGTGTCGTTCCTGGAAGGACAGCTTGATGTCCAAATTACAATGAACGGTATTCGTACGGTATCGCACAGATTGACTCGTTTCCAACCTCTCAAAACACTCTGCAGATTAACAAAGGTTAA
>JBHIAE010000037.1:0-27458 GCA_046758445.1 Candidatus Thorarchaeota archaeon | reverse complement strand
CGTCGTATATGGGGTCATATGCATCGACCGTTGGGATGTCTGTGGACTCTGTATATCCTGCGACGTACGCGACTCCGTCCTCGACTGCAATTCCTCTGGCATCTTCATCTAAGGATCCTCCGAGGTACGTGCTATAGACCAGCGACTGCCCGTCTGAGGTCAGTTTGGTGATGTAGTAATCAGACCCGCCTCGTTTTGTTGATTGAGAGGCACTAATTATCGGGAAGTTGGATGAGTGTACATCTCCAAAGACATAGGCATGACCATTCTCCACTGCAATGCCCCGGGCAATCTCTTCGGCGGACCCTCCCAAGTACGTACTATAGACGAGCGACTGACCGTCACCAGCGAGCTCGAACACAATGCTATCCCACATGCCACCATTATATGTCGAGTCATAAGCATTGACCGTCGGAAAGTCCGTGGATGGCGTGTACCCAGTAACGTAGGCATTCCCGTTCTCCAATGCAATGGCGAAAACGTGGTCATTGCTGCTCCCTCCCACAAACGTGCTGTAGACCAGTGACTGGCCATCAGCAGCAAACTTTGTCATGAAGACGTCCCATGTTGTGGCACCATTGAGCGTTGAGTCATATGCATTGACGGTTGGAAAGTTGGCGGATGCGGTGTCTCCACCCACATAGGCAAAGCCGTTCTCCACTGCGATGCCCATTACTTCGTCAGATGAAGACCCACCAAGGTAGGTGCTGTAGATCAGCGTCTGTCCATCAGTGGAGAGCTTTGTGACAAAGCCATCATCGCTCCCACCAGGAGTGGGGTCATAGGCATTTGCTGTCGCAAAGTTGGTCGATTGCGTGTACCCTGCGACATAGGCATAGCCATTCTCAACAACGATGGCATTGCCTTGCTCAAACCCTGAACCTCCAAGGAAGGTGCTATAGATGATTGTCTGCCCATCTGCAGAGAGCTTGGTCACAAAGGCGTCAAGCTGACCGTTGTGAGTGGTGTCATTAGCATTTACAGTAGGAAAGTTGGCCGACGTTGTGTAGCCTGTTACGTACACCTCCCCGTTCTCCACTGCAATGCCATACGCAACTTCATTTCCAGATCCTCCTAGGAACGTACTGTACAGAAGTGACCGACCGTCAGGAGCGAGCTTCGTTATGAATACGTCCCAACCCCCGTTGAACGTGGAGTCGTTGGCATTGAATGTAGGAAAACCAGGGGACATTGTGGCTCCTGTCACATAGATGTTTCCGTCCTCAACCGCTATGGCTTGGCTGATATCAAGTTCTGTATCGCCGAGAAAAGTACTGTATGCAACGTTGATGGCATCCTCCTGAGAATGTGATTGTGTGAAGACCATTTTGCTCAGCTCATTACCATGCAATGACTCAGGTGAATCAACTATTCTTGTATTCCACTGAAATTCGGCCAGCGGCGTCACAGCTAGCGGAGCCACGACCAGAACAACCAACAGTATCAACGCCAACACGGGCTCTCATATCCATTAACTATAGTTTATTCTGGAATAAAGTTATGCATTGAAACCAAATGCCAAGATATCCCTTACCGTTCAAATCTGGGGCTTAGAACTCTGACTCACAATCCCTCGTGGGAGAGCTCCATGAATTCTATGGCCTCGTCAAGGGAGAGCGCGACACCAAGCTCCTCAGGGTTCGTTTCGAGCCAGCCATCAAGGTGTTCTTGATCTGGGAAGAAGTTGTAGTGGTCGCACACGGAGATGCCCTTGGGGCCGTCCCCAAACCAAAAGCGAATCGAAGGGTGGGAGGCGCGAACAAGTTCGCCGTCCTTGATCTCTATCTCCATCTTCTCGCCGCAATGGAAGCACGTGGCCCTGACAAGGCCCTCGCCGCGCAGCAGAGCTGTCGCAAGGGAGTCGTAACCGCACATGACCTTCAATTCGCGTCCGTCTGACGAAACGATGGACTGCCCGCGGTCTAAGTCTGTTTCCCCGATCGTCACTTTGCCCTCGCGGATGGAAGCGATCTGCTCCCGCCCTCCGGGTGTCGCCAACACCTGTGCCTTGGTAAACTCGATGAGCTCAGTCAGGTTGGCTGGAGGCTTCTCCATCCGATACTGTTTCTGTAAGCGCTTGGCCAACCGGGGTTCGAATGTTATCTCTCTCATACGTCTTCCCCAATGCTCTCACTACACAGGATTGTGGTAATTGATTTGCTGTTCCGGCCACTACCATGAAGTCAAAGAGATATATGCAGCGGAGTCAGACGTGATAGATACAATGGAACGCTCCAGACTCGTCATGGCAGGAATCGTAGGCCCAGTAATCTACGCGGTAGTCCTAGTCGGCCTAGGGTTACTTGAGCCGGGGTATGATCCCATCAGTCAGTCCATGAGCGAATTAGGTGCCGTCGACGCACCATACGCGTCTTCTACATGTTCGAGATAACCCATATCTTACATTTCGTGGTGAGTGAACCACGACAGCAAGAAACTCCTGTGTTCCGCCCCTCTCCTGCCAGTGTCACCACCTTCCGAAATCCAAAGGATTTCAGAATTAGCAAGAGCATTGTCCGTCATCATCGGGACGGGATCCCTCCTCCAGACCTGGCCTCCTTCTCCTTTCCTGATGCCGGGCCATCACTCCCAGCGACAGTGAGAACTTTCACAGTTCTTCCCACGGCAGGGTCATCATCACTCACTCCAGCCTCGTCACCAAAGCTGGAGAGGTCCAACTGGACATAGTGAACGGCCGCGGACTCTCCGGGACTTGATGCAGGTCCTCTCTTGGAGAGTAAGGACTTCCCTTGAGAAGTTCTCTTCCTTCGGGCTTTCAGTCGCGCACGTCGAGCCTTATCTAAGGCTCTAGTCCACAGACCTAGTCCTCTCACAGAGTGCAATGACTTTGTGAGCGTGAGCATGCGTGCGGCGATGTTGATACTACCATTTCGGTCAGCATTGGTCTTCTGTCCACACGATGGACAGTGGAAGTAATTCTGTCTGGGTCTCCTACCCTTGCAGCCACACTTCCAGCAGATGATGGAGGTCCACGCCTCAGGAACAGCTCTGAACCGGGCATCCTTTCCATCGACCTTCCATCCAAGCTGAGCAAGTCCATGTTTCAGACTGTTGGTAATCCGAGCAAAGGCCCAAGAATGGATCATTCCTCTGAACCTTCGACCCTTGTAGTTCCCTCGCTTCGCACGCATTCGCATGTTCTTCAGGCGACCAATGGCGACATAGAGTGTGTACCTCCTGGACAGTTCCGAGATATAGTCAAGAATATGACGCACAAGTACCCTGTCATACTCTCGGGCAACATTCTCTCTCTTGGAACGCAGTCGACGGAGCCGCCTAGCTACTTCATCGTAGGGATCTCCGTTGTTCTTTCTAGTGTACATCTCTCTCTGTAGGTCTGCCACAAGCCTATCGTACTTCTTGATAGACTTGACCTTCTCTCTCTGGACAAAGTATCGAGTCTCTCTTGTCTTCTCAGGAGTGAGGAGGGTCGAGCAGGCGGCTTTCTCGATACCAAGGTCAACTCCAATGATGCAAACAGGAAGGTTGTTCTTAGGAGATTCATCAACATCAACCCTGACCGCAATCGTTGCCCACCACTTCCTTCTTCTATCAGTGAAGAGCTGCACTGCTTTCACTTCACCACGTCTGAGTTGGTTCAGATGGAAGGGCGACATTCTGAGGGGGATGCTCAAACGGTCATGGCGTGTTCGTTCTTCCTGAACAGAGTCAAGAGAGTCCCTGATGTCAAGCCACCATCGAGAGGCGGAGGTTTCATTCTCAATGAGTCTGAATCTCTGGGAAAAGACCCACCGAGGTATCCTTCGGCTGCTATTGGTCGATGCTGGGCGTGAAACCTTTCTCCCTGTCTTCGTCCTGAGTCCGAGATAGCCCTCGTAGAGCGCGACAGCAGTTTGTCGACACTCGGTCATCTCGTTCTGAGAGATCCGAGGAAATCGGACTTTGAAGTCATGTGGAACACATGGTCGTTTCTCGTAGCCAGACTTGACCTTGAGCGCTGTCATGGTCAACTGATCCAGCTTGCCGTCATCAATCCTGTTTCTGCCTGTTAACAATTCGTCTTCATGCTGTTCGATTATTCCAAGGAAAGCGTGTATCACTCGAGTATCTCGTCCAACGGTCTGTCTAAGCCGCTGCCTAGTCCTCGTGGTCATGACTTCCCAGTTGATGGGAACCTTAACCGCGATTGTCACACCTGTGGAAGGAGCCATCGCCATCCCGCCTTTGTATATAAATTCCTGACCTGTTTCAGTCAGTCGAATTCACTCCTCTTCTTGTCCAAGAAAGGGGTTTTGAACTCGTACAATTGTATAGTAGAGTTGTATATAAATTTATTAAGATTAATTGCTATCCATGCTTTTTTCCCGCAAAAAAGTGATATACGCGCTTTAATCTTGATTTAGAGTATTTTAGATTACCCACGAAAGTACTTATATCAATTGACAGGTCTTGTCTATGTGACACTGATGAGGGGTAGAAAAGGAAAGATCAATAACTCACCTGGTATCCTCAGTACCGCAATCTACATGGGTCTCGTGGCACTAAATCGACTTGCCCGGAACAGAGTCAGCAGGAAGACCCGCAGGTACTGTCAGAGCATCAAGAAGATTTGGGTCTCGGTCCGGAATTCCCTTGAAGAACAGAAGGGCTTGAGCCAGACAGACTTCTCTCCCGTACAGAATGCCGAACCAAACATGCGGGGTCAGTTTCTCAAGATTGTGTGGACCAGCACCAAGCGATACGGCAACAGAGAGTTCAAGCGAGTCTATAGCTGGTTGGAGGGCACTGTCGGTCCACTCAATGCGTTACTAAATTACGCAGGTGCACGGCTCCGTGACCTTGCAATGATCCTATACCCCTTTCCACGACCACTGGCATTTCAGATCCGGGAATATCCTGACGGGAGCAAGAAGACCCTCACCAAGATAGAGGCTGACAAGATTGTGGATGATACCGCAGTCAAAGTCTATTGGCGATATGGTTATGAGAGGGAGGGAAAGAGTCCACGCATATTTCTTGCTCATCCCACCCTGCCTGGACTAGACTTTGTGGACATGATCAGGGCGCATTGCGTCGAGCTCTGTAGGCAATGTTTCATCTATCACGTACCTTTGACCGAGGCACATCGTTACATCAGACTCCTCATCCATCGACTAAGACCCTTCCTTGACTGGATATACACTGATGGACAAGAGGGACGACCGAACTTCAATCCTCATGCTGACCACGAGCTCAGGAAGATAGTCCTTGAAATCCGGGCGCTATACAAGAAGCGAACCAGGTCCCGTCAACGCATCTCCAAAAGACATGGAGAGAATTCCATAAATCTATCCCTTGAAAGGGTCCGCAAGATGGTCATCAAGCAGCTAGCGAACACCACTGATTTGGATGAGCAAAGGTTTCTACTAGAGTTCCTCGACTACATTGACACGGGACTAGTTGCTGACGAAGATGTCAAGAAGACAATCGAACAGATACGAGGAAAAGTCGCTAGGCGGTTGGAAAGGACAACCAACACGACCGAGCGCAAGTCCCTGCAAAAGATGCTTGATTATACTGATACTTGGCCGCTAGAAGACCACAGTGATAAGACGGCCTTCCAGGAGGTCCGAGAGAAGATTGTCAAGCAGCTAACGAGGACAAGTGACCAGACTGTACGAGAGTGTTGGCTGAAACTCCTTGACTATCTTGATATTAACGCCGGATACATATTGGACCGGGATGTAGAGAAGCTTGTTGAACAGGTCCTGTTTCTCAGCCAGCGAGAGGGCAACGAATGGCACAGGATACTCCTCTCAGACCTCCATCATCCAGCGTCCCTGAAACAAGTCGCATTCTTAGGGGACAAGATGCTCGACTCACTAGCATCCGTTCTTGTGGTCGCTGAGCTACCTGTTGCAAGACGCTCGGGACAAGTGGACCTCACCATCTTCATCAGGCGGGAGATTGCAGGACGAATCCTGTGGACACCAGTGATGGTCCTGGAGATCAAGACCAAGACTGCCCTTGATTTCAACCTCTATGGTATGCGGATCAAGCGAAAATGGAAGACCTCGGTCGTTCCTGCCTTCTATGCATGGAAACGTGCAATGAGCGATGACGAATGGAAGACCCTCGTCACATCAGGTCCAGACAAGAGCGCTCTTGAGCAGCTTAGGGACTACGAACTCGAGGTCCTCGACGAGTACAAGAGGATTGCCGTACACGATCCAACCCCTCCCACATCACTCTGGAAGGGAGTCATTGTTTTGGACACAGACCAGAGTCCGATTGAGGTCTTCCCCGCCTTTCACTATCTCCTTGAAGACCTGATGACAGGACTCCTCCATCAGATTGTCGAACAGGACACCCCTATCTCGGTTGTGCCAGGACCCCTGAGTTCCGGAGATGATGCTCCCAGAGTGGCCTTGCTTGTTGCTCCCTCAAGAGGACCCACTGAACTCCTCCAAGAGATGGTCAGTCCAGGCAGTCTGCCTGTGGAAGACCCCTTCATTGATCGAGAAACGGATGCCCGGGTCCTCACACTCTATGTGTCCATTCCCTCTCCGACCTCCTCGGGAATCACTGCAGCAAGGTTCTCGCGGGACTGGCATCTCCTTCATCATGTCCAAGAGTGTATCGAAACATCCCCTACACCCATAGAGGAGGTCGTGTGGTTGGACCTCATGGGGGACTACAAGACGGATGAACTGGTCAGAAGACGGTTCGGACTTGATGCCCTGCTGCATGAGCAGATGATACCCAAGAGAGTTCATCGACAGCTCACTTCAACCCTCAGGTCCATCAGGTTCTTGGACCTGAGTACTGATATCAATGAAATCATCATAGAGGGAGCAGAGGCACTTGATAGGCTAGTCAGACACATCGAGACCGTCCTTCCTGAGAAGGAGAATGGTGAACGTATCGTAGTTCTCGATGGGTGGACAGAACTCCGAGATATGGTTCCAAGATATCAACAGAACCTGGTCCGTGCCCTTGAGCAACGAATGCTTGACACTCTGCCACAGTCCAATATCAACATCATCTGGATTGACAGCGGTGTGTCGCACACTCGAATGAACTGCCACTACCAACGGAGGGGTGTCAGTCCTGTCAGGCATGACTCACCCCGCAGGACCCACCTCGACGAGATCATCTATAACATCCCTACAATGCCTTCGAGATTTGGATGGTTGACTCCACAGGCGGAAGATGTCCGAATCATCGTGCAGGACACTCCTGCCAAGGCAGACCCCTGGAGCGTCGCAATCCATGTGCCACAGCTGGTGGGATTTGCAGAGAAGTTCAGAGGGCTTGCCAAGCGGGATAAGATCGTCGTTCCTGATGTAATGGTATCATACACCACTCACATCACATCCATGCATGGAAGAGGAGTGACCCTCTCTGAGATCTATGCATCTACTGGTAGACTCTCGTACGACTCATTCTCCAAGGTCCTAGAGGATGCACTGACTCTGGCACCAAGTGTCCTAAGATGTAGAGTTCCTGCGTCTTCTGAAGAGGAGGTGGGGAAAGAGCCACCCTCAGAAGGACTTCCTTGGCAGTCAGTCATTCAGACTGTGAGTTCAGATGGCGGGTCAACAATGGGTGATAGAATGGTCCTCGATGTCAAGAGACCTCCACCGACTCCAAGAAGAGGAGAGAAGAGATACACTGATGTTTTCACCGACTCTGAAAACAGCATTACCAGACGTTGGTTCTATGAACGGACACCAAAGCAGTTTCAAGAAGATGAGGATGCACATGCTGTGTCTTCCTATCCCCCAGTGGTGGGGGACACAGGGGCAGGAGAGATAGACACAATCGAAACCCGTGAACTAGAACTCAGGCGGCTCTACTATGCGACACGGCATCTGAGCGACCGGAGTCACCTCACAAAGAGCCTGAGGGACTGCTGTAGGAGGATAGAACGGTTCTGTGCAAAGCAGTTCGCCATCATCCAAGAAGACCCCTCTATGAAGACACCAGAGTTCTTCCTTGATGCACTCAGGAAGATTCGGAAGACCATTCTTGAGGACCCCAAGAGAGTAGAAGTCTGGAGGAACCTCGTTCCACTCAGGCAGGGGCTTCTCGACCTCTTGAACTCAGAGAACAGACTGGCCATGGAGGATGTCATGGAGATGACCCCTGACGTCCTCCTCCTGTATGGCAACAACCTGTTCCTTGCTGTCTTGGCCGCCCTTGAGGGCAGGAATCTATCCATTGCTGAACATCTCTGGTCCTCCGTGGCCGAGTGGACACTCTACCAGCTCGGGATGAACATCCAGGACGGCGAATCAAGGTCGGTCTATAGCTTTCAGGCAATCCTCTCCAACCTCAGGACACGTGCTAGGACGCTTGTGCAGCTCGATCTCCCTGAGAGGGCTATTGAACAAGAACAGGTCGGTGCTGTCGTCTGGAGGGAGTCCGAGTTCGGGTTCGATGCTCTGCTCCTCATACCCTATGAGGATGGATTTCTAACAGGTTTAGTCAAGGGCCTCGGAGATAGATGGATCCCACCAAAGTGGCATGCCTGCGCGACGGCCCCTCAGGACATGAAGAGATTCGCAGAAGAGGCTCTACTGTCCACCGATGCAACTCCTCTTGTCATGACCACGGTCCTGAAAACCAAGGTCCTCTGGGTACCAGTATTGACCGAGTATGACGACGATCTCCAATGGGTTTCATTCTCTCTGGTGCATGGCAAACCCAGTGGACGATGGAATAGAGTTCCTTGGCTAAAACTAGAAACAACAGTCCCTCTTGCTTCCCCTGGTAGTGTGCCCGCAGTTCCAGACTCCGTCGCTGAGGCGCTCAGGAGGCTCGCACGAGTCAGGCACAGGACGATACCCGTGGAGCTGATGGTCAGTGTCAACAATGACAAGAAGGTCTACGAGGTCGAGCTTCATGGAAACTCTATCAAAGAACGACTTGAGTTCTCAAGGACTGGAGAACTTGTACGATTCCTCAGGTTGCCAGTCCGTCTAGGAGGGGGACATCGGTCACAGGGAAACACACTCACTTGGGATCACAAGAGGGATATCGACTATGGCGGCGACTCCCTCTTCTTCCTGAAACCTCTGGTCCATCGAAGTTGGTTCTATCCTGATGAGTTTCATTACCCAAGGACGTGTAAGGAGCTGCTCGCTTCGACCGCTGGGAATGAGATCACCATGGTCATCCGTCAGGAAGATAGTAACTTTAGGATCGAACTAGAGGACCTGCCACAGGACTCTTCCCTGAGAGGACTGGAGGAGGTTGGATTCGATGTCCATGCTCTTGGACTGCTAGCCGAGTGCAGGGAGCTCTTCGACCCTGATAGTAGAATGTGGCATCCGTTCATTCTCAACGTCAATGCCATCATGGACGTGAGTTTCGGCAAGCTCCACGACTACCCACGGCTTGAGGAAGCAGTTCGGGAAGCCGATGTAAGCGAGTTCGATTGGTCAAGAGATACATGGCTTCTATCGACTAGGATTATAGGCAACGAGTTGTTCTGGACCATCATCTCCGGGACCACGGGCAGACCGTGGAGGAACAGGACATTCACGTTCATACTGACCCCGGGTACCCCGCCTGACAAAGAGTTAGAGGTATTCCGTCAGGAGGTCGAGGCGATTGCTCCTCTCTCTCATCTTAGCAATCTCGATAATGAACTGGGAGTCCACAGAGTGACTCTCCTTGAGAGATATGAGGAGTTCAAGTCGTCCTTGGATGAGGTCATTCCATTGTACGATGAAACGCTCGTCTTCAGGTACAAGGGACTTGAGGTCAGGAAGGAGCGACCTCGTACGGTGGTCGTTGTATTCTTGGAGTCAGATGACGGGGATAGTCCGCATGTATACGTGGTGAGTGATGTCAACGGATGTCTCAATGACTCCCAGTTTGCTGGGGCCATCGACTCAGAACATGTTGATACTGAGGTGAATGCTAGTCTCACACCATATGGCATTGATGAAGACTTACTCAGTGTGATAAGAGAGGAGGTCAAGCAGGCCCTTGAGGAGAAAGGTGTCACGTTCTATGAACAGTAGCCTTCTTTAGCTAGCATGGGAGCAGACAGTAGGCTCTCCTTGATAAGGAAGCGAGAGTCTAGAGGCATTTACGGGTTTGCTCCAGCGTTTAGCAGTGGCCTTTCCTTTGGTCTGGGCGGAGGTCACGGCCTTCAAGATTCTTCGGAACTCTTCCGTAAGCTAGACAGCTCTGTTCATCAGTGGTGATCTTGCGCTCTTCTTCGCCAAGCCTTTCCCTGCAGGAGTGTGGGAGCAAGAATTGAATAGCGATTACTGAACGTCCGTAGCTGGAGGGAATGACTCGTGTCTGATGAAGGGTCGGAAGGGACAACAGGTAGAGGCGGAGTGTTGAATCAACTTCAAAGTCTGAAGCTCCAAGTCCAATGTCTGATTGTCTTGGTCGTAGTCTTTGGTCTTATTCAGATACTGACCCTCCTTGCAATAGTCTTCCCGCCGGGGTTCTTTCCCGTCTTGACACTCTCGCTTACGCTGCCTGTCTTCATACTGCTTGCCATATTCCTGAAGTGTATCATGTCGCAAGACAAGCGTTCTGAATAACAGTACGTGGCACTCAGACGAAGAATGCTAAAATTGGCAAATGCTCACCTCTTTCGTGAGGTTAACAGTTGCGCTTTGATCCTCCAAGAGAAGGCCTACAGCCCGGCGAGAGCATTGTCTGGACAAGAAGAGCCGGAATGAGCGGTAAGATCATTGTCTCCGGCTTCCTGTTCTTCATGACTTCGCCAGTTCTTCTTGTCGGGTCGTACAATCTCTACGGATGGGGCTTCGTTGGGGCGCTCTTCTTTCTGTTGTTCATTCTCTTCGTGAGCATAGTGATAGCGGCCCTTCGTGAGAGAAGAATCAGGTACTACCTGACCACAGACAGGATTGTCAGGACCAGAGGGGACGTCCTAATGAAAGAGGTCCCTCTGGAGCACTTTTCAGGACGGCCGCTTGAACAGTTCATATCGTCCAAGGTGACACACTACGTTAACGAGAGCCCTGTCTACACGATAAGAGTGCATGATCCAAAGTCTGATGAGGTCTTTGATCTAAAGAACCTTGATGCCACTTCGACGAGGGCATTCCATCGAATTGGTCAGACTGTGGAGTGCGAGTATTGCGGGTTCAACAATACATCTGTGAGCATGCGATGCAAGAACTGCGCGGCGATATTATAGCCATCGCACGACGGATTCCGTTCTAGGAAGCTAGGTCCGACTACTCTCCCGGCTTCTCGTTTCTTGATGAACGCTCGACAACTTCCTGAATGCGCCTCTTCCTAGTGCTTTCCCTCTTTGTGTCGAGAACCCAGTGCACATACGTGAATTGTTGCAGGTTAGAGAGCTAGTTGAAATCCCTCCAAGCCTCTGGATTCCAGAGCAAGATTGGCCAGTCAGTCCTGCTGTTGGAGAGGAGGGTTCGTTCTGTGTCCATGATTCTCTGGTTGTCATGACGGGCTGAGAACCTACTAGAAGTCAGACCTTAGGAAAGAATCTACCCGTTCTCGCAGCATAGTCATCGTAGACATCACCAAATAGCTCGTGAAGCATTTCCTCTTCTCCCCTTACTTGAGCTGGAACGGATGCAGCGGCGACTAGTGTGATAACTGTGAGCCATATGCCCGTAGCCAGGAAGAGAAACAGACCAAAGAACATCTTGCTCACGTACATGGGATGGCGAACCCACCTGTACGGCCCTCCTGTTGCCAGGGCATATTCTTCTCGATCAGACGTGTAGAGAGCTCTTTCTCCTTGCATAGGTCTGGTGACTGGAATATAGTTGACGTTGTAGTACATCACTGCGACTGCCCAAGCATACGTTATCCAGATTCCTAGTATCCCGACCCAGTTCACTGGCAACGTGAGATTGAATGCAATGAGCGTGGCAGTAATCTCCCAGAGGTCAAAAATGATGACGAAGAAGATGAGAAGTGTGAGGAATGAGTTCATGCCCATCCCGACTGTGACCCCTAGTCTTGACCAAGCACTTCCCGGGAGTTGATCTTTGAAATCTGGCGGAAATGTGTCCGCGGGAATGGCACCAGCAGGCAGTCTTTCCCTGCTCCTCCTCTTCAGGATCGCAGAGATAATCGCCGACAAGAGCCATGCCCCCAGAAAAGTAACCATTAGCTCATAGCGGCCCAGCACTGTTGAACTCCTGCAGATCTCTCCTGACTCGCTGTCGTTTCGCCGAGTTTGATTTACTGCAGGACCTCAGTCATTGTGTGCTCCTATAAGCCCTATTACCGCACTGTTCTAGAATGTCGGGATGAAGTTGTGGGTAGTAACCTAGGTGTGCAGTCGAGTTTTGCGCGGCGATACTACAGCCATTGGGGCCATCGTGAGGCAACTATTCCTCAATGGCTCCTCCGATTGAGCGGAGATGTTGTCGGAAAGTATAGGAGGGATCCTGTTCTCGCTTCTTGAGGTATTCATCGAATCTCAGCTGTTCGCTTAGTGTCTTCCCTTCCTGAATCGCCAGGACTTGCCTGCGCTCGGTTTCCATGATTGAATGCGCTGATTCAAGAACATAGGAAACTCTGTCAGAGGCCACGAAGAGCACACCGTCGCTGTCGCCGAATACCACATCCTGCCGGGTCACCAATTCCTCTCCGAACAGGGCAGACTCCAAGGCTTCAGTCGGTCGAGCGCGAAGCACTGTGGGTCCTGCAGGATAGCTGCCATAGGAGAAGAGCGGCAGGCCAATCTTGTCGAGCTCTAGCCCATCTCTATGTGCGCCCCACACAATTGCACCAGAAATGCCCGCTGCTCTCATCTCGAGTACAGTGAGGTCTCCAACAGGCCCCTCGTCCATTTTGCCCCCATTGTCTATGACCATGATGTCCCCCTTGTTGGAACTGCGCACTGCTTCAAGGAAGATGTCAACGCTCCCGTAGTGCCTCACTGGGAGTGCCTTCCCAGCGATCTTCATTCCAGGCTCGAGTGGTCGAATGCCAGGCGGAGCGATTCGAAGTGGCACCTTTAACCTTACACATGCGTCGGCCACCAAAGGAGTCGAGAGCTCGGCAAAAGCCTCAGCAGTCGACCTGTTGAACTCCTCTGGGTCCTCACTCTGCGTTCCCATGAATCAATCGACCCGACTGTAACTGTCGCCTATGCAATTTCATTCTTGTGCCGTACCATGACGGGTCTGAAACAACTTGGGTGTCGATTTTCAATTCAGGGTGAGGGTTCACCTCTTCCTGCAGCGAAGTAGTAAGCAATCACGGACGCAACGAAGCTACCCAGTACTCCTAGAATCGCATTGAACCTGTCTAGATCAAGCTGGTTGAACACCGTCATTACTACAACAAGCGTGAACAACCCTAGAATCCATACCGCCAGCACGGCTCTCATATATTTGCGTAGACTTAGCATACGCACTACACTCTCTCCTGCACTCCGTAGTGCTTGGAGTGCAGCCAGAATCAAGGTTTCGTTTATCATGATGATGAAAGCGATGCCTATCCCTAGTCCGATGCCAAGCGCAAGTACCACTGCTGTGACTGTGTCTGTCAGAAGCCACATGAATGCAACAGCGAGAGTGAGCAGCCAACCTACGACGAGCCAGCCTATAAGGCCCGCCCACATCTGGGTCTTCTCTTTTGTCATCTTCTTTCCCCTTCCCTTGCATCCCCATATAACATTCTACAGTTCTTCTTAAAACGTGTTGTTTGAAGTGGTCGCGTCTTCAGGTCGACTTTGAGAGTGGGGTCAGAACGAGAAAGAGAGTTTCGTCGTGAGGGACAGAACGAGATCACATGGGGAGTCGACCTCCACTAGTTCCCACTTATGAACAGTCAAAGGTCAGAAAGGACAATTGCCTTCGAGAAGAGACCTCTTATGCGGCCTCTTCCTGTATTTGGTTTGGCACTTGGCTGGGGCGTGTAACTAGGCGTGGCAGATGCTGGTCATGAATCAACTCGCTGTTGTGACTACTGCGGGAAGAATGAGCTAAGCAGGTGGTCGAGCGGACGCAAGAAGTATTGTTCGAAGGAGTGTAATGCAGCCGATATGCGTCATCATTACTTGGCGATGACGTGCCTCGAGGGCATCGTTCCAGTATTTGGAATTGTGGCCATTGTGCAATCGACAATGGAGGGTACATTGACCATTGAGCCGTCGGGACTGCCACTGTTCCTGCTTGGGATTCTCGTTCTTGTGGGTCTTGTGTACATGACTGTCCTTGAATATAGAACTGCGCGGCGCTTAGCAAGAGCCGAGTCTGAGCCCATGTATCAGGATAGATTCGGATGAGTTGTAGCGCGATGTAAGGGGTCAGAATCTCTAGCCACTTCTGAGTCGGCTACGTGCAACCACGGCAACGACTGCAACTACTCCAATCACACCTACCCCCCCGAGCAGATACGGCAATATGGGTGGCGATGCCGAGACTGGGCCGTCTAGCGCTGAAGGGATTATGTATTCAGATACCATGTAAGGAAACGGCCACTGGTCTTCCGCTAGGCTTGATGTGAAGACCACTACTATGTCATGTTCAGGGACGATTATGATGTTCTGTCCTCTGTACCCGTGCGCGGCATACATTCCTATGCCTGGGTAGACCCACCACTGATACCCGTAGTGAGTGGTGCCAGAGAGTTGCGCGTGGCTTCTGGTGGACACCTCTATCCACTCCTCAGAGAGGATCTGTTCACCATCCCAAGTGCCATTGTTGAGGAAGAGATACCCAAACTTCGCCATCTCGCGCGGTGTAAGCTGCATCCCACTCCCACCAAAGTAGTTGCCCTGAGGATCATCATACCAAGTGAGGTGGCCGATTCCAAGCGGATCGTAGATGTTTGATATGACCCAGTCAAGATACTCCCCTGGGGAGCCACTACTGAGGTTCTGTAGAATAACTGACAAAATGTGAGATGCGCCTGAGTTGTAGTTCCATACTTCACCAGGTTCCTGTACTACAGGCCTGTCGAGTATATACTGAACCCAATCCGGAGAATTGTACATGAGGTTGAAACTGTTGCTGCCATTGGAGTAAGAGATATCGAGCTCATGCCATTCGAGGCCGGGAGTCATCGTCAACAGGTCTCCAAGCGTGATGTTCTCCTTTCTTGAGTCCATGTTGTCAAATGTCCTGTTTGGGAAGAAGCTGACGACCTTCTGGTCGACGCCTGCAATGAGGCCCTCTTCGATTGCCGCCCCAACGAGCGCCGAGATGAAGCTCTTCGTGCAGGAGTAGATCTGGAAGCGGGTGGTCATATCGTATTGCGGGTTCAGATATTCTTCCAGAACGATGTATCCGTGTCGAACTATCACCATGCTGTTTATGCTGTAGTCCTCGGCCGCGATGTAGTCAGACATGGAGTTGAGCCTTACCTCACTCATGCCCTGCAGATACGGGGTTGACTCTCTCCATCCTGTTGTCGGCCAATAGTCCCTCGACATCGCACTAGCAGGAACACCCCTCTCAGAGGAATGGGTGAATCCCTGAATCAATAATCCTTCACCACTTCCAAATCCAACCAGCGGTAACATTAGAATCAAAACTACTACGGGAACTGCGTGGATACGATTCCGGAGGACTTTCCTTCGCATGTCATCTCCCTTCTATTAGTTCGATACACTTGGAAACCGATTGTATTAATGTGATGTTCAAAGCCAGAATCTAATGGTCAAATTCTGTGACACTGTCGAGATGCAGAGATCTAGACAACCGACGTATGACGGCTGTAGAGCCAAATCACAAGCCCTCTACTAAACCAATGATGAAAAACGGAGATCTTGGGATGAAATCTCTCACACAAGAAGTGAAACAGAAGGCACTTGAAGTCGGGTTTGTGGCAGCTGGGATATCGAACCCAAGCATGTTGCACGACTTGCCCTATGGGCCTGTGCGCAAGATCAAAGAGCTAGTCAGACCATCAGATGAGCTCCCGACGGTCAAGTCTGTAATAGTCAACGTGTTCCATGTCTGGGACGACGCATTCCATATGACACTGGACGCACCTGAATGGCGTGGCTACGGTCTCCATTCTCCTGACGAGAAGTTCGATAGCTACTTCTTTGGCTCTGTGATAATGAAGAACAAGGCCTGGGAGATTGTGGACTTTCTTAGGAGAAGAGGCTACGAGGCGACGGCGACTCTCAATATCCCCTTGAAGACAGCTGCGGTCAAGTGTGGTCTAGGCAGTCAAGGCAAGAATACACTCCTGGTCACTCCGACACTTGGGCCGAGAATAGGTCTGGTCGGCGTACTCACTGATGCTGAATTGGAGATAGACGAGCCCTTTGAGACGGATCTATGCGGTGACTGTAGGAGGTGTTTGACTGCCTGTCCCACAAAGGCCCTTGAACCCTATAGACTGAATATTGAGCACTGCATGGTCTACTCCTTGGAGAGTCCCTGCACGGATGATGTCCCGCCGCATGTAAGAGAGATGGAGAAGAAACTCTCTCCTAGACCTACTCCCAACTCCTATATCGAGTGCTCAAGATGCATGGCTGTCTGTCCTGTTGGGAAATCAGCTTGACAACCGATCATGCATCCTATTGCGCTATTTCGAGTCAGGTCTTTCGGCGCCGGCGGAAGTCTTGGATAGCAACATACGCTATGACAACAATCACAAGCGCAAGGGCTCCATCATATAGAAGGACAATGTCGATTCTTCTCAACACTTGGATGCCTTGCGTTACCAGATACTCAGTGTCTAAGTCTGCCAGTTCGACCATGAGATAGTCCTCATAGATTAATCTGACCTCATCGGGAACACCTGACAGCGCATAGGTCAGAGTAGTTGTGCCGTTTATCCAGACTCTTTCTTCAGTGAGATTCAGTCCAGAGATACGTACAGGAACGGCGTCCAAGTCAAGGTCGTTCCTAGGAGGCAGATACACAGAGCCCAAGACTTCGATTCTCACTCTTTGTGAGTACTGATATGGGTTCACATCTTCGTTTGCATCCTCGATCGTCGCAGTCAGAGTGGAGTCGCTGGAGTCGTAGACCGCACTTGTGAAGGTATAGTCTGGCAGACGAGGATTATCGAAGTATGGCAAGAAGAACCAGTCCAGAGACCTTCCCACAACCAGTTCTAGGGACTCTTGAAGGCCTCGAAGAGTACCGAACTTGAAATAGCTCTTCTTGAAGAAATGGCTTAGTCCCGCAATGAAGTCGTCGTGACCGATTTCCAATCGAAGCTTCTCCAGGATCAATGGTGTCTTCGTGTAGTCAACATAACCGACAAGTTCTGTCCTGTCATAGTTCGACAGGTTTAGAGCAGTGTCGATTCCGTTTGTGTGATAGAACGTTCTTGTCGTGTCGGTATAACGATAATACTGGAAGTACTCCCAGTTTCCGTGATACACCTCTCCATAGTATGAGTGAGACCAGCACGTGAGTCCCTCGTCAATGTACCCCCAGTCAATTGCGTCTGTGCCCACGAGTTGGGACCACCACTCATGAGCCACCTCGTGAACAACCAGTAGCCTGAGGTACCATGGGGGACGTTCTCCGTTTCTCAGCAACTGAAGGGCCAGATTCGTCACATAGACTTGGCACGGGTACTCCATTCCGCCATAGAATCCATGCTGCTCTACTACGTTTAGGGTTGTATAGGGATAGATTCCGTAAGTGTCGTTGAGCAATATCAGGGTCAGATTGGCCCACTGCACAAAGTCATTCTCCCATTCTGGTCGAGAGTTGGGCAAGAAGTAGCTTGTGATATTGACGCCACTCACTATGATGGAGTCTACCTCGTAGTATCTTGATGCTGAGAAGGTCACTTCTCGCACGGGCAGACCCGCGTTGTAATGATAGGTGGTGTTCACACCATCACTCTGACTGTCAATCAGTTCGCCCGTTGCAGCAACGACTATGTCATCCGGCGCCTCAATGAAGAAGTCGTAGAATGCCATGTCGTGGTAGAAGGGATCACCATAGTCGACATAGAGATCTGTATTCCAACCATCTGCCTCATCGTAGACGCAGGGCATAGGATAAGAGCTGGAGAATGTGTAGATCCTTGACTGAATTGAGTCAAAGCCGAACGAGTTTGCCCGGTCCAATTCATCCGGCAGTGTGGTTAGGAACAGTATCTGGAAAGAGACCCTGTTCCCTGGTACAAGCGGTGCTGGGAGGTCCACCCACATGATCTGGCCATGCGGTTCTATGTTGTGCGACAACACAACTGGTGATGGTCCAGTCGTGGTCACGCTCAGAATCTGAATTCCTCCCTGCCTGTCTGTGTATCTCATCCCAACAGGATAGAGATGAAAGGGTATGGTTGAGAAAGGGACGGAGTCACCATTGTAGTAGTCTAACGTCAAGTTCCCTTCAACGGTTGAGCGTACGTCATCCAGAATGACAGACAGGCTGATATTCGACATCTCCACTCCGGTGAAGTTCCCCTTGGAGAACTCTTCGTAGTCCTCGAGTCCTGACTGACCGAGAGTCAATTCTTTGTCCTGTGTTTCGTGGGCGTTCTGAAGATGCAAAGGGAGGACCTCTGAAGCACCAGGAGCGAAACTCATGAAGAGCAGCATCATGATCAGGGGCATTGCGTAGGCGGACCTCACTACCTTCACCACCAGGTTTCTCACCCAAGAGTCCAGCTACTCGCAATAAGAGTAGCTTTCTTAGCAACAACCGCTGGAAGGCATGTGGAACCATCTTCTCTTTTCTGGACTCGGAATTCGAAAAACCATGCATGTCTTCGATATACTCTGAGGCAAAGCATTCAATAGCCAAGCAAACCATATCCTACATCACGAGGAGAGGAATGAATCCATGCGGAAGCATGGTGGTCAGATTTTGCGTGGTATACGGGAGAGCATCGTTTCAGATTCCAGTCCGATTTGTACTACTTTGGTGTTCTTGAAGCATTCACGTGGATTCCATAGAGTCCACACCTGAAATCAAAGGTTCTTGTCAAAGTGCTCCTCTTTGAAGGGGTCAGAATCATTGCTTGGCCCCAATACACGGGTAGGTGTGCCAATGAGAGAAGCGAGAGCAAATAGAGTTCCACAAGGTAGTCTGAGAGCACCAGTATCTAGGTTCTCTCCTTAGCAGTCAAGGAGAAAATGGAAGATGGTTCTGAACCTGCATGAAAGAATGATTCTAGCGTTTCTAGCTGGTCTGTTGATTCTTGCACTTCTGGGACCTAGTCCAGTAGAAGCGGCAACTCTTCATTACACTGAAGACTTTACGACTACGACCTTTGAGGATGCCGCAGTCACAAATGCCACAGGCTGGGGAACAGGGGAGTTAAGACTCCCACGCAGTAATCCTCTACTAGTGGGTGGCTACGACACAGGTGGTGATGCCATGGGAGTCGCAATAGCGGGGGACTTCGCCTATGTTGCCGATGGATCAGCAGGGCTGCAGGTGGTCAACATTACAGACCTTGCTCACCCAACTCTGGCCGGGAACTGTGAAACATCAGGTGATGCTTCGGCAGTGTCAATCTGGGGAGATTTCGCATATGTGGCCGCTGGCACAACGGGACTGCAGGTAGTCAACATCAGCAATCCCACACTCCCAACCTTAGAGGCGTCCATTGACACTCCCGGTTCGGCGGTCAATCTATGGGTGACAGGGGACATCGTGTACTTGGTTGACTATCCTACAGGACTGGTGGCCGTGAATATCAGCATTCCCACATCACCGACGTGGGCCGGGGCTTGCACGACTCCAGGGAATGCAATGAATCTCTACGTGGAGGGGAACTTTGCATATATCGCTGACAATGCCTCCGGACTGGCAGTAATTGACGTAACGAATCCGGCAAGTCCGGTACTGGCGGGAACATGTGGCATTCCTCAGCAGGCTTCAGGCGTTTGGATTGCTGGCGATCACGCCTATGTTGCAGATGGGGAACATGGGTTGCAAATACTCAATATTACGGACCCCAAGAATCCGACTTTCGTCGGTGCATATGACACGGCTGACAATGCTTGGACAGTTGCGGTCGAAGGCGACTACGTCTACCTAGCCAACGGACTTGCGGGTCTAATAGCTTTGAATGTCACCTCTCCATTTCACCCAGAGTGGGCGGGTGCCTGTGACACAGACGGAACAGTGAAAGATGTTGTAATCGCAGGCAACTTTGCATATATAGCGGATGGGGAATCAGGATTGCAGGTCATCAGGATATCTGATCCCGTCGCTCCGAGGTGGGTCGGCCACATTGATACTCTTGAGATGACTCGTGGTATATTCGTAAGTGGTGACTACGCCTATACTAATGAATGGCACAGCGGCGTGCGAGTTCTGAATATCTCAAATCCTACCAACCCTGTCATGCTCGGATCATATAGAACACCACGTGAGTCCCAAGGTATGAAGGTAGTTGGTGACTACATATACGTTGCCAACGGCAACTCCGGACTTCAGATAATCAACGCCACTGATCCGACTCATCTGACAAGGGCGGGCGGGGTTGACACACCCGAATGCTCTATGAATCTGGACATTGAGGGCAATTACGCTTACATGGCCGACCGTTACTCGGGTCTACAGGTTGTCAACGTCACAGATCCAAGAAGTCCAAGGATAGTTGGTAGTTACAACACTCCAGGTAGGGTGTTCGATGTGGATGTGGAGGGTGACTATGCCTACGTTGCTGATGCAGAGGGTAGTTTCAAAGTCTTCAATGTAACAGATCCGACACAGCCGACTCTACTAGCGATGTGTGATGTTCCTAGAGGCATTGGTAGTGTCGGCGCCTTGGCTGTATTTGTTGAAGGGAACTTCGTCTATGTAGCTATCCATATGAACGGGCTAGCAGTGGTTAACATATCTGATCCGGCTCATCCTACGTTGGTCAGCCATCTTGACTTGCCAGGAGGTACCATTGATGTGTTCGTTTCAGGCAACTATGCGTATCTTACTACGCAAATAGGTAATCTCCAGATAATCGACATCGAGGATCCGTTGCACCCATCGGTGGCCTGGCAATGTACATTCCCCGGTGACGATGAGGATGTATTCGTATCTGGCGACTATGCTTACGTCGCCGCAATACGGGATGGTCTACAAATCATAGAGATTAGACATAACAGATGGCGACAGTATGAGTCTCTGGCCCTTGGGCAATCTCTAGCAGTCTTTGACTCGCCAACCGCCACGGTCGAGCGGGCCACACTGACTTGCTCAGATGCAACACCTTCAGATACCGGGATCTTCTACTACCTCTCAGCAGATGGCGGAACACACTGGGAATCGGTGACACCGGGTGTTGAGCACAGCTTCGGTCAGGTTGGCCATCAGTTGATGTGGCGTGCCAAACTTCAGACATCGAATTGGAGCAATACACCAATACTCTCCATGCTCTCTCTCTCCTACTACGCTCAACTGGACCCGCCTTCTCTCAACTCACCCGTTGACGGGGCAATGCTCAACGACAATACGCCCACGTTCGAATGATCTGAAATTCACGGTGCGGACCAGTACCTCCTTCAGCTTGACAACGTATCGACCTTTGATTCTTCTGGACTAGTCAACGTCACGGTCGTGGGTGCCACGACCTACACTCCTTCGTCACCGTTGGCGGAGGGCATATGGTACTGGCGGGTCCTCGCCAACGATTCTCAGGGCGATTTGAGTGATTTCTCATCTGTCTGGAGTTTCTCCATTGATGTCACTCCGCCCACTTGGGACTTCCAGCCCGTTGACCAGATCGTGGAGTTCGGAGATGCATTCAGCTATGATATTGGGGCCTCGGATGTTTCTGGAATCGACTACTATTGGGTCAATGATACTCAGTTCAGCATTGATGGTGACGGTCTGATCACAAATGCGACCGACCTGACTGTGGGTATCTATTGGCTCGAACTGAGGGCCTATGACATATACGACAACTACTGCAGTGCGACATTTCGAGTGACAGTCCAAGACACGACTAGCCCCACTTGGGACGAGGTCCCTGGCGATCACCACTTTGAGGAAAGTATACCCTTTGTCTATGATGTGAACGCGACCGATTTGGCAGGTATTGATCACTACTGGGTGAATGACACGCACTTCTCTGTCGACATCAATGGACTCATCACAAACGCTACATACTTAACGCCGGACGTATATTGGCTCGAGATAAGGGCCTACGACCCTTCACACAACTATTGTACTGCGACAATAAGGATTGACGTCGATGCCCTAGCACCACCAGAGTGGGTAGAAGAGCCCACTGATCAGACTGTCGAGTTTGGTGACTCTTTCTACTATGACCTCAATGCAACTGACTTGTCAGGTCTTGACAGGTGGTGGCTCAATGACACCGCGAGGTTTGCCATTGATGTGGACGGTGTTATTACAGATGTGGTACTTCTGCCTGTGGGCAAGTACGGTCTCAAAGTCTGGGTCAATGACACACTAGGTCTCACTCAGATGTCAACGTTCACGGTGACTGTTCATGATACAACTCCTCCAAGCTGGGTTGGCATTCCAAGCAATAGGAGGGTATTGTCCTGGAGGAATTTCACATATGACTTAAACGCCCAGGACCTCTCCGGCTTGGATACCTGGTGGATCAATGACACGGTCAACTTTGCCATCGATGGCGACGGTGTAATCACAAACGCAACCTTCCTTTACGGAGGGTTATACGGTATTCGAGTCTTTGTGAATGACACTTACAACAACATACTAGAAGCCAGTTTCACCGTGGATGTGAAATTCTGTCCCAACCCTCCAATAGTCATCGAATCTGACGAAGACTTTGAAACGCAGGGATGGCCTGGTACCGGGACTGAAGGTGATCCCTTCATCATTGAAGACCAGATCATCAACTTGTACGGGACTGGAGGTTACTGCATCTACATTACGCATACCCGCGTTCATTTCGAGATTCGCAATTGTACGCTTGGTGGGGCCACTACATATCCGCATGCGGCCATATACCTCCACAATGTGTCCAACGCTGTCATCTCAGACAACACACTCATCGGCAACTTTTACGGAATCCACTTCTCAAACACGAGCCACAGTATCATCACCAGCAACAACTGCACTGGCTTTACGATTGGCTTCTATTTCTCTGATGTAAGCCAGTTCAACATTGTTTCGCACAATCTCCTAGCTTCCGGCACGAACGATGGAATCCGCTTCTACTATGCAGCTAATAATACAATATACAACAACACAGTGTCCGGAGGGTACTATAGCATCTCGATTAGGTACTCGAGTCATGTTAGTGTCGTTCGTAACAACTGCACTGCGAACGTTGAGTTCCACTATTCCGGTTCTAGCACAGTCAGACAGAACGACATTGGAGGCAGTTTGAGATTCTATCGATCTGATTCAGGCACAGTCACTAACAACAGTGCAACGTCCATCTATTTGTCATACTCGCATTTCTACACTATCAGCAACAATACTGTTCTAGGAATCGGTCTTAGCAGTGCCTCATACAATAGAATAAGCGACAACGACTGTACGGGAGGCTATATCTCCTCCTCATACTCCAGCTTCAATGTGATAATCAACAACAATTGCTCAGGCTCCACCTTCTATGGACTATACATGTATAGATCAAGTCACTGCATGGTGGCCAACAACACTTTCAACAATCATGTCGAGTGGGGTATCTACTTGACGGGATCATTTAACGTCACGATAGCCAACACTACATGCATCGGAAACAGATATGGAATCTACATCTACGACTATTCTAGTGCAGAGGGTCAACACGTAGTCGTGTGGAACGTGTTTGCCAACAACACTCAGGACGCATTTGCCTATCGCACCTATGGTAGCGTCTTCAGCCACAACTACTACTCCCAATACACTGGAACCACAGATGAAGACAATAATGGCATCGGAGACACTCCATATGCGATTCCCGGATATGGAAGTCGTCCAGTGGACTACCATCCTATGATGCTGCCGCCTGGCGCACTTCCGTTGTGGTTGGTGTATCCCACTGATCAGGTAGCTGATTACGGTTATGTATTCGCCTACGATGTCGACGCTACTGCCTATTACCCCGGAATCGACGAGTGGTGGGTCAATGATACTGCGCACTTTATGGTCGACCAATACGGAATGATCACCAATTCCACATTCCTACCCTTTGGCTCGAGCTATGGTCTAACGGTATACGCAAATGACACAGCTGGACATGTCATAACTGCCGAGTTCAGCATCACGGTACAGGACAATCTACCACCCGAATGGGTATTGTCACCAGGGAATCAGCGTCTAGAGCTTGGAGAGGACCTGTACTACGACCTAGATGCGTATGACCCGTCAGGAATCGAACTTTGGTGGTTGAGCAACTATGAGAACTTCACGATAGACCAAGACGGTGTGATCACCAACGTGAAGCCGCTGATCAAGGGTCTCTATGACATTCAGGTGTCAGTAAATGATACTCTTGGGAATGTCGCAACAGCAGCTTTTGTGGTGGCGGTGGACATGTACATCCCTCACGGTCGCATCTATCTGGTTGGCGATGCGTCCTTTGCGAACCAGGGATGGCCGGGCTCCGGGACTCCGACTGATCCCTACCGCATAGAGTACCTCGATATCAGCGCTGGATCATACTACTACTGCATCTATGTCCGAGCAACGAGCGTGAACTTCATCATCCGTGACTGTTTGCTGCATGACAGTTACGTAGGAATCTACTTGGATGGGGTCGCAAACGGCCAACTCATCAACAACACTTGTGCCTCGAATGAATACGGCATTCGGCTCTATGGGTCCAGTTCTATACTCATCAGCGGGAACAACTGTACAAGTAGTTACTCTTCTGGAATTGACCTGTACGTATCCTCGGACATTGTCATAGAAGATAATACATGCACACAGAACCGTTATGGAATTCTACTGACCACATGCTCGGACATTGTCGCAAGAAACAATGTATTAACAGGGAATACTAACGCCGGTATCCGGATGTACCGGTGCACTAGTATTGTCATTGAAGACAATGACTGTTCACAGAACCGTGATTATGGAATCATTTCTTCCTATGGATCACACAACATCCTAAGAAACAACACCTGTACTGAAAACAGTCGATACGGAATCTACTTCTATCGTAGCCACTACAGTTCTCTGACCAACAACACCTGTATCAACAACCGCGATTATGGAATCTATCTCTATTATTCAGACCGCAACAGTGTGACCTGGAATGTATTTGGAAATAGCACGACCAATGCCTACGATAGTCGCGGAAGCTACAACACCTTCGACTATAACTTCTATTCGGACTACACCGGAATAGATGCCGACGGGGATAGCTTTGGCGATACTCCTCACACCTTCTACAACAACCAGGATCCCCACCCTCTCATGATGCCCCGCTGGCTGACTCCTCCTGCTGACCAGATACTGGAGTTTGGTGACATTTTCCGCTACAAAACTGAGGTCCAATACTTCTGGAACTTGGATGCTTGGTGGCTGAATGACACGACCTACTTCAGCATCGACAGCAACGGAGTCATTACCAGTATTGGATTGGTGCCTGTGGGATCGTACGGGCTGAACGTGTCAGTAAATGACACGCGTGGAGCCGTATTGAGCGGAGAGTTCACTATCACTGTGATAGATACAACTCCTCCATCGTGGGTGGAAATGCCAGTCACACAGACAGTAGAGTTTGGAACCAGTTTCGCATATGATCTGGACGCGACAGAACTCTCTGGCGTAGACTACTGGTGGCTCAACGTAACTGAAGGGTTTGTGATTGACGAAGACGGCGTCATCACGAACTCCACATTTCATGCCGTTGGAGTCTATTCACTGGAGGTGCGTGTGTATGACATCTATGGCAACTACAGGTCCGCTGAGTTCCGTGTCTTGGTTGTAGATACCACTGATCCTGTCTGGATCCAGACTCCATCAGATAGGACAGTAGAGTTTGGCGATACCTTCAGCTATGAGCTGTTTGCATACGACCTGTCTGGCATACACCAATGGTGGATCAATGACACCATCAGATTCTTCATCGACGGTAATGGGGTCATTGTAAACGCTACACGTCTCGAGGTCGGAGAATACTGGATAGAGGTTCGCGCAATCGATCCCTACGACAACTACGCCAGCGCTACCTTCAGAATCATTGTACAGGACACTACGCCTCCCAGCTGGATTGTGGTGCCCACTGATCAAACAAGCGAGTTTGGCGAGGACTTTCTCTACGAGCTCGAGGCCTCGGATCTTTCTGAACTAGGTCGCTGGTCAGTTGAGAATGGGCTCTTCGCTATAGACTGGGCCGGGCGTCTCAGAACCGTCCGCGTGCTGACACCAGGGAACTATGGTGTGACCATCCATGTTTCGGACATCTACGGCAACACACTCTCTGCGAGGATCACAGTGACTGTGGTTGACACGACGCCGCCTGAGTGGGGCGCTTCACTCCTAGATCAGACGCTAGAATACGGCGAAAGTCTGAGCTACCAGCTTGTTGCGTCAGACCTATCTGGTCTTGATAGTTGGTGGCTGAATGACACCGCCCACTTCCAAGTTGATATCTATGGTCTTGTCACTGAGGTGACACCACTCTCTGAAGGTGTCTATGGACTGAAGGTATGGGTGAACGACACTCTCGGTAATGTGCAATGGGGTGTCTTCAAGGTCACTGTCCTCGGGGCTTGGAGCCTTGTGGAGGTGCTGGATCTTGAACTGAGTGGCAGCTTCGATTTCCTGTTGAAGGAGAAAATCCACCTTCAGCTGGCGGCCCTCTTGACAGACGCAGCCACAGGCAATCCTGTGTCTGGCGCGAATGTCACAGCAACCATATACGGTCCTGCACCCAATGACGACAATGACGACGATGACAATGGTGGTGGTTCTGAGCAATTCATCATGACTGTTACCTTGGTCGAGGAGGAGTCCGGTTCGGGTGTCTACATATTCACTACTGAGCAGACCATGCATGAGCTGGGGCTAGAGAAGGGCATATACTTGGTTTACTGCACAGCAACACTGGATGATCTGCAGGCCGTTGACATGATTCAGTTCCACATCGATCCGCCCTCTGAAGAGGGCACAGGAACTTATGTCGGGTTCAATGTGCTTTTGGTGTTGTCGGCCGGTATCATGTTGGGTGGCTTTGCTACGGTCGTTGTGATAGTTGTTGTCAAGCAGAGGATTAGTAGAATCAAGGGTTGATTGAGCGGATACCGTCGGCCGCCCTAGTCCATATTGGAATTGGCCCCGGAGGAATCTGGGGCTATTCCTGAGGCCAATGAATTTCAGGAAACGGGTGGACACTCAGGAGAGAGCGCGTTCCCTTCTTTGCTATATTGGCCGTTTGTTTAGATAAATGGCTTATTCGTAGTACTTTTCTTCGCCTTTTCGTTCATGAGAGAACTACGACTTAGACTCCGCCGAGCTGGCATAGAATCCAACATTTGCAGCAGATGTCCAAAATGCCCATCCTTTCACTTCATCGAAATTGCCTTAAACAAACTCAACACATGTATTCGGAAACTCTAGATTCTGGTTTCAGATGTGAGTTTTGAAAGAAGGAGAGGAAAACATGACAACTGATCTGACTATCATTCTTGAGAACCGTCC
>JBHIAE010000036.1:0-27788 GCA_046758445.1 Candidatus Thorarchaeota archaeon | reverse complement strand
ATGTGGCGCTTTCAAGCATCTTTGCGGCCAGCTGACGACGTTTCTGACTTGTATGAATCGGGCCTGCGGCCTCTCGTTCTTCGGCTTTGGCTCTCTTCAAGAGCTCATTGGTAGGTAGGCGTAGGTGATGATTTGCTCGAGCAATCATGACAGAATCACGCTCGAACTCGCTGACTCCGTCACCTATCTCGATTGCCGCCACTTCTTTAGGCGTTGCAAGCAGGAAGTTGCCCCACTGAAAACGTGCTCCAGCACGTAGCTCCTCGGTCACTCGTTCATGTGCCTCATCGACTGTCCGGCTCTCTCGAAGCACATGCTCCATCAAGATATCGTAGGCCGTATCGGAAGTGGCTAGCACCGTAGAGTTGCAAGCGGCAAGACCCCATCTGTTGAACCCAATCGATACTCCGGCGGGCTCTCCAGTCCCGATTATTATACCGGTCACACCGAAGATATCATCGTCGAACACAACACCGTCAAGAAAGCCTTTGAAGACTAGATCTCTGTTCTTCAAGAGGAAATAGCGAGCGCCAACAATCTTCGCCGCCAACGTGCAACCACCAGTCATAAGCGTACAATTAGCCTTCCGCTATTTCAGACTGCTGGTACTTCCGAGATTCAATGCTCTATGACTGGTACTGATTCATCCTGAGGACTCTCGCCTCTGGCCATCGACCCCACCACACCAAGAAGAGAAATGGCCAGCAATAACGCACCTAGATTGAATAGCATATTGATCCATGAAACTGGCTGCACACGTCCAAAGACGAATTGCGCAAAGAGACCTCCAACAATCGGACCTGTAGCAGACCCAGTGTTCTGAGCCCCACTAATAAGAGACATTGCACGTCCTCGCTCCTCCTCTCCAGAAATCATTGAGGCAAGGGCGTATGCTGCAGTTGACGATAGAGGGTATATCGGAAGTGCCCACATTACCGTAGCGGCAATTGGGTCATTGACAATCGCAAATGCAAATGCAAAGACAACGTACGAGATTGAGGCCAGAATCAGGATCTTCACTGGGCCACGTCTGTCGACCACTCTTCCAATGTAACCTGTAATCACGACAGCTATCAACGTGGCAGTTGAGTTCGACAGGCCTACAAACACGGGCAGACCCCCCAGTTCGTCAACGATTATGATGGCGAACATGAAAGCTATAGCATTCATTCCAATCTGGTTCAGTGCCACAATTAGGGTGAGTCTTGACATGCCAGGCTTTCTAAGGAGTGTTCGGAATCCAATTCTCTCAACGCTTGGAGTGTCTTCAATCGGCAGGTCGTGGACAAAGGCCGCTGCGAGTCCGGTAGCAATTATGCAGACGATAGCCGCGATCCTATAGAGTGTAAACATGCCAATGACATCGTAGAGCAGGCCGCTTGATAACGCCCCGAAGAACCATCCGGCAGACTGGACTGCGATAAAGAATCCTAGGCGTTCACCCTTCTTGTCAGTACTGGTCGTGAGATGCGCTTGGCCTACAGGAAGTGATGCGGACGACAATAGCGCTCCAAGTAGCGCTATCACAAGGAACTGAAAGGACGTCTGTATGAAGGAGTATAGTGCGAACGTTAGAGCGTACCCAAAGAAGCCAACCATCATAAACGGTTTCCGGGCCTTGGCTCGATCTGATAATGATCCCCAGAAGTTCACTGCTCCTATGTTGATGAAGGCAGGAGCAGCGTAGACTACAGTAAGAGTAAGGAAGTCAGGAGCACCCAGTTCATGCTTAACAAAGAGCGTAACAAACTGCCAGCTAATCGCCAGTGCAGTTGCTTGCAGTCCATAGACGATGTAGACGGCAAGAGTTGCTCTGTCCCCTAGGGCCATCGGTTATTTGCTCCTGAGTTGCCCAGCAGGTCTTTTGAATCTAGTATTAATGCTTATGGACAGGATAATCTGTCTACCAGCGCAATTGAATGTACGATGTTCCATCTCGATGTCTTCGGAACCCTAGAAGTAGGATGCGACGAGCTCTTGGACAGAACTGAACTCACGAAGACTGCCCTCGAAGTTCTGGACAATTGGACTGAAGATGACGTCGAACTTCCCTGTGAACTCCTTGACTTTTCCAAGAAGCACTTGGTATGCGGCTTTGGCTATGAGCACAGAAGTGAAGCTCCCACCATGAGCAAAGAGAATCGCATAGTCCCTAATCGACACCACATTCAATCCACTCTCGCTCCTAGTTATCTCTGGAAACAGTGACTGCATTCCCGAAATCCCAGCGGCAGTAAGGACCTGATCTATGTCAGCACTCTCGGCAAACTGATGGTGATAGACAAGAATGCCCCCAGCCTGTATGAGATACAACTCTACCAGCTGGCGCCTCCAATCCAGTTCGTCTAGCGCGGGGGTGTCAATAATCGAGTGACCAAAGACTATGAATCCAGTGACCAGCATTCCTTCCCCGAGCAAGTAGAAAGACTCGCCGAGGTTGTAGTAGACGAAATCGCTACGCCCCAAGAAGCCAACAAATCCAATCAGGAATCCTGTCACTAGTTGCTCGATGCCCCGCCTAATCTCGCCTGTGGTGTTTCGCATGGTGTAGATCAGGAACATCATGATGCCTACCAGAGTTACCAATGCGATAGTGAGGGCTAGGACCTCTATGAGTGAACGAGGGAAGAAGACGGTCAGTATCGCAATTGCCACGCCGCTGAATGAGAAGACATTCCGTGTTCTGTACGGCACAATTCGTTCTATTGTGAAGAAGAAGGCTGCCAGATCTAGAATCAGGCTCACATAGCCTGTCTTGGTCAGGATGGTGTTGAGCAGTTCTTCGGTGTAGTAGAAGTCAGCGAATATAAATGACGAGGTGTTGAGGATCATTCCGAAGAAGAAGACACTCCAGGCAAACCTGACGTCCATGAGGTTCCTTGACTTGTTCCTATACCACTGGCCAAACAGAACTGCACCGAGCATCGCCGAATAGAAGATGACTGCACTGTCCAGTATCAGAATCAGGTCTCTTATCGGATCACCCGGTGGAAACAGTGGCGGTGGGGTAGCACCTCAATGTCAGGCTTTCCCACTAGAACGATTGAGGGCCTTTTTAGTAAAGCTTAGATGGAAAGATGACCCCTGCAGGAATGCCTCTAGTCTACTGCCGTCTGACCGATCGTTCCTCCAAGAACCGGCGAACGATCATAATCAATGAGTCCACGGCCTTCCCCCATCTGTCCGAATCGTCAGGGAGAAGATCGGGAGCACCGATGACTCTGCGAAGCTTTGCTATTTGTCCCGAATGATAGATCCCGTGCTGTGCTGTTCTCATGACGGCCCAGGCGATTGAGGGCCCACCTTCGCGTGGAGGGACGATTTGTAGTTGCTCCTCGGGACAGTTCTGGATTTGCTCTATGATCTTCTCGCTGTTCTCAGACAACCGGGCCAGGACTTCCTCAACAGTTTCCTCCTTTACTGGCGGCCCAATGGAGTGGCCTGCCTTGAAGTGCCAATAAGTCTGAGCACTACCTATGTGCCGTAGAATACTCAGAATGTCTTCAAAGTTCTCTTCTGACGCGACCTTCTGCGTCATGTGTTCCTCAGAAAGCCCTGCCAGCACACGATCCATATGGCGGCGTTGATTGAGATGCGTTTCAATGACCATTTCTCTGAACCAATCAGGAACCAGTTTCATTCACCTCCGCTTATTCTGATTCAGGCTTCTTAGGCGGCTCTCTTGTAAGTGTGACAAGTTCGAATTCTCTAGACCCTAGGCCCATCTTCTCAGCATGCGCCAACTGTAGCTCGGCGAGTTCAAGTATCTCTCCTGAATCGGGGTCTTTGCAGGCATGAGCCATTGCGAACTTACACTCCCCGCACTCGATTCCGCCGACCATCGAGTCAGGATTGGCGGGAGCATTCTTGATGGCCTCAAGCGTGGCCTGGTCGATGGCAAGCGGATCTCTTGAGCCAAAGATGCCAATATCATGAACAAGGAGGGCAGCGCCATAGTTCCAACAGTCACACTTGTCGCTGATGTCTATGGCGAGATTGATGTAGTAGAACTTCTCAGAACCGATCGAATTCACAACGCCTACTGCATTCTCAACAAATATTGGTCCCTGAGTATGATTCGGCCTCCAAGTCATTGTAGCCGCCTTTGCCTCAACCTTAGAGCAAACACTCACACAATGATGACAAAAGATGCACCTGCTCGCGTCCAACTCTGCCTTCTCATTCATTGTTATACATCTGACCGGGCACACCTTCAGACATTTCGAGCACTCCGGTCCTAGACACTTCTCTGGGTCAATCTTAATGTCGCACATGAAGTGCATTACAGCCTTTCCTCTCTTTCCCACAAGCCCAATTCCAAGGTTCTTGATTGTGCCTCCAAGACCTCCGAGTCCATGGCCCTTCGCGTGTGTAAGGACAATCACCTTGTCACAATCGAATAAGGCAGAAGCAACATCGACACTCTTGGTGTGGTCGCCGTCCACCTCTATGTCAATGACATCTGTTCCCCAATATCCATCAGCCATAATAAGAGGTGCGCCAACAGAAGCTGATGTATAACCATGAAGTACAGCCATTCCAAGGTACTCAGGAGCAGTTGTTCTACCACCATACGCTCCACCCTCTCCATACCCTAGCCCGGTGGTTTCCGCTATAAAGGGATGACCTCCGGCCGCTCTCACCAGATCCACGATTTTACGTGCATAAGCTGGACGCAGGTAGTTGGTGTTCCCCCACTGGCCATAGTGCGTCTTGACCATGACCTTCTCGCCAGGCTTGATCTCCTTGTCCAATCCAAGCTCATTGAATACGTGTTCAAGCTTGTCAATCATGTTGTAGTGAGTCTTAGCATCTCTATCGGTGAAGAAGACTTTCGATTTTGACATAACGTGGACCTCTCGAGATGTCTTGGAAACGCGGTATTAACACTTACCGATGAATAGCGAGAGATTATGACTGAGAATAGTACAGCAAGAAGGGCGTGAGCGCCGGGGCGGCGCTCACTAAGAACATATGTTCCACCAAGTCTGGGCAATGAACTGTTGCCCCAGTCTGATGTCTTCTTGTCCTGTTGTCCGTCCTCCCGGCAAAGGCGCAAGACGAAACGACCTTTTCGAGTTAGTATATATCGCTTCCCTCGAAACTGACCGCGGAATATCTATGGCGCCAAACGAGGACGCTAACCGGCTAGTCCTGCAGAATATCAAGTTCCATCTGAAAGAGAGTTCGTTTGACTTCGAATCCGCACTCAGTGAAAGCTCTTCTTAGGCCAATCTCAGCATCTATCTCTGTGTTGACAGAGGTGACACCTTCATCTGACAGACCTTTAATCAGTTCATGGATCACACCTGACAACTCTCCTTCCTTGACGCTGCTGGCCCCAAAGAACGACACCAAGTCTATCCGTCCTCGCTTCCTATTGTGTCGGGAGCGAGAAGCAATCAGGAAAGGTGTCGAGAGGTCTTGGCTCAAACCTACGAAACGTGGTCGCCAATCCAGTGATCTATGGTCCCTCAACTCGAACAAATCCATGGGTCGACCATGCAATCTCCTAGACCAGTCTGGGAGTCCTCTATGTCCATCTTTGTTTTCCCAAGTCTTCACACGAGCATCGTCTGAATGGACTTGTTCTTTCTTTGAATCAAGCTGGAGCTCCATCGCTTGCCGAACGCGTTTGGGCTCGAAGGTGAACTTACTGAGGATATCACCGATTCTTACTTGAGCCATGAATGACCACGAAATGAGAGAAGTTGCAGCTGTCACCCTTGCTTTGTCCATGAAGTTCTCAATAAGAGCAGGAGCACCAGACGTTCTTCTGGATAGAGAGCTCAGGTCAGTCACGAAGGAAGCTCCCTCCGTATCTGACTCCAAGAAACGTGCAACTGCAGTTGGTCGCTTGCCCTCAAATGCGATGTACATGCTCTCGCGCCTACACAGACCAGCTTTGATTAACAACTCCAAGTCCTGCGCTGTAAGAGGCACAAACCCAGGCAAATTGCGTCGCCCTTCGTTGTATACTCTCACCCAGTCATGCACTTGATTCTCGGAGAGAGTTGCCAAAGTAGTCCTCGTCAATTCCTCTCTCATCTATCTCTTTTAGACCGCCTTTTGAAACTACCCAAGTGTGTCTGCGCGTCGACATTTGCTGAGAATCGACTGCTTATAACAATAGGAACCAATCAATACATGCAGTAGGTGTTTGCGTACATCAGGAAATCCGCAAGTTTGATTGCGGAGCATTCCTCCACGACAATCACGGGGGTCCCGAACCGGGACCTCCAACTCCTCCTTCTCATCTCTTTCCCATTGTAAGCGCCATTATTGCTTTTTGGACATGGAGCCTGTTTTCAGCCACATCATAGACGATCGACTTTGGTCCGTCACAAACTTCGTCTGTCACCTCAGCGTTTCTGTCAACAGGACCACAGTGTGTAAAGAATGCCTCGTTGGTCTTTGCCATCCAATCCTTGGTGGTGATCCACTCGTCATATTTGGATGCAATCTCTATCTCCTTCTTCTTTGCGGCGTCAACACTTCCTTTGACCATGTCATCATAGAAGGATGCTGTCATCCAGTTACGAGAGTACACAAAGTCCGCGTTCTTGTAACCATCTTCCAAATCGTGTACAATCTCAAAACGGCTGTCAGCTTTGTTCGCGTTCTCCTCACACCATTTGATGACCTCAGGGTCCAAGTCGTACCCCTTAGGATGTGCCAGTGTTACGTCCATGCCGAGTCTGGTATTTATGAGAATGCTCTCCTGAACTGAACACCAAGACCGGACAAGTGCTCCCTTACCCCAGACCTGAAGAAACTTCTTACCCTTAAGATCCTTACCACCATGCATCCGATACCCCATCACATCGGCAAGACCCTGACACGGGTGGAACCGATCATGTGCCATACTCACAATGGGAATGCTGGCGTGCCGGGCATATTCCTGAAGAAGTTCATGTCCTTGGCCGTAGTACTCCAGTGCGGTTTCTAGCACTCTGATTCCTATGCCAATGCCGTATCTGCTCATGACTTCAGCGGCGTCTTGAACTGTTTCACCAGCTGATTTCGAGGTCTTGAGTCTCATCGACTTCGGCTCAAGAAATTGGGCATGACCTCCGAGCTCTGATGCCGCAGCCTCGAAAGACTGTCTGGTGCGAACAGAAGGGTTATAGAAGAACATAAAGAAGGTCCGTCTGTCTAGGCAATTGCTCAGAGGATGGTCGTACCTTCGGTCCTTCATCTCAAATGCAAGTTCGAGGGTCTTCTCAATCTCTTCGACACTCCAGTCTTGCGTACAAAGCAGGTCACGGCCATACAGATCTATCATTGTAATCACACAGATGCATCCTATCAACTGGGTTTTAGGTCTGTCGGGAGAGGTCAGACATCAGTCGCTAGAGATTATGCCAGCAGCGAAAGCGTTTTGTAAGAAACTCGAAGGCAGAAAGCTTGTTTGAGATGAAGGTTGGTCAGCCCCGAGGCACTTTTCAGGAGTTTGCGGAGAGATTTAATGTCCAATTTCACTTCTCCGCAGAACAGGAGAGTCAATTTGATGAGGGCAAACCTGTCGTCCTGTCGGCATCTCAACTTGATAAGTTGACAGAGCAGGTATCCATGCAAGAAGGACTGGGACCTTTTCTTGAGACCAATGCAAAACTCGTCGCACCGGTCTGCATGTCTCTCTATGTGATTAACGATGCTACATGGGCGCTCATGGAGCGAAAGCCTTGGGACAAGGATAAGATGTTGGCAATGACAACCATGCCATACTGCTTCTGGGACCATAACGAAGAGTATGCGTCTAATCCGAAGGCAGTCAAGAGGTGGGACCTTGGTTCGAATCGTATCGCGTTCAAGGGCAAGCCTCTTACCCTTAGCATAGAGGGCGATGGCGGCGACTTCAGCGGGTTCATTGAGCGGAGCATGTTGACAATGAGAAAGTTTGGCATGCCAGAGATGAACAACAAACAAATACCCAACTACGTCTTCAAACAGATTGGAATCATGGCAAGACTTGGCAAGGCAAAGGTACGGATACATCCAGAGCCAACCGATGAATTCGACTATGATTACTCAGAGTCGGCGCGAGTCTTTCATGATCACGGAATTCAGCTAGAGATCCCCGGAGATGATGTTTCACTTACGATAGAAGATGGAAAACCTTCCAAGCTGAGGGGTGTCGTGCATCTCTTAGTGGGAAAACATGAGGGTTCCGAGGAGAAATCGTTGTTGACTCTATTGGCAGACGTGTGGTTCTGGGCATTTCATAGGTTGATGGAGGCTGAGGGCTAGAATGTATATGATCATCGCTTTGATTCTCTTGGGAGTTCTCTCATTTGCTACAGCACTATATTGGCGAAGAAAACTCGATGGGTTTGAGAGCCTCTTCTCATTCTTCACCACTAGGTTCAATCCAGATGAGGTTGACATCAGCGGTCAGCAGAAGTATACGAGGTGCTTGTCCCATAGATGGGTCATGAAGAACATGATTCATGGTGACTATACGAATTCTGAAACGACACTGGGTGACTTTGTCGGACAGAACACGTTTGCCGGAACGATGATAGTCGGTCTGGTGCTGGGCTCGCTTCCAGTACTTGCTGTCTACCTTCTCTTCCAAAGCTTCGTGCTTGTGGGTGCGGCACTTGTGGCCGTTTTTGCGGCAGTTTTCATTGTGCGAAGCCCAGAAGATGTAGGAGCGTCCTATAACCTTTTGAAGTACCTCACCGAACAGGACCAAACCGAACTCATGAAGGGAGACCTTGCCTATGCTAGGATATCCTCCAATCAAATCAAGGTCTGGATAAGGAATCTGATAATCATTGGTGTAGCATCAATCATTGTCGCTCCATGGGGTGAGCTCATTCCTGATGCCATGGCAATGGCTATTGCAGGCTTCTTCAACTTGTTCCTGGTGGGAGTATTTATTCCATTGGCTGACTTCTCATTTGCCCTTGCACTGCTTCTGTTCATCTTTGGAGTGCCTCTTGTCCCAATCATCGCTTATGCTGTAGTTAGATCTCTTCGCAGGCGAGCCAAGATCAGGAGAGATGGTTTCATCGTCGAGGCATGATTCCTACAGCTACCGTTGAATGAACTGAAGTCTGTCACCAAGCTACTTAGCCCAGAATCTACACCGGAATCACGCGTTGAAGGGTAGATTCAAGAAGCAAACCGAACGGGATTAGTTTGACGAGAAATCTTGATGATTCTGGTGGACCACAGTATCGGCATTAGTGCACACATATCAGAAACGGCGTGTAGGGAATAGATCATGTTTATGACCTTGGCATTAGCACTGCTTGGGATTGTCACGTTTGCCCTAGCGGTTACTTGGCGCAGACGCTCGGCACAGTTCGCAGAGCTCTTGCTATACATGAAAGCTAGATTCGATCCTAGTGTCATCGATTTGTCAGGAAGAAGACACTATTCAAACTGTCTGTCCTATGGCTGGGTCATGAAGAACGTCATTCGGGGACGCCATTCAAGGACAAAGGCAGCCATCCAAGAACTATTGACAGACAAAACCCTTGAAGGCTCACTTGCCCTAGGTTCTTTCTTGGGAATTCTACCCATGATTGCTGTGTTTCTGATATTTGGGGGGTTTGCGGCAGTAGGTGGAGCATTCTTTGTGGCACTTGCAGCATTCCTTTTTGTGCAGGCTCCTCTTGATGTATCCTTGTCTTATGGACTGCTCACATGGTTGACTCAACAGGATCTGCTTCGGTACAGAGAGGGCGATTTCGCTTACACGCTTGTTTCGACGAATGCTCTTAGCAGGTGGGTCAAGATCCTTTTGGCCGCCGGGGTCATTTCCTTCATATTGGCACCCATGGGTGATGCAATGGTGGAAGCAGGCATCTATGGAGTGTCTTCACTCATTGGTTTCCTCTTCACCCATGTGTTCATCCCGTTGGCCGCCGCGAATCCAGGTGTGGCCTATGTGGTGTTTGTTTCAATGGTAGTAGCTGTCGCTGTTCTGATGATGATTGCGCCAGGAGCGGCATACAAGCTCATCAAGAGAGGCGATGACATCTTCTCGCTAGACACCCAAGGTGATACCGATGAAAGTGAAGAGCAAGCCGTAAAGAAAGAGGAAGAGACTGGCAATCATTAGTCTAAGGCCAAGCTGTGCTCTCCGCCAAGACGGAGCAGGGCTGCCGTCCGCTTTATGTCTCTTCTCATCTTCAAGAGGCTGGCGAGCATATAGGCAGCCTCCAAGAATGAGTAGTAGTCCGGTCCCTAGGAAGCTAAATACACCAACTAGGTAGCCGAAGAGAGATACCTGGGCTATCACTGATGCCGTCAGGCTTACTACTACTATCAGTGACATTAGCAGAGTTGCTATGAGGAGGCCACGCTGTACTGCAGGCTTCCACACGTGCCTTCACTCCGCCTATGGCAACAACATGAACATGAATCCTATCGCGGCCAGCACAATTGCCAGCAAGACAAGGGGAAGGAAGATGGATTGAAGAGATGCGATGAAGAGCGCAACATAGTCCGTCCCGTCAAGAGGAGGATGCTTGCTGACCTCATGATCTCCATATTGCGACCAGTCAGCTTCTTCCCGTGGCTCTAGTGATTCTTCATCATCCATTCACTGTACCTCCGTTTCTCGTCGTTGCAGTAGTTCGGTCCGCGAACATATTACATTTGGCAATGGACTATCCACTGGCGATAGCGGCCTCTTGGGCCTCCACCGCTTCCTTGTAGTCTAGGTCCAACTCTCCTGCGAAGTGACATGCAACGAGGTGTCCATCGCCCATGTCACGAAGCTCTGGAATCTCCTCTCTGCAGATGTCTTGCATGAACCTGCATCGAGGATGGAATACGCAACCAGTTGGCGGGTTGATTGGACTCGGTACCTCCCCGGCCAAGATCACAGCGCGGCCAGCATGTTCCGGGTTTGGAATAGGAACAGCCGATACCAATGCAGCCGAGTAGGGATGTAGGGCCTCATCGAATATGTCCCGAGGCGTCATCTCTAGTATCTTCCCAAGGTACATGACGGCGACTCTGTCGCTCATGTGCTTGACAACACTCAAGTTGTGTGAGATGAACAGATACGTTAGGTCAAACTCCGACTGTAGGTCCTTCATCAGGTTCAGAGTCTGCGCCTGAACTGATACATCAGTGCTTGATGTGGGCTCGTCCATCACGACAAACTTCGGGTTCAGAGCCAGTGCACGGGCGATACAGATTCTCTGCCTCTGACCTCCGCTAAACTCGTGCGGGAACCTGTTGAGGTGATCCTCAGTAAGACCGACCTTCTGAAGCAGCTCCAATACCTTCTGTCGAAGCCTGTAGCCACGTGCGACCCCATTCACCAAGAGCGGCTCGCCCACCGCATTCTTGATTGTCAGTCTGGGATCAAGCGAAGCCATCGGGTCTTGGAACACGATTCCCATGTTGCGACGAAACTGCTGCATTTCCCTCTGGTTCAGCTCAGCGATGTCTACACCATCGAAGGATATTTCGCCTGCAGTTTGAGGGATTAGTCTAAGTATCGTTCTCCCTGTTGTGGTCTTCCCACATCCACTTTCTCCGACAAGCCCAAGGGTTTCTCCCTTGTAGATGTCGAACGTGATGTCGTCAACTGCTCTAACATACCCTAGTACCTTGCGGAACACTCCGCCAGTCAATGGGAAGTACTTTTTCAAGTTCTTTACTTGCACCAAAGGTTCTCCGTCTGGCATCCTTGATCACCTCTTCTTTCCCTTCATGGAGCCCTGTGGATGGAAGCACTCCACCCAGTGGCCGGGCTTCATCTCTTCTCTTGGAGGCCTCTGTTCCTTGCAGATCTTAGTCATGAACTCACATCGCGGATGGAATCTACATCCAGTTGGTGGAGTGATCAAGTTCGGTACAGTCCCCCTGATCTGCAGAAGCCGATCAGACTTCTCAGTAAGCTTCGGAATCGCCCGGAGCAAACCTGTCGTGTAGGGGTGTATCGGATCCGAGAACAGTTCTTCAGTTGACGCGTACTCAACAACAACCCCGGCGTACATCACAGCAACTTGCGTGCAGGTCTCCGCAACAACTCCCAGGTCGTGAGTGATGATGATGATTGAAGAATCAAACTCTGACTTGAGCTCGTTCAATAGCTTGAGGACCTGAGCCTGAACAGTGACATCGAGTGCTGTTGTGGCCTCGTCACATATCAGGATCTGAGGGTTGCATGACAGAGACATCGCGATGAGTGCTCTCTGTCTCATACCTCCGGATAGCTCATGGGGATACTGATTGGCGACCTCTTCGGGTGAGGGCATCCGCACCATCTCGAGCATATGTACAGCCTTCTTCTTGGACACCTGCTTCTTGTCGTCCTCAGTTGGCGCAGGTGGATCTTCGAGCTGACTTCTGTACACGGAAATCTTGTCCTGTATCTCAGCGAGATTTGGGGCGTCCGGATTCTCTGCCAGGGTGGCCTCAAGGCGCTCAATCTTCATTTTCAGAGCGTCCAAAGCAAGATCCTGATGTAGAGAAATTACCTCAGCAATCTGATCGCCAATTCGGAAGACGGGGTTGGGATACGTTGCGGGGTCTTGGAATACTATTGATATTCGATTGCCTCTAATCTGACGCATCTCATCCTCTGACAACTTCAGAAGATCCATTACAATCTCGCTGCCGTCCAGTGCACGGTCTCGGAAGACTATCTCGCCCTCCTCTATCCGTCCTGGGGCGTCCACGAGACGCAAGATTGACTTCGCAGTCACGGATTTCCCACAGCCTGTTTCCCCGACAAATGCCAGGGTGTCACCCTTCCTAAGTTGAACTGTTATGCCATCTAGAGCCTTCACAACGCCCTCATAGGTATAGAATGAGGTCTTGACCCCCTTGACGTCAAGGATCACACCCTCTTCTAGTGTGAGCATTTCATCGGTGCTTTCCTGAGTTATATTGTTTGATGGTACCACTGTCTTTCATCTCTTGTTATCATCGTCTTCTAAGTTTTGGATCCAAGATGTCTCTAACTCCGTCGCCCACCAGGTTGAAGGCAAGTGCACAGAGCAGGATCGCCATCCCTGGATAGAAGATCAACCAGTACAATGTAAAGTGGTCCTGCCCGATGGCAATCATGAGGCCCCATTCCGCTGTACCCGCTTCTGCACCGAAGCCGATGAAGCTGAGGCCGGCTGCTGTCAGCAGGACACCGCCAAGGTCAAGCGTGGACTGCACGATGACCGGCTGTACTGTGTTTGGGAGAATGTGACTTATCAGAATCCTGAAGTCCGATGCACCTACAGAACGTGCAGCTTCCACGTACAGCCTCTCACGCTCAATCAACACCTGGCCTCTCACCAGACGGGCATAAGTGGGCCACCATACAACCATCATAGCGATTGCAATGTTGTCAAGGTTTCTCTCACCGAGAGCAGCCACTATCGCCATGGCAAGGATGAGACCTGGGAATGCAAAGAACACATCCGTGATTCGCATGACTATCTCATCAACAGCGCCGCCAAAGTAGCCTGCTGCGGCTCCAATCAGTGTGCCGATTATCAGCGCAACTGAAACGACCGTGACAGCGATTCTCAAGTCTATTTGAGTCGCCCACATGACCATACTGAATATGTCACCGCCACTTTGATTAGTCCCCCAAATATGATCGGGACTAGGTGGCTGCAAGGTTTCAGTCCAGATTCTCTCGGTAGGGCCGTAGGGGGCCCAGAATTGCACCGTAAGAGCGATGATGATGTAGCCAGCGATGATAATCAGACCAGCGATCACAAGGGGACTTCTTCGGATGAGATACAGACTGTACCTAAGCTCCTTCATCCTCGGACCCAAGTCCTCCCTGAAAAGCTGCCACCAGTAAGCCCTTGCGCTTGGGATCATCAGTATGAGAATCGCTACCACATAGATAGGGATCATGAATGGTAACCAGCCTCCTACTAACAAGAGGAGCCCCATGTAGATGAGGTTGCCGTACATTACCGATGAAAATGCCCCAGTATCCAATTTCAGAATCGATCTTCCAATTGAATACAGCCATAGGCCAAGCAGAATCAGCGGCAGAGTGTTAAGCACTAATGTACCTAAAACAAAAGCGATTCCGATTTCGAGCGCGATGTAACCTACAATCATAGGAGCGAGGACGATCAGCCCGGCCACGGCACCTATTAGGCCAGCTATTGCCTGATAGAGACCGAGGATTCTCACCATTGGAAATCGTTTCTCTACAAGTTCGTCTTCAGCCACCAAAGCTTGAGGTCGTATTTCTCCCATTTCTCATCACCTCTAACCATATCGTATGCGCGGATCGAGGGCAGCATACACGAGATCAACAATCAGATTGGCTGTGACGAATATGATTGCGACAAGTAGCGTGAACGCATTGATGCTTGGAATATCGGACGTAAGGATGGCTGCGACGGCCCAACGGCCAAGACCTGGCCAACTGAAGATTGTTTCAGTAAGGACGGCTCCAGTTATGAGTCCGCCAAATGCAAGACCAATAATAGTGACAGTAGGTATCATCGCGTTCCTCAGAGCATGCCGGTAAATCACAACTCGCTCCCTCAGCCCCTTTGAGCGTGCCATTGTTATGTAATCTTCCTTCAAAACCTCTAACATGCTGGACCGCATCATCCTCGTGATGACAGCAAGAAAGATGTATCCAAGACACATAGCGGGCATCACGAGGTGAATGAGAGCATCAAAGAACAACACCACGTTGCCAGTCAATACTGCATCTAGCAACACAAAGTTCGTAATCGGGGTGTGATCTATGACAGTGAACGAGTATCTACCTCCTTCTGGAAGGTAAGGCAGGCCCCACATGAAGAACTGGAAGTAAAGGAGGTATTTCAGCATGAGAGCAAACCAGAATATGGGCATAGAGACCCCTGCTAGAGCAATAACTCGAGTAACATGATCCGTGAGTCTGTCCTTCTTTGTTGCTGAAATGATCCCGAGTGGGATTCCAATTGTCACTGCGATTATCATGGCAACGATTGACAACTCGATGGTCGCAGGGAAGTATCTCTGGATAGTAGTCATAACGGGCGCCCTCGCCGTGTACGAGTATCCCCAGTCGCCAGCGAACAGGTCCCTCAGATAGTAGAAGAACTGAATGTAGAGCGGCTGATCAAGTCCATGATCCTTTATGATTCCTGCGATGGCGTCGGGATGGGTTCTTTCTGTAATGTACATAGCTACAGGGTTCCCAACAACATAGGCCAAGACGAAGGTGATGGCCAAGACGCCTATGATGACAGGAATGGATAAGAGGACCCTTCTCAATACATAGTCTCTCAGTCTCATTATGGACCACTTCACATGCACAGACTTTACGATATGGTAGATTATGCCAACCTGATATCAAAAGGCGCATCCAATAGAGGGACATTTAAGACTTTGGTTCAAAGAAATAATCCTGTACGACGGTTCGTGGCGATACGTGCCTGTCGACCGTCGTACGGTCTTAGATTCTGCCGCACATTTGCCTGACGCATGATGGTCCGCCATACACTTGACGCTCGGCAATAAGAACTACAATGAACTTGCAGAGAACTCGAAGCCGCTGCGCGGCACAGGACAGTATTTCTAGTTTGTTGTGTACCTGCTCACACCTCTAACATTACCCACAAGCTATATTAGACAATATCTCTCCAATAGGGCTCCAATGTGGGCACACTTCGGTGAGCCCCAGGCAAGAAGATGTCTTCTCACTTCTTGCAAGAAGGAGGAATACATTTCCAATGGAAAGAAACCAGATATACGCGATCATAGTTATCGTGATTGTGGTTGCGGGTGCTGGTGTTGCTTTTGTCTTCCTAACACAACCCAGGATCACTCCTGAGGATCAATACATCGCGGAGACAATAGGCAACCCTAGGAGCATGGACCCGCACGCCAACTACGAGAGCTTTGGATCGGGACTACATTTCAATATCTACGAAACGTTGTATACATACCTGTGGGGTTCGGACAACACTGAGCCTACGGTTCCACTCCTGGCATCAGCTGCGCCGGTCATTTCGGCAGACGGCAAGCAGTACAACATTTCACTGCGCCAGGGCATAACATTCCATGACGGAACGCCCTTCAATGCTAGCGTTGTCAAGTGGAACTTTGAGAGAGCTATGAAACAGTTCAACACTCACGGTCCTGTGTGGATGATCGCTGAACCAATCAAGGGAGGCGAAGTCGTAGAGTTAGAGGCCTTTGTGAACGGTACAACCTCACCAGAGTTCATTGCCGCCTTCGATGACTGGCAGGCAAACTCGGGTGCACTCGTTGTTCTGGACACATACACCATCCAGTTCAACCTGGAATACCCATTTGCACCATTCATTCCGGCAATGACCTACGAGGTCGGTGCACAGATGAGCCCAACCTATGTGCTCAGCAATCCTAACAACGACACGGGTCCGATGGACTCTCACTGGGGTGTTGAGTACGGTGAGGTTCACACTTGGATGGAGACCCACACCAGCGGCACTGGTCCGTATATACTTGAGGAGTGGAGACCCAATGAGTTCGTCCACATGGTCATCTATGATGGCTACTGGAGAGCCACCGCGACTGAGGCAGCAATTAAGCCTCCAACCTACGCAGGCTCAATCAAGGAGGTCTACATCAAGACCAACGAGGACACGACTGGCAGACTGCTGAACCTCAGAACTGGTCTTGCCGACAATGTCTACTGGCCAACAACAAACGCTGACGAGATCTGGGACAACGTCACACTGGGTTCAAGGGACCCAAGCATCACTGTACGTACCGGAGGCTTCAGCTACACGCTAATGGCGTTCACCTTCAACTTCAATCCAATCAACATCAGTAGGGGTGGAATTGAAAAAGAGGTGGAGAGTCCATTCGCGTACAGGGAACTCAGAAAGACATTCGCATACGCGTTCAACTACGACGCTGCAATCAGTGCCATAGTCAGAGGTTGGGGCTTCCAGGCGAAGGGCTTCATTCCACAAGGCATGTTCGGTCAAGACTCGTCCTATTGGAAGGAAACGTACGACATCGCGCAAGCTGTTGCTTGGTGGAACCAGGCAATGAACTTGGAGAACTTCACCAGGGACATCAATGCTATGGAAGGCTTCATTGACCTCTACTACAACTCAGGCAACGTCATCCGTGAGCAGGGTTGTCTGCTCATGAAGGACGGCTTTGCAGCAGTCATGGCAGATTCAGCCACCAACTTGACTGGCATAACTACAGTCCCAGAGGTGAGAGTCAACGCTCTAGAGTGGGCCAATTACCTGGAAAAGATGGACAATGGTGAGTTGCCTATCTGGCTCATTGGCTGGGCACCAGACTACGCAGACCCACACAACTATGCCTTCCCATTCGTGGCCTCAACTGGTACATTCATGATTGCTTCCGGCTACAAGAATGCCACTGTTGATTCATGGATCGTCAACGCCTCGAAGTCAATCGTCCCATCTGAGAGGCTCGACCTCTACGGCAAGATCCAGGCACAGGTGGCCTACGACCAGCCAAGCATCTACATGTACCAGCCCAAGGAGTTCACGGTCTACAAGGCTTGGATGAAGGGCAGTGGTCTCGTATACAATCCGATGCTGAGCGGTTGGTACTGGTTCCATCTCTACAAGGACTACGCAACGTAGTACTTCCAGTAGAATCTAGCTTAGCACAAACGCAGGGGGTTTCGACCCTCTGCACCCCCATTTCTTTTTGAAGCATTGTCCGCCGTCGTGAGTGATGAGAATGCTAGTATGACCTCTAGCTGGCGCGCAAAGAAGCTGCGATTCAGTATTACGTAGAGAACAACGGTTTTATACCCGCCTGAATAGGCTCGTGTCTGAAAGCGGAGAATGAACATGAAGTACATGGGTGATATCAGTATCAGAGAACTCTGCACTACTTGGTGGAGCAAAGCCTGGATTCGTGTGATTGTGCTCGCACTCATCCCAATAGGGATCATCGACGTATGTTACACTCTGCTTGCAACTGAACTGTATGGTGTGGCGATCGAGTTCAATCCAATCACACGATTCTTGTTGGCGAATAATCTATGGTTGGTATGGTCGCTCATGAACATCGTTGGATTCTCACTCTTTTGTATGTTGGCGGGATCCTACTATCTTCACACCAGAAACAATCTTCAGGGCCCAAACACACTTTGGCTCTCCCTCATCCTAGCCCTCAGGCTTGGGCTGGCTGTGTACAACACAACCTACTTCTACATACCCTTTGTGCTTACCATCTATCCACCCTTGTGGACGGGCCTCTTTACGTTCACAAGCACCTTTGTTGTGATGGACAAACTTCTGACTCGACGGGTTGACATCACGCGGAGGAGTATCAAGAGTTACTTCACGGTGAGGCTTAGCAATATCCAAGATGCAAGGTTGATTAGAACAGCTACAGCAGACGCGCCGAAACTGGAAGCACCCGCTAGGAAGAAGGTAGTCAAGACATCTGTTCAGAAGAGCACATGGGTCAAGAGAGGAGTCTACATCACACTCGGGCTTCTAGTTGCCGTTGCCATGGGATGGGTCATTGAGGTGATAGGAGTATTCACTGGCTTGACCTCATGGAGTGAACGTTACGGCTGGTTGTTCTTCTTCAACGAGTTGAGTGGCAGAGGGTTCCTCCTATCGATTGTCGGAATCCTTGCGGTCATGTCTGTTTCGATGTATTTCATTATAAGAGCCTTTGAAACAACTGAAGACCTCCCATATGAGTAGCGACGTATGTTGGCGAATGTCCCTGTATTATGAGTCACCATGGCAGACCAGTCATCCAGAGATCCTTGGGTTCACGCTATCAGTTTTGCTATCAGTTGTTCAGAATATGACTGGACGAGGTCGTCTACAACTTGACGAGATTCAGGGTTGCCGAAGACCGAAGCAAGTAGACGGAGAAGTGTCAGGTTGTACAGAAGGGCCACTGTTGGGTCGTTGGAAGAATAGAGATGAGCCAACCGCCGGTCTATCGTTGTGTCGATCAGAGGTTCCACGAGTCTACGTCTTGCTTCACGCTTGATGCGTTCCATGAGTACATCGAACTCTCTTGTCTGAATCGTGGATCTGATAGGACCGATGAGGAAATTCACCACAAGCATATCTGAGATATCTTCCTCCCCTATCTCTCGGATGTTCTTTTGGAACTCCCATTCGACCTCGGTAGTCTTGATGGGAAGTATCTCGGCCACTTTCTCCAGATACTCTACATACCGTTTTTCTCGGATTAGGTAGATGAACTGCTTTAGATACACTTCAAAAGCAAGCACGACGGGTCCTGCTTCAGGAACATGGATGCGGACCTTCTTGTCCCTGCTGAAGATAACGTCCTCCTCTTCAGAATAGAACTGAAGGTGTACGAGGTACTTGACCATCAGCTCTAGCTGATCCTCCATTATTGGACCTCCGGAAGTTAGTGGAGAACCTTGACACATATCAGTGGTTGGGAAAGCATAGAGGATTGGAATCAGGACCCAGCAGTCTTTCACGGCGAAAGTGCTATCAGCGCATTGTAAGTGCCATGACAGCCTTCTGCGCGTGAAGTCGGTTCTCGGCCTGGTCAAACGCAATGGACTGGGGACCGTCAATCACAGAGTTCGTGACCTCAAAGCCTCGATCACAAGGCAGACAGTGCATATACATCGACTTTGGTCCCGCAATCTTCATCTTGTCATCATCACAGATCCAGTGCTTGTTCTTGTCGAAGAGCGCCTGCGACTTCTCCAGCTCAGGTTTATCATTGAAAGGCGGAATGAACTCCTTACATGTCCATGCCTTTGGATAGACAACATGTGCACCCTCGAATGCCTCATCCATGTCGTAGACAATGTCGAAACTGGACTCATTCTCCTCTGCCATCACCCTGCATTGGTCCAGAATCTTATCATCCAGCTCCATCCCTCTTGGATGAGCGAGAACGGTATCGCACCCCATCTTGGTGGCAGCAATGATTGCACTCTGGGGTACAGCAAGTGGTTTGTGCACTGAAGGAGAGTACGCCCAGCTCATGACAAATTTGATTCCCTTGAAGGTTCCAAACTTCTCCTTCACGGTCATAACATCGGCAAGGCCTTGACATGGATGGTAGATGTCATCCTCCATGTTTATGATTGGAATGTGACTCCAGTATGCGAAGTTGTTGAGTACCTCATTCGCCTTGCCGTATATCCAACCCACCGGATCTCCGTAACATCTGATAGCAATGGCATCACCCATTCGAGCTAACACACGAGCTACGTCTGAAACTCGCTCGGTGGTATAGGCCTCCTCATCTCCTTCTAATGCTGGAGCGTAGATCTTGCTTGGGTCCAGAAAGTGAGCGTGGCCTCCCAGTTGCGTCATACCGGCCTCGAACGAGTTTCTGGTCCTCAGGCTTTGATTGTAGAAGATCATGAAGAGCGTCTTCGCGTCAAGGAGCTTATGGGGCTCTCCCATGGCGAACTTGCGCTTGAGGTCCAGAGAAACATCAAGGATGGTCTCTATCTCTTCCTTTGTGTAGTCGAGAAGCGTGATGAAGTCTCTACCACGAAATGTCTCTGTCTTTACCATTGTGGCTCACAAGTCATTGTGCTGGAAGGTACTCGCAGAAAAAGCTTCCCCAATAGATAGGCTTCGTTTGCTCCTAACCCTTAAGAATCGCCATGTTCATCGATAAGGGACTATGTTTCACAAAGGTTGGAGAGAATAATGAGAAGGAAGGTTCTGAACTTTGGCCTCTCACTCATTGGACCTGTCGCCTTGGTAATCATATTGACTATGCCAATTGGTCCTCTGACTGGTGGCCTTGGGATCATTCAACCATTTGGAGGCATCTTCGACAATGGAGGCGTCATCAACGAACCGGAGATGCAGAGGATTGCACTTCCGGGACTTGTTGCAGATGTTGAGGTGCTAATCGACGAATGGGGAATCCCGCATATCTATGGTGAATCAACCAAGGATGCAATGATGGCATTGGGCTATATGCATGCCAAGGACAGACTATTCCAGATAATCATGCAGAAACACTTCGCAGCCGGCAGAATCAGCGAGATAGTGGGAGCCTACGCGAACAGCTCTGACAAGTACTATAGGAGTATAGGACTTGAGAGAGCTGCGCAGGAAACCTTGGAGTGGTTTGAGGACAACGCGGCGACAAATGCAGATGTTGCATTGGCGCTGGATGGTGTCTATGGCCTGACTGATGGAATAAACGCATTCATTCGTACCTTGACTCCTGCCACTACCCCGATAGAATTCAAGATTCTTGGCTACACTCCTGAGCTTTGGAAGCCAGTAGACTGCTTCACTGCTGCGAATACAATCGCATGGGGTCTGTCTGGAGGGATTGAAGACATGCGGAATCTCTGGGTGAGAGAGACCATTAACAACGACACGATGTTCTATGAGCTATTTCCGGATGTCTTGCCGAACATCGTCCCAATAGTCCAAGAACACGTGAACCTGAGCTACGTTGAGTATCCGAATGCTCCGGGAGGATTTCCCGCAACCGACGACCCAGGCAGTCTGGTGAGCCTAGCGATGGCTGAAGAGGCAGAGATCTCCCAGGAGAAGCTTGAAGCCATCATCAAGCTAGCAGATAGCTCTCCTCTGTTTCTAGGTGATGAGAACATTGTTGGTAGCAACAACTGGGCGGTCAATGGGTCCAAGTCTTCGACTGGAGACCCCATCGTCGCTAGTGATCCACACCTGGGCTATCAAGCACCATCAGTCTGGTATGAAGCTCACATTGTTGTACCAGGGGTACTTGATATAACGGGAACAACCTTCCCAGGTCTACCTGCGGTTCTTATCGGTCACAATGGACATGTTGCTTACGGATTTACGAATGTTGGAGCAGATGTATGTGACATCTTTGTGGAGCAACTGAATCCTGCCAACTCTAGCGAATACATGTATGATGGAGAATATCGAGCCTTCGAGGAGATAGATGAAGCCATCCACACTAAGGAAGGAATTGTCATTCCATTTACCGTCAAGACGTCCGTACACGGTCCATTAATCGACTCAGCAACCAACACGTACGGACTTGACAGCGAATCAAATCCCAACTTGGCAATGAACTGGACTGGCTCTGGAGTGACTCATCCGATACTCGCTTCGGCTCTGTTCATGAAGGCCACCAATCTAGACGAGTTTCTCGATGCAATGTATTGGTGGGACTCACCCCCACAGAACTGCGTCTATGGTGACGATGACGGAAACATTGCCATGCTCGTTGTAGGACGCTTTCCCATAAGGAATGGATACAATGGCAATTTCCCTGTAACGGCGTTGAACGACTCGATCGGCATGGTCAGTAACGTCCCCTACGCATTCAATCCTCGTGAGATCAATCCGTCGCGTGGATTCGTGTCGTCTGCAAATCAAAGAGGAACTCTTCCCAGCAACTATGGGTTCGAGATTCTTGGTCCCTTCAGTGATGGCTACAGAGGTCGACGAATCTATGACTTGCTCTCCAATGATCCTGTTGTAACAGTCGATGACATGAAGAAGTATCAAGCCGATTCTGTTGAGGTCAGAGCTCAAGAGATTGTGCCCTATGTTGTCGATGCGTGGGATGCCTTGGGAGATGGCAACACGACCTTGGACGGGGTAGTTGACTGGCTGAGAAACTGGGACCACGAGATGGATCCAAATGAGGAGGCACCAACAGTATGGATGTATCTGCTGAGTGCAATCACTTACGAAACCTTTGACGAGCTTCGCACCATTGACACTGCGTTGCCACTCTCGCGAGTTCCGGTCCTCGAGCATCTCTTGGAGAACAACACTGGACCCTACTTCGACGACCAAACGACTAGCGCTACTGTTGAAACACGAGACGAGATCCTAGTGAGGGCGCTTCACCGTGCCATAAACGACCTCACTGAGGCTTGGGCAGACGAACCCGACTGGAAGTACGGAAATCGACACATTGTCTATGTTGAACACATGGCAGGCATGACGTTTATTGGCGGTGGTCCTCATCGTGGTCAGAATACCCTCAATAACGCGGGAGGCTGGCTAAATAGAGGTGGACCATCGACGAGGCTGATTGCCGACTTCAGCAGCATCCAGATGTCATATATGGCATATCCAGGAGGACAAAGCGGCAACATGTTCAGTCCCCATTGGGATGACCTCTTTGACATATGGTACGCTTTTGATCCAGTAACAGAGCAATACGGCTACCATCTGTTGTACTATTATGCGACTGCGGATGCTTTCCGGGCAGCTGACACAGATGGCTCGATGATAGAGAGAACTATCATCTTCACATCATAGGGGGCGAAAAAGTGACGAAAATCGACGAGATTATGCCTGAGTTGGACTTCTTCCCGGCGCTCATAGTTGTGATCGTCATCAGCATGGCTCTGGAACTGAGTGGAGTATGGATGACGATGCTAGTCGCTGGTGCGGTAGGTGCCCTTTTCGTGAGAAGAATCAGACGCGCCTTTCTGCTAGGGTTCCTTGGCGTGGGTATCGCATGGAGTCTGCTGTTCGCCTTCCTCGTAGCGACAGCCCAAGCTGTGGATGTCGCCAACTTCTTCATCGGTCTCCTTGGTCTTTCGGGACTTGGAGTCCTAGTGATAGTCATCAGCTTACTGTTCGGAGCTCTCCTTGGCGGTTTTGGTGGCATGCTCGGGCGAGCCCTCTACGAGTTGATTGACGAGTTTCTTCCGAGTAGAGAAGCCAGTCAAGAGAAGCAAATCGAGGGCGAAGGTGAAGTCGCGGCAAGCGAGTAGGCAGCATGAGGAACGATGCTGTGGTCTAGCGGTTCACAGCATCCATCCTCATGGAACAATCCCAGACTGATGGCATCACTATGATCCAGATCTGATGCTACGAATAATGATGCCTAACACAATCAGCAGCCCAGCGGACCCCACCATGAGAATTCCGTAAACAAGAGGGAGTACGGCATCAGACTCTCTGAAGAACGATCCCTTAACTGTCTTCATGTAAACGGTGTCGTTCCAATAGACAATGTACCAAGTTCCCGTGGATGGAATCTCAACACTCCAGGTCAGTTTTGCCACATTGCTCAGTTCGAAGAGGGCACTCAGGTCGCCACCGTCCTCCCAAGACTCGAAGTCTGCTTCGCTGCAAATGAAGAAATCAATGCCCTCCAGGAGCCAGTAGTCATAATTCTTCAGGTCACCTATGAATAGGTCACCATCCTTGACCACTTCAAAGCTCCCCCAGAGTATTTCGCCGGCTTCGCAATATAGAGTAAAGGTCTTCCAAGAAACGGCATCCACCAATATCTCATGTGTATCAGAAGGTCCAATCTCTTGGGATTGGTGGACCCTTTTGGCATTCGCCGCCAGAGGCATAACCAGGAGAACCAGAAGCATCATCAGGACGAAGAGCTTCTTTCTGCTTTCAAGGGTCTCCTGTGTCATCAATTCTATCAGCATCATTTCCTGATTGTGACCTTGGAATCGAAATGCGTCCGAGATATATCTACTGATTCAGAGACCAGACTTATCTCTTGAAACGGTTGTCTGAGAAGAGAGACAGAGGATGCTACGTTCATACTATGAAAGAACATTCGTCAATACAGGAATCGGACAAGGATACTTGATTTGTTCACTGGTTGCATTCGCTCTTCAGTTGACTGGATTCTGGATACAGTCATTTCTTACAGAATTCTAGATAATCTTGGCTGTAAAAGTGAAAGAAATGTGTAAGATTTCACGAAATGCCTTGTCTGTCCCTTAAGAACGAGGACTCATACGACTCCTCAGGATGGTCAAAGAGGGCCCATTCATACCCCTTTCATCACTCACAGGGACAGGATTGCACGTTTTGGTTAAGAACTCGTGCAGCGCATGCTTGAGGACTATGGTTCCGCCTTGATGCACGCCGAGAACCTGACCAGCATAGTTCTCAGGAAGAACTTGTGACTGACATGATGGCAGTCATTGCCTCCTTCTCAGGGAGAACCTGCGGTCTACCTGCATACCAGTCAAAGAAGTTACTGCTCATAGAACCTGACACCCTTCTCCTTCAGGACCTTTTTGACCTCCTCTCTTATCACACTGAGTACATCTTCATCAATGCCATAGGATGCGAGACTAGCATTCACCTCAGTATCAACACGTTCTGAGTCGATGGCCCCAGCAAACTGAGAGTCATTCAGACATCTATTGACATCGTTCACCACGTATACATGCGGACTATCCCCGTCATCTGACTCGAGAAACACTACGACCACCGTATGAGATCGCTCCCTCCTGACCTCAAGTCCTTTATACCTGAAGACGTGCCTCTCATCGTACAACGGAGTGACCTGATCCAAGGACGACTTGAACTCCTCATATCTCTCATGGAGAGTTTCTCTGTGGATTCTCAATTCGTCATCCAGATTGCTAAGATGAGAGAGAGGAGCAATCGCCTTGACCTCCTGACGGAACACCTCTAACTCTTTGTCAGGTGGGGTGCCCGGCGTCAGTGTGAACGTGAATGTCCTATTCCTCCAGGGTCTGCCTGTGGTCCCCGAGATGATGGACCAGAACAACTCGTTGCCTATGATCCTGGTAGATAGACGCCAAGTATCCCTTGACCAATCGAACTCACTTGCATCGGCTTCCCGGATTGCTTCTTCAAGCCGTGGGTACTCGTGGAGTCTGGAGAACCTCATGTCCATGATGGCATTGACATTGAGATTGACCGGATGCCACATTCTACTATCAGGGTCGAAGAGCTTCCCACAATCGGCCAACAGTCCAAGAGCATGGGCATCGAATCCTATCTCCTCCAGTCCTCTCAGGGAAGAGTCCTCTGGCAGGTCCTCTACCTCAATCCTATGGTAGCCATGTTCCTGTCGGATGGCCAGTGTAATCTCATTCCCGGTAGTTGAAGCAAGTAGCTCCTTGCATGTCCTTGGATAATGAAACTCATCAGGATAGAACCGACTTCGATGGACCAGGGGTCTAAGGAAGGAGAGCGAGCCGCCGCCATAGTCGATGTCCCTCTTGTGATCCCAGGTGAGTGTGTTCCCCTGTGAACGATGTCCCCCTCCTAATCGGACTGGCGACCTGAGGAACCGTACAAGTTCTCCCGTCCTTGAGAACTCAAGTCGTTCTTTGATAGAGTTTCCATGAAGCTCGACCTCGAAGACCTTCAGGTCATTGTTGACACTGACCATCAGCTCCATGGGTATCGTACTGTGCTTGACTCGTGCGAGCCTACCGAGCACCTCCGTGACAGAGTCTGGAATTACGGGCACACTGCCAGGGGAAGCAAGAGGGACTGTTGTTTCTAGTTTGACCCAGGAAACTCTGTTCCATCGTCCACTGGGTTTGCCATGCACCAGAGAGAATGAGACCCATTGGAGGTCGTCGTCATACTCGGTCAAAACTGGTACCCAGAGGACCTTTGTTTTCAGGACCGTTGTCATGACAAGAGGAGTTGTGTCGGTGGACAATAGAGTCTCTTCTGCGAATCTCTTCATATCCTGAGGGGCCGTCACGCAGGGATGCCACTTTGGTGGGATCCATCTATCTCCGAGGCCCTTGATGAGGCCTGTGAGAAATCCATCCTCATGGGGTATGAGGAGCAGAGCATCGAGTCCGAACTCGGACTCTCTCCAGACGACCGCACCGACCTGTTCCTGTTGAATGGTCCTCTCGGGGAGATTGAGCTGTGCAAGCGTCATGGCACGTGTCCTGAGGTTGGATAGGATTGCCTGGTAGCTATAGACCGACCTTGATTCGCCATCCTCCATGTTCATCCCGAGCTGGTAGAGGGTCCACTCAGCTACAGAGGGCCAGAGATGTTCAGCAATGGATGGACTCCTGTCCTCAAGGGCGGCCAAGACAGCGAGAAACAGGTTGTTGCCATACAGGAGGAGGACATCAGGTGTCATCTCCATGACATCCTCCATGGCCATTCTGTTCTTGGAGTTCAAGAGGTCGAGAATCCCCTGCCTGAGCGGAAGGAGGTCCTTCCAGACTTCTAATCTCTTGGGGTCCTCAAGGATGACCTTCTGAATCTTCCTGAGTGCATCAAGGAAGAACACTGGAGTCTTCAATGAGGGGTCTTCCTGGATGAGGGTGAACTGCTTTGCACAGTACCGTTCTATCCTCTTACAGCAGTCCCTCAGCCTCTTTGTAAGGTAACTCTGGTCCTTCAGATACCGTGTCGAATAATAGAGTCGCCTGAGTTCTTGTTCACGGGTTTCGCTTGTATCAATCTCTCCTGCCCCCATGTCCTCCACGACTGGGGGATGGGTAGACACAGTGCGTTCATCCTCATGAATTTGCTTTGGTGTCCGTTCATAGAACCAACGTCTGGTAATGCCGTCCTCAGAGTCAGTGAGAACATCAGTGTATCTCCTCTCACCTCTTCGCGGCGTTGGAGGAGGTCTCGTGACATCGAGGGCCATTCTCTCAGTCATTGCCAGCCCACCTCCGGTACTCACGGTCTGGATGACTGACCGCCAAGGAGGTTCTTCTGAGGGCAGTTCTTTCGCCACCTCCTTTTCAGAAGACGCAGGAACTCTACATCTTAGGACACTTGGTACCAGAGTCAATGCATCCTCCAGGACCTCAGAGAATGACTCGTTCGAGAGTCTACCAGTAGATGCATAGATCTCGGAGAGAGTCACTCCTCTTCCATGCATGGACTGAATGTCTTTGGTGTACGCTACCATTGTTTCAGGAGCAACGATTCTATCCCGCCTGGCAAGTCCCCTGAACTTCTCTGCAAAACCCATCAGCTGGGGCACGTGGATTGCGACACTCCAGGGGTCTGCCTTGGTAGGAGTGTCCTGCACGATGACTCGGACATCTTCCTCCTGTGGAGTCAACCATCCAAATCTCCAAGGCGTCGTTGGGATGTTATAGATGATCTCGTCGAGGTGGGTCCTGCGGGGTGAGTCATGCCTGA
>JBHIAE010000035.1:0-29083 GCA_046758445.1 Candidatus Thorarchaeota archaeon | reverse complement strand
CATCCACCAACGTGCCACATGATTCATTTGCAGCTCTCAAGGGAGTCACCTAAGTACTAGGGAAGGAGTCTTTTCCCTGTTCATTGTTTGGTTCTTAGAATGGTCAAAGTAGCATGTGATCCAGTCCCTTGTCCTTCAGGACGTCTGGCCAGAGCGCGTAGAGGGGCTTGATCTTGGAAACTAACCCAATGGCTTTAGTGATAGGCCCCTGAATCTTGACCTGGCCCCTTGCCAGCGCCACAGCAGTGTTCAATTTCCCATGCCAGAACTTGTTAGTGGTTTCCGACTTGCTCCATACCTTAATCTCCGGCTCGATGTCGCTCTCCCAGACGAGCTGTCCTAGCTTGCCATCAGGTCCAGGATTCTTGAAGTCGATAGTAATGTGGGCCTCGGGGTCTTCTATGTCAAAGCGAACAATCACTCCCGCCTTGGTCAGCTTTTCCATTACTTCTTCGTTCTGTCTTGCTCGCGTCCAGAACTCTTCGAAGACCTCTCTCAGTTGGTCAGTACTCTCAAAACCTGGCATCTCACAGCCACCTACGAGATTCCGACACCGCAAAGGCCGATACAAGTCTTTTGGAATTCGAGCTAACAGAGGCGAGATGGTTTATAGCTAGTTGAAATACAGGTACCTCTCAATCTCCCAGTCAGTTTCCTCGGAGATGCCAGGGTTTCCCGTCGTGTCCATGTAGTCTTTCCATTCGGCAGTTCGCAGTTTCGTAACAGCACCAATCAGGCTTTCACCGATGGTCCTGCTTATGAGCTTGCTTCTCCCAAGCTGTTCGAGTTCATCTTTCAAGGGACCGGGGAGTGAGTGTGTCGTAGCAGATGACTTGTAGAGATTCTCGCCAGTGGGCTTTGACGGCTCAAGCTCCCTTCTGATCTATCTAGCTCGTCTCTCATTCTCTCCTGTTGCAGAGCCACCCGGTCTGGTCTGAAGCCTAAGCATGTCTTCCTCCGGAACGCATGCTCCACTAGGAACGTCGTTGACAAACCGGAAGAGTCCCTGTATCCAGAAGAGAATGTAATGTACCATGCCTCAATCATGCCTCCAAGCGAAATTGTAGTCTTGCTACTCTACAGGTCATTCAAGGAGAACACTTCATTGGAGTCTTTCAGAAGAAGAGTACTGATAATGTTTCTCATCGCATTGGTACCGAGGTTATCCAGCACGTTCGTCAGTCTGTTCAACTACATACTGGTGGAGATTCGAAAGATACTCAGCCTTGCTTGTCTGCTCTTGGCCTATGGATTTACAATGGTGCTCAGCGTGAGGCCCCTGGATAGGAGATTTGAAGCGGCGCAGGGATGATTCTTATCAGAAGGGAGGATTTCGGGTCAGGTTGACGTCGCATCTCTTACTGTTCAACGAACAAGTTCCTTATCTTGACCTGCGACTAAAGGTCCAACATGCGGATAGACGACTACCGATTCGGCAGTATCGTAGTTGATGGCCGAGAATACAGGAACGATGTCATCATCTTTCCCGACCATGTCGAGAGCGATTGGTGGCGGAAGAGTGGGCATGAGCTCTGTGTGGAGGACCTCGCCTCTGTCCTTGATTTTGGACCACGAACGTTGATTGTGGGCACTGGCTACAATGGCAGAATGAAGGTGTTGGATCAAACGACTGACAGAATGAAGCAGATTGACTGTGAGATAGTCGAGAGAGGGACTAGGGAGGCCTGCGAAGTCTACAATACACGCAGAGATGAATATGGCATCATTGCTTGTCTGCACCTGACATGCTAGATAGTGAGTCTTGGCCATTTGGTCTTGTTGGGTTTCCTTCTACTCTAGCTCGAAATCCTTTAGGACTGAGGCTGCGAAGCCACTTATGTCGGGATTGAGTTCTCCAACCTTATGAAGGTCCATCAGTTTCTCGCTTATTATATACAGGTTCTTCCTAAGAATCATGCCTGTGGCAACCTTCAGCAGCTCTAATGAGGTCCCTGTCAAAAAGGCACTCTCACTCCATTTGCTCTTTTTGACATCCCACAGTTGGTCGTTGACGAACGCGATTACATGTTTCTGAATGGTTTCGCGGTCAAGCTTGGACAATGAGTCAAGAATGCAGTCTTGAATGGAGTCGCGGTAATGAAAGTACTCACGATAACTCATTGATTGGATGTAGAGAAGAGCATTCTCTGTACCCTCCCAAGCCAGAAGCATTCCTAAGAGCTCTACAGCTTCAGTGGTTCCTACAAATGAGAGCGCTCTTACCGCTCCTCGCAACATACTAGCTCTGATGTCCTGTGTAAGAGTCTTGAGGTCATCATCATCAAAGACTTCTGAGACCATCTCTTTCATCCAACGATATGCTCCACTAGAAACATCGAGCACAAACTGAAAGGAGTCCCTATGCCCGGAAGAGAATATGATGTACCAGGGCTCGTCCCAAGCTAGTCTTTCTGGATAGTTGTTGAAGCGGCTCACAATCGCTACCGCGAGAAGCTCCATTCTCTCAGACATCAGGACCTCAGAGGTGGGTCCCTGTTCATCTGTATGTGCGATTTCATCAACTCCCAAGTCCGATAGAATAGGTTCTAGGTTCTGCCTAATCCATGTCAAGGGGAACTCGCTAAAGTAGTCGTCATTGAAGCTGTCAAGCCTGACTAGAAGGTCTAGGCCGTAGCTAGTAGTCCAAAGTGGAGGGGATTCGGTCCACTCGGCAGAAGAAGGTCTTTGAGAAAGAAAAGCGGTTGCGCTGTCAACGAACTGCTTCTTTCGTGCCTCAAGTAGCTCGGCCAATAGTACACTGGAGGGTCTGGAGGACATTGCATCTACGTCGAAGAACAATAGTGATCCATTACTTGCAATCTGGCTACGCACTCTCTCTACAAGCAAGTCATACAGAGTGGTCCTGAGGTCGGTCAGGCTGCGAACGTCCTGAAGGGTGTCTAGCTCTTCGATGATATCGCCGTCGTACCCAATCAACTCTTCAGCGTCGATGATCTTCAGAATCAGTCTGTTGATGGCAAACCACTGCCCTTGATGTCTGGCAAGGAATGCAGTCTTCAGCATATCCCGGGCTGCCGGCCAACCATTATCACATATAGCCTGGTCTAGTAGGTCACAGAGTGTGCTGACATCATCCTCTCCGATTGCGTCGGAGAAGTTCTCGACTACTATCACAATCCACCCTGAGAAGATGTTTCTAAATCTTGTCCTCGTGCAAACACAAGCTCATTCTCTCGAGCCACAGCTATCTCTTCCCCTAATAGACTCCAATCAGTGCTTCAGCTAGGCATATCATGTACACAAGTGATACGTAGATGTACACAAGTGCGCACTATAGTACTCTAACGGGCATACTTAAATAGCGAAGTTGTTTGTGCAGTACAACCCTTTCCAAGGGATGTGAATAGATGAGCGTGTGTATATACCAATGGAATTCGGGCCGAAGAAGGCCCGTTTAGTTAGTACTCCATATCTCACACACTCACATCACAGACTGACTAGTTTTGGATGCCTGATGGCGCGATCTGATGTCTTCCAGACTCATTTTTCGACCAAGCCTGCGCGCCAGATGACAGACTCGTTTCCAGAAAAGGGAAGGAAGGGGCCTTGCAGAAAGACAAGAAAAGGAGAAACAAGAAATGACTAGAACAGAATCACGAATCCTACTAGACATCGAAGACGTGCCAAAGAACTACGTCAATATCCTGCCGCACCTGGCGGAGCCGTTGGCCCCTCCTATAAACCCCGAAACGGGAAACCCAGTCAGTCCTGAGATGCTCATGGCCATCTTCGCCGTGGAGTGTGTGAAGCAGGAAATGTCCCCGGAAAGACTCGTACCGATTCCTGAAGAGGTCCGAGAGGCGTATATGAAATATGGGCGTCCTACTCCTCTACAGAGGGCAGTGGGTCTTGAAGCGGCTCTGAATACGCCCGCCAGGATCTACTACAAACGTGAGGACGCTTCACCGACAGGGAGCCATAAGCTCAACACTGCACTCACTCAGGCATACTATGCCAAGAAAGAGGGAGTGTCACGATATGCGACTGAGACTGGTGCCGGGCAATGGGGGAGCGCAGTAGCCCTTGCGTGTGCTCATTTTGGCCTCGAAGCCATGGTGTACATGGTGCGTGTCAGTTATGAACAGAAAGCGTTCCGCGGAACTCTAATGAGGGCATACGGTGCTGAAATAGTCCCGAGCCCGTCCGACCAGACCGAGTTCGGTAGGAAGGTGAATGAAGAGTTTCCTGGGCATCCGGGCACTCTGGGCATTGCCATAAGCGAAGCATTGGAGGATACGCTGAACAGAGAGGACACAAAGTACACCATTGGTTCCGTGTTGAATCATGTCCTACTCCATCAGTCGGTCATCGGTCAGGAAACCATAATCCAGCTCGAGAAGATGGGCGAGACCCCCGACAAGGTCATTGGTTGCGTCGGAGGTGGAAGCAACTTCGCTGGGATTTCGTACCCGTTCATGGCGGACTCCCGATTCGAGGCGACCGAGTTTATCGGCGTCGAGCCCATAGCCTGTCCGTCAATGACTGAAGGAGAGTTCAAGTATGACTTTGGCGACACAGCCGGAATCACCCCGAAGGTAAAGATGTATTCTCTGGGCAAGGATTTCACACCTCCAGAGATACATGCAGGTGGTCTGAGGTATCACGGTGTCGCGCCGACGGTTAGTGCTCTTGTCAACGAGGGACGAATTCGCCCCGTTGCGTATGATCAGATTTCAGTACTCGAGTCCGCCTTGATGTTCGCAAAGGCTGAGGGAGTTATTCCTGCTCCTGAAACGGCTCATGCGGTGAAGGCCGCTATCGATGCTGCACTAGAGGCGAAGAAGTCGGGCAGTGAGAGTGTGATAGTGTTCAATCTCTCAGGTCATGGACACTTTGACATGGGCGCCTATGCAGCCTTGATGGATGGCGCACTAGTACCAGAGAAGGAAATGGTGACCGCGAAAGAAGGCGTACCATTGCCGCAGACCACATGATGATTGATCCATCGGAATATAGCTCCTCTTGGAGTAACATCTTGGAGGGGCTATCCTCCCCTTTTCTTCAAGAACGAACAGACCTCAAGGCTGCAGAGATTCGGCCTAGAAGCAAGTCCTTGGTCGGAACCGTTCCTACGAAAGACAGTCTATTGTTGATGGTGATTATTGGCGCAGACGAACCGATGAACATCGAGAAGCTCTGAGAGTCCAAGACTGTGTTGTCACCACTTCCCCTGAGAGCCGAGTTCAACCACTCGATGGCATCATCAAGAGACTCTGAAGTATCATAGTCTGCCACACGGATGCAAAGGCTGTCACCATGGGTTTCCTTGGCTTCGCTGAGCATCTGGTTGATTCTCACAATGGGGTCTTTGGAATCGAATGAAACAACTGCAGATTCAGAGTCGGCAGATGGGTCGATTGTCAGGACAGTAAGTGATGCATCTCCGCAAGACTCGTCGTCCTCAATCACAGGTTCGTCCTCGACGATGCCAATCCCTGGCATTGGGGGAAAGACTGTCACAGTGACCTCTTCCACGGACTCCTCTCTCATGGCTCCGACCATTCCGGGGACTTGATTTATCTGTATTGATAGCTCTGCATCATCGTCATGTCAGAAGCTTCTGTTCCCACTCCTGAGAGTCTTCTGGAGGATGAGCCCACAGTCTACCTAGCCACAGTTGATGGCAGTGAACCGAGAGTCCGTCCGGTGACACTGGTAGAGAGCCTGGGGAATCTCTTTGTACTGACAAGCACGAAGTGCAGGAAAGTCGGCGAGATTAGAGAAAACTCCAACGTAGAGATTGTAAGACCCGTCAAGCACGGAGAGAATAGAGGCTACCTGAGAATTGCTGCAGATGCATCAATTGTGGAAGACCCGACCGTCCGAAAAAGCCTAGCTGCAATGGCTTCATACTTTGAAACCTACTGGGTAGATGCCAACGACCCTGAGTTCACGCTCATCCGAATAAAGCCAAAACGTATTGCCTACCTACGCCCAGGGGACGATGACGAATGCAACGTTGATAGTCTGCAGTTCGACTAGGAGTGCAAAACAGTAGAATGAGGTGTGACGAAACTGTCATCCAGGGACCCGAGCCGACCGTCATTCACAGAAGAAGACGCGCTCAGAATCGCCAGTAAACTCTACGGCGTCACCGGTTCTGCACAAGAACTCCCAAGCGAACGTGACCGCAACTATCTCTTGAGTGCGCAGACTGGCGAGGAATATGTTTTGAAGATTGCCGCTGGGTCTGAGGAGAAAGAAGTGCTCGAGTTCCAGAACTCTGCGATGGAGCACCTGTCAGACCATGGCATACAGGTTCAGTGCCCGAAAGTCGTTGAGACCTCTGAGGGGGCGCACATTGCTTCAATTGAGGATGGAGACGGGAACTCTCATTTCGTAAGAATGTTGACCTTTCTTCCTGGCAAGGTCCTAGCGAAAGTGAACCCTCACGCAACTGAACTGCTTCGTAGGTTGGGTGAATTCATCGGTCATCTTAGCAGGGCTCTGCAGAGTTTTTCGCACCCGGCGGCTGATCGCGAGTTCTACTGGGACTTGAGGAACGCCGGTGAAGTAATCAGGCGACACATGGAGTACATTGTCGACGAAGAAAGGCTTGCTCTCGTGGGATATTTCTATCAGTACTTTGAACAAAATGTGGTCCCGCTTATCCAACATCTTCGCACAAGCGTAGTGCACAACGATGCAAATGACTACAACATAGTTGTGACCAAGGCCTACCCCTTTGAAGAGGCGGCGTTCGGTATCTTAGACTTTGGTGACATGGTTCATACGTGTACGGTTTCTGAGATCGTAATCGCAGCCGCTTACGTGATGCTTGGGAAGAACGACCCTCTCTCCGCTGCAGCGGAAGTAGTGAGAGGGTACAACTCGGTATTTCCATTGACAGAGCTAGAAATAGGGCTCTTGTTTCCTCTAATCTGCACCAGGCTTGCCGCAAGCATGTCCATTGCGGCGTACCAGAGGAAGCTCGAACCAAACAACGAGTATCTGAACATCAGTCAGGAGCAAATCTTAGTCCTGATGCGCCTGCTGAGAGAGATTCACCCTAGACTTGCTACATACATCTTCAGACACGCATGTAACCTGGAGCCTTGCCCACAGAGTACTGAAGTCCAAGAGTGGCTCAGAAGCAACCCGGAACAAATCGGCTCGATTGTTGAGTTTGATCTACAGACCACACCTGGGGTTGTATTCGACCTAAGCGTAGGGAGTCTAGACGTTCCGAGTCTGGACGACTTGTCGGATATCGACAAATTCACAGATCTTGTGGCTAGGAAGCTAAAAGACACAGGTGCTGAGTTTGGCGTCGGCAGGTACAATGAGGCGCGACTGATATACGCTGGTGGACAGTACGAAGCTTTTGGCGAGATGCGAACTGTCCATGTGGGCATTGACATGTTTATGGAGTCAGGCACACGAGTCTTGGCTCCATTGGACGGTAGGGTTCACAGCTTTCTCTACAACAAGAATCCTCTGGACAATGGGCCAACAATTGTTCTGGAGCATGACCTGGGGTCGACAGGCCTAAAGCTTCATACACTCTATGGCCATCTCAGTGTGGACTCCCTAGAAGGGTTGAGAATTGGAAAGGAGTTCAAGAAGGGCCAGGAGATCGCCCGCGTCGGCGAGTATCCGACCAATGGGGGCTGGCCTCCACATCTACACTTCCAGCTTATTGTTGACATGCTTGGATGGGAAGGGGACTTCTTTGGTGTGGCCGCTCCCACTAAACGCGATATATGGCTCAGTATCAGCCCAAATCCCAATCTCATCCTAGGGATTCCAGACAGTGCCTTTCCCGAAGATACAATGAAGAAGAACGATATTCAAACTGTCAGAGAGGCCAAGATCAGCAGGACGTTGAGTGTGTCGTATGAGAAGCCACTGAACATCGTACGTGGGCATATGCAGTATCTATACGACGAGTTCGGAAGACGATATCTGGACGTCCGAAACAATGTGCCGCATGTCGGTCATTCCCACCCTCGAGTCGTAGAGGCTCTTCAGAAACAAGCTGCAGTCCTGAATACCAATACTAGATATCTTCACGAGAATCTCGTACGATATGCAGAACGGCTCGTGAGCAAGATGCCCGAGCCACTGAGTGTCTGCTTCTTCGTGAATAGCGGGAGTGAGGCAAACGAGCTCGCACTTCGTTTAGCTAGGACATACACCGGTAATCAAGACATGATTGTGATTGATGGTGCCTACCACGGGAATACAGGGTCTTTGGTCGACATAAGCCCATACAAGTTCGATGGCCCTGGGGGGCAGGGAGCGCCGCCGCATGCGCACAAGGTCAGAACGCCTGACGTCTACCGCGGGCCTTACAAGGCCAGTGACTCAGGTGCAGGGTCTAAGTACGCCAAGGACGTTCGTGGAGTAGTCAAGCGACTCAAGAAGGAGGGAAAGGCCCCCGCCGCCTTTGTGTGCGAGCCCTTGATGGGATGCGCTGGACAGATTGTCTTCCCGGAGAACTACCTTCAAGAGGCATTTGACTTAGTGCGTCAGGCCGGAGGGGTATGTATCGCAGACGAAGTGCAAGTTGGTTTTGGAAGAGTTGGAACTCATTTCTGGGGATTTGAAACTCAGGGAGTCGTGCCAGACATAGTAACCTTGGGGAAACCAATCGGAAACGGACATCCCTTAGGAGCAGTCGTGACGACGCCAGAGATTGCCAAGTCGTTTGAAACCGGCATGGAGTGGTTCAGCACAACGGGAGGGAACCCGGTTTCATGCGCTGTGGGTATCGCAGTGTTAGATGTGATGGAAGAAGAGGGTTTCCAGCAGAGAGCTAGGGAGGTTGGTGACTACCTCTTCAGGAGGCTGAGCGAGCTCAAAGAACGTCACCAGACAATTGGGGACGTAAGGGGACTTGGACTCTTCCTAGGCGTTGAGCTGGTCCTCAACAGGGAGAGCCAAGAACCTGCGACTGCTCAAGCATCCTATGTCGTGAACCGGTTGAGAGATCTGGGCATTCTCATCAGTACTGATGGGCCACACAACAACGTGTTGAAAATCAAGCCGCCCATGGTCTTCACAAGAGAGAACGCTGATTCATTTGTCGATGCGCTCGATAGGGTTCTTTCAGAGGACTTTGCTTCTTACCGCTACGCTCAATAGTCCGCTTGAGAAAGCGAGGCTCATGAAACGCGCATTGGTCGTCTATGACACTACATTTGGGAATACCAAGCTTCTCGCCGAAGAGATAGCTGCTGGGATTGAAGAAGCAGGTGATATCTTGTGTACGCTGACGAAGCATAGTGAGCTGTCTGAGCAAGACATCGCTTCCTATGAAGGAGTTCTCTTTGGCTGTCCGGTTCATGCAACAACAGCAACAAGGGGAATCAAAGGGGCAATCAAGAAGGCCACAAAGGCAGGACTCGATGGAAAGCTTGGAGCTGTCTTTGATACCTACATGGGCACTCAAAGGGCCCGGGCTGTCAGAAAGATGGAATCCGAGATCAAGAGGAGGGCACCTGGAATGAGGCTTGTTACGCCAGGTTTCACAGCGCTTGTGGACGGATTTCGGGGACCACTCAACCCTGCTGAACTGCCGAGGGCTCGTGACTTTGGCAAGGCTTTCGGAGCAGAGCTACTGAGTTCTTAGAGGCAGCAAATCACATCAGGATTCACTGGTTTCAATCTGTTTCGGACTTCCACGCCTAGGAATGAACATAGGCGTTCTGTCTCTATACTCAACATAGGCCTGACCATATCTGATTACGAGGTCTCTTTCCTCTACGACGCAGAAGTAGTAGAACGCAGGGAAGTAGATCAAAGAGAAGAGTGCCAACAAGGGAGATTTCAGGTATAAGGCAATCACAAGACCTAACCATACCTCGCCTAAAGCTTGCGGATGTCTCACAATTTCATATATACCACCATAGAGAGAGTGCTCCTTCCTAGGAGTGAGGGTCTCTTCTCCCGCGTCTTTGACTCCTCGGTACATTAGGTACAGGCTAGGGATCAAGACAATGGTGGCTACTGATGCCGTAAAGAGGTAGTCCCAAGGGAAATGTTGGGGAAGGGAAGTGGAGAGAGGAAAGAAGTAGTATATGGCGAAATTCGCAAAGGCAGCGTAGAATGCAATAGATGCTATCTGTCGATACCTTGCACATCTCTCGTATGCAATCTCGCCAATCTTCTGCTCAAGAGCTGCAGGCCCCACACTCCGTACGTAGAACACAAAGGAGATGAAATTGAAGAGCACCATTGAGATGAAGTTCAGTTCAGCAATCAGTCTGCCTCACCGTCCTACAGTGAGGAGAGTTATCGGATTTAAGGAGCATGGCACAGTCTTCATCATTGGTTCTGCATTGAGAGAAACTCACGTCTTCTGAGATATTCGGCCAATGGGGTGTCCCAAGTCTTAGTTGCTCTGTTGAAGAGGTTGAAAGGATGAACCGTTGATGTATGCTGTGGCCTGTGTATGACCTGTATAGAATATGATGAGAGATGTGACCTCAGGCTGTCAAATCCAAGCAGAAACCCCTTGTAGTCCTTCAACGTCAAATCAAGTCGGATGCAGTATCGTTTACTTGACTCCATCATGATGTAGGCGGGATGCGGTATCTGATAGATGGAAGAGAGTACACCATCTACTAGGTCATCAATCTCAATGAAACATGCTATGAAAAGCACGTCTGCGTGAGGGCTGAACACCAATTTGTAGTCCTTGATAATGCCCTCAGATTCCAGACGCCTGATTCGCCTGTTGATTTGCATCTTTGGGACGGAGAGAATCTGAGCTAGTTTCCTTTGAGTGAGAGTGCCATCAATTGTCAGTTGCTTCAGGATCTCAATATCCGTCGAATCAAATTCGGCAATCAGAATCTGAACGCAGAATCTGAACTCCATATGATTGTGGCTCCTTGACATCATATAGTCGACTTGGACATGTGATATCCGTACGATGCCATAGGCACGATATCTGTGGTGCGGTAGCGCTGCCGCACTGCAACTCTCTCGTTTGGTCACTTGCCCCTTCCGCAATCTTCTCACCCTTCTAGGATGCTTTTGAGGATAGTTACTGATGTCATGACTTATGAGTGGGGAATCACTCCAGGAGGAATGTGGTTCAATTGAGATTCTTTCTAGGTGGACTTGGCAATTGGTACAACGATTATGGAAATGTTGAGAAAGCTGTCCTTAAGGCCGACGAACTTGGCTTTAATGGGGCCCTGATGCCTGACCATTATATGTGGGGGGAAATGGGTGGGATGATGATGCGTCCGGATAGTAACTCGACAATGGAAACTTGGATCACTCTGGCGTATTTGGCAGGAAAGACCGAGCAAATCCATCTCGGTACAATGGTCACTCCAATCCCCTTTCGCCCTCCTGGACTACTCGCCAAGATGATCTCAACTCTTGACGTCCTGTCAAACGGGCGAGTGATAGCAGGAGTAGGTGCCGGATGGTCGCAAGTGGAGTTCGAAGGATACAGTGAGTGGAACAGGTCGAAAAGAAGGGTGAATAAGACAATCGAAGGTCTTAGTCTGATGCTCGAGCTTTGGACCAAAGATAAGGTAGACTTTGAAGGCGACTTCTATAGGGCGAAGGGGGCAGTATTGGAGCCGAAACCTGTGCAGAAGCCCTATCCGAGGCTTCTGTTTGGAAGCACGGGTGATAGGATGTTGACACTCGCAGGCACCTACGGTGACATCATCTTCATACCTCCATGGCAACGGGGAGGTGGCCCGGCTGATATTGAGGCGGCAAGAGAGAAAGTGTTGAAGGCTGCGGAGAAAGCGGATCGCACTGACAAGATTGGCTTCATGGCTGGTTCTATGATGGGTGGGAAAATCACTGACACAAATGAGTTCATCAAGGCTGTTGAAACGGCAAAGGATTCGGGTCATGAGTACTACTTGGTTTCCCTGCCACGGGAAGGAGAGAGTATCGAGTTCTTGGGTCAATTTGCTAATGACGTAGTTTCATCGTTCAGATAATGGATAGTTTGGGCATACGAGGAAGAATCATGGAATCCAGAGCCTGTCAGAATGCTTTTATCAACTCTCTATGCCTGCGGATTGATGTGATTCCTTAAGACGAGTTGACGTTGGCGTATGTCGGATATCCTCATTCCCGTTGTCATACTGGCTTTCATCGCTGAGTACGTTGCAGCCACAGTGGGAATGGGATACGGTACAACTCTTGCACCCATTCTAATCATAATGGGATATGAGCCAATAGTCTTTGTTCCTGCCATATTATTCAGTCAATTCCTTGCGGGATTCACTTCAGCTGCTTTCCACCACAGATTCCGCAACATGAACCTTGCCGAACATGAAGACGAAAGGGAGGCTGCATTGATCTTTTCCATCATGGGTGTCGGTGGAGCTGTGATGGCCGTCCTTGCCAACATAAACTTGCCAGCTCACTTTGTGAAGGCATACATCGCCATCACTGTGATGTCTATGGGCCTATTGATCCTTGCAGATGTCAGGCAAGATTCAAGGTACTCGCGGTCGCGTCTAGGAGTAATAGGGGTCTTCGCGGCTTTCAACAAGGGAATCTCAGGAGGAGGGTATGGACCTGTTGCAACATCCGGACAGATTGTCAGTGGGATTCGTCCAAGAGCCGCAATTGCTATTACTGCCCTAGTCGAAGGAGTCATCTGCGCATTAGGAATCATAATCTATTTTGTCCTATCTGTAACCCCTGCACTGCTGCTTACTCTTGCCATGACCATTGGCGCACTTGTTGCAGCTCCTCTCTCTGCTCTCACGACTGCCAAGCTAGAACAGAACCTCGTCAGGAGAATCGTTGCTCTTTCTACCTTGGCTATTGGTCTGGTCACACTACTCTTGGTTCTCACAACAGTCTAGCGAGTGTCAGAGTCGAAACCAATGAAGTCTGTGTTAGCGTCCCCCTACTTTGAATCCTGAGTTTCCAGACATGCAAAGCTCTTAATCGGTTTTTGTGCTACACTGTAGGTTGTTCACGCTGTTAGAGTAGCTCCCATTGCCGGAAACATCGCAATGACCTTCCAGATACCTGATTGTGCATGGACCATTCAACTGAATGAGGGTCCACTCAAACCTGGAAGGCCCAGAAGCTATCCTCTGGGACTCGAACCAAGCATGGTCTGGCCCAGATGAACAATTGATGAACAATTCTGCCATCAAAGCCAACTGACGATGGGTATAATCAAGGTATTCCCATTGGGGGCATAGGCACCGGAAGCATTGGACGATGGTACATAAGGGACTTTTCAAGATGGCATCTTGGAACTGGCCTTTTCCTGTATAGGCCGAAGCTGTTAAGTAGCAGTAAAAGCCGGGTTGCCTTAGAAATCAACCACCATAATAGGTGAGAGAACGAGGATTTAGTGATTCAAAATGAGTCGAAGAGTCTGCATCGCCGGCGGAGCAGCTACTCCTTTTGACTATCCTATGCATATCACCCCTGAGGGAATGATTGCCAACGCTGTCGTGGAAACACAACATGATGTACCGGATTTCACTCTGAGAGATCTGGAGTTTATGATATATTCCCACTTCTCTGTCCACTTTGGCAAGCAACTCACACCCGAATGGATAGTGCACGACCACCTGGGATTAGTCGGGCTGCCTCACGTGCGGATTGAGAACGGAGGAAACACCGGAGGCTCCGCCCTGTATGGCGCCTTCATGGCCGTGAAGTCAGGTATGTTCGATGTAGTAGGTGTTGCGGGCTGGGAAACCATGGACAACGTCACCCAGTCACAGGGCTCTGAATTCATTGCCCTAGCATCTGATACACGATACGAGGCTTTGGCTGGCGGTATCTATCCAATCTACTACGCCGCGATGGCCTACAAATTCATGAAGGAGAACGGTCTCAAAGAAGAGGACTTCGCATATGCCGCTATGAAGAACCGAAACTACGCCGCCGACAACAAGAAGGCGCAGTGGTACAGAGCGGATTTCAGTAACCCGAAGTCTCGTTATCATAAGAAAGAGCTGACAATCGAAGACATCATGCATAGTCGCCTCATAAGCTATCCGCTGAAGCGGCTGGACTGCTGTCTGATGAGTCGTGGAGGTGCGTTCTGTCTTGTGACCAGCGAAGAGTGGGCGAAGAAGAACGCTCCAGGCAACTATGTCGTGATTGATGGTGCCGGTCTAAGTAGCTGCACGATTCGAGCCGGCGACAGGATTGACTTCCCCGGTTGGAACGAGCAGTACGGCAAGGGCTATCCTGACATGACCGAATTCGCCGCGTGCCGGAAATCTGGTGAGATGGCATACGATATGGCTGGCATCGAGTACAAGAACGCCTTCAAAGAGATCGATGTCGCCGAGATTCATGACGCCTTCAGCAGCTCGGAGGTTCAAATATACAAGGCACTCCACTGGTGTGACAAGGAGAACATCAAGGAGTTCATACGAGAGAAGCGAACCTTCTTGGAGTCTGACGGAGGTGGGGACCTCCCCACGAATCCCGGAGGCGGCCTGATGGGATATGGACATCCTGTCGGCGCTACTGGCATCATGTCAGCAGTCGAATGCATGTACCATCTCAATGACAGCGCACCCAAGAAGCATCTTAGCTCTAAGACCTACGTCAAAGACGCAAAAACCGGGCTTGTCAACAGTCACGCAGGCACTGGGACAAGTATCTCGAATTTCATTCTGAGGAGGCCATAGAGATGGTTAAAGACAAGAGACTGCACAAGATTCCACGCCACGTTGAATGGGATGACAAACACTCTAATGACTTCCGAGGGGATGTAAAGGAGACTGGCATTGGCTTTATGGGATATGACTGGGACTCGAAGGAGGAGCAGTTCAAGGTCTTCTTGCATTATGATCAACTCTACTACTGGAAGTACGCTGAGGTTTCCAGGCTGGGCAAAGGATTCATCGATGGAGAGTTCTGGGCTACGACATGCCCAACATGTGGTGACAAGTTCTTCCCACCAAGAGTAAACTGTTGGAACCTTGACTGCAATCTGGAGAAGAGCGACTGGATCCAGCTCAAGCAGGAAGGAGTTGTGCACACATGGACCATAGCAGGATGGAGCGGCAAGTCTTCGCTCAAGCGACTGCCTTTCGTGCTAGCATACGTCGTTGTCGATGGTTGCAACACTGCAATCGCAAACGAGCTTCGGGGACTAGATCCATGGGACACTGAGTTCGGGATGCCAGTGAAGGTCGTCTGGGCGCCGAAAGAGGAGCGTCGTGGCACAGTCACTGATTGGTGGTTCGAACCCGCAGAAGGCTGGGAACCGGGTCCGATGAATCCAGAGAAGGAGCGAATGAAGGAACTCTGTCAACCCGTCTATGAATGGGTCAAGTCAATGAAATAGAAGAACATGCTAGAGAGTTGGTGTTTCGAGCCAACTCCTCTTCTCTTTTCTATACGAATTTCCAGTTTGTTTCCTTCGCTTGCCAGAGAACCCATTGAAACTCTTGAACCACTGCTAAACATTGCCTACGAATCTAAAAGAATCTGGCATTCAAGAAGAGAAGCTGAGATATCTAGCACACAGAGCGACTGAATTTGGGAAGATAGGAAAAAAACTGGTGAGATGGCATACGAACTGGCCAAACTCGAAGGAAAGGAAACTTTGAAAATCCTTGAGATGGCTCGTGAGTAATATACCAAGTACAGGAGGACAAAAACGAATATGTCAAGCGACTTGAGTGAAAGTATAATCTTCCCCAAAGGCAGCAAAATCACAGATGGCAACTTTACGGGAACAGCATGGGTCGAAGTGTTGGTTCCTAATGACGACATCTTCAATTGTCGAGTATATAATGTGACTCTTTCACCAGGTGCAAGAACCGATTGGCATAGGCATCCTGGTGGTCAAATTCTGCTTGTTACTGGAGGTAAAGGGTATTCCAAAGAAGAAGGCAAGCCGTTGCAACCATTGCAAAGAGGTGATGTGGTAGAAATACATCCTAATGTCAAACACTGGCATGGTGCATCTGCAGATAGCTGGTTTGTGCATATTGCTATACCCACCAATCGGCACAAGGGGAAGGCAGAATGGTTAGGACCAGTGACAGATGAAGAATACCACTATTGAGATCTTGAAAAAGAAAACTAGGATACAATGGATTTGAGGGCTCAACGTTGGCTTCCGGGAAAGAGCGCATGAAGGAGCATCAACGAGGGACGTTCAACGATCTATCGTGTGTGATTCCGCAGTATAATTCCTGAATTGATTGTGACAGAGTTTATTTTCATCCACTCCGAGTTGAAGCCATGAAGATTTCTTGTGAATCGTGTGGTACTGAGGACTGGAAGATGGTCATCCATGAGGTCCAGGTCCCCGGTGGCGGAGTCATCTACTCGGCAATGAAGTGTGAGAACTGTGGCATGGTCTACCCTCTTCAGGAGGTAGCCAAAGGTCGCGGAATGCGAGTAAGCAAGGAAAGTGTAGTCGGAATGCTGAAACAATAGTCCCTCAGCATTCCATCCACCATTTTTGTGGTCGGACTAGGCCCAAGAACTAGTCCAATCTCTCAATGAGAAGAAACACGATCTCCTATGGAGGTGCCCTTTGCTCCACGATTTGCATGATAATAACTCGAAGAAACCCAGAATAGAAGAGGGATTTCTCAGTCAGAAGATACGCCAAATGTATATCTAAGGATGAATCCAAAGAGAAGACACTACTCACGAACTAAGGAGACATTCCAACTTGAAAACGTGCCCAAAGTGCGGAAAGGCAAATGATGTGATGCGGAAGTTCTGTCGAGCCTGTGGAGCATCTCTCCTGAAGGAAGAAGAGCCACCTGCACCTGAAACTGTTGAGGAACCAAAGCCTGAACCAGTTGAGGAAGACACTGCCCCTCCAGATGCTGAGCCACTCTTTACAAGCGCGATCGCTTCTGCTAAAGTCGAGGAAGAAGAGGAGTCCACGCTTTCTGATGTGATAATTGAGCATGAGGAACTGGAAGAGGCCGAGGAATGGGAATCAGAGGAAGACGTCAAGGACGCCGAGCCAGAGGTACTGGACTATGAGGAGGGCAGGGAAGTCGTCAAGGATATCCTCGAGAAGGTCAGAGCTGCGGAGGCACGTGCCGCTGTTGAAGACGTACCAGCTGAACCGGAAACCACCGAAGTTGCTCTGGAGGAAGAGCTGTCAGAGGAGGAGATTCCTGAACCACCCGCCTTCGACGAACCAGAGGTTAAAGCTGAAGGCGAAGCCGAAGAACCAATGGCTCCTCCTGAAGAGCCGCCGCCGGAAGACCTTCCTCCCGTTCCTCCGGCACCGACTGTTGCTGTGAAGGTTGATGACATTGCTAGGGATGAGAAGGTCAGGCAGCTGGAGTCCGACATAAACGCGTTCAATATTGAGCATCAACAGCTGCAGTTAGAGCTAGACAAATTACGATCCCGTCTCGACGAAGAGGTTGAACGTTATCGCACCGTAGCCGAAACCAAACGAACCCGTGCTGAGAGCATTGAACGTGAATTGAGTCCTGCGAGGAAAGAGTTCAGCGATGCTAACAAGGAGTACAAGAACGCAGAAAACCGCCGGAAGAAGGAACTGTCAAGTGCCGAGAAGCGGGTTCGCGAAGTGGAGAAACGAATCAAGAAAGCAGAGGACTCGAGGAACAAACGGGTTCGTGATTTGGAAAAGGAGCGGCAGAAGCGCAAAGAAGAAGCCAAGAGGTCTTAGACAAACAAGCGATGCGCTTGAGTAGACGAGGAGCTGCAAATGGATTAGTTCTATGAACTAGGAGAGAAGGCAAGGGCTTGACGGTCCTTCTCTTGTCAGCTGTTTTCTTGTTTTGTGCAGGTTGATATGACACACATAAACACTAGACTACACCATTCACAATGGACATCGAGGAGGCGTCAAAGGGAGCAACAATGATTAATCCGAGAGTTGCAATTCCAATGCATCTCAAATCTGCTGACCCTGAGGTCCTCAATACAAATGTTGAGAGCAACTCCTCAACCGAAGTTGTTATCCTCAGTGAAGGCGACGAGTATAAAATGGAATGACTGAACCTTCTAGAATGTCAGGAGTCTAGCGAATGAAGTACGAGCCCCAAGAGATTGAGATCAAGTGGCAGAAGAGGTGGGAAGCAGCCAAGGTCTTCGAGGTTAGAGAGGATCCCAGTCGTCCAAAGTACTACTGCTTGGAGATGTATCCCTATCCAAGTAGAACACTCCACATGGGTCACCTTCGCAACTACTCTATCGGAGACGCATTTGCTCGATACAAGCGTATGCGTGGCCACAATGTTCTATATCCAATGGGTTACGACGCGTTTGGTCTTCCTGCTGAGAATGCTGCCATTGCTCACGGCATTCACCCCGAGAAGTGGACGTGGGACAATATCAACGAGATTAAGACTCAGCAGCAGCGTCTAGGATTGTCCTACGATTGGTCTCGCCAGATCCAGAGCAACGACGTCGACTACTACGTTTGGAATCAATGGGTCTTCCTGAAGATGTACGAACAAGGATTGGCATTCCAAGAAGAGTCCTATGTGAATTGGTGCAATTCGTGCAACACAGTACTGGCTAACGAACAGGTAATTAGTGGAAAGTGTTGGCGGTGCAATTCAATCGTCGAACAGAAGTTTCTTCGACAATGGTTTCTTAGGATTCGTGAATATGCAGACGAGTTGCTCTACAAGCTGGACGAACTGGTATGGCCCGAGAAGGTCAAGATTATGCAGAGGAACTGGATCGGGCGAAGTGAAGGTTCCATAATAAACTTTGAAATCAAAGACACAGGCGAAGACATACCCGTCTTCACCACCCGAACAGACACACTCTATGGTGCCACGTTCTTCGTATTTGCTCCAGAGCATCCACTCGTTGAAACGTGGGTTAAGGGAACAGAGTATGAGAAACCCTTCCGCGAGTTTCTCAAAGAAGTCCTTGAAGTGAGTGAATTCAAGCGTACTGCTCTGGACACAGAGAAGAAAGGGATGTTCATCGGTAAATACGCAATCAACCCTATCAACGGGCGAGAGATTCCTGTCTACATTGGGAACTTTGTGGTCTACGAATACGGAGGTGGCGCCGTGATGGCTGTACCCGCCCATGACCAGCGCGACTTCGAGTTTGCACAGGAGTTCGACCTCCCTGTCATCGTGGTCATCCAACCAACCGAGTTTGAATTGATAGCTGACCAGATGACACGAGCCTATGAGGGGGACGGGGTTCTAGTAAACTCCGACCGATTCGACGGGTTGGACAATCGGGCAGGAACCCAGGCAATCTCGAAGCACTTGGAAAAGATTGGGAAAGGTAGGGCGACCGTTGACTATCGGCTCCGCAACTGGCTAATCTCAAGACAGCGGTACTGGGGCACACCCATCCCCATCGTGTATTGCAGTTCATGTGGTGTTGTCCCCATCCCGTTCAAGGACCTGCCTGTCAAGCTTCCCTCTGACGTTACGTTCACAGGGCACGGAAATCCCCTAGAAACTTCAGAGTCCTTTGTGAACACAACTTGCCCCAAGTGCGGAGAGCCAGCTCGAAGGGAAACAGATACTATGGACACCTTCGTGGACTCCTCGTGGTACTACTTCAGATACTGCGACCCGCGGGCGGCCGACCTACCATATCGGAAGAATCCAGTAATGTACTGGGGGCCTGTCGACCAGTATATCGGAGGAATTGAACACGCAATTCTACACCTTCTTTATGCACGTTTCTGGACGAAGTTCACTCGTGACATCGGTCTTCATGATTTCGATGAGCCTTTCTTGAACTTGCTGACCCAAGGAATGGTGAACAAAGGAAGTCCTTACTGTGAGCACTGCGTACAATTCCTGCCTGTGGAGAATTATGATCTCGAAACCGAAACCTGCAGGATTTGCGGCAACAAGTACATCATAAGGAGCGTCAAGATGTCGAAATCGCTTGGGAACACTGTGAGTCCTGAGAGTATCATTGAGAAATTCGGAGCAGATACAGCACGTTTCTTCATCTTGTCAGGGGCAAACCCTGAGAAGGAAGTGGAGTGGTCTGACCAAGGTGTCGAATACGCTTTCCGTGTTTTACAGAGAACATGGAACCTCATCACAACTCCGCCCAAGAAGGTGAGGACGGATTCACACGTGGTTGATCAATCCATCCTGTATGCTCTTCATTACACTATCAAACAGACGACCGAGGCTCTCGAAAGGCTAGCAATCCGGGACGGTCTGACCAACATCATCTCTTTCATCGACAAGGTTCGGACATACAGCGACAACGAAGACTTGGGCGTGGACAAGGCCATCTTTGACGAATGCCTGAAGAAGATCATCCTACTCTTGACGCCCTTTGTCCCCCATTTTGCAGAAGAAGTCTGGGAGATCAGTGGAGAGAATTCAGACGGCAAGAGCTTTGTTTCCTTGGAGAATTGGCCCAGCTTCGATGAGAACTTCATCCAAGCCGAGATTAAACAGCAATGGACCTACTTCGATCAGGTTGTCGACGATATCCGAAACATAGTCCATATCCTCCAGCGCGATGGCAAGGAGAGATCGTTCAAGAATATTCACCTGATAGTGGCTGACGCATGGAAGACAACCGTGGTCCAAAAGGCGCTCGAAGCAGTGAGGGAAACCGGTGACCCTTACGCAATCCTCTCCTCCCTAATGGCCGACGAGCCCTTTAAACGAGGTGGTAAGCAGGTGAAGACTTTGCTGGCGAGGATTAAGAAGGATCCTGGCAAGTTCGGAGAGGCATTCGGCTCTTCAGATGAGGAGTTACAGTTCCTAAAGAATGTCAAGGTGCTATTGGAACACCGGTTCGGTGTAGAAGTTCAGGTAGAACCAGAAGCGGATAGCTCTCAGACAAAGAAAGCCCAGGCAATCCCTGGCAAGCCCGCAATCGTGATTGAGTGATAGTCACGCCACTATGCATAGCAACCTTCGCATGATAGAATGTTGCAGTGACAGTTTGTGTTCAGAAAAGAAAAGGGAGAGGGCCAAAGGCCCTACTTCCCGCGTCTTATGAATATCACAAGCACTATGACTACAATGACTCCACCAACGGCCACTATTGCCAGTGTCATCGGATCAAGGCCTGGAGGCGGAGTAGTAGTAGTGGTGGGACCGGTGTCCGTTGTCGTCGTTGTGGTGTCCGTGGTTGTTGTAGTCCCGGTTGTGGCCGGAATGCTTAGCTGGTAGGTGGTGGGTGTGAATCCTCCAGCCATGAAATGGTTTGGTCCACCAGAGTTATTGTGGACAGCCACGTAGAACGGGATGGTACTGCCAGCACTGAAAGCGATATCGTCAGCAGCATTCCCGGTATCCAGAGCACGTTTGAACTCGACGTTCCAAGCTGTTCCGTTATGGATTGATTCAGTGATCACATCGCCCCGGCTACCTGTCGGAATTGTCGAATTGTACCCGTAGATGAAGTCGCCAACTGGCGTCGAGTTTGCGCCGTTTGTCCATGCAATCACGTTTCCGCTATTGTCCCAGTACGGACGGTCATCGTCGCTGAATGCAGCTACCGGAGAGCTGTTGCCAAGGGCTGAGGTAATCGCTGCAGGACTCCCGGCCTGTGCTACGACAGAGTTGTCCTTGTAGCCGCCGGCAGTCTTGGCATCACCGTGTCTTCCTGAACCGTCCCAGAACTTGTCATCAGTCCAGCCGGCATGAGCGGTGCGAGCGGCCTTCCAGTGCCAGATGTCAAACAACATTGTATCGTTAGTCCCGGGATTGTGTCCACAGACTATGGCACTGCCCAGACCCCATGCGATGGTGATGCGATCTTCGTTTCCTCCAACGTTAGACCAATCCGTCCCATTGAATGACCATCCCTCACGGGTATCGTGCTTTGTTGTGTCATTCCAAGTTGCAAAGATGTAAATATACGTACCATCAGTGAGAGCCTTCAAAGTGACGTCAACACCAGACCCGTCTATATCGGGAATGGTGAGCACATCGGCACTGCTCCAAGCAGATTCCCCGGCGTCACCGTCTACGGTGATGACTTCGGTTGTGCTGTATACCGTTAGTGTGGGTCCCTGAGTTACTGCCACAATGTTCTGTGACGCAAAAAAGACAGTCAGGAAGAACGCCAGAACAGTCAGAGTTCCCAAAAGCTTCCTAGTTTTCAAGTGCTTGAACCCAATCTAATTTAGCGAATGCTGTCACGCAGCCTTCTGTGCTTCCGCAAATCCAATCCTAAGCGAATATCACGAGGTCAGTATAGTACAAAACTGGATATACTGGTCGCAAGAAGACGTACTTGCAAGGTCAGAAATCGCTGGAAAAGTGGGGGAGGAAACAGAACGTTTCTGCTTCCTCCGAACATGGTATACTACTCTTTTGAATGAGCTTCGTGACAGATACTGTCGAGTAGAAAAGGAGATTTAGGAACTCCTGTCAAGATTGCACGAAGGCACCACCCTGAACTAGATGGTGCATTATAACCAAGTAGCAGTATAGCACTAATAAGCATCTAACAAGGACTCAGTATAGTACGATTCTGTATATACTGATTCTTTGTTGGAGGTCGATTATGCTTGACTTGAGTCGCTATTGCGGCTTGGCCTTGGGCTTTAGCCCCCGCAAAACCGTGATATGAACAACCTGCTCATGCTCGACCTTATCGAAATGTCTTCCCACTTGTTGGGTGAGGACTTCCAGACTGAGATGGTCCCTCTCGCCTGTCCGAGGATGTTCCTTCCTTTCGATAAAGTCGCCAATTCCAAGTGGCTCTTCGAAGGATGCAACCAGAGCCGTTGGCGTTACTATGGCTAAGGTTCCATCTTTCCTGAGGACTCTGTGCCACTCGGTGAAACATGCTTCTAATGAGTCGGTCCTAATATTCCCGGTGACAATGAGTAGGTCGAGATAGTTGTCTTTGGCCGGTATGTCTTCAAGCGATCCTTCCAGAATCAGTAGGTTCTCGAGGCCTGGTTCGTTGGCGGCAGATCTAGAACAAACGATGTACATAGTACTCCCAGGGTTCTCGGTTCTCAGACCCGCTAGGACTCTCTTGAGTGGCTCTGAGAATCTAGGTGCGGCGTAGGCGATGACCGGTTTCTCTCTTAACCCCATGCTTAGCAGCTTGCTCATCTTAGAGAATGCACTGAGTTCAGGTGGCAGGTTGAGGAGATACTCAGTGTAGAACTCGTGAACAGTTCCTATTGCCTCCATGAGCATCTTCTCACGCTCTCTCCTTCCCTTCTTGCCAATCTGGTATACTCTTCGCCGAGGTCCTGACTGACTCTTCTGCCATCGATCCTTCAGCAGTCCTTCGTTTCTCATCTCAGTCAGTATTGCGTAGAGTCGTCCAATCCCGACCCGGATGTTCTCCTCAGCCAGTTGCTTATGAATCTCGTAACCATAGAACTCTCCTTTGCCAGCCATTCTGAGTATGACTCTCTTGATATCCGGTTTCCTCATGGCGTTTTACGTCCTTCAGGGATGGCTAATTCTTGATGCAACCGATTCTTCAAGTTCCATTATGAATGCATCTTTAGGGTCGTGCATTAATGAAACCATGACTGGCTGGAAGAATGAAAGAAGTAGCCTTGTTCAAAAGGTAATGAAGAGGCGCTTGAAAGCCCTATGGACTCTGGCTTTCCCTTCTTCGCCTTGCCACGTACGACTATCTTGCGAATTCTCTATTGACCACCGAAGCGATTGCTGTCCGCTCTGCGTGTATCTCACTCAGTGTGTCGAGGTCCTGCTGTCTTACGTGCACATCAACTGTGACCTGGGCCGCCTTTCCTGAAAGTTGGGTATATACCCAATCTGCGAGGTATATTTCTGCAAACAAAGCGATTATTACATAGCCGGGAATCATTGCAATGGGGACGAACACGAGTGCCATTGATACCACACCGAAACTGGCATTGAGGTAGCTCGCTAGTGTGACTACCCTCTTATCAGGGCCAATGTCGACTTTCTCCTTTATTCGTGCTGAACCGAATCTTGGCAATTTGATTCACCCTGTAAGTACGTATGCTCAGAAAGAATATCTATTCGCGGGAGTGCGTAAGTTCCGAAAACTGCAAACAATACCCAAAAATGACCAATTTCCATATCATTTGGTTCGGAAATGGTTTCTCAACAATCTCGAACCGCATGATGCTCCACCCAAATACTCAAAACTCAGATTCTGCTATGCCGTTGATGCTCAGGAATGTGAGTTTCATGTCAGTAGAGCAAATCAGAGAATGGTTGACAAGTCTCGAGATGAAATTCGAGTTCATCCCGGATATTAGCACCTTCATGATAGACTGGGATGTAGAAGGGAAGATGTTCGAAGTCAGAATAACAGTTCGTGCTGACAAATGGATCCATGTTGCGGTCCTTCTTTTGAGGCCAGAAGAACTCCCCTCTGATCAGAAGGAAGAGATCTACGGTTTCCTGTTGCGAGAGAACTGGATGCATGACGATGTCACCTACTCGATGGATGAGAATGACAATCTGTACTCAGAGAACGACATTCCTGAATGTACGAATATGGACAATTTTGCAAGCGAACTCAATGCAGTCGTGTTTGGCTTGGAACATTTCTACACGAATGTATCGACGAGATTCGGGATTGAGCCCAGAGGAAAATAGATTGTGAGTGTGGTCCGTTCAAGGACCCCTCTCTGCCTCTAGTATTCCAAGTACCCTGCCTAGCAGCAGAGGCCGACACAGTTATAGCCGGCGACGTCTGCTTCGATGGCAACCTCATTACCTCGCAAGTAAGGGAACCGACTGGAGCCATACTATATTGGGACAACGTACTTGGCCTGGCGCACGTGAAACGATATCTTCCTCAACTGCACGTGTCAAGGACATCATAGTGTCGGTGATTCAAAGTGGGCTGTCTATCTTCCATGAGTCTTTCTCCACGGACTCTATTGACCCAGATCTCTTCAGTGCCCTTCTCACTGCTATCTTCTTTGCTAAGAAAGTGAAAGGATCCCATGATTCGGAATTGGTCTACGAATCTCACGAAATAGACAGTCACCTAGTGCATATCTGTTATGGGGACTATCTTGCTGGCATCGCTGTAGCGGAAGGCGCGGTGGATGACCGATTCATGAGGAGATTGAAGGGATTCGTGACTACATATGAGAACGAGTATGGACTTCTGTTGACCAATTGGGACGGAGACCGGTCGTTCTTTGACCATGAGTGGGCTTCACGTCAGCTGAAAGAACACATCAGTCCCCCGAGGCCTATGTACCGCCTCTATGAGCGAGCTATGGAACGCGCCACGAGTGCACGCCAGATTCGACTAGTTCTACTGATAAGGCGCTCCGCATCCCTGGACACGTTCAGTTTTGATTCTATGAGTAAGCAGCTTTCAGAGAGCTTGGTCATTCCAGAGGAAACCGCAAGCGAGTATCTGTTGGAGTTGGAGCAGCTCGGCATGGTTGTTCGAGACACTTGACCGACTTTCAGAGTTGGGCCCTTGGAATTGGGTCGCGCTTGTGTTGAGACCTTTCCACAAGAGCCATGACTTTGCCCACAGTGTCAAGGGCATGACCTCTGGATGCAATCTCTTCAGGGCTGAGTCCTCTGTCAAATCTGAGGAATAGAATGCTATCGAGCTCCTTGTAAGTGACTCCCATCTCGCCTTCATCAGTCTGGTCAGCCCAGAGTCCTGCTGAGGGCGTCTTCTTAATGATGTACTGTGGAACTCCTATGTGCTCAGCGAGTCCCCAGACGTTCACTTTGTATAGCTCTCCCAAAGGGAGAATGTCTACACCCGCGTCTCCGTACTTGGTGAAGTACCCAGTCAATATCTCGCTCTTGTTTCCGGTTCCAAGAACCAATCGGTTTTCCTGATTGGCTCGTGCATACCAAGTAGTCATTCGGAGCCGTGCGGTAAGATTTCCTAGGGCGACTTTCTCCAAATACAGGGGGTCGAAAGCTGCAACTGCTCTCTTGAGTTCGAAGACGTCATAACTCATTCTGAGTAACTCTGCGAGATTACGAGCATCCTTTACATTCTCCTTGTCCTTCTTAGCATCCACTGGAAGCATGAGTCCTGAGACCTTGTCTGGTCCTAGGGCCTCGCAGGCCAAAGTTGCCACAAGACTTGAGTCAATCCCTCCACTAAGCCCCAAGACCACTCCCGCCAAACCAGTCTTGGAAACATAGTCACGGATGAACTCAACGATTCTTCTACGGGGCTTCTCGTAGTCATCCAGTTTCAAACCCTCTGGGAGTTCCATAAGAATTCCTCATCCTGTCCTCAGGGCAACTCCTTTTGTACGTTGCCCGAGTAGCAACTAAGCACCAAGCAGGAGTGTTTCGATGAGGTTGACATTCGCGAAGCTATGAAGCAGCTTAGATCAAGATCCAAGGAATAACCTCCCAAGGTGTTGCATTTAGCAGCACCTCAATCTCCCCCCAAAATTCACTATTGTGAAGACTCATAAGTGAGGAACCACCACTTTCATCGATGCGCAATGGCTGAGCGAATCCTGACACTTCATCCAGAAGGGAAAGAGGGTGTCAATATTGAGAAAGTGAAGTACGAACAAGTGAAAGGTGCTATCCTCCAAACACTCCAAGGTGTAGAGGAAATAGGCTTCAAAAGACTTAGAGATGAGGTTTAGAAACAACTGGCCGGCTCATTTGATGACTCAATCAGCTGGTACTGCAGGACAATCAAACTCGATCTTGAAGCCAGAGGAGTAATCGAACGTGTGCCTGGTCGTAAACCACAGATGTTGAGATTGCGACGCTGAATCTGTTTACATCTAATCAAACGACTCTCTCCCTCTTCTGTTCTTCACCAAGTGAAAGGGTGGTGGCCAGAACCAACAGAGCTACTGGTAGGAGGGGGGGAGTTATGAGGGCATGTTACAGAAAATAGGCCCTGCTGGCACCCTGACCACCACATTCTGGTTGTATCCATACATCCTAATAAGGGACGCTCTCAAACCGGAACCACAGCTTTCTGGAGTCACAATCTCAAGTCAGAAAACTCCGTTTCCATGCATATCTAGAGCATAACACCTTTCAAATAAGGCGAGGGTGCGACAGAGGAGCGTCTAGAGATGGCAGAAGAGCATCACTACGAGATGACGAGTAACTGGGTAAGCGAGAAGATTGTCACAATTGAGATTGAGGGGAAGCCTACCATAGAAGTAGCCACGCCAACTGACTTCTGGCCTGGGGCCCCTAAGGATGTTCTGTCTCCGGAGGATCTCTTCGTGGCATCGGCGGTGTCATGCTATGGTGTGTCTTTGGTCGGAGTTGCAAAGCGTTTCCATGCCGAGTTCAACGACTTTACAGTAAAAGCGGAGGGTGATCTGAAAATGGGCGAACATGGGTGGGAGTTTGATGAAATAACAATCTCGGCCAAGATATGGGTGCCCACAGAGAGGGACAAAGCCCGCATGAAGAAGGCTGCGAAGAGAGCCCATACTTATTGTATTGTTTCTAACTCGATGAAATGCCCAGTACATCTATCCTGCGAAGTATTGATTGGCTGAGTGATATCTTCACGTTTCAAGCTGAGGCAGAGATATCTCTGCTGAATATTGTTCGCCACATTCACAATCGAGTCGTACAGACCATCGCTTGGGGAGTGGAACATTGAACTGGCTGACGACTTCACCGAGGCTGTCCCTGATTCCGCCAATCAGCTTCACGTAAGCATCCGAGAGTCTCAATACCTCTTCAGGAAAGTCCAAGTCCGATAGGAGGTACTTCACCCCCTTCCTGCAGTTGGGACACGCGGTAAGCATCAGATGAGTACCATCACCACAATTCGTGCATCGTACTTCGACTTGGCTGAAGTTCGGTGCGGTTGGAACTACTGGAGTCAGATTAACTGGGTGCCCGCAGATGTAACAGTGGTAACGAAGGTCTATCTCTGGCATATCTCAATCCTCACTTGTGATGGTTTCGTGAAGAGAATCGAGTGCTAAAAGTATTAGTGTCGTTAGATTCCTCTGGGACGGGGTTTCGTGAGCCCTGTCTTCAAGACTTCCTGAGGACCCCGACGTACAATTCGCGTGGGCCATATGTTCTCTCAAGCCTCCAACCGGCCTTCTCAGCAATCTCTGACATATCTTCAGGACTTGCCATTCGGAGCTCCCACCAGTCATCCACGACACCTTGATATTCTAGACGCAAGGTGACTAGGCCCAAAGGTCTTCCTTTCGCTCTGTTCTCCTCATGGTATCTATGATGTTCTGGATTATCGGTTGCTGTCACATCTCTGCTCTCTGCCAGGAGCACGCCATCGGGAGTTGTTACTCGGTAGATTTCCTTCAGCATGCTAACTATCCGGCCCTCTTCTCCCATGATGCCGAAATTGTTACCAAAGAGGACGACCGTGTCGAATGACTTCTCTGGGAATTCTAGCTTCTCTGCTGACATGAGGTGAACATTCTGGAGGCCTCTCTTCCTCGCGGCTTCAATGGCACCTTGAGAAATGTCAATACCTACTACCTCATGCCCGACACTTTGGAAGTAGACTCCAACGCGTCCGGCGCCGCAACCTATGTCTAGTATCCTGCCTTTGACCTCTCTTGCAGCTTGTTTCTGTCCATCTGGCCAGTCGGAGAAGTCCGCAATGTACTGACTTCCAAGACTCTCACGAGTATATCCATCGTTTCTTACAATCAGATGCTTAGCCTCGTTCCCTTTCACTGCATCCATCATGACCATACCAAAGACATCTGCCATAGTATACCAGTCCGACAAGTTTCCGAAAAATGTTAGGCTTTCTCGAATGACAAGTGTTGGAAATCAGGAGGAACAACTGTTAAATCAAACCGGTGAGTTTCTTCGATTGCGTGAGGGGATTTCAAATGAGTACACCAGAACCGCCAGATGCGACCCATGTGAACACGATTAGTATCACTGTTCACGGCGGCAAGAAAGACACTGTAGAGGCATCAGTCAGGAACTATCTTGTTGGCGAGGATGACGCAAGCATGTATCAGACTTGGGTCAATATTGCAGCATTACGAAGAATCGGTCTTATGTTTCAGGGTGGAGTTGAGTCTGCTGGTGCAATAACAGATTTGCTTTGTCTTGTCACAGTACTCGCAGCCGTAATTGCTTTGTTTGTGTTCTGGCAGCTTGTTGTTTTCTTCATTGTGATCGCAGTCCTGACCCTACTTAGCGGCGGAGCGGCATTCAAGTATCTTCGAGGGACATTCATAACCGCAGAGGCTCAGAAGATTGACGCCAATCGCCTAGAGAGATTTGTG
>JBHIAE010000034.1:0-29642 GCA_046758445.1 Candidatus Thorarchaeota archaeon | reverse complement strand
CTGTAAACAATGGTGCAATGCTAGATCAAGGAAACCCAAGCCAAGTGTCTGTCGCATCTTGGAGAGCGTTTCTTCCTTCGCGCCGATTGTGCTCTCTAGCTGCGTCTGGTACTCCTGTTCAGTGGATTCTGTTGGTAGCAGTCCATCACTTAAGACAATCCCAGGATATCTGCCTGAAATGTCTGTGAAGGAGAAGATGACAGAAACCAGTGCACCTAGCGCTAGAACGCTACTGGCGATGAGCAGCATCAACTTCGTGATGGGTGGCTGTATGTCAATACTGAACAGGGCCACAACAAACGCGGAGCCGACCGCAAAGAACAGATAGGTTCCATTCCAAAGATTACTTCTTACACTGTCCAGATTGTCTGATCTTGCATGTAACCATTCAACTTGGAGCTTGTATCTGGTGCTCGTCGTGGCAGGTGATGTCTGTGGAATCTTAGACATCTCCCTAGAGGCTTCTTCCAATGAATCCGTGTGTCCCCTAATGAGGAACATGGCGGAAATCCATAGAAGAGTTGCCATGACATGGAACGACATAAACTCGCTGAACGTAACATCACTCGAAGTTGGGGCCTGCACCTGAAAGGCAAACACTAGTATCGCAGGTATGATGAGCAACAATACAGAAGCCGCATACCAGCGGCTCGACATGCTCATCTCTCGGTATCTTCTCTTGAGTCTTCCAAACCATCCTTCTTCTCCGCTCAACGCTGATACTCCACCGACACTCCAACCGAAATGACCGATTTCATACGTTCTGCTTCATCTTGGCTTATTAACCTGAGCAAGCTTGCCTCCTGTCTATTCACCTTCTTCCAGATTCTCGCTGATGCCATCAGCGAAGTCAGTATCGTCTACAAAGACCGCAGGTGTCCTCTCGAAACCCTTGCACTTGTCCGAAGACGAAACCAGTGTGAGAATCCCACGAGAGTTTGTGCGTAGGTTTGAGAAGATCAGGGGGAGAAAGAGCTATGTTTCGTTTTCAGAATTCGTGAGAACTTCTATCCGGGAAAAACTAGAGAAAGAAGAGAAAACGGCCAAGGACGCTTAATCTTCTTGTTGAATGCTCTGACAACGGCACTATAGTGCCGCGGTCATCATCTAACCAATTAGGGAAGTGTTTGGATAAAGACATTCAGGAGCAGGGCGACTAGTCGCCCTTGTCACTTGACCTCTTCCTCTTCGTCAAGTATTTCTTGGACAGTGGTAGAGCTGCCTCGGCCTTCTCTTCCTCGGTCCACTCCGCCCGATCGTAGAGCTGCCAGACCAACTCGCTCATCTTGTCCAGTTTTGCTTCCAGTTCTGCGATCCTATCATCCTTCGACAGTCCCCTGACAATCGCATCATCGCTCAGTGGCATGTTACACTTATCGCAGACCACAGAACTGTTATCATTCTCAGCTCCACACCTTGGACACTTTGTCGAAGTCAACAAAGGTTTGGTCGGTCTTTCTTTCACCATTCCAAAGGCCTTCTCTCTCACTTCATTCTTTACGTCACTTGTTGCAAGATGAACATACACCGACTCCATGTCTGACTTCTTGGACCAACCCACAAGCTTGGATAACATCTGACCACGGATGCCCATCTTGACAAACTCCGTGATTCGAGTATGTCTGAACATATGGACGAGCTTCTTCTTGGGCCTCTTCAGTCCTGCTCGCTCAACGGCGATCTTCACTATATGATGTAGGTTGCCATAGGACATGGCCTGATGTGGTGCCCTCAGACTGACCCAAACGGGTCCAGACCCAATGGGGTGAACGTCGATCCACCTCTTGAGTGCTGGCACGGACTCCTTGAGATAGACCTCGCGCGTTCCTGTCTTGCCACTAACGATTGCTACAACTAGATCGTCCTCTTCCCATGCGAGATTCTCATGGGTCATACTTAGAATCTCTGAAGCACGACAGGCAGACTCAAAGAGAGTCTTCAGGAGTGCACGGTCACGAGTGTCTATGGTAGCCTTGAATATCGCGTTCAGTTCCTTCTCGGTGTATAGGTCCCCGACAGTCACGGCGTCCTCCCGTCTTGGAAGTTTGAACTTGTCCAGATCGTTCTCAAGTTCCAAGTAGGTCAGGACTCGTCTTGCCAGACCAAACTCTTTCTTGATGGTGAAGGCACTCGCCTTCTTTGTTCGTTCCCTAAACCACTTCGCATTCAGGTCCCTCGGTGGCGGGAAGTTTCTGAGGATCGACCTCATCATATTGAGTGTGGAGTCCTTGACTGACTGCTCCTCTAGGAAGCGCTTGTAGTCGGAATGTAGCCTCTTCCTTTTCTTCGTCTTAGTCTTCGTCTTTGACATGATACTTTACCTACGAAAACTACGAAGCATCTGTATATAACACTTCCTGATACTATCAAATAGAGTCCCTAGTTCTCGGAATATCCTCATAGTAACTGTGATAATGCCAGAGCTACCTGTGACCATCAGAAGAACCCTTTTGTGGGCCTCTATCTCATAGCAACTGGCAAAGATAGACAAGGAGACCGTACAATGGCAGAGGAATTTCTCAAACGTTTGACAGGTATCGAGAAGAGCATTGCAGCGCTCGATGATACCTTGAAGAGGATGATCACGATACTTGGCGCTATGACAGAGATACGGTCAGACATTCGCATGTCAAAGGATGAGATTCTAGAAGCTGTTACTAAGACCTCAAAGACTGGGGGAGAGTCTGGAGTTAACATGGAAGAGATTGCTGCCTTGATAAAGGGCCAGTTCGATACGATTGGAAAATTCATCAACGATGCCATAGAGGGAACAAGAGACGACCTGTTTGCGGCCCTCAAAGAGATACCGGCTGCAGCACCTCCGGTCGCGGCGCGAAAGCCTGCTGCACCTGCACCCAAACCATCTTCTCCCGAGGTTGTTGCCTCTCCGGCTGCTTCTCAGCCGACCTCTGTGACAGTCTCTGCCGACAAGGCAATGAAGATTGCTGACGAGATTGACAATATCATTGCGAGCCTGAAGATGGGATGCAAGTCCGGTGAGGTCTTGGATCAGATGGAGGAGTCAAGGGAAGCCATCATGAAGATTGTGGAAACTGACCCAGTCCTAGTCAAGCTGGACAAGTGGCAGAGTCTGGTAGCTGGTTATCCAAAGAGAAAGGAGCTTCAGGCGAGAGATATCCTCAAACTGAAGAAGGAGATGCGTGCAGAGATTCCCAAATACAGACCTGCGTAGTGTCCCGGGACACCTGCTTTGCAGATGCAGAAACGAATGCCGAGATAAATGCTTACAGAATCTCAATGTATATTCTCTTGTTGATGGCACCTTTACTCTTATAGTCGACTACTCGGATCTCCCCGACTTCTTGTGTGTTGGCAACATGAGTGCCGCCATCCGCCTGTAGGTCCAGACCCACAATCTCAACAGTTCGGATCTTCTTCACGCTCTCGGGAATGAGATTCACTTTGGTTCGTATCAGATCTGGGATCTTCATTGCTTCATCCCGCGGCAAGAACTGTGTGCGAACCTCTCGAGCAGCTTTGACCTCCTCGTTGCATTTGCCCTCTATCTCCTGAACAAGGTCTTTGTTCATCTTCTCAAACTCGAAGTCCAATCTTCCCTTCGCTAGATCCATGCTGCCACCAGTCACACTTGCTCCATAATCACGCCAGACAACACCACTTAGAACATGCAATGCAGTGTGGGTTCGCATCAAGGTGAAGCGACGGTCCCAATCGAGCTCGAAGCCTGCCGTCTGGCCAACAGCAAAACTCACACCTTCTTCGGGTTCCAGCCAGTGGCCGTTTCTGTCGACCTTGAGTATTCTTAGTCTACGGTCATGGAGGGTCATCCAACCTTCATCGTTGGGTTGGCCTCCTCCACCCGGATAGAAGGCGGTTCTATCTAAAGTGATCTTGACAGATTCAGGACTAGAATCAACGGAAGTCACCTTGGCTTCAAACTTTTTGATGTATGAATCCTCATAGTAGAGAAGCTCCGACATTGGTATTCACCTTCGCTTTCGACCTGAACGCCTTCTGACACTCCGCCGTCGCCTGGTCTGTTCCCACGCGCGCTTGATATGATGGGCTCTATGCTTCGCCGAGGAACTGAAGACACGGAGGTTGCTATTCCTGTTGTCTGTCTTGAACGAGTTCTTGTGGTGAACAACCTCACCAGGATGGAGTTTGCGGCCAAGACTCTTCTCCGCCTTCCATCTGTGAACGAGTCTTCCTGAATCCTTGAAGCGAAGATATCCTTGTGCATCTCTGTAGGTCTTCGCGCCCATGAGCGTCCGTTCGCTCTGTGGCTTATAGTTGTTAGCGAGAACGGAACTCGGAGCGCGGAACATTTGGACTCTTACAGAGATGAGAGGATACACCCATCGGGGAGGTTGATGCGTGTCAAAACGCTTTAGTACAGAAATGACCAAGGCGAATCCGGTGGGCTGCCAGCAGGGATAGGTATCTCTCTATGTAGAGACCACACCCAACAAATGCCCTGCTGGCTCTCACCACTTCGAATGACGCGCTCCCACAGAATTTGCTGCATTCTTCGGCGTAATAAGCACCTTTCTATTCATCAGGCGCTCCGTCAGCAATCAGCTTCACTGTAGCTAGGACCCGGATTACATCGCTCGCACTCACAACACCGATGACCGAGTCACCTTCCATGACAGGCAGGCACTTGACATTCGTCTGATTCATGACCGAGATGGCCTGGCCGAGATCCGCTTCAGGACTTATCGAGATTACTGGACTCGTCATTATGTCCTCAACAGAGAGGGACATGTATATGTCCTCAGACAGTAAATGGGCCGCGATGATGTCTCTTCGTGTGACCATTCCTACTAACACGTCACCTCTTGTAACCATGAGACTACCAATGTCCTCAGCGGCCATTAGCCTGGCTGCCTCTACCAGTGGAGTTTCGAACTCCGCAGTGACGATCATGGACGTCATGAAGTCTCGGACCAGCACTTCTCTATCTCCGGGCGGTTTTCCTTACCTTTGCATCACAGCTCAGTGCCTTCTCTGTCAGCCCTGCTCTGTTTGAGTACGAGTAACGCAAGCTTTGCAAACACATCAGTGACAGCTGCACCAGTCTTGGCACTCGTTTCATAGTAATCAGCTTGAAACCAGTCACGTAGCATAAGTCCGGGTTCCACAGGCACTATTCTATTGTCCAAGAGATCTACTTTGTTTGCGGCAACTACAACAACCGCATTAGGACAAGTCTCTCGGAAAGACTCAAACCAGTTGTTCATAGCCATGAATGTTTCCGGACGTGTAACATCATAAACAATGATTGCCCCAGAGGAACCCTTCATGAACTGTCTCCGCAGTTCCCGGTAGGTAGTCTGGCCCCCCATATCCCAGATGATGAGGCGTATCTGTCTGGAATCCCCCTCGTCATCCGTCACACTGACATCCTTCGAGGCGAAGGTAGTACCGATCGTCTGCTTGTAATCCTCGTCGAATGCATTCTCGGTAAACCTTCGAATAAGTGAAGTCTTGCCCACTGCCGCCTCACCCAGCAAGACCACTCTGAACTTGAATTCGTCAGATGGTTCATCTGCTGAGCCTCCGTCTGAGACCGATGGACCTTCCGTCATGCAGTGGTACCCCTATTTTCGGTCGTGTGCAACTAATAATGCTTGACCATCTCTGCTGCTTCTTATATCTTTTCTGCGGGAGTTGGTTACCCTGAGGCTTGGCTAGCCCTTCACCACTCGCCCTCTCTTGGGAGATACAACTCGAATCCAACAACAGGGATTGTGAGTTCCATGTTTGACAACACTTGTGGTGATATCTCTCCAAACATCCCAATCGGTTGATCTCCTTTGAGAATGTCCGCAGCTCTCCCGGCAATGAACGTAGGGTCTTCTCGGGACACATAACGAAACTGTCCGTCCAATCCAAGATTCCTCAGAACGAATCCCAACTCTGTGGCTAGGTCAGTGATGTTCACTGTCGCATCTGCCACTATACCTGAAACAGATGCTATCTGCTGAATCCTTGTTTCCATCAATTCATCGGGAACTGCGATGTCGCCCACCTCAAACAGCTTCTGTGGATAGTCGGCGTGTTGGTTCTGGGCCGCAAAGTCTAGCAGAACTGGAAGAAGCGAGTTCCTCAAGACAGAATAGTCTTGGCTCTTGGGGTTTCCCGTGGTGACAAGTGGTCGTTCTCTGAGCATCTTGACATTGAGAACTTCCGGAGAGGTCATTATGTAGTTCATGACCTCCTGATATCCAACTCCGACCATTAGGTCCCTCACCTTGTTCTTTAGCTTCGTGATGGGGTTCAGCTTCCCCGAGGTCATTGTCTGGGGCATCGCAGGCTTAATCCTGTCAAAGCCGTACCCGATAGCGATATCCTCCATGATATCAACTGGATGCAGGATATCCATTCTATACCTCGGAATCTGAACCTCCAACTGACCTGCCTTCATCGACTTTGCACCATACCCCATTCGTCGCAACGATTCAATGATCTCACGTCCACTGAGCTCAAGGCCTGTCAGGGCATTGGTGTCATCGATACTCAGAGTCATTAGTTCCGGTGTGAAATCCGGAGTTTCATAGACTGTGCCATCTGGATATGTCACCGCAACCGACTCGATTCTTCCACCTCGTTCTGCGAGAGAGGCCGTCATGATGTTGAGTGCCTGGTCGACTGTCGGAAGGTGGGTACCAGTGACTTCGACAAATAGATTCTTGGTTTCAGTTGTGATTTTTCCGAGGTCATTGCTATTGATTATTGGGGGCAAGCTCAGGACCTGATTCTTCGAGTCGTAGAGCATTGGCCACTTCTTGTAGGATTCGATGATTGACCCAAACTCAACACCCTTCTCATGATTGGTAAGAATTGTGGGCCCATCCATCTCGATGGCGTGTCCCAGCGGAATGAACTGTATCTTCTCTGGTTTCATTGGAGTATAAATCACAGGGAACTCAAGATCATCGTAGACATAGAGCCCTATGCTGGCTTTGCTTCTGTTTCTTCCGTGTGTAGCAGTGAGGGCTTCTTGAAGGTGCATATACTCCCTAATCAGTTCGTCATCCGTTGTAACGCCCTTTACGATGGAGCAAGAGATGTATGGCCGGATTCTAGCAAGCCCCGGCTTGACGATTACTTTGTGGCCTGACTTCTTGGTCGGGAATTTGCGGAGGCCGGGTTCTATTCGCAGGAAGGATTTGATGGCCCTAGCTATTCCCTCGGTTGAGAGCATGTCCTGGCGATCCGGGTTCACCTCAATCTCGATGGTTTTGTCTTCAACCTTCTCAACTTCCGCTTTGACAAGGAAGAGGGTCTCTTCCAGCTCTTCCAGAGAGAGTTTCCTCCCAATTAGCCCAAGAAGGTCATCAATTCTAGATTCCACTATCATTGTCATCACCTACTTTGCGAAGACGCTCCTCCTCAACCAATTGAGGTTCCTGGAGAACAACTCCCTGATGTCATTGATACCCATCGCTGCCATGTAGAGCCTCCCAGTTCCAATCCCCCAGGCAAGAACGGTGTCCTTAATTCCGAGAGGATAGGTGACCTCAGGTCTGAATATCCCGGACCCTCCAAGTTCTATCCAACCCAGCTTCTCGTGTTTCCCAAACGACTCAACACTAGGCTCTGTGAAGGGGAACTGTCCCGGCTTGAACTTCAGTTTCTCTACTCCAACTCCCTTGCATATCAATGTGAGATAGCCCAGCAGGTCTCTAAGTGTCAGGCCCTTGTCCATGATTATTCCCTCACACTGATCGAACTCCCGAGCATGTGTGGCAGTGAGAGTCTCAGACCTGAAGTTCCTGTCAATGATGAACATCTTCTGTGGACTCTCACGGTGCTCCCATAGGTATCTCATTGACACTGGTGTAGTATGAGGCCTCAAACACAACCTTGTGGCTACCTCTCTGCTGAATGGCCAGTCCCAACCCTTAGATCCGGTGTTGCCACCGTTCTCATGAACTGCTTTTACTGCGCGATAGTACTCCTCATCCAATACGTCACCATGGTCGTATGGCGAATCGACTCGAAACTGGTCTTGGACTTCGCGAGCCACGTGGTCTTGGGGTACGAACAATGAATCGTGACCCCAGAACTCTGTTTCCACATATGGCCCGATCCATTCAGTGAAACCTAGACCTACCATGATTTCTCTGAGCCAGTCGTTGAACTCCGCATACGGGTGCTTCTTGCCATAGTTGACAAAAGCTGGTTGAAGCTCGACATTGTATTCTCTGAAGGTCCTTCCTCTCCAGCTACCAGACAACAGCATGTCTTGCGTGAGGTCTTCGATTCCACTGACATCCATTGTCAGTAGCTCATCAATCGTCTTTCTCTTCTCGGCGACAATCTCAGCCTCAAAGACTTTGGTTGTAGCTACGTTGACTAAGGTCCTCTCTATTGCCTGATCTAAGGCTTCTAGCAGGTTCTCAGGCAGCACAGTAATACCATCACGCACATGCTTCAGAACAGATTCGATTGGAGCCTCGATGCTCTTTGTGCTAGCTTCGAGAACTGTAGTTCCTTTTTCTTTGAGAATCTTGAGCCAACCCATTCTTCGATTCCAGTTTATCGCTATACCTTTGGCCTCTGGCGGGATTCCACTATTCGCTGTAGCATCGTCAATGCCAGCAGTTCCTCCGAGTTCTACAACAGCATTGAAAAGTCTAACTTCGGGGAGCCCCTTCTCTGCGTATTCTTGCCCCTCGTCAGTGAGAGAGTAAGAAACGACTTCTTGTGTTTCAAGCTCAACAAGCCCCTTTTCAGACAGCGAGTTCATGATTGAAACTACACGCTCAGCCCTCTCACCAAGTCCATTCGCCAGCTCATCTGCTGAGATTCGCCTGCCTATTTCGACTAGTCGTCGAAGAACTGTTCTCTCTCCTTCTGTCAACTGGTCGCTCATCTGTTCATCAGAACTCCTGAGTTGTCATTGTGATGCTCGGAACGCCCCGCCGCATGCGGACTAGGTCCGCAAAAGAAGTTCTCCTTCATAAGGATGATGTAAATTGGTGGGACATTCCTTCTTCACCTGTTGCTCCTCTGAGAATCTGACCACCTTTTTAACTTGTCGTCGAAGAACCTTCTGTACCTGACGCAATGTTAAAATACAGACTTTATGGGGATGACTCAAGGCGCCTGCCTGACGGCTACTAATTCTTAATGAACCCCGTCAAATAGTACGTGATACAGAGGTGAAACGAGATGTCCGTTGATCGACAGAAGCTAAAGCGAAAAGTACAGGAGCTCAAATCACTCCAAGGTAGGCATAGCTCGTTCACCACGCTCTACGTTCCACCAACTAAGAGCCTAGTTGATGTCACAGGCTTCGTCAAGGCAGAGTTGGCCGGTGCTGAAAACATCAAGAGCAAGGCCAACAGAAAGAACGTCCAGGACAACCTCACTGCCATACTAAGTGAGCTGACCCGTGTGGACAAGATTCCGGAGAATGGGATTGCCTTCTTCTTCGGGATAGTTGAAGAGGGGGGCGCCAACGATGAGATTCGAGAGATTGTTGTTCCTCCTGCTCCCATATCCCAGTTCACTTACATTTGCGGCCGCGAGTTCATAACAGATGAATTGGAGGAGATGACACTCCCCAAGAGCCTAGTAGTAATTGTGTTGATTGAAGGCGGAAAGGTCACGATTGGCTACCTTAGGGGCAAGCACCTGGAACTGGTGCGCGATGAGGACTTTTACATCATCGGGAAGACTCGCGCAGGAGGCCAGAGCGCTAAACGGTATCTGCGTATCAGAGAGGAGAAGATGCTTGAGTTCTTCAAGTATGTTGGACGAATACTGAAGGACCTCTTGCTGGACGATATTGACAAAGTGGACGCAATTGTGCTTGGCGGAAACACGATCCGTGCGCAAGAATTCCTGGAGAAGGGGGACTTGGACTACAGGCTCAGGGAGAAGATAGCTGAAGCAATCATCCCTGTCAGTGTTATTGATGAAACGGGTCTCTATCAAGCGATGAAAGAAGCATCGCGTATCCTGAGAGAAACGGAGATCTATGCGGAGCGTCAGGAATGGGACGCGTTTATGGAAGCCCTGATGAAGGGTGAAACCACCGTCACATACGGTGAAAACGAAGTGGTTAGTGCTCTCCGCGAAGGCCGGGTGGAAACTGTTATGATTGTCGAAGATAAGACAGACCTTTTGGACAGACTCTACGACGAGATTTCTAGCTTTGGGAGTGAACTAATGGTGTTCTCAGCCCAGACTGAATCTGGCGCGCAGTTGAATTCATTCGGAGGTATCGCTGCCATACTTCGGTGGTAGCCTTCATTCCTTCGGAAGACGAGGTATCTCCCTGAGAGTTTCGATATCTTCAACCCAAGCTGCCAGTTCTGTTCCGATGCCATTCAGATACTCAAGAAGTGACTGCTGGTAACGATGAAGGTGTTGTTGCTCGATCTTCTTTCGTTTTACAAGGAAGTTTCTAGCGCGTCTTGGTAGTCCCGCATTCCATCTTCTGAGTGCTAGCTCAGCTTTTCTATCACTCAGCACTCTCTTCGCTACTCTGGACTTCCTCCTTGTTTCCAATAGCTGCTCGAGAAGTCTCTGAACCGCAATTGTGGACGCAACGAGTTCCTTTGCATCCCCCTTCATACTTTCGTTTCGAGTTGTATAGTACATCTCCTTGAGTTGACGCTTAGTGAGAATCACGTGGTTCAGAAGATCTCTCATTTCTTGCATACACCAGCCTGTGAACTCAAGGGAGATTACTCTTTTGCCTACGTAGACGAATGCCTGCACGATTGGTCGATGCCATATGGACACGCCCTACATTTGGAAGGAATCGGCGAGGCCTTGGGCTTGCGTCCGTCAAACCAGACCTCATCAAGCTTCCGAAGCGCCTTCAGCACCTTCCTCGGACGAAACCTTTGTGTGAACATTGTTCCCTTTTTGCAAGACAAACAATCGGCCCTGTTCTTTCCGATGCATCGTCTGGCGGCTTCCTGCAGACAGTACATGAGTATGAGTCTGGCGGAACTGCAAGATACCCCACTTTGTAGTAACCCAAGAGCGTAGAGGCCTGCCTGAAACGTATCTTCAGGACGGGGTCTACTGGGGAGGTAATTTCGGGGAAACTTTCGCTCGATGACTGCATCTAGAATGGGTACCTCTTTCCAGTGTAGAACGGCATAATCGAACCTGCCAACATAACGATGCCCTAGGGACCTGATGGTCTGTTCCCTGAAGATGAAGGACTTGCCGAAAGTCCTCCGATCAGAGTTTAGATGAAGAAACTGGCTCAGCGTCCAACGAGCAAGTTCTGCATCGCGGAGCAGTCTAGCAGAGGAACTTAGTAGGCCGCCTCTGAGTTTCCAGTGAGTCATAGTCAGCACTCCTCCAAGAAATAGGCAGAGAAGTAACAGATCGAGAAGAGGTTCCACAGCCATCACCCAGCTACCCATAGGAGTGCTGCCAGGATTGTCATGATAATGACCAAAACCATGATAGCTTCGCCAACTGATTGCCCTTGCTTAGATTGTAATGGTACATGTTGATGCAGACGGATTCCGAGAACGCTGTCTGCAGATGATTTGTAGCCACGCTTTCGGCTGAGATGTAACCGATACTCGCAAAAGCATTGAACGCGGAGCTCAGCTACATCACGATACCTACCAGTAGGGACAGCTTGGTTCTCGGTCATTTCCGGCGCACTCGAGCTTCTGTCCAGAACGTATCCTCAAAAACCACCCCCAGATTGGCTAAGAAGACAGGGGCTATTTGTCTGGTCTATGGGAGCAGATATTGGAGCTTCATTTATATTCGAGTTTCTCAAAGCCTAGAATGTTAGACTTCAGTTAGCGGAGTCTGGGGAAACTCGAACGGGTGATATGATGTCCGAGGACTACGAAGGAGCAACCGCCGGCAGAGTTCTGGTGTACGATGACAATGAAACTGTGAAGTTTCCAGCACAGTTCCGAGAAGCTATGGGCGCGAAGAATGGGCTTATGGTGCTGGTCCATAAGGACCGTCTCATCAAGATATTCCCGCTCGAAGATCAAGAAGTACGTTTTCTATCCGTTGAGATTAAGAAGCTCACAAATGACTTCCTAACTCAGCTCTCCCAGGTCTTCAAGTCAGCTGGGCTTGTTGATCTGTTATTCTCGACTGGTGTCTGCCTCCGGGGTACGAGATGCTTCTACGAATGCTATTTCAATCCAGGGCAGCTCATAAATACAGAAACAGAACTTCGCGACGAGTTGGCGGCGCTTGAAGGCGTCAGCATGGTGCATGTCGCCAAGGTGCACTCTTAAGTTTCTGTGGCGAGATGCTGAGTTGATATGCAGGATATAGTACAGATTGTCATAGACCTCATTCTACAGGGGTATCTAGGTCTCTTCTTAGCGTGCTTCATGGTCAACATGATTCCTTTCATTAGCCCAAGCAATATGGTCCTGGCCGGCCTTGCCATGCTGCTTATGTTTCCGGGGCAGCTGGATGTTGTACTGGCAATTCAAGTTGGTGTTGTCGTTGCCTTTTCTGCGACATTGTCCAAGCTTGTACTCTACTCAACAATGAGGGGATCACGTGTTGTATTGTCTGACAACATGCTAGCAAAAATCGAGTACGAAAGAGAAAGAGTTGAGAAATGGGGTGCCATTGCGCTCCTCATCTCCGCCGGATCTCCGGTCCCAGACGACCCGATAGTGATTTACTGTGGACTCACACAGTATAGCATCCCAAAGCTTCTCGTCAGTTACTCCCTAGGGAAGGTTGCAGTTACAATTCCTGGTGCACTCATAGCCTCAGCTGTCAGTGCGTTCTTCGGATCGGTACCTTCGATTCTAGGGTCAGTAGCACTCACTGCGATAATCTTGGGGATCATTTTCAAGAGGAAGACCGAAGACGAGGAATCAGACGTTTCCCAAGACTCAATAGAGGACGAGATCCTCAATTCAGATGAGGCGAGCTCTTCAGAAACGGGGTCCTAGACTCAATCTCTACTATGGTGGGCAGCTGTAGCAAATCTTAAGTGGCTCACACGGGAACTACGATTCCAGCTCAGGTGATTCGATGGCCGGAAAGAGCACAACTGAAGTGAAGTGTGTCAAGTGCAAGCATGTGTACGAGGCCGACGTCATTGATCACATCGACCTGTCAGAGGACCGTGATCTCTGGAGGAATCTAAAATCAGGGAAAGCGAACAGAGTCCAGTGTCCCAAGTGTCGAAAGGTTCAGTATCTGAACCGCAGTCTTGTCATCAACTTCGAGCCTGAGAATCTGATTGTTGTGTTCGACCCTGCCGCAAGGAAGAAGGTCGTCCGAGAGAACCATATGAAGGACTATGCCAGCGTCGTGGGGTTTAACGAAACTCTAGAAGAGATAGGAAATGAAACAGAGTTCAAGATAGTCACCAAGATAGATCAACTGAAGAAACTCATTGCGAGCTATGTTAAGGCCCATGGCTAGTCTGATCAAAGCTTCCTCTTGCCAAGCAAGAACTCCTCGACCCAGCGTTCTGCTCTGTACATCGTCGTTGGAGTCGGCGGCATCTTGAAACCGTAAGCAGACAACGACTCTAGAGACCCAGCCAGTTCCCTCTTCAAAGCCAGCTTGACTCCACGAATAGCGTCAATCAAGATTGGGCCTGCGTTCGGGCCATCAGTGACCTCTACGCGTATGTCGAACTTTATCGGGGCACCGCCGAACTGCCGACCTTTGATATAGAAGTATGATTCTCGACTGTTGTCCATGAATGGCACATAGTCAGAAGATCCGGCCACCAAAGGAGCATCATAAGGAAGATCCTGACTGATTGCGCTACTCTTCACCCCACGCTTCCTCATTCGACCGCGGTAGTGCGAGTCAAGCGACTCGGCGCCACCTCCAACATCCAGCTGGTAGCTTTTGTCAACCTTAACGCCACGAGCCACAAGAAGCTGTAGAAGATTACGATGGAGCACTGTTGAACCAAGCTGATCCTGAATGTCATCGCCGACCAGCGGTAGTCCCCGTTCTTCGTATCTCTTACTCCATTCCTGATCAGAAGCAATGGGTATCGGTGCACCATTGATGAAGGCGCATCCCGCCTTCAAGCTTGCATCGGCATAGAACTTGGTAGCCTCCTCAGCCGACCCCGGCAGCAAGTTAACCACAATCTCAGATCCAGATTCCTGAAGTGCCTTCACCACATCGACCTCAGCAACGCCAGAAACCTTGACTAGTGCTTTCAGCATGTCATCAACACCGTCCAAGATTGGACCCTTCTTCACTTTGACTCCAGTCTTCGGGACCTCTGCAAAGCGCATCACGTTATTGGGCGATGCGAAGATTGCATCAGCTAAATCAAATCCAACCTTGCCCTCGGCCACGTCGAAGGCAGCCACGAACTGGATGTTTCTCACATGATAGCCCGCGAAATCTGGGTGACTTAGACCCACGAGTTCTTCATTCGCTTTAGCATCCTTGTAGTATTCAACGCCCTGCACCAACGCGCTCGCGCAGTTGCCGACGCCGACGATTGCTACTTTGATTCCATTCAATCAGAACACCTCTGACTACGATTCTCGGGACTTCGGTCCACTAGATTTCCTGTTCCTTTAAAGTTATGTGGTTGTAGAATATTCAGGTGAGTCTTTGATATAAATGATGGTCTTGAAGAGTTCCGAACAATGCGGGCCTAGATCTCGGATCGCGGAGTCCGGACGAGCTGTAGTACTTTCGTGATGAAGTCCAAGTTCCATCTTGTCAGGATGACTTCTATGATGAACGAAATGAATAGCACCAAATACTGCCCAGAGAATTGAGCAATGCCGGGGACCAGAACCGCAATCCAATATGACCCAGCCAATAACACAATGGCAACCACAATCACTACAAAAAGCCCTCCCAGCAACAGCCCAAGAAAGAACAGTACACTGACAAGGATGCCGCCAAGCGTGAGCAATCTGAGGACTGAGTTAGCAAACCGTATGAGAAGGAAGATGACAATTGTGGCCAATGAGGCAATAGCTCCTGCAGCTGCGGCCATGTGCGGCAGGAACCGTCTGCCAGTCCCCAGCTGAAGGGCCATCAAGGCAATTGTCAGCAGTACCCACTGTGTTACCTTGCCATAGCTCCATTGCCTCATGAAGCTGTCTTCCGTCGTTTCCATATTGTGGCACCGCTGACCCAAGTCGACTTCTGTTATCCAAGATTCTCATCTTGGAAGGTTCATTGTGAAGCTCGGGAAGGGAGGCCTTGATATCCCTTTCTCTTGCAGACGCCGCAGCACTTGACATGTAATCTTTGTTGAAGTCCAGTCCTATTCACCAAGACTCGCTCTAGGGATTGGTTCTCAGTCGCAGAACTATGTCTGACAATAGCCGCGGGTGTCAATACTCCGTGGTCTGCGACTATAGAGTAGTTTTCCATGAGCTTCATGCGAGTTCAGAAGCCTTTCTGCAAGAAGAAACGCTTATGTTCATAGGAAGCATACTTGTCTATCGGACGACTGGCCGAAGCCCGTTGCTCCTAATGCATTGGAGATATCTTTGATGCGTGGGCGGGATTCGTTCGCCAATCCGAATGTCCTCATTTGTGGAGATTCGGCTCTCACCTAGTGTTCAGAGAACGGCGTCCTTTTCCCGTGTTTTGGAGCACCACTCACGTTCACAAAAGAGAGGGTGGACCTCAATGCCCAATAGGGCACCAAGTCTTTGGCTCTGGCCAGCGTCCCCATCTTCTTCTCTAGCAGTATCAATTCTCATCTGAAGTAAGACAGACGTGCTTCTGATTAACGTCTTCTTCTGGCCAAGATAGTGTGAAGTTACGCCTATCTTGTCCATTTTTGGACGAATTTTGCATCTTTTCGCAGTTTCTCATCTTTTTTGACGGTTGTTCATTTGCGCAAAAGTGAGTCAGATAGATCTTCAAACACGTGCTCTTAGTAGGCCCCTTCTCTTCCTTGTGAACTTAGAAACAGCATCCTCCAGTTGGCTCTTCATCTGGGGAACCATCTTTTCGACCGCGACCCCTTTGTATGTTCTCCGCATCAACGTACCATTCACACTGACATCGACGTTTCTCATGCCATGACTCTCGAAATACGACTTCAGGGCAGAAGCAATAGGTATGAGAATACCTCCTGGGAGTTTGTTCTCTAGTAGTTCCTTGCAGCATCCACAGTCAAGGACCACTGTTGTACTCTCGTGATCAACGAGAACCTCTACTGGGATACGCCTACTAGAGAGGCCAAACCTTCGCTCCATTCGGAGCTCAAACTCACCGAGGTGTTTCATGGACTGTCCCTTTTGCCTGTCTACTCATCAGGCTCGCTACAATCTCGTCTCATATAAGCGCATCTCAAGACCCCAGCAGCCAACAAGCCGCTCAGAACTGCAGGTTCTTCATCGCGGACTCTGCTGGTCTATTTGCCCCGTCTTCGTGAAACCGCTACCGATATGACAATCAATACTAGGATTGCTCCAAGCATAGCAGCAAGAACAAGGTAGTTCGGGAACTCCGGTATTGTTGGAGTCGTGGTAGCAGTCGTTGTTGTGGTTGTGGTCGTCCCTGTGGTAGTTGTAGTGGTCGTGCCTGTGGTTGTTGTAGTAGTTGTTGTTGTCGTTGTTGTAGTGGTTGTAGTCGTCGTTGTGGTGGTACTGATAGCTGCTTCTACCGCGGCTGAAACATTCAGCTTGCCCCAACCCCACACAGAATTCTGTACCGGTCCAGTGAATCCGTCAGTCCTAGCTGTTGACTGGATTAGGGCTGCCGCCGTCACCCCAATTGTCGGTTTAGCTTGAAGCATTAGCGCGGCACATCCAGCGACATGTGGGCCCGAAGCGCTAGTTCCACTGAAGAGTCGGTAGCTTCCAAAGCGCGGTCCGAATGACAATGCTCCGAAACCGTTGAACCAAGGTTCCCATGTTGATTCGTTCGTATAGTCCGAGATGATGTCGAAGCCTCCCGGGGCTGCCACTCCCTGTTTGGCCACTCCATCAATGCGTGGCCCACGAGATGAGAAGCCAGCAATGTCGCCGACCACATCAGGTGGATTCCACCCAGATTGGACTAGATTTCTGGTTCTGTAGCTAGCAACGCTCAATGCGCTGTCGGCAGTAGACGGCCAAGTTATCTCAAAGTCATCTGAAACATGGCTCTTCCAGATACATCCACCAGTCCAGGAGCTTTGGTCATCCGCTATGTAGCTGTGGAAAGTCGTTTCCTGAGGTGTAGTGATGTTGAGCTGATGCCACGGAGGGGCAAGTGTGACCGGCAGTGTGCCGTTTATCTTTATACCAAGCATCTTGGTGCCGCGACTAGAAACCGAGATGAATGAAAGTACGTCGAACTGCGCTGGAGATGCTGGTTCTTTGAAGAAGTTCTGGTAGCCTGCACCAGGATGCAGATAGATGGTGACTGGCGGTAGGACAAAGGCTGACATGTCCATAAACAGACTGAAGTTGCTGGCAGCAAAGTCAGTTGTGTTCCGCGACAGCACTGTGATATACACTTCCCGTATCTCTGAGTCGATGTATTCACCCTCGCCTGGGGTGAAAGGTTGGGGAATCGTGAAGTCGATTTGGGTTGCAATGCCTGGAAGGGTGTTTGTGAGAGCATGCTTATGCTTTCCACCAAGATTGCCACTTGGAGAAATCACTGGAACCCCATTCGATACAATGGCATCAATAAGCAGGGCTTCTGCGGAACTACCGTCCAGATAATGGTATGTCCATGAACCAATCTCCGTTAGGATTACATCTGCTCCGTGATTATAGGCCCAACCCAGCGCATCGAGCATGTCCACCCAATCATAGTTGCCCCAGTTGTCACTAAGAACTTTGACCATCATCAATTCTGCACTTGGAGCTACGCCGACGTACGTTCTGTTGAAGCCCAGATGACCACCTAGGAGAATACCTGAAACAGTGGTGCCGTGACCGTCTATGTCCTTGTGTGTTGTTGAGGTGAGATTCGCACTTCGATCCCAGACCTGAATCCCTCCTAGGGTCCCGTTTCCTTCGACGATATACCTGGTCTTGGGGGTACTCAGCATCACAAGTGTTTCAGTGAAACCGATGGCTCCATCATCATCAGTATCATTGACAATAAAGAAGGGCTCGCCTATCTGTATCACTCCATCTTGGGAAATGTTGTCTGCCCAAAGCCATTCCGTGCGTGTATCAATGACACCGTCATTGTCAAGGTCGATATGAAACAGACTCTCGTCAGGTTGCTTAATCAAATCGCCGTTCAAATCGACATAATCAGTACCGTTCGTGAAGACTGCATCCGGGAGTCCCGACTCATACCAGTTATAGGTCGGTCCATCGGCAAACCACAGATCTGGATGAAGCCAGTCAACTCCAGAGTCGAGATCTGCGATTAGGATACCCTCTCCGGTTATGTTCCTCCCAAGTCCGTCAATAGTCCTCCAGACGTCATCGGCGGCTATCTCTGGAATGGAAACATCCCGCGAAGGATGCATGTTCCCTGAAGGTGCGCCCAGAGCCAGACTATCAAACAGGCCCATCTCTTGGAGAGATGAGAGCCCGTCTGGAGTCCCTCGAAGAATATAGTAATCACCAACTCGGCTCGCTTCTCGAGAGCCCAAGCTGAACCTCACATCATGCGATTGTATCTCTGATATCCATTCTTCTGTGAGTGCGTTAGTGAAACTTACAACAACTGGTATCTCGCCGTCATATTCACTACTAAGTGAATGAAAGTCGATGGTTGAATCTTTGGATTTGGCAAACCCAAAGATCCCAACGAGGACATTCGGTACATAGAACATGACCGGTAGTGCAAGAACCAGAATAAGTAGCGTGCCAACGTACCGTCTTTTCAATCTTTACTCCTCCTTGGACTCAGCGGTTCTAAACCATAGTTGCTATCCCGATGGCCTATTAACTTATTGAAAGCCCTACACAGAGCCTCCATCATCCGAGGTCTCTTCTTCGCTGTCTACCGGGTTGGCATCTGCAAAAGCTGAGATAAGGTCTTCTCCCTCGGGGATGATATTGACACGAGCAAAGTAACCGGGGTCTTCATCGTCTCTAGTCACCTTCTGACCCTCATACAGAGACGTTCCTCCTCCGACTAAGTATGAAACTGAGATGCAAATAGCCAGCGGTATCAGGAGCTCAAAAGAGTGACTGATCTCAAGGACAAGAATGGTTGTGGCTACAGGCGTATTCGTGGTAGCGGCCAGTACGGCGCCCATTCCCATGACTATGAAAGCTGCGATATGCTCTGGAAAGAAGACCTCACCGCATAGTGCGCCAAGCATTGCTCCCACGAAGATTGAGGAAGCAAGGACTCCGCCTGACACCCGACCTGCAACAACAAACGAAGATGCAAAGAGCTTGCCCAAGAGAAGTACAAGCAAGGTCGCTATAGGCACGGTCGTGCCGCCCAAGGCTATGTTCTCAATCACAGAATAGCCAAGACCTGCCACATTCAGGTCCGGAACCATCCATAGACCAACCAGGAAGATCACCACGCATCCAAGCAGGGAGCCCGCAACCGGGTCCGCCCAATCAGGAAGGCGAATCCTGAACACGTTGCGCATGAACATCAAGAAGACCGAGAAGAATATCGCAACCGCGCCAGCAGCAACACCAAGTACTACGACGAAGGGGAGAACTTGAAGAGTTAGCGTAAATCTGACATCCAGACTGAGAAGAGAGTCTATTCCAAGGAGGATTGCGAAGACGATGTAAGAGGTTATTGCTGCCAAGACGGAAGGGACAAAGTAGCCCATTCGCGCGTCTCTCTTGTAGGGAGCCTCTGAAGCGAACAATGCACCTCCAAGAGGAGCCTTGTATATCCCAGCAGTGCAAGCTGCAGACCCCATCATGATGAAGACTCGCAGATGAGGCGCGTCATCATATCCAAAGAGACGGCCGACGTTGTTGCCAATGGCCGCCCCTATGAGTACAGCAGGACCCTCACGACCAACAGGGTTGCCAGACCCGATCGACAAAGAAGTCGCAATCATCTTGCTGACGGCGGTCTGAGACTTAAGCTCAACTGGGTCGTGAGTGAGTTCTATTGCCTTCGATATTCCACTCCCCTCTATCTCGCGATGACCGAAGTAGATCAGAAGTCCCGAGACGACCCCTCCTATCAATGGAGCCAAGAACACTGGAATTCCGAGGAGTCCGCTGGTCAGCACGTCAATAAGGACTTGGAAGCAGACCATGAACAGGCCGCAGACTATGCCTATCAGGATTGACGCAGGTACGTAGAGTCTATAGAAGTGAGTGAAGTGTGAGAAGTGAAACAGCTGACGAAGTGGCTTGACGTCTGGACTGTTCCGAGTCCCGGTTTCGTCGCTCATCTTACTCCACGCAAGTACCCTCTCAAGTGCTTGCTATTAAACGGATTTCGCGTAGCATCAACCCAACTTCAGGAGGTTCAATCATAGAAGTTGAGGACCGTACCTGGCATAGCGGATGGCTATGGCTGGAAGTGTTGAGCCGAAGGAGGTTTCCTACTTCACGACGATCACAGGACACTTGGACTGAAGCACAATTCTCTCTGTGAAGCTACCCATGCCTGCTCGCCTGCCACCGGCCGTTCCTCTTGACCCAATCACAATAAGGTCGACGTTGTGCTGCTCACTTGCCATGATCACCCGCTCAGAAGGCAAGCCCTTCTCAAGCAACAACTCTACTTCAAGGTCGAACTCAATTGAGGCATTCTTATACCCTGCCAACAGTGTTTCACCGTTCTTCGTATACTTGGCAAGGACCTCATCCTCTTTCATTCCAGTCATGAGAGACAGCTGCTTGATCGACGGAGTCGGAATCACATGTACGATGAACACTTTGGACTCTGTCATTTCGGCTATCTCGAACGCCACGGTTGCCGCCCGGGCTGAACCCTTGCTCCCGTCAACTGCAAGCAGTATCTCCCTTGTTCTGCAGAAAAGACGCTCCGGTTCGCAGTAAGTTATAGACTCCATGGACATACTCTCGCTACTTCTTTGAAATACGTATCTATAGGTGAAATGGTTGAGTGCAACGAGGCGCTTCTGTGCCTCCCAACATTTAACTGTACAGGATGGTTGAACTGACATGAATTTTAACTCGTTGAATGGAGGAGAATATGTTTGTCACGTACTGACATCATCAATTATCATGATGAGAAACAGTACCCAGGCCACGGAATGGCTGTGGCGGGAGTCGTAATCGTGCTGGGTGCATTTCTCGCTGCAGGTGTCTTTTCCTTATGGAATCTATGGAATCAGTATGGTACACAAGTGATGGCTTTCATCAATGATATCTTGAGTGTTATTAGCTTGGTAATCTCACCAACAGATGCGGCCATAGCGATCGGTGCTATACTAGCTGGGCTGATACTTCTGAGCGTTTTTGTAGCGTGGGGGGCTTCAGTTCTCGCGAAGAGGCTAGGTGGGACGCTCATCTACATTGGAGCGTTCTTCATGAACCTGATGACCTGGGCAATCCCCGTTATTATGCTGATCTTCGGAGGACCATTGGTTTGGCAAGTTCTGATCCCTGGTGTGTTCACCCTATTTCTCACGCTCCTGTTGTTCACGGTGTTTAGGGAGAGGATTCGCCGTGCGGGGGAGATTGTGAAGCTTACGGGTCAAGTGTGTCTGGATGAGAAAGGAGTGTTCGTGCCCCCGGTCCTAGTCATGTTCTTCACTCTGATTTCAGCTGTGATGTTCGGCGGAATCGCCTTCTACTCAGTGGATGTCCTTTCGGGAGGTCACGCATTAGATGTCTTTGCAGGAAGCGGTGGCTACTCACTCACTCTCGAGAATGGTTGGGCGGCCGGAATCGGCATTGTCCTATACTTGTTCGCGACCATCTTCTTCTACAACTTTGCCTACGGGACTTCGTCAGCAATAGTCTACATCTACATGCGAGGACGAGACCCGGACTTGGGAGACGGAGTCAGATCATCTCTGGGTGTCATCACTGGCATCATTGTTCTCAGCATATTGAGCGTGATCATAGTAATCGTCAGGCTCATTCTGCAGCGCGTGGGCAGAGAGGTCGGAGGCTCCGGTGGTGAGGCAGTCGGCAGGGCCGCAGGCGGGATAATTGGCTGGATATGGGCATTGGTCAACTACTTCACGATCCCAGCGATGGTTGCGGAAGAGCTAGGTGCAAAGGATGGTATCAAAAGAAGCATTGGCCTTGTGAGGAACAACTTCGTTGACGTACTTATCAAGGAAACAGCGGTGAGATGGGCTTTTGGCGTCCTTGCTGTCACGTTCTTCCTCGCGTTCGCTCTGGGCGGGGCGGTCATAGGTTGGGTGGCGTTCGCCGGCGACCTCATCATGACAATCATCTTGGCAGTAGTATTTGCAGTCCTAGCAGGCATCCCAGTCACTCTTGTATTGAGGACCTTTGACATCGTGTATGTCACATTGCTCTATGTCTTCATTCGGAGAAAGGAAGGGGACGTCACAGGGAAAAGTGCAATTCCAGCCCCGATGGAAAGAGAGCTTGACAGAGCATACTCTGCAGCTCAAGGTAGTGGTGAATAACAACCACAGTGTGTGGTGCCGAAAAGGTCATCACACATTTCCCTTTTGTTTCACTCTCGCCGGAATATCCGGTATGGGGAAGCAATGCATCGGACCACGTCTTTGCTCATAGCCAATCAAATGCGTCACGCCAGGTCGCGCTATGTCCTACATACGGATTGAGGTAGGCTGTTCTGTAGAACTTGGACAGCATGTTCCTTTCCTTAGCCTTGGCGAATGCGGGATACACGAATTCGTTCCGGCCGATAAAATACGCGAAAACATACGGAGAAAAGAAGTTGGGGCTGCCGCTAGGCGTCTTTGGAGTCATGAAACCCAAAGCCCCCTCTAGACTTTCACGTGGACTGAAGCTGCGCTCGATGGCGTATTCTACTGCCTCGTCAAAGGGCACCTCTTCTTGATTCATCATCATTGCTGCATTGATGCTGAGTATTCGGAAGAGATCAGTCATCGCTCTGACCGCGGTCCCCTCACGTGTCCCTCTTCCAACTCCTAGGAAGTCAGCAGCCGTGTCAGCGGTCCCTTCAGCTATAATGGAGCGGCCAGTGTGGAGTAGAACAACAGAGAGATCAGTCCAACCGCGCTCCAAGTATGCCTTCTCCCTCCAAAGAAGGGACACATGGTGTTCATATTCATGATAGACTGCGGCGTTTACCGTGTTCCTGTTGATAGGACGGTCGATATTGAACTGGTTCACGGAACGATAGTTGCCCTTGTACCAGTTGTATGCACCCCACGGCTTACCTCTGACGGCCTCATAGCTTATACCGTTGTCTGTCACCGACTCCCCAATGACATCGTAGATCTTGGTCTTGAACATCCGGCCGATTTCGACACTCTCTCTCTGAAGTTCAACCTCTATGAACTCTTTAGCCTGGGGCCCTATAATCTCTCCTACTGTTCGGAACCTAGTCACACGGTCTTGAGTGTCTTCACCCGGAAAAGTTGAGAAAGCATCTTCCACTCGCTGTCGAGCTGCCTCAACGTCAGACTCGGCGAATGCTCTGGGCTCTACGTGAAAGAGACCTTCAACAAGGTCGACATAGGGTATCTCATGGCCGGACAACCAAAGCAGAGTCGTTCGGAGCGACTTGATGTCACTCAGCATGAAATCCTGCCGGATTCTCTCACTAATCTGATCTGATATGAGGTCTCGAATTACATCCAGCTCTCGTAGCAAGGCCTCTGGCATTGAGTCCTTCCGTTGCCTAGAAGGAACCAACTCGTCAGGACCGAAATAGGCATCAATCAGGCTGGTCCCGGTGACTCTCTCGCAGAAGTTGCCAAGCTCACCGCAGAAACGTACGAATCTCTCTTCCACGGACATTTCAATCACTCTGTTGGCTGAGATTTATGTTAAATAGCATTCCGAAATCAAGCAGAATGCTTAGGCTTCAGAATCCTATCTGAATCCACCCGATACACAAGCTGAGTGACATGCAGCATGACAAGCACTATGGCATACGCACGCACTATGACAAGCGCTGTGACAAGCGCTGTGGCAGGCATCATGTGAAACACAAGCTGAATGGCAAGCATCATGGGACACACAACGGCTGGTCCCTTCGATGATAGGTTTCAACGGTTCGCGAATGATGTTTCCAACTCCTTCGAGCACACTGCCAATCGTATCCGTCACGTTCGACATGATCTGTGCCGTGGTCGATGCAACATCTCCGACAACTCTTCCCACTTCGCCAATCGCATGACCAGTTGCCTCAGCCATCTGCCCAAACCAATCTGGAATTCTTGGAGGTGCTATAGTCCCGCCGGGAGGTGTGAATGCTCTTCCAACATGATAGTGATGCCGGGGGTGCATAAACAACCAGTACCAAGCCCAAGTATCGTGGTAGTGTCTGTTGAAGTAGTAGTCGACTCGACCATCAAGACTTGGGTGGCTCTCGAGTTCATCCCAAGCACCATTCACCATCTCGTCATGGTTGGTTTTGGTAGCCTCAAAGTCTGCATCCCAAGATTTGTCTTGTACCCTTTGAGCGAGCTCCTCCAACATGTCGTCGATTTTGTCTTGGTCTAGTTCATTGTTGTCAATTGATTCAACAAACAGCTCCTCATAGTAAGTCAGATCTTCAAACTTCAGTCCCGTAACTGATAGACGCAATGGGTCCCCCGAGATGACTCGGACTGCTCCCTTTCGCACACATGACATGAGAATCATAGATACGATGTCTTTTCGGCTTGTGTTGACAAAGAATGCGCTCTCGACGGGATCCAGCTCAGCCACTGTTCCGGGAGTGCCGAAGGTCTGGATTGAAATCTCAGGGCTTTGATAGACGGATGTGGTTTCATCAGCTTTCCACTTGGCTCCATATCGCCTGGTTGTTCTTCTATAGCCGACGTATACAATGCCCACGGCCGCGATTCCAGCGAAGCTAAGAATCAACACATTTGGCGGTATCAGCGGAGGGATGAATTCTCGAACGAATACATTGACTGTGAAAGTGATCCATTCGCTTGCATTGAGATTGGATGCTGTTACTTGGAATGTGACTGGTAGAATCTCGGGGATGTTGTCTGGAACGAAATTGAAGGTCAAAGCCGAATTCTCCCCTCCATCAAGTGTCCCGACATATGTAACGACCTGACCCGATGTCAATGTGAGATTCTCAGGCACGGACATTGATGCTGTGACGTCATCCAGTGGCGCATCACCGAAGTTGAACACGTTCAGGTCTATGCTGAACTCGACGTTCGCGTCTACATTGATGTTCTCCTCAGTGCTGTATCCTAGAGATCCCGGTAGCAGATAGGGAGCGTAGAAGCTCCAATTTGTGAAGTGAAAGACTCTGAAATGATCGAAAGGATCTAGGTTGTTGTGAGCAAGGCTCACACTGAAATTTCTGGGAGTAGCCGACGGAGATGTTGGATAGGCGAGCAAGTTCTCCTCGTCGAAAGCGAATTGCCCTCCTTGATTGTCCCAGAGACCCTGATCAGTTGAAACGTTGTAGCCGGCGAAGTCAGCACCTTCTTGTGTTATCCCACTCTCTCCGGTAATCCAAGAAGGTTGCATCACAATCGGGTAGATTACTCTAACACTCTCATAGTCAACAGGCACCTTCCACTGAACTGGAGCCCAGTGGAAGACTCCGAGGTCCAGGGTCCTCTCTATGACACGGTTGGTACTGAAGTACCCAAATACTACAGTGACAGTTTCTCCAGTTTGAGTCCTTGGAGTCCAGTCTAGTGCATAACCATTGGAGCGAGTACCTACAATGAGACTATACTGATTCCCTCCAACTTCTGCATATGCCCTGTTAGAGTCATAGATGGTGCTCTCTTGGATTCCCAGAAGATCAAAGCCTCCTAGAGAGCCATCCAATACAGATATTGTGATCCAGTATGTGACATTGATGCGTCCGTTTGGCAAAACAACAACATCAACATAGATACTGTCAAGGTTCACATCCGGAGCTTGACTTGGTGTGAAGTCGGCCCTTACAGGCACTGCAACAAGTAGGACGACTGCGATGAAGGCGGCAAGCTTCAGTCCTCGTCTCAAGCGTTGGATTCCCACCGTGACACTTCGTATCCTTCTCTCATATTGATCCCTAATGCTATTCTCCTCTTCTTGCTCGGATGACATCCGCCTGGGCGATGGTAAGGGAAGACAGGTCTGCCTTCGCAGCGGCCCACTCCTCAAAATCTGGGAACTCCTGAATCATCCCTCCCCAAACGAGATGGTAGACTCTCTTCAGTACTAGAAAGGAGTCAACTTGTTTTCCGAGGTACTCGAAGAAGCACTTCACTGTGGCTGGAGTTTGTTCTGTCATGTCCTCTGGAACCTCAGTTCCAAAACCCGCAAAGGCGACGTCGAGTTCCCGCAGAACATCCATTCGCTCCCTGATTCCGGCTGCAATTACTGGAAGGTCGATATCGAACGCGCTGAAGTGCATGATTAGCTTCTTCTTGCTTATCGTTCCATATGGCAGCGTGATTTCGCTAGAACTCATTCATTACACTCCTTGATGGTGCACTGGGCCTATTCGAACTTGGATGTAGATAAGCCTTTCAGCTAGCCTAGACTGTCGAGCTATACGCGAACCCTTAAGATTACAGACTCGATGAAAACAAGAACGATGCCACATCCACACTATGACTACAGTATTGAGGAACTGAGTTGGGTAGGCACCTTCATCGAGGATGTGAAGGAGTTCTTCTTCGTTCGACCCGAAGATAACCTGCTCATTCTCCGTCCAAACAAAGTCATGCATCTCAATGAGACTGGAGTCATAATGCTCACAATGCTTCTAGATGGTTCCTCTCCAACAGATGTGGTAGGACACTTTGTGGAAGACTTCGGTGCCACTGAACAGGTTGTAGTGAATGATCTCGCCGCGTTCGTCGACGACCTTCGGAACATGACAATGGGCAATCTGAATGTCTACTCCTATAAGACAGCGAATATCGTCCCGTTCGGTACAGGGGAGATCAAGTATCCTGTGCTAAGTGAGATTGCGATTTCATATCGTTGTAACAACCAATGCCGATTTTGCTATGCCTATGCACCTTATCGTGAATCTGGCGAAATGACAACTGAAGAGGTCAAGCGAGTCATCGACATCATTGATGACGATGCTCATGTTCCGAGCTTATCGTTCACTGGAGGCGAACCGACTCTCCGCAAGGACCTGTTTGACCTGATTGCGTATGCTCGGAAGAGAGGTCTTCGAGTGAATCTCATTACAAATGGCCGAAGATGTGCTGAGAGAGAGTATGTCCAAGAACTCGTGGATGCAGGGCTAAACAGTGCTCAGGTATCGATTGAAGGCCCTACTCCTGAGGTCCATGACTTCATGGTCGGCATCCCGGGTGCATTTGATCAGACAGTCCAGGGCATCATGAATCTAAGGGACACTGACATCTACACTCATTGCAACACCACTATCTGCCAACCGAACAGAGAACACATGGAAGAACTTGTCGACTTCCTTGCTGACCAGCTTCAGCTCAGCTACTTCAGTATGAACATGGTGATATACACAGGTACTGCTGCGAAGCTTCGGGATGAGCTTCAGATCACTTACTCAGAGATAGGTGATGTTGTGAAGCGCGTCAAGAAGAGGGCCAACAGGAAGGGAATCCAGTTTGTGTGGTATGCTCCGACGCCCGTCTGTCTGTTCAACCCCATTGCTCATGGTCTCGGTGCAAAGTCGTGTGCCTGCTGTGACGGTCTGTTGTCTGTGGATGCAGAGGGAGGAGTCTTGCCCTGTTCTAGCTTCAGCGTGCCTGTAGGGAATCTCTTGGAAGATGGGTTTGAGAAGGTATGGTACAGCAGAGCAGCAAGGTTCTGGCGAGCAAAGGACTTTGCACCTGAAGGTTGCAGGCCATGCAAGTACTTCGAGTATTGCACAGGAGCCTGTCCCCTCTATTGGGATGTTCATGGCTTTGAGGAAATCAAGAACTTCTGGCCTAAGAGAAGTAGAGCACGAAGCAAACTCGACGAAGTCAGATTAACTCTACGACGCCGAATTCGAGGGGACCAGCGCGGAATAACATAGAGAGTAGGATGAGCCACCCAGAATTCGATAACAAACCAAGAACCGTTTTTTAGGGACTCCGCCAATGTGGACTCATGCGGATTTCAGACCTGGTGACTCCTGCAACTGTCGTAGACTATGACAGACTGAAAGCGAACATCAGATTCATGGCAGCAAAGGCTCTGGACAACGGAGTTGCTCTTCGGCCTCACATTAAGACTCACAGGTGTCTAGAGATTGCTGAGCTGCAGAAGAACTTCGGAGCATTAGGCATAACAGTATCAACGATTGGAGAGGCACAGTTCTTCGCGCGCAACGGATTCAAAGACATTACTCTCTCAGTTCCTTTGGCCCCTGACAAGATACCAGCGATTGTACAGCTTGCTTTCAGGGCTAGTCTGAAAGTCCTTGTCGACAACTCAACGACTGTCACACATCTAATCTTTGGACTGAAGAAGAGCAAGCTAGAGCTAGATGTGCTTCTCAAGGTGGACTGCAACTACCATAGAAGTGGTGTTGACCCTGAGAAACGTTCGTCAATTCGCCTTGCCAAGAGGATTCACAATGCTCGAAAGCTTCGCTTTGCAGGCATTCTCACCCATGGGGGACACTCCTACTCTGCAAGATCGCGCAACGAGATTCGCAAAGTTGCCGCTGAGGAGAGTGGCGCAGTCCTGCGATTTGCCAAGCTGCTGAGGAAGGAGAGTCGGAAACTCACTCCCAAGATAGTCAGCATAGGTTCGACACCTACGATGATGCTTAGTGACACGATACCTGAGGGAATAACCGAAATCCGTCCGGGCAACTATGTGTTCTACGACTATACACAGGTGGCTCTAGGGACGTGTAGGTCGTACAGTTGTGCGCTTACAGTCTTATCCAGTGTGATTGGCGCCTTCAAGGACAGGCTGATCATTGATGCTGGCGCTACAGCACTCTCACACGACCCCGGGCCAACTCATATCTATCCTGACTGCGGATATGGTAAGATTCTCTCGAATTATGACGAAGGCGACCATGCTGAGGAAACAGTGATAACCAGTCTCTCTCAGGAACATGGAAAGGTCAAATTGGAAGCAGGCTCACCAATCAAGAAACTCAAACCAGGTGACCACCTAAGGATACTTCCCAACCACTCTTGTCTCACTGCAAACCTCTCTGACGAGTACTACGTAACAAGCGGCGACGAGATTGTTGACATCTGGGATGTCTATAGCCGTAAAACTATAGCCTAGTCGTCTCACTGCTAATCCAGATCAAGGCGGTTTACTATAAGGTGTCCGCAGTATTCGCAGGTTTCTTCCTCGCCAGGAAGCACAGGGTTCGAGAGCTTGCCAGAGCATACTGGACATCTAGTCACAGCCTTTGGGAGCTGCTCAACAGCCTCAGAGGTGAATACTACCCGGGAGTTCTTGTCAATGGTTCCTCGAAACTTGCCAGATTGAGATAGGTTCTCAAGCGCCTCAACTATCTGGTCATCCGTGGCATTTGTGACGCGACCAATCTGATCGAATGTCATTCTCCTCTGAGCATGAAGAAGATGCAGGAGACCCTCTTCAAGCGACACCGCTCCCGGACTCACAATCTCATTTGATCTTCTGTCAAGGTAGACAAGGGGGAGTCTGCGTTTGGCAAGCTTCTCGGCCGCATCGACAACGTCTCCAGAAGAAGCCCCAATCTCTGTTGCAGCCGCAGCAACGCCAATTCGACCCTCA
>JBHIAE010000033.1:0-30810 GCA_046758445.1 Candidatus Thorarchaeota archaeon | reverse complement strand
ACTAATCGAGTATGATTTCACCGCATTTCTGACACCGATAACCAATTGGGACGAATCGCCACTTGCCCTCTTCATTTCGGCGTCGGACATAGAGCCGATCTATCTGCCCATCACAGTAGGTTCTGCTCTCCTTCTTAACGGTAGTAGCACCACTAGTGATAGGTTCCCACCCTCGAGAGTCCATATGCCGTTTCCATCCACGTTCCGGACCAGGCTTCTGATTCTGCATAATCTTGTATACACAGTTCTTAAGAAAAAGGTTTGTGTATACACAGTCGACTTCGAAAAGAGTGCCATCGTGATTACGTCAAAAAGAGTGTCCACTGACTAGCGGGAAAATGTCCCCAGCAGGGACTAATATCCCCATTCCTGTCCGAGTCTCTGCCTATACCAACGCTGGCCACGTTTGGTGAGGGAATAGATCCCTCTCAGCTCTTGTAATAGACTCATGCTGACCATGCTCTGAATCACTCCAAAGAGTTTGTCGTCAGATGCTCCGGTAGCTTTCTTGAGCTTCTCAAAGTCCATGTTGCCTTCTCTCTTCAGGTGCTGAGCAACATCGAACTTCCCAACGGCTCTTGTTTCTCTACGCTCCACGACGTTACCACAGTTGGTGCACAGCAGGTCGCCCTTGATATCGTCCCTAGCCACTTCTTTGCTTCCGCAGATTGGACAGGTTGCATTTGAGAATCTCAAGGAACGTCGATGTGACATATGCTGTAACCAGACGTTTCAGCTTCAGGAGGCCTGATAAAACTAGCGACGTGGATGCTCTCAGGCCATGAGCTTTCTGAAGAACTCATCATAGTCAATCTCGAAGGCAGACCTTGGTCCTGGTCTTACGTTTGCGCCTGCGCTATCGAACTCAATGTATCCTTTTACTGACAGTTCCTTCAAATCTGACATTACACCACGTCTAGCCTTTCGCCTGAACTCGCTCACTCTTCTTATGGAAACCCACCCCTCCTCCTGATATGCAAGTGTTATCACAACGAGGAGAGTTGCCGCTAGCCTGTCGGGCATCGCCACCTCTTCGAAGAGGTGAGTCCCTCGAATCGCTGTGTCGACATAGAATACGTGATCTATTGGGTTGTGCTTTACTATGAGTCCCAGTGGTGCCAGACTCTCATGTAGTGATGACAGCTTCTGGAAAAGGACATGCCTTCCGATGTCTTCAGGCAGACCCAGAGCGCTCAACATGTCCTCAACTCCTGCTCCCATCGGGTTTCCAGTTCGTGTGAGCAGCCGCATGAGGAGTCCATACTCATTCATGACGCGTCTACCTCCTCCCGTTCTGAGGAGTCTGCCCTTACTACGGTTCGAGATGACCCATCGTATTCGATGACTCCTCTGGAAACAAGAATGACGACGTACAGAAATCGACGGAGAAACTCATCAAAACTCTCGCTATTCAAAAGCTCGTCGAGTGAAACAGTCTGCCCTTTAGGAATCCTTGCTCCGAACAGCTCTGCATCCTCTAGTAGGACTGCATCTTCAGTCGGGAATCTGTAGCTTTCTGGTAGTCCTGCGGTATCCGGAGCATTATCCTCAGGTGGGCTGGCTGACAGTGCATCAATGAAGCGACTCACTCTATCGAATGCTCGGTTCAGTGGTTCATGATCAAGGTGGGCCACTCTCATTGGATGATGATAGGACATCATCTTGGCAAGCTCTCTAGCTTTTGTACCCTTCAGTCGGTTGACGTAGAGCTCAGGTGATGCCAATACTTTTGCGAGTTCCTGAACTCGGGAGATCTTGGCAGCGAGTATCTCATTAAGCAGTTCGTCTATGTCGAGGCGCTTGTCCACTTCAGCGACCATTGCCTGAAGCTCCTTGTACTCAGGTGTAAGCTTCAAATCAAGTGGATCAACCTTGCCCTCTCGCACTGACTCAGCCAGTTTGAAAACACGCAGTGCCAGAGTTTCCAATTGATCCATTCGATTCCTCTCCTAGTTCTCGACAAACTTTGGACTCTCAATTATCACAGACGGATCCACACCTCTCGGTGATACGACACCGATCCTTCTGTCTGCATGCTTCAGGAGATGGGTACTCTTCGCAGGCGTGAAGAGAATGAACTGGCTCCTCCGTGATGCATCATAGAGCAGCTTGCTGACTGATTCAGTGTTGGTAGCATCCAGGAAGATGTCGACTTCATCGAGAGCATAGGCAGGAGCAGGATTGAACCTCTGAAGAGCTAGAATCAGACCAATGGCTATGAGGGACCGCTCACCTCCAGAGCCTTGACTGATCTTGCCGTACTTATCTCCTCGAATCTTGGACTTGAACTCCACGCCATAGACTCCATCTCTCAGTGCCAGGTCGAAACGCACTCGTCCTGCGAACCTCACACCTGCCAGAATGTCGTTCACGTTCTTCTCGACTTTCGAGAGTGTGGCATTCATTCCATTATGGTACTGTTCCCGAATATGCTTCACGGTTGCCTCTGCTTCTTGGAGCTCCTTTTCCAGATCTCCTACACGCGCAGTCAGCTCACCCAGACGGCTCTTCAGCTGCGACTCGGTGTGGGCAACGCTTTCAGAAACATCCTGATAGTCGTCGAGTAGATGTCGAACGCGTATCAAATCCGCCATGCCAGTTTCGAGGGGTCGTACGATTTGGGGCCTCTCTTCAGCCTCTAGGTCCTTCGTCAATTGTTCCTGCTCTTCCTCTAAGTTGCGTAAGCGTTTTCTCGCCTGAAGGACTTGGAGCTTGCTATCCTTGATCACAAGACTGAGCTCAACTAGGCGCTCACCGATGGAGCGGACGACTTCGTTGATGCTGGCAAGTTCCTCCCGTATCTTCGACTGAATTGCCTGCGTTTCAACAATGCCGTCGTTCAATATCCCAATGGATTCTGCTATGGACGCAGATTCGCTTTTTGATGTCTTCAATTCCTCTCTCAGTTCTTTTGTCCGGTTAGAGAGCATTCCAATATGATCAACGTGCTGCCTGAGTTCACCTCTCCCTTTTTCCTCGGCCTGTTCAGTATCCCGGAGACTGCTCTGTACTTTCCCTAGGTCTCCCTGGAGTCTTCGAATCTTGAGTCGTATTGCGGAGCGTTGACCAACTAGCCTGCTTCTCTCTGGGGGCTGCGTGCTATCCAGCTTCCTAAGCTGTCTTTGGGCATTTCCCAAGTTCGCTTGCAGGCCCCTTAGTTCATCATCGAGGCCAAGAATTCTCTCCTCGATTTCAGGGATGCTTTCAAGGAGTTTCTTTCTGCGTTCCCAGGTGCTACTCCATCTCGTTGCCTGAGCAAGAAGCTCTATGATTCCTTCTCGTTCACCAGTTGTCTTGTCCAGCTTCGCCATCACTTCGGTGGTTCTCTTACGGGCCAGAACCATATCCCTCTCGAGCTCGGCAAGCCTTGTCTGAAGCGGAGCAGTGGACACGAGGCCTGTAGATTCGTGTTTTGGGAAGCTTACTATCCTGTTTGTTTCAGGGACTACAAATGAACCATCGAGTGATACTGCTCCAAGACCATAACGTGTCGCTACACGACTAGCTGTTCTGCTTGTCCTTGTCAGAACCAAATCTCCGAAGGCCATAGAAAGGAGAGATCTCGTTTCGGCGTCCAAGGAGAGCGTGTCCCACAACCAGCCCTCTACACCTCGTCCACTGGGCAGTTCCTTTCGGGGAATCCTTTCTTCAATCTCGCGAAGCATGATTATGGGAGATGGAGCATCCACTTTATCCCTCAGCTTCTGCGTCAAAACAAGGTCGTTCTCATCACGAACGATGAAAGCAAAGGCCATGCCATGAGGCAACACTGCTTCAACAGCATGAGACAATTCTTCGGAAACTGTCAATAGTTCCAAGACAGGCCCGAATACGGACTTCATCTCATGTTCATCGATGGAGGTCTTCAGTTCTCTCACTGAAGCGGGAATCCTCTCAGAAGTTTCTGAGAGTCTTGCTTTGATGTCGTCTATTTCCTTTTCAAGTCGGGACACTAGACTGGTTTCTCTAAACCTTATCTCATTCAGGGAAGAAATCTCTCTCTCAAGCTGTCCTTTTCTTAAAGCCAACTCCTTCTCATTCGTCTTCTCCATTGCCTCCCAGACGTGGGACCACTTACTGTCAATGCTTTGCAGTTCTGCCTCCTCGGTTGAGAGTCGCTCCTTCAGACTTCTTAACAGGACGTCTTTCTTCTCAACCTCATTTTGAAGCGACTTGTATGAAACGTAGGCATCTGTTCGTTTGACATTCCAGTCGGCAAAAGCAGTAAGTACGTCCTCAACCTCATCTCTTTCTGACTCATTGTTCACGATATCAGCCTGAATCTCCTTCTGCTTCTGAAGTAAGTCCTCTTTAGCTGCTATCGCGTTCTCAAGGTCTTCTTTGGCTTTCACCTTCAGCTGCTTTTCTTTCTTCAATTCCAGGCTAAGCTGGTCAATCTCTTGTAGAGTACTACTGCTCTCATCCTGCAACTTCTGAGCTCGCCGTTTCTCTTGTTCAATCCTTTCTTCTATTGATCCGATTTCTCTTTGGACTTGGCCCAATCTAGATTCAAGAGTCGAGGTTTTTTGCACATGTTCCTTTCTTTGGTCCTCTAACGACTTCTGCTCATCGAGAATGCTTACCAGACCTGATTCCTTCTCTTCAATGGTCTTCCTGACTTCCTTGATGCGCCTGTGAACTTCATCGAGAGTGGCCCACTTGACTTCAATGGCCAGGCGACTCTCCTGTTTCTGGAGCTCTCTCTTCTTCTTGAGGCGGTCAAGATCGTGTCTGAGCAGATCAATCTCCCTTTCGACTACTCTCGATTCATCAAGTGCCTCTCTTAGCTTCTGTTGACTAATCAGTACTTCAGCTTCTTGGATGGAGATGCGGTCTCGTATCTCACTCAGGCCCGTGCCCTCCTCAACGAGCCTGCGTACTTCGACTGGGTTCATATCCCGAAGAGCATTGATTCGTTCTTGTGGCATGAAGACCAAGGTGTTATCAATGTCCAATCCAAGGGAGCTCACAAGTCGTCTGAGTTCTGCAGCCTTTACTCGCCTTCCATCTACAAAAGCTCGAGGAATGCCATCCCTGTCTATCCTTCTCAAGAAACGGTGTATGCTCCCGTCATTTGAAACAGTGAGCTCGACCTCTGCACCCGCAGCTCCGTGGCGGATGAAATCACTCCATTTCGGATAGCGAGCCTCTCTCTGATTTGAGCCAAGGGCGAATTTCATGGCATGGAAGATCGATGTCTTCCCGGAACCATTTGGTCCAATAATGACGGTGAGTCCGGAGTCGAACTGAACGGTTCCTTCATAGAATGAGAGGAAGTTCTTCAGTCGAACCGAGTCGATATGGGCCCTTGACGTGCTCACCCTTCCACCACCAACTATCTCCCCATTATTCTACGCAATCTATCATTGCTCTTCTTCGCCCTCAACAATCTTGTAAGTCGATCCTCGGGAGAACCCTTCAGCAGGAAGGGGTAATTGCCTAGGAATTCGTAATCCTGGACAGAGAGAGGGAGACCAGAGTTCAGCGTTTCAATCACTCTCTGAGTCTGTTGATAGTCGTCCCCGACTGCCATGAGGTAGAGTTGGTCCAAGAAGTCATCCGGATAGACTCGTTCTGTGGCATCCAATCCGGGCGGCTGCCGCCCTTCGACCCGGGAAATGAGGTGGCCCAAGGCCCGTTTCCTTGACGCTGGGACTACCATGCTGTTCTCGATAGTCTCCTCCATTTTCTCTCGGGATACTTGCTCCTCCTTGCTGGCCTCTGTCATGACTAGAATGACTGCAAGATGCTTCATCTCTTGGAAGCTCCAGCCTTCTGTTAGTTCTGCAATAGTTGTAGGATCCAGGTCCTTTCGTCCCCCCAACACGGATTCCAGCATGCGGATTCTGTCTTCGATTGTTGTGGACTCGGAAACGTATGTTCTATCAAAAGCCGAAAGTGTTTCTACGTCTACTTGGTCGGGTTTCGATGTCGAGGCAATCACAATCACCTCATCTTCATCCCAGGTGGTCTTCTGCAGCTCCAAAGAGAGTATGACAGACTCTTGTGAATTCGGTTCTGCCAGACTCTCAAGCCTTTCCAAGTATAGAATGCTGGGTGCATTTCTTCTCGCGAACTCAAATAGCATGCCCATGGAATCGGCAGCCGTTCGTGATATGCTCAGCAAACGCTCCAATCGAATGCGAACTACGTTTAGGGGCGTTTCGCGAGCCAAAAGATGTACGAAGGCCTCAAAGTCACTTCCAACGCAGCCGATCAGTAAGACACGGCCGCCGAACTCTATGCCCGTGTCGGCCAGTTGGTCCTTCACCTCTTTGAATCGGAGTAGACTTCTGTAGAACTCTTTGGCATGTTCCTCTACGGAGTATTGACTGATTCGTTCTCTTGGCATCTCCTCAGGAGTGACAAGAAGCACAGTATCCGTGTAGGTCTCTTCTTCACCCACAGTGTTACCCACCGTCTTGGCCACTCCGTCCAAATCATTTGTACATATTATGTCTTCGAAGGTCACAAGATTCCGCGCCTCCCTGCCCAGTCTTTGCACAAGTGTTAAGGCATATCCCTTTTGCATGAACTTGATTCCCAATGAGCAAACCTGCAGACAGCCTTCGTGAGCGCGTATGGAATGTCATAACGACTGTAGAGAGCAGAGGTCTCTTTGTTCATTCCACGGATTTGGCAATAAGGTTCAAAGAACCAGTCAAGTCCAAGGACAAAGTGATGGCAAAACGCCTTCCTCTGATCATAGGAGCATGCGTCCTCAATGCACTCGTGCCCCGCTCAGCTATGCTTCTCATTGGTGGTCATGGCGGAGGAAAGACCACACTGGTCAAGCTATTAGGTAGAATGATGACCGGTAGAAGTCTGCATGAGATTGAAGATGGAATGCTGAGAGGGCATCCTCAACTCACTGAGGAGAAAATGGTTGCGACTCTTCGACCGGGCCCACTCATGAAGGAAGGTGTGGAGGTCGTGGTATGGAGAAAGTTCGTCACGGGCTTCTGGAAGATCTTGGACGAGATCAATAGACTCACTCCTCATGCACAGAATATTCTACTCTCAATGCTCGCTGAAGGGGAGCTAAAGTACTACGACGAGGTCAAGAGATGCGAAGAGTATTGTCTATTTGCGACCCTCAACCCCTCTGATGCTGGCACCTTCGAAATGGCTCCCCCGTTTCTCGACAGATTTGGTGTAGCAGTCCCAATCACCATGCCGACAATTAGTGACCTTGAGTTGGTATTGGCGTCAAGAGACGAACGCCTGTTCGGCTATGACGAGTTGTGGCAAGTGCCGGCCCTAATGAGCGAGGAAGACCTTCTGACGATTTGGAACCTGGCAGACAAGAAACCAGTTTCACCTGCAGCCTCAGAGTACATGCGTTCGCTTGTCAGAGAATTCGGAGCTTGCATTAGGGTAGACAAGAGTCAGTCACACGAGCTTACAGTAGAGTCAGGTCTATGCGATGGATGCCATTTCAATACGGCAAAGAGTGTATGCAACAAGGTTGTTCTTCCTCTAAGTGTCCGAGCCGCAAAGGACTTGAATCGATATTGCAAGGCCGCTGCGTGGCTCGTTGGGACAAGCGAGGTCAGTGTCGAGCTCGTCAAGTCCTTAGCACCTCTTGTGTTTTGGCATAGAACAAGGTTCACAAACGATGAGATTGAACGGTCGCCTTTCTATGGTGACAGATTCGTCTTCACACAGCATCTCGTAGAGCTTGCGTCGGCTCGCTTTGCACAGCGAGAAGCAGCCATAGGTCTGATGGACAGGCTTCGAAAGGGAGCAGCTCCAAAGGACGCCATCGACGAACTCAAAGAGATGGCGAAGAGCGATCTTCTCGTGAAGATTGACTATGTCGAGTTTGCAAAGGAGCTAAAGAAGAAACGGTATGTTAGAGTAGTTCAGGCCATTGACAAGGGAGTCGCAAACCGTGACGTGGAGAAACTTACTGAGGTCCACAATGATCTCATGAAGGACACTGAATTTCCGAACAGAAGTGTCCTGCTCAACAGAGTTTCGGAGGCCCTCCACAGACTAACATTGTCTCAGTTCAACTTGACCTTTGAGCAGTGGAAGGAGCTCTGGACCATTATCAGTCTCAGGTTCCCGAAGATGACCGGAATCCTCAAGGAAACGCTGGAGCCTCCAAAACGAAAAGTCGTGAGGACAAATGGTCTAACGTTGGTTATCTATGTCACAGGTGACTCTCCTGACTCTTCTGTCTTCCTTGAGATATCTGGAGGAACCGAGGCTGTTGAGGTACGACAAGAGATTGAGGCTAATCTTCGAGAATAGGTGAGTCAGTAGATGAGAATGGTTTCAGATTCCCACAGAAGCTCCCAACTCGGAGAGGCGGCCAACAGGGCTTGGATTCAGGCTTTGGCTGACTTCTATCACCCACCACTTCCAGACGTTGTCGTTGAGCATAAGGAAGGAGCTAGCAGCTACTTCTACATCGACACCGATGACTGGACGGTGCATCTCAACACTGCGGGAGTCCCTCCTCATCTTGACATGAGCGAAACAGAGCCGTTCCTACGGTCTGTGTGTCAACATGAGATGCAGCATTATCTCATCTGCCCTTACGACGCGGTGACTAACGGGATGATGTTCGCAGCCGCACGTCGGCATGTTAGTGATGCAACGGCAATGTTCGTATGCAATCTCTTTGCAGACGTCGTGGTGGACTCTGCCTTGCTCAAGAGATACCCCCGTGTCACTCATGACCGTATCACAGCCAACATATTCGGTTCTGCAATGATGGGGCAAGCTCACAGTATGCTCTGGAATCTCATTGTATCGTGCTATCGAGCAATGTGGGGATTCTCTCTCCCAACCTCAGTGAAGGTGGATGAACGAACCTATGAGGCAGCAGAAGCCATTGTGGCCGTCTCACGAAAACACATTGACGCGGAGAGTAAATGGCCCAGAGCAGTAGAGGCGATAGCCAAGATCATGGCAGAATGGCAACCCGAAGCAGAAGAATCCTTGGCAGGTTGTGGAGGTGTCTCTCTGTCGGGTGGCGCCAACTCGGCTTTTGACGAAAACGGTGTAATTCAAGTTCCCCTTGATGTGGACGCTGTAATGGGCAATCCTGTTGAGATAAGAAATGGTGACATGGCTCGTAGGTGCATGGATGGCGGTGATGAACACGACATCGAACGCGACATGGAGCGGATAGCTATTGAAGTCGAGCGGCGTGGTGGAGACCCAAAGGAGTTAGAAGGTGTCTATCTCATAGCAGGTATCGGGTCAAAGACAAAAGACTGGACCCGCTTCTGGTATAGAGCGAAAGTTCGAGGACTTCTCCGGATTGAAGTGCGTGATAGGAAGAAGGTTGGAGAGCTCCCTTTGAGCCTGCAGACATGGAGACTGGGGGACCCTGTAGAAGAGCTCGACATTGTACAGAGCCTGCAAGCATTCCCAATACTTGTGCCAAACATGTCCACCCGGAGATGGCTAAGAACACAGACTTCCACTGACTCGGACCTAGAATCACTCCCTGACATGCTACTTGTGATTGATTCAAGTGGTTCCATGACTTGGTCCATGAGCTCCAAACGAGTATCCGGGCCCTATCACACCGCACTTTTGTCCGCTTTTGCGGCGATGGATCTAGTCCTTCGTAAGGGTTGCAGGGTTGCCGCCATAAACTTCTCCGACGGGACTCGTGAGTGCGATTGGTCAAGAGAGAGAGCCACAATTGAGAGAGTTCTGCTCGCTTATCAGGGGGGTGGAACGCAGGCTCCCACAAAGAAGATGCGCGAGAAGTGCGACGCCGCTGAGTCCAATGTCATGATTATCATGGTAACTGACGCCGAGATTGCCAACTGGGACCGTTTCGTGAAGTCGATCTCTGAGATAACGAAACGTGGACACAAGTTCATCATCTTTCATATTGGCTCGCAGTACTATGGCCTGAGTAACAAGGTCGAGAGAGCCCTGGCTAGAGCCGGAGCAACGAGAATCCCGGTGGACACTGTGGAGGATCTACCTGGTCTTGTCGTTAGAGAGGTTCGAGGTTTGTATGGCCCTTAGGCGTATGATTTCTTTCCGGGCCATCAGGACTCCGGCTGGTCTTCTACTGACTCGGGCTGTGGGAGTCCCATCAAGTAAGCATGAATTGACCTGGCAGCTATTCTTCCGGCCCCCATGGCCTCAATCACAGTGGCCGATCCAGTCACGATGTCGCCACCTGCCCAGACCTGTTCGATGCTTGTTCGGTTGTTTTTGTCGACCTCGATATATCCCCACTTGCTAAGTTTGAGCTTGGGTATGGTCTTTGTCAAGAGGGGATTGGCCCCTGCACCTATCGATATGATAACTTGGTCACACTCAATCTTGAAATTGGAGCCTTCAATGGGAATAGGCCGACGTCTGCCACTGTCATCAGGCTCGCCTAGCTCCATCCTGATGCACTCCATGCCTGTCACCTTTCCCTCATCACCAAGTATCTTCATGGGATTAGTGAGCAACTGGAAGATGATTCCCTCCTCGTCTGCATGGTGAACCTCCTCTGCTCTGGCTGGCATTTGCTCCCTGGCACGTCTGTAGACAATCGTAACCTCGGCGCCAAGGCGCTTCGCAGTTCTTGCAGAATCCATTGCAACATTGCCACCACCCACCACGCAAACCTGGTTCCCAGGTGGCAAAGGAGAGTCATATTCAGGAAACAGATAGCCCTTCATCAAGTTAGACCTTGTCAGGTATTCGTTTGCCGAGAGTACTCCGTTTAGATCCTCTCCCTCAATTCTCATGAACCATGGGAGTCCCGCGCCGACTCCTATGTAGACTGCGTCGTAATCCTCAAGCAGTTCTTCCATTGTTATAGTCATTCCAACTACAACATTCATCTCGAACTTGACTCCCTGCTTCACGAGGTAGTCTACTTCTGCCGCCACAATGTCCTTCGGAAGTCGGAACTCTGGAATTCCGTACACGAGAACTCCACCTGCCTCGTGGAGTGCTTCAAATACAGTCACACTGTGACCCAAGAGGATTAGATCACCAGCCACTGTGAGACCGGACGGTCCAGATCCGATTACGGCAACCTTCTTGCCAGTCTGCTTAGGCTTCTTTGGAATCTTGACGAGATTGTTCTCTCTCTCATAGTCCGCCACAAATCGTTCCAGGGCACCAATGGATACTCCACCATACTTCTTGAACAACGTGCAGTCACCTTCGCACTGCGTTTCTTGTGGGCACACGCGACCAGTGACTGCTGGAAGAACATTGGTCTCTTTAATCAGCCTAGCAGCTTCAACGAATTTGCCCTCGCCCACCAATGCTATGAACTCGGGGACCTGTACTCCTACAGGACACCCAGAAACACAAGGCTCCTTTCTACAACTGAGGCATCTCTGGGCCTCTCTCATCGCTTGTTCAGGAGTGAGTCCCAGTGGAACTTCCTCGAAATTCACCGCACGCGCATCAGGATGCTGTTCAGGCATCTTGGACCTCGGGATGGCCATTCTATCCTTGGGAGTGAGCGCTTTCGCCTTCTCTGTCATTCAGGCCACCTCCTTCTCGGACGGCTGAGTTCCTGAGGCTTGGAATACAGCTCCGTCATTCCGACACTTGTGGAACTGATACGCGAGATTCTCCTCGACCACGTAAGCGCTCTTCCTTGCGAAGACCAAGTCCCAGTTTACTTGGTGGCCGTCAAAGTCGGGACCATCGACGCATGCAAACTTCGTCAATCCACCAACCTCAACACGGCATACGCCACACATTCCAGTTCCGTCTACCATCAACGTGTTCAGGCTGGCTATCGTCGGTATCTCGTAGGGCTTGGTACCATTGCATGATATCATCATCATGTAGGTGCAGCCAACAAAGTGAGCATGGTCAATCTTTCCTTCCTTCTCAAGAATGTGAGGAAGCGCCTCAGGAATGTGTCCCTTGATGCCGCGCGAACCGTCTGCTGTTGCAACATATAGATCATCAACTACCTCTCGTAGACTCTCCTCATTGTACACTATGTATGATGTTCGTGCCTCCAGAAGGGCAATGACACGGTTCTCTGCTTCTTTGAAGGCTCTGGCTAGCGGATAAATCGCACCCAGTCCGTAACACCCTCCACCAAGAAGGACTGTTCCGACCCTGTCAATCTTCGTTGGTCTGCCAAGCGGCCCGACAACAGTGTGCACACTATCACCTGCATTCAGCCTCGCGAGTTTCATGGTTGAAACACCCGCTTCTAGGTAGAATATCGTGATGGTGCCTTCTTCGAGGTTCCAGTCAGATAGTGTAAAGGGAACCCTCTCTCCAACCGAGTCCGGAATGACCATGACGAACTGTCCGGCCTTGGCACGCCGGGCTATGACGGGGGCTTCAAGCACAAGGTGTCGAACATTAGGTACTACCTCCTCGTTCACAAGTATCTTGCCGCTCATCCAGACACCCCCTCTGTTTCAGGAGCTGTTTCTCTCTCTAGACGTCCCAGCAACTCATCCAGAGTTTCCTCGGGAGTTGGCACATCCCGCTCCGGCAATGCCTTTATGAAGATGGCCAGGTCTTCAATTCTCGCAGGTAGCGTTGCACCCCTGTAGCTCGGGTACCATTCATCCTCCTCTTTCGAGGCAGGCTTCCATGACGCCCTTCTAGACTGTCCTCCAATCTCGATGCTACGTGAGAAGTGTAGAAGCTCATCCCAGATCGCATCCGGATCAGCGAGAGCAAATCCCTCTGCTCCAATCCTTTCCCCTATGTCTGCAAAGATGCGCCAGTCTTCCCTGGCCTCTCCAGGCGGTTTGACAACTCTCTTCATCTTGAGTGGCATCATCTCAAGATTCACGAATGTCCCTTCCTCCTCAACGAAGGTTGTGGACGGGAGAATGACGGCTGAAACATTGACCCAACTGGACGGATATGGGGATTGGTAGATGACTGTGGGAACTTTCTCAAAGCCCTTCAAAGAAACAGAACCGTCTGCAACGTAGAGTACATCTAGCTGGCCCTTCTGGGCTTTCTGCCGCATCTCTTTGAGGTTTAGTCCGTCAGTGAGATTGCAGGCACCCCACGCCTTCTCAACGGATGATCTTGCTGATTCAACAGTGATCGATGAAGGGCCCGGCAGCATCTCAGGTCTTAGGCCTGCTCTGATGACTCCCGCCTCATTGCCCAGTGGGAATAGTGGAAATATCGAACCACCCTCTTCTGCTAGCCTTACAAGTGCACGCAAGGCGAGCCCCGGTTCCTTGGACTCAAGTATTCGTGGACCTACTATGACTGCCCCTCTTCCATCCTTAGTGATGTCGACTAGTCTTTTTGCCTGCTGACGACCAACTCCCCGTAGATTTGCATCATGCTCAGCTAACTTTGAAAGAACTGGCTGAATCTTCTTTGGCGGAAGGGAAACATACTCCGTTGCCCAGCGTTGCAGATTCCTGCCGACTTCGTCAAGTACGACTAAAGGGACCCCACCTTTCACGGCCTTGTATACTGCCTTCGCGACTACTTGATGGGTCTTGACGAAATCACCGCCCACTGAAACAATCCAGTCAACGTTCTCCAAGTAGTCAAGAGTGCGAATTCGGGCAGAGTCCCGTTCCCGGGCCAGTTCTTTGTGGACAAGCGCCGCGAAGTCGGAGCCTCGAAAGTCGATATTTGCACTCTTGACACCGGCCCGCGCCAGCCTGTTGAGTAGGTATGCAGATTCTGTACTCATTTGCGGACTTCCGACGAAGCCCACCCGACTCGCCTCTGATTCAGACAGAATCTCTGCGACTTGGTCAAGTGCATCAACCCACGATACTGGAACGAGCTCCCCATCCTTTCTGACAAGAGGCCTCTTCATCCTGTCCGGGGCATTGACCAAGGATGGAATGCAGAATCTGCCTAGAACGCACATGTGACCGCGGTTGGGAGAGCTATTGGTCGCTCCCGGTCCTGAGCCCATCACCTTCTCCCATTTCACATCCAGCCTTGTCTGGCATCCCATCCCGCAGAGAACACAAGTGGTCTCTTGTTCTGAGTCAGCTGTGCCTGTCCACTTGGTCATCCTGGGCATCAATGCACCAGTCGGGCAAGCGTCAACACAGGCTCCACAGAACCAGCATCCACTCTCAATGTGTGATGACCCAAACGCTGTGTCTATTCTGGTTTCATGACCCCTTTGAGAGAAGGTTATGGCCCCCGTTCCTCTGACTTCCTCACACATTCTGACGCATCTCGCGCAAAGGATGCACAGGTTATAGTCTCGATCAAAGAAGGGATCGCCTCTCTCAATTGGTACGGACTTGTATTGTGGGTCGTAGTCAAGATCCCTGATCCCGAGATGCTCGACAACCTCTCCGAGTTCACAGATGTCTCGATTGGGACATGTATTGCATCCCGTTACTGCTCCGGCCCTGTAGGACTCGTGCCTGTACTTCAGGCAATCTGGCCACTCGAAACAAACCAGACAGGCACTAGGATGCTCCCTCAGTATCAATTGCAGGATATTCCTCTTCATTCTTGTCAGTTCTTCTGTGTCGGTCTTGACTACCATTCCCTCCTGTGGGACTGTGGTGCAGGCTGTAACAAGGTCCTTCCATCCCTCAATCTCCACCAGACACATCCTGCAACCCCCGAAGGGCTCAAGTTCAGGATGGTCACAGAGTGTGGGAACATGGATACCTGCGGACCTTACAACATCGAGCACTGATCTAATGTTCTTATCATAGTGAACCTTCTTCCCATCGACGAAAAGCTCAGGCATGCTAGGCACCTCCTTTCTCGAAGGCTGGCACCTTCTCGACCGAGTTAGCCTTGGGGGGGCAGACCTCGAAGCATGCACCACATTTGATGCATAGGTCCTCGTCTATGACATGAACAACGTCCTTCTCGCCAGTGACAGCATTCGCTGGACATATTCTCTTACATGCTCCGCATGCTATGCAGGTTTCCGGGTCAATTCTGTACCTGATCAGAGCCTTACATACCATTGCCTTGCACTTCTTCTTCTCAATATGCTCGACATACTCATCTCTGAAGTACCGAAGTGTCGTCAGCACGGGATTCGGTGAAGTTTCTCCGAGCCCGCATAGTGAACCCTCCTTGACAGTCAAGGCCAATTTCTCGAGCATATCTATGTCAGCATCCTCACCCTCTCCAGCCTTTATCTTATCCAATATCTCAAGCATCTGTAGTGTTCCGACTCTACACGGGACACACTTTCCACAGGACTCCTCTTGGGCGAACGACAAGAAGAAACGAGCCACATCGACCATACATGTAGTCTCGTCCATTACTATCATCCCTCCGGAGCCCATCATTGTGCCCGCTTGAGTCAGAGAGTCATAGTCCACTGGCAAGTCAAGGCTGTCAGCGGGCACGCAGCCGCCCGAAGGACCACCTGTCTGAACAGCCTTGAACTCCGCGTCGTTCTCAATCCCTCCACCAATGTCGAATATGACTTTACGCAGAGTTGTTCCCATTGGCACTTCAACAAGGCCTGAGTTCTCGACTTTGCCAGTAAGCGCGAAGACTGCTGTACCCTTGCTCTCCTCGCTCCCAAACCCAGCAAACCATTTGGCGCCTTTGGAGATAATCACAGAAGTCGATGCCAGTGATTTCACATTGTTGATCACGGTGGGCTTCCCCCACAAACCGGACTCGGTTGGGTATGGGGGTCTGGGCCTGGGCATTCCTCGTTTGCCTTCAATGGAAGCAAGAAGTGCACTTTCTTCGCCGCAGACGAATGCGCCTGCTCCCTCTTTCACATGGATTTCGACGTCAAAGTTTCTATCAAACACATTCTGTCCAACAAACCCTCTCTCCCTGGCATCATCAAGCGCTCTTCGAAACCGCTCTACAGCAAGAGGATACTCGTGACGCACGTAGATATACCCATCACTTGCCCCGATCGCATAACAGGCAATCAGAATGCCTTCCAATACACTGTGAGGGTCGGCTTCCAACAGGGATCGGTCCATGAATGCTCCAGGGTCGCCTTCGTCTGCGTTAGCTACGACATACTTCTGGCTTCCTGGTGCATTCCTTCCGAGTTTCCACTTGATTCCGGTTGGGAATCCCGCACCGCCTCTTCCTCTTAGGCCGGATTCCATTACTTCTTCCACTACCTGCTCAGGTGTCATCTCCGTGATTGCCTTTCTAAGGCCCTCATATCCTCCTCTGTCTATGTAGTCGTCAATGTTCTCTGGATCAATCTCACCGCAGTTTCTAAGGATAATCCTATGCTGGTGAGCGTAAAATGGGATGTCGTCATACTTGGGAATTCTCTCACCAGAATTCGGTTCCACGTAGAAGAGCCTCTCCACGGGTTGGTTTCTGATGATATGCGAATCGACAATATCGGAGACATCAGATTCCTTCACCATGACATAGAAAATGCCCTCTGGCTCGACGCTGACTATTGGACCTTGCTGACAGAATCCATGGCAGCCCGTTTTCTTGACCTGAACACTGTGCTCGAGTCCGTGCTGGTCCACTTCATTCTCCAGCATTTCATGGAGCTCAGCTGATTTCGATGACTCGCATCCGGTTCCTCTGCAGATGAACACAGTCCTGAGATCATCACTGGTCACTTGCACACCCCCTTGGCTTCTTGTCTGTCCTGTTTGTCGATCTTGTTGAAGAGCCTTGAAATAGACCGCTGAGTCGTTTTGCCATGAATCTCGTCGTCAACCACCGTTACAGGCGCGAGAGCACAGCAACCAAGGCAAGCCACCCTTTCCAAGCTATACCTTCCGTCTGGAGTCGTTTCTCCAGGATTGACACCTAACCTTTCAACAGTGGCTGAGAGGAGTTTCTCGCCTCCCTGCACAAAGCAAGCTGTCCCCATGCACATCTTTACCTGATGCTTGCCCGGAGGAGAGAATCTGAAGTTCTTGTAGAATGTGGCAACGCCATAGACCTCCTGCTCGCTGATGTGCATCTCTTCTGCCAACCATTGTACAGCCTCCTTGGGGATGTATCCAAGACGTTGCTGAATCCTCTGTAGCAAAGAAACTAGCTCTGAAACAAGGATTTCTCTGGAAGGCTCGAGCATGATTTGGCCTCGACTATATTGGTCATAAAAGGATTTGGAAACAGGGTGACACACCGAGCTATTCCAACATGTCACGCGCCCTTCTCAATGCAGCAGAATAGGCTCGATTCATCGATTTCAATCAGATGGGGGGTGAAACCGACTTCCTGGGCAATCCTTCTGAAGTCGCCCGGTCTGAATGTCGTGGCCTCAAACCCGTCCTTGCAGACGATGTGTCCTTTCGCTGTCTTGGCCCAGTCTATCTCGCCAACGAGGCCTTCCTCAGACTGGATCGAGAACCATTCAAGCCTTTCCTCCCAAATCTTGTCTGAGTAGCTTGAGAATAGACAGAATCCATTGGGGCGCGTAACGCGAAGGCTCTCCCGGACAAGTTCAATGGGACTTGTGCCGAAGGCTGAGATGCCGTTTTGTATGCAGATCACGACATCAAAGACATCATTGTTGAAAGCAAGACTAACCGCATTCATTTGTGACAGCTGTACTAGATTTCCACAATCGACGAAATCGAGGGCATACTTCAGGCTCTCACCTGAAATATCGATTCCAACAACATCCCCGGAGTGACCACAGATCTCCTTCAAGCCACGCCCGTAACCACAGCCCAATTCTAGCACGAGGTCAAATGGATCTACCTGACGAGCAACAAATTCCAGCTCAGCCTTGAGATACCTCATTATGCGAGGCGGCGCAATCTCATAGCACCTCTTCAAACGTTCTGCAGACAGATGTGCTGAGTAGTACTCCGTCATCGCGGGTCCTCGCATGTCTACTTGTACGCGCTACGTGCCTGCCGAGCGAATCAATCTTCCTGTGATGTAAGCTTCCATTGGACTGACACTGAAAGAGTTCATTAGTCTGGAACCTTCTCCACTATCACACGGGTGTTGCACATGCAGAAATCCCCACTCACATCTCAGGAAATGCGGGTATTAGAGCTCAATGCGAATCTGCTGGGAATCTCCCACAGCATGCTCATGCAGAACGCAGGAAGAGAAGTTGCGAGAATAGTGGCCCAGAAGAGAAGTGTTGAAGGCAAGAGAGTTGTTATTCTCTGTGGCCTTGGCGGGAATGGTGGGGATGGGATTGTTGCAGCTAGGTACCTACAAGAAGAGGGTGCTATTGTTGAGGTGTATCTTCTTGGTTCTGAGAACGACATATCAAACAGAGATACCCTCCTAAATTGGGAGATTCTCAAGAGGTTTCACGATATCAAAAAGGATGTTCTGAAGACTGAATCATCAGTCAAGGCATGCAAATCCATACTTGAGGCTGATGTCTTAATCGATGCCATGATGGGTTTTGGCCTGAAGAGCCGCGTAAGAGAACCAATCGTTACTGCAGTGAAGGCCTTCAACAAGTCGAGCGCCATGAAGTTCGCAGTTGATGTACCTACTGGCATTGATTCGGACACCGGCGCAGCGCACGGGCTTGTCGCGAAGTCCGACTTTACGATAGCCTTGCATGCCCCCAAGGTTGGTTTCAAACATGCAAAGGAACACGTGGGCAAACAGGTCGTAGTTTCAATTGGGATTCCAGCCGAGGCCTTGCGGCTCTGCGGGCCGGGAGATCTATCGCTATTCAATGAACCACGGCGTGCCACCGCCCACAAGGGTGAGTTCGGTAGAATCCTCGTGGTTGGCGGTAGCGATGTCTATTCTGGAGCGCCCGCATTGGCCGGGATGGCTGCACTGAGGACGGGTGCTGACCTTGTTAGCGTCTTGGTTCCAGAATCAGTGGTGGCTGCAGTCCGTTCATACAGTCCTAACCTCATGGTAAGTAGCCTAGGAACAAGGATACTTCTGCAAGAGGCTGCAGAGGCGGTCCTGGACGAGTCGAATAACCAAGATGTTGTGGCTCTTGGACCTGGTCTTGGAATGGATCTGGAAACCATTTCAGCTGTGAGGACCATAGCAGAGAAGCTTGGGTCGTTCGGAAAGCGAATGGTTGTGGATGCTGACGGACTGAAGGCACTTGCAGGCTCGGAGATTCAATTCACAGCCGACAATGTCGTATTGACTCCGCACTGGGGAGAGCTTGCTCTGCTTCTCGAGGAGAGTCTTCCTGAATCGATGGAGACGGATGACAAGATAGACAAGGCAGTGATGGCCTCACAGAAGTACAATTCTGTTGTTCTACTGAAGGGTCCAGTTGATATTGTTGCTTGTCCTGATGGTCGATACAAGCTGAACCGAACAGGTGTCCCGGCCATGACTGTTGGCGGGACAGGGGATGTCATGACAGGAATTGTGGCCGCTCTACTGGCCCAAGGAAAAGGCGCCTTCTTCGCTGCTGCTGCAGGAGCCTATGTGTCCGGGCTCGCAGGTGAGCTAGCTTTCCAAGATCTAGGAAACCATATCGTACCCACGGACTGTATTGATAGAATCCCGAGAGCCATGCTAAGAGCACGCTAGGTGATGATTGGCATCATCTCAAGAAACGCGCGTGCCAGACTCTTGTTGCTTTTGTCCACAGGAACCCATATGATGCCGACATCTGGTTGGCCATACACCATGACCGAGCCATTCGGAGCGAGTAGAACGGCAGGGAATCCCATCAGATCTTCTTCTCCTTCTACAGTCACTAGCGATTTTCCTTTGTCTCGAATGGCCGTGTCAATTGTCGACCACGCTTCTGGATATAACACCGCGGCAGGATTGTAGAAGACGTACTCGCGCTCTCCTGTGAGTTTCTCTTCGAATTTGCCCCTCTTGGTAATGCCATCTACGATGGCCACATCAGGTGAGTACCCCTGTTCAATCATGGTGGCACTCGTCACATCACCAACTGCAACAACAGTCTTTGGCTCTTCGTGTCTAATCCTAGCAACGACTTGCTCCTCTGGAGCTCCATCTTTCTTATCATAGACATCGCCTTTTGGTGCCTTGAGCTTTGCACGCACAGATAGGTCAAGTCTTCGAGGTGGTTCTTTAGTCCCTCTCAGACGCTGACCCTGTCTATCGATTTCGCCTTTCCGTATACGTGCTGAAGTCAGTTTGTTGCCATCAAATGCCCGAACAGTTGTCATATAGTCAAGCTCGTCTTCGTAATCTAATTCCTTGGTTCTTTTCGCCAATGCACCCGCCCTAATCTCGTCACAACACGGACCTTGATACATCAGAAATGTGGCGGGCCCCTCGACTGAGAGCAGCTCATCGTGACTAGACATGGAAGTCACATGAATTGAACTACTGAGCTGAACCTGCTCAAGATACTCCTTGAGCTTCGCAATGCGCACCTCTAGTGGCTGTATGATACTCTCCAACGGAAGGTCTGCGCCCATCAACTCGCCGTCAGTTACGATTGCGGCAGGCTGTCGCATATCCGAGAGTCTTTCAATCATCGAGCGATGTCCGAGATGAAGTCGGTCAAAGAGGTTCAGAGCATACGTGCCACCCATTAGTCACACATCCTGCTTCTGTGTTTTGAAACTTTAATATCCTTGTTTAACCAGTGAGAATCCTTGTAGGCACGCCAGAGAGCTATTCAAATGACAATCACGTTTTGGATAACTGACCCTGGAACTTGGTTAGCCTTAGCGATCTCCTGAGTCATCATCTATGTAGTCTACTGGGATATCTTCAAACGAAGGCCCAAACAGGAAAACAACTACGCCTAGGTTCCACATCTTGAAACCTTAATATCCTTGTTTCCGCTTAGAAACTAACCATCAGGGCAAAGTGTTACAGTGATGAAGATACTCGCGGTTGCAGATGTACATAGTCCTCGATTTCTGGAAGAGTTCATCGAAGGTCTATCCAAGTCATCAGACCCTGATCTGTTCTTGATGGCGGGAGATATGATCGACCGGGGTAAGGTGGATGAGATACTTGGAGTCCTCGACGTGATTGAGGCAAAACTAGGAACAGATTTCCCGATTGTTTCTTGCTTTGGAAATGAAGAATACTCTGAAATCCGGAAAGAGCTGGTCGCGATTGCTGGCGACCGTATTGAGTTCTTAGATGAGAAGTCATCGACCATAGATGCTGACGGCGTGAAGGTAGGAGTCGTTGGCACTCAAGGCTCGCTAGACAAGGCCACGAACTGGCAGAGGCGCCACATACCAAGCATAAAACGAATCTTCCAACGAAGAGCGGCTAGAGCCTCATCCCTGCTGAAGAAACTACGAAAGAAAGTGGATCGAACCATACTCCTAATGCACTACAGCCCATGTCTTGAAACATGTATAGGTGAGGACAATAAGGCATTTGCATGGCTAGGAAGTAGGAAGTTCTACAAGGTCGTCCAGAAGCAACAGCCGGACCTGGTGATACACGGTCATGTACACAATTCATCTACCCACAAGGCAGTAATCGGTCAATCAGTGATTCGGAACGTTGCCTTTCCAGCTGTCGGTGGCATAACTGAGCTGGATTTGTGGACATGAAAGCTTTTCATGGGTACGGATGTCCTGTCACCTTCAGAACAGGCTCGAACTTGTAACCGTATACGATAAGCCCTCCCTCTCCGTACTCCATGATCTTGCGGAAGCAAGCTCTCACTCTCATTCCGATTTCTACATCTTCTGGGTCAACGTTCACGATTTGGGCCGTGATTCGAGCCCCTTCGTCAAGTTCCACCTGAGCTACCACGTATGGCACCTGACGCTTGAAGTTCTCAGGAGCCTGCCTTACGATTGCAAAAGTATGGATGTTTCCGAGGCCTTTGAATTTGTATTCCTCTAGCTGTCCCTTCCGTCTGCATTTCGGACACACCAGCCGCGGTGGGAAATAGTACGTGTCACAATTCTTGCAGACGATTCCTTCTATATTGTATATCGACCGAATTCTCCTCCAGACCTGTGCAACTCCTTTCTCGGCCATCCTTGATCACCTTCCGAGAACATGGACAATGGACGTGGCACCCGTCCCTCCGATGTTCACTGCCATCGCCTTTTCGGCACCGTCGACCTGTCGACCCTCCGCGTCACCACGCAACTGGTGCACCAGTTCAACAATCTGCGCAACACCGGTCGCACCGATTGGATGTCCTCGAGCCTTGAGACCTCCCGAGGTGTTCACTGGGAATTTGCCACCGATTTCAGTCAGGCCTTCCTCCTGAGCCTTTCCACCTTCACCCTTCTTGACAATGCCCACGTCTTCGACTTGCATGATTTCACTTATGGTGAAGCTATCGTGCAACTCCAATACATCAATGTCAGTGATCTTCAAACCAGCTCTCTTCAGTGCCTCTCTAGAAGACAGAATAACTGAGTCCATTCTGGTGATACTCTCTCTGTCATGAAGAGCCAGCGTATCACTGGCCTGTGTTGAAGCATGTACGTATACAGGAGTATCTGTCAACTCCTTGGCTTTCTCTTCGGAACACATTATTAGACCGGCTGCGCCGTCACTTACGGGTGAAGAATGCAGTACCCGGAGCGGGTCCGCAATGAAACCTGATTTCATGACGACTTCTAGAGGTACCGGCCGCTGAAACTGTGCGTATGGATTGTGTGCTGCGTTGGCGTGATTCTTCACTGTCACAAGACTCAGGTGCTCTTCAGTCGTGCCATATTCCATCATATGACGTCGAGCCATGAATGCATAGAGTGCAGGAAATGTGGCACCAAACATGCCTTCCCATTCCCAGTCAGAAGCCACGCTCATTGTGTTCATTGCGTCGGTCTGCGTCACGTCACTCATCTTCTCCATCCCAAGTACCATCATGATATCGTGCTCACCCGACCGGATTGCCATGTAGGCTTGTCGCACTGCAGCGCCTCCACTGGCGCACGCAGCTTCGACACTATATGCGGGGACGTTGCCAAGCCCGCCCATGTCCGCAGCCATTGCTCCAAGATGTTCTTGGCCGGTAAACCTCCCAGCACTCATATTCCCAATGCAGATGGCATCAATATCTGCACCTCTCACACCGGCGTCAAAGATGCACACCATCCCTGCATCAAGCGTTATGTCGCGTATACTCTGGTCCCATAGTTCGCCAAACTTGCTTATGCCGACTCCAGCGACTGCAACTTTTCTATCCATTTGATCACTCCCTCATGCAAGTGCCACGATCTTCCGTCTGTACTTCGCATAGACTGAGTAGTTTACATAGGTACGACGTTCAATATAGTCATCTACTGTTGGTACTTCTCCGCGATGCTTCTCAATCTCCTTCTCGACCTTGATGACGAAAGCATCGCTCCCGGCACCTGAACCGTACGAAACACAGAATATCTTTGAGCCAGGATCAGCAATGTCCAGAATTCTAGCCAGTCCCATCATTGCTGAGGCCGAATAGGTATTGCCAATCTTTCTTACAACCAAGCCATCTTCCAGCTTCTCAGGGGGTACTCCAAGCTGCCTGCCCATACTGATGGGAAACTTTCCATTCGGCATGTGAAAGACAAAATAGTCGTAATCATCAACCGTGGTGTCAGTCTTCTTGAACATGGATTTGGCGCCTTCTCCTACGTGACGGAAATAGGCCGGCTCGCCAGTGAATCTGGCACCGTGGCTCGGGAAGTCTTCACCTTCACGTCGCCAGAAGTCAGGAGTATCAGTAGTGTATGATGTCGTATCTTCAATTGTGGCAACAGGCTTCTTGTCGCCAATCAGGAAAGCTACACCTCCTGAGGATGCTGAGTACTCCAGTGCGTCTCCCGGGCGACCTTGGGCCGTGTCAGAGCCTATGGCAAGGCCAACCTCAATCATTCCTGATTTTACAAGACCCATGCAAGTCTGAATGGCTGCCGTTCCCGCCTTGCAGGCGAATTCGAAGTCTGCACATGTCATATCTGCAGTGCATCCAATTGCCTCAGCAACAATAGTTCCTGTTGGCTTCACTGCATATGGATGTGATTCCGATCCGACATAGACAGCTCCGATCTTGGTGGGGTCAATCCCACCGTGTTTGACTGCATTTCGTGCGGCCTCGACTGAGATTGTCGCTACATCCTCATCGGGACCTGCAACCGACTTCTCGAATACCCCCAGAGCCTTACCAATCTTGGGGCTAGCACCCCATACTGTTGCGATGTCCTCTGTCTTTATCCGATAGCGTGGTACGTAGACTCCATAACCTACAATGCCTACCATGTGCGCTCTCTCCTTTCTCAAATCGTTAATTGTCGAATTGTTTTACGTCATTTCGTGTGCGATTTAGTTCTGTCTGCTTGAACCTCTTATGAAGGTTGTTGCGAGTAACTCCGGTGGTAACGACTTTTACCGAATGTCCTACAACGACTTAGGATGATGCCGACGAGATTCGGACCAGAGAAGTACTATTTATGCCTAGCGCAATGTCGAAGAGTGTTGACAACACCGATTCCAGTGCTGGCTGAATTAAGGCTATAAGTCAAGGTGTCGAGTACCACCACAGTGAGTACCTTGTCAACAGTCGGCACAAAGGCAAAACACATCACAGTTTCTGAGAGCATGACAGTGAGAGAGTTGTTGCAGGAACTGAATCTATCCCTCGACCATGTTGTATTGATGGACGGCAAGAAGATGTTTCTCGACACAACAATAGAAGAGAATGCCGTTGTTGTTGTACTGCCACTCATCGCCGGAGGCTAGATGAACTACTCTCTCAGACTAGGAAGAGTCGGTTCTGTTCTGAATTCAATGTTCTCAGACGGTTTCTCAACAGGAAATCCCATGTCATGAGAAAGCAGGTTAAGCACTGCTTGCGTAAGAGCTACAAGCTTCTTCTTCCCGAGGTCTGAGGCTTTTTTGACCTGTCTAGAAACCGCTTCTTGAAGCGCTCTACTGGATCCTGAGCTGTATTGAGTCGCTCTCTTTGGAATCGTCGCAATGGTTTCAGGCAGACCGAGATGTCTAGCCAATTCTCGGAACACAATCTTTCGAGATGGAGTTTCTCCAGGACAAATCTTCCATTCGACTGGTACTGCAAGTGCTAGGCGGACGAATCGGCTCTCCAGATAGGGGAAGAATGCTTGCACCCCGTGAAATGCTATTGCCCGTTCGTCTCTCTCAATGTTCACTTCATGGGTCATCGACATTTCGTCCCACAGATTAAGAGCAAGTGGGATAGGGCCCTCCTCTTGGTAGATACGAAGGTGACGTGAGTAGCCAGCAAAGAGCTCATCGGGACCTTGTCCCGACACCATCAATGTCAGTCCGTCATCTGACGCCCTTCGAGCCGCTAGAAAGAACGGCAGTGCAATCTCAACATCCATTAGCTTGGAGCTTTCAGTTGCCCAAATGACACTTGGTAGCACTTCCCATACCACGTCAGGGTCAATCTCAACCTCAACTAGATTCAATCCAATGGCTTTGGCAGACTTGTACGCAACTCTTCTGTCGTGGGAGTCTTCTGAGCGCGATGTGTACAGTGTCACCCTGTTACAGATATCATTGGCAAGCAGGGCTGCAAGGGAACTATCGACCCCGCCAGAGAACAACACTCCTATCTCTCGACCTCGAATGCTCTCAAACCTGGCCATCAGTCGAAGTGCTAGTTCCTTGATCAAAGACTGTTTCGATAGGCTCTCGTCAACAGTGGGTTGAGCCCTAAGTGCTCTTGCAGTCCGTTGCAGTCGAGAATCCCTACTGACAAAGAGCATCTCTCCTGGTTGAAGAGCTTGAACCTTGGGGCTTTCCAGAGTCCAAAGACACTTCCTCTCTGAGGCAAACGTGAGAAGTCCGTCACGCATACAGAAGTAGAGGGGAATCATAGAGAATGGGAGTCTTATTGCACTTAGCCCCTCATCCGTGACGCTCAAGGCGAAACACTCTGAAAGGCCAAGGGACTGCGCCATCACGGTAACTTCCTCTGGAGGGAGAGTGAGTGCTGGATTCATGATTTCATCCAGACTATTGATGCCCTTTGATTGGGGCGCCAATCCATCTACAATAAGGAGCCCTTGGATTCCTGTGTCAGCCACATAGTTGTCATTAGCTATGGAATGACATGAGATCACTGCACTTTGCCCATTGTCAAAGACTGAACTGAGAATCGTTCCGTTTCCCCTATGACTAAGAAGACCCGCCATCCTATCAACTAGTAAGTGTATGTCATCAGGATGCCTGTTCGCCAATACGCCGGCCAGACCTAGCATGATGGTTGACACACCCATCGTTTGTTGCATACAATAGACAAATGCGACTGAAGAAACCGGCAAGCCGCATGAGAGTAAATCGGCCCATGTGGCGTTGAGCAAAGATGGCCCTTAGCCTATAGGCACCTGATGAAGCACGACTTTCTGAACACCCACGATTCCATTCAGATGGGAATCTAGCTCCTTGACAGACAAGTTCAGCTGTTTCGGAGTGAAGTAGCATTCATAGTAGCACTGATCAGCAGCTTGACAAATCCCGCTTGTGAAGAGAATGTCATCAAGTCCCGCTTTCATGAAGATGGTTGTGAGCTCCTCAAGAAAGCTCTTACTGAGCTTCTCAATCTCGAGCTTCAGATACATCACTTCCTTGTCGTCCACAGGATAGAGCTTCACATTATTGTCCTTCATCACAAGAATCGCGAGACCAAATTGCTGTTTGATTCCCTCAACGAATTCTCCGGGGAGCGTTATTGCTTTGCCTTCCTTTATTTCAAGGACCCTCGCTTTTGTCATGTCGGCTTCTTTCAAATGCATCACCCTCCAAAAGGGTACTTGAGCAGAATGAAGTGCTCTGAATTTATCTCTTGCGGGAAGCAGCAGTTTTCAGCCTCGTCGGAACCAGCTTCTCAGCTTTGCTATCGCCGCGGGTTCCGGTTTCCGAACTACATGCAGTTTCCACGTTTCGTCTTTGCTGCTGTCATACTCTAGGAATGCAACACCTCCCTCAGAGCGGAGACGTTCCATTTCCTGTAGTTTCTCAAGCAGCCAGGCCTTTCTTGATACAGGCATCTTGGCTGTGGCAAGATCAAACAAATGTGGATGAAGGTCAAAGACCAAAGCTCTCTCTTTCATGTAGTCCAGAACACCCTCCTCCAAGGCCTTGCTGATCTTCTCACGGTCTGTGAAGAATGAGGATGCGACTGACATATTGGGATACTTCTCTGGGAGGTTCAAGGCGAACTTGAAAGACCTTCTGAACTTGGAGAGATGAGTCGCGGCGTCAAGGAATAGAATTGTTTCTGGCTTCCCCTCAAACTCCTCCTCAGACATGTCAATGTCAGTCCTTAGCTCCACGTCCTGTTTCTCAATCACGTCCTGAATCAGCTGATCTGTGACCGGGGGAAGATCGCTCTCCGTTATTGTTGACAAGTCCTCATACGAGAGAGTTTCGTCATCCCATGTTTCTTTTGCCGGTCGTTCTTTGGGAGCTTTCTCACTTGGCTCCGGTTCTCTTCGGGGACGCCTGTGGGGTGGGATATAGCCAATCTCCTCCACCAAATGCTGAAGCACTAATGGAAGGAATAGATCATAGAGTGTTCCTCTTGTTTCGAGCACCAAGAGAACCGGCACGAACTCTGAAACGGCTTGAATCAGTTCTGACTTATACTCGGGGTCTAGACTGAAGAACTTCTCGAGGTTTTCCTGAGAATATCCCTCGGTGACTCTGTTGGTCCAATCCTGGTATACGTCTTTGACCTCCTGCTTTCGACGATCTCGAATAAGACTCATGAATTTGCCCAGGTATCTCACTCCCCTCGAAACCGCAGTCGCAGGACTAATGAACACCGTCATTAGACCCACAGCTTCGCCAGCATATTCGCTTGCCTCGGCGTCACGGAGCTTGCTCATCACCTCCTCGGTAAGTGATGGAGGACCGAGCTTCTCCACGAGTACCTCGATGAGGCCCTCAACCGTTTCAAATGAAGCGTCTCCAGGTCCGATCTTCTCACCCACAGGCGAGGCATCTGAGAGCACTTGGGCAAGGACATTAGGTCTCTTGACCAGCCATTCAAAAGGCATTGTAAGTGAGGGGTATTCGTGTAGCCATGTTCGTTCAGAGTCTTTAGGGCCGAAATAGAACTTCACTGATTGAGGAAAGACGTCGGTGAATTCCTCCATGAATTGGTCAAATCCGGCCTCCGTACTCAGGCCCATCTCTCCCTTCTCAAGGGCATCGACCACAAACACAAGCCCCTGTTCCTTCTTCTTCGCTTCGCCTGCCATGGCGAGCATCACCTGTTTGGGCGATAGATACAGACGATCGCTCTCAGCGAATGGAGCATCGTAGAAGGACATCACTCCCAATCGACGCCAGGGCTCCCCAGATACATCTTTTTTCACTAGATGAGAGAACCACTCGAAACCTCTCTTGTATCTGGAAATGTCCTCATCATCAATCTCTGGGTTTGGCATTTGAAGCACCTGTCATCGCGATTCGCCAGAACCGCAGCCAACAGGATACCCCTTCTGGTTTGAGATAAACCTATTGAAGCACACTAGTCCATTCGGATTGAAGCAAACCCCGCAGCGGCCGCCGCAAGTAGGACGACCACGGCCAAAATCGTTCTCCAATCGAAGAGCGGCAAAGGCGGGTTGTTCGGATCCTCTTCCAACAGCATGTCGCCTTGACCAAGGAGGCCTAGTGATCTGACAGCATAGTATCCATAGTATAGCGTACCCTTATCAAAACCAGGCACTAGTCCCCAGCTGCCATCAACTGCCTGGCAGTCCAAGATGAACCTGGCTGCAATCTCATCATCGACCTGGTCAACGATTCCGAATGTATCTAATGCTTCGAGAGCCCAGTAGGTACTTACGACATTCGTGTCATTGGTGCTGACACTCTCTTCAAAACCTCCAATCAACGTGCCTGGAACTGATGATGTTATTTGTCTGTCCAAGATCCAGTCCAGAACACTCTGGCGAACTGTTGAGGATGGAAGTGATTCCAAGATATTCAGGGCCATCATGGCTGCAGCTGTAGACGAAACTCCCGATATGCTAGAGGTTGGACTTAGCTTGAATGCATCGCCTTCCATGGAGCTCATGATCCAATCGACTGTTTCTGTTCTGTCGAAGAGCCAATCATCCAGTGTTTCCCCAGGCAGGTCCTGAAGAACCTTGTCCATTGTGTGGAGCGCGTAGAATGTAGAAATCATATCTGGAGAGATTCCCGGTTCACTGCTAAAGCCCCCTGATACTGACTGAGTTTCATTTATCCAGACAAGGACTGCCGTCTTGTTTATGGTGCTGTCTCCAATACCCGGGATGTCAGTCTGAAGCTCAAGCATACCGTATAGGTTGACCGCGTCATAGGTTGCCTTTTGACCTACTTCGCTTGAGGCCAAGATTGATTCTGCAAACCCGCCGTATCTTTCTTTGGACTCTGAGTCGTCGACGCGCTGAAGCTTCGTTGTGAAGTTAGTCATTTTCACCCAGTCAACAATTGGAGGCCTAACGCCGACCAGCTGCCATTCGTATAATATGGCAGTGGCAGCGAAGGTTGGCTCCGTCTGTGAGAATTCTGAATCCGGAATGATGTACCCGCCGTCAACGGCATCATAGTGGGCATCAATGTATGCACGAAGTGATTCCCGGCGACTCGCCGGATTGGCTGTTATCGGTACCGCAACAGCACTCAAAAGAACGAGTGCCAACATGAACGCCATTGCTGCGACTTTGCCGTGTTTCATATGACATCCCGAATCGCCAAGATGTCGCGTAGCATATCTGCTCTGCGCGTTGAGCCACGGAATGTACAGCGGTTATTAACGTTTCCCCGAATGAAGAAGCGTACTATCTGTGCCGGGTAGGCTCAGGCTGGCTGAAGGATTCACTATTGCACAAAGTCCAAACAGAATACCGATATATTATCCGAACAATCCTAAGAGCACAGCAGCTAGCAAGAAGGTGTTTCCACAAGTTGGTAGAGCCTGAAGAGGGTGCCCCTGAAGATTCAGGCGAGGAGGTCGAAGGAACTGGTCGTGAGCGTTCAAAGGACCCTGCAGACGAGGCGGCCATGGAGGATTTTGTCAAGGAGGTGGAACAGGCAATCTCTGAGTCCAAACTCAGTGAAACTAATGAAACTGCGGATGCTGAGGGAGCACCAGGAGAAGGGCTCAGTACTATGATGTCCGAAGCTTTCAAGAAGCTGGATGAAATTGAGGAGTCCCTTACAAGAAGTGTTCCCATCACCAAGGAGGATTGGATTCAGGCGCTTCCGACTCACGTAAGAGATCACTTCTTTGAAGAAGAGCTCAGGCAGCTTAGTGTCGAGGACCTTGAGGACCTGTCAGGGCTTACACCGGAGCAGCTTGAGGAGCTAATTGCTTCAATGTCAGCGAGGGCAGGAACAGACAGAATTGTGATAGATGATTCATCGAAGACAATACCCGGGGCACTAAAGGAGGTCCCGAGGCCCACCACTAAGAAAGAACTGATTCGTGCCCTTCCCGTCTACATTAGAGAGGCATTTCGGTACAAGCGACTGGAAGCAATGAGTGAAGTGGACCTTGAGGAGCTAGCCAATCTCTCTCCTGAGAAGTTCCAGAAGCTGTTCAAGATTCTCAGGAAGCATAAGGACTGGAAGGACATGTAGCCACCTGGGTGCGAAGTACCGCTCTACAAGATCGCTAGCACGGTCGAGTACTCAAGAATTCTTCAGCCGATCTGTCCTCATCTGGTGAACCGACTTCCCTGTGATTCGTCAACGCCTTCTTCCTCCAAGTCCAGACAAAATAGCGATATAAGAAATCAGACGTCTGTAGCAATGTTGCCACTAGGAAGAAAGGACCTGGGCACGTGGGGGCCTCGTACTCGCGACTGAGTCCTCAGGGACTCTCTCATGAGAACCCTAAGTGCAGGGCATGCTTTGCCCTTCCGACCCTGTTGCATGCCAGGTGTGATCTGGGACAGAATCAGTGGCCGTGACAGTAAGCATGGAGGACACAATTTGCATCGTGCTATCCTCATCAGAAGATTCAGAACTAGCTTGGCTGTTTCAGTGTGTCTAGCGGCGTTATTCTTAGGCTTAACACCAATTCTCCCT
>JBHIAE010000032.1:0-31442 GCA_046758445.1 Candidatus Thorarchaeota archaeon | reverse complement strand
CAGGTGGATCTGGTTGTTGTTCCTGGTCAATACTATACAATGTACTTTGCTAACGGAGCCTCTGGAACCATGATGAGAGTTTCCAATGAAGAGTGCATCGGCATGTCATCGCGCGCATTCGCAACGGGATACCTAGATTCGGATTCTCACACTGATGTCGCAGTCGAGGGTCCCAGAGGACAATATGCCTTGTTCAGAGGGAGAAACGCTGTGACAGGCTATGAGGACCCGAGACTGCCGGCTCCCTTCGAACAGATTCTGTCTTATGACATCAATGGGGATGGTAGAGACGACGTAGTCACTCTCCAAGGTCAAATCAACGTCCTCCTCAGTGATACGGATCCACCTCAAGTATCTCTGGATCCTCTTTATCCGATCCATCCAACTGTCTATGATCCCTATCTCAAAGTGGAGCTCACCGCGACTGATGAGATATTCGTGGAAGAAGCGAAGATCTACATTCGTCCTGCAGACCTAATGATTCCAGGTTACCAAGAGAATGTGATGACTGAGGCACCAAATGGGAAGTATATCTTCCTTGAAACCGATCTACAGCCCGGAAACTATCAGTACTACATTGAGGTCGTGGACCCATATCTGAATACGTACTCTTATGGCAATTTCACAAATCCATACGTTCTGAAAGTTGAAGGACATACTGAGTCCGGTCTGTTCTATAATGTCACATTTGATCAAGCCCAGAGGCACGTCTTAGCGCTGGGCAACAACTCTCTCGGCGAGAAACGAGTATACAATGTCATATCAGATGGGGAATCAAAGACCACGAGCTTGAGAGTGTTCGATTCAAGCTTTGCGAAGCTCGGTGAATTCACTCTAACTGAAACCACAACGGACGAGGAGTTCGAAATCTATACTGGCATGTTTGATGGGGACTCCGTGCTAGACCCGGTGCTCATCAGAAACAATCAAACGCATATACGGATTTGGGCATTCAACGGCGATACCTTTGCGTCTTGGAGGAACGCCACCTATAGCCTGTATCCCGCAAAACGGGAGCATGGAGTAGTGATTGTCGATGATGATGGAGACAATCTCGACGAGCTGGCATATGTCGGAAAGAATGTCACTGGTCTATTCCTCGTGCGGGTAGATGAAAGCTTTGCCACATGGACTGAAGTGGCTCTGAAAGAGACTTCGACTGTTGTGGACTATGTTCCAATCGACATGTTCGGTTCAAATCCTCAGCTCGCGATACTGAGAGATAGTGGTGAGGTTGACTTCTACCATCTGAATAATGTGACATACTTGAAGACGCTCAATTACTCATCTCCGGGATCAACAATGTTTGATGAGCCACTAAGTATCCAAGTATACAGGAATTCCACACACTCAAGTGCACAACTTGTGGTGGTCTATCTTAGTTGGCTGATTGACGTACCAACGAACTACATCTGTCTTGTAGATGCGAATACTGTCAGTGTAGGTGATTGGCCCAGTTACATGTTCACAGGCCAACATATCAGGGTCACATTCCCTCGAGACGTAGACGCGGATGGAGTGGATGAGCTATGCTATCTCGATGATAGCGGAAATGCTACACTTTATGAGCTGTCTACCACAGCTGTACAGTTGTGGTCAGTCTACGTAAGTGAGGCTATACCTAGAAGCGGAATAGTATTGGACTTCGATGGGGACGGAGAGGAAGAATTCGTCATTTCCACCTCTGACGACCGGCTGACTGCAGTTAGCTTCAGTGGCACGATTGATTATAGTGCTAGCGTAGGCATTGCCTTCAACATGGCTCCCATTGGGAATGTAGATGTCGGCGCTGGCGAGGACATCGTTGCGTTTCCGATTTTCAAATCTCGTTACACTTTGGCAACAATACGCAATCTTGACCTTCTATACATGCTGGATGTGACTTTTGACCTTGAAGCAAATGTAACACTACAGGGTAGCAGCCTATGGGCAAATGCTACTGTCCTCAACGTATATGCCGAACCAATAGCTGATGCTTCTGTATCCCTCGTTGCTTCATATCGTTTCGGAGGAGGAACTTCTGAGCAGACAATGGGAATGGTATATGATGACATGGCCGACATATACACGACGACTGTTGCTCCGAATTGGCCAATGGGAATGACAAACCTATCACTCTCTGTCAGCCACGAGTACTACGAGGGCGTGGTGCAGGAGTTCGAGAACGCATTGAGAGTCGAGTCTCCGCTCACTATAGAGGTGTTTACTCAGTCCGAGGTCTTCCAGGGGCATGACCTTGACATCAACATCACTGTAACAGACAGCCTTGGCACGAAAGTAACGGATGCGGATGTTAACGTAACACTCAACTCAGTCAACTATCCCGTGTCCTATGTGGGAGGATCATACTACACCTCTGTTACAGGAATCAATCTTGCCCCCGGCAGCTACTCGGTTCTTGCCTCAGCGGACCACGAATATGCGACCAGCGGAACCAACCATTCCAAGTCCGTGTCAGTTGTGGCGTACTCTCTGAATATCTTGCGCAACTCCCCTGCAGAAACTCTTCAAGACCAGTTCTTCACAACTTGGCTCAACATCACTGATGTCTACGGAAACCCGATTGACGGCGCAAATGTGAGGGTGGACTTTGGTGTTACAGAGTTCATACTTGTGGAGGTGGCGCCCGGAAGATACTTGCTGAGCGACTTGGCTGCGATGCCTGTCGGTAACTACACGGCAGAGATAATCGTACAGCACCCCTATGTTGAAGGGACAATATTCGATCCGTACTCAATGGTGGTTACCGGTACTCTCGCTCCGGCAGTTGGCTATGAGTCAACAGTCACGGGTGGAGCGAACTTCACGGTTTCAATCTTTGTTTATGACTCGTATGGCGTGACGCCGGAGGGAGCATGGGCCATTGCAGAGCTTGGCGAAACCAACCATACGGCCATCTACGTGGAAGGAGCTGAGTTCAGAGTCGAACTGAATGCGTCGCTAAGCATCGGTCAACACAGCTTCACCGTATATGTTGGTGCAGACTTCGGACAGCCCAGGGCCGACATTCACGATTTGTATGTGTACTCATTGCCCAACATTGCTGTTGAGTCTTCGCTGAATTGGGTACTGAATCAAGGGGACTTGACGACACTCACAGTGACTGTAAGCGATTGGTCTGGATATTTCGTTCCCGATGCAACGGTGACAGCATACAGTCCTAGTAGCATGGCATTCATTCCATTTGGTAACGGTAGCTACTGGGTGGACCTAGATACTGTTGGCTACCCGCCAGGGAATTACTCCATACACATAGCGGTGGAGCATCCATATCTCTTCCTGGATGACTTCTATCGTGATTTGACAGTGAACGGTCAAGCTGTTGTTGATGTCTACGTTCCCAATATGGTCTTCAATCATCAGAACTCAACGTTTGATTTCGCAGTTGTCGACATATATGGAAATCCGCTGTATGACTTCGACTACAACTTCATTTTCGCAGGGACATTCACCAAGTCCGGGACATCATTCAGCTACGAGATCTTCTGGGACTTCCTGCCAAATGTCTACCCGGGACAGTATCCTCTCAACATGACAATTGATGGGCCATTCCTATCTCAGAGCCAGTTCGTGGTCTGGGTGGACGTCTTGGGGAGTACGCTGGCAAGCGTTCTCTCGCCGCTGAATCAGTCAACATACCTTCAGGGCAATCAGATCAACTTCACAGTCTTTGTCGAAGATTTGGCGACTTACTCCATCTCAGGAGCCGAAGTAACTGCAACTCTCAGGGGGAGTACATACACCCTGACAGAAGGGGCGTCTGGTGTCTACTCAAGGATTGTTCCCACAGCAGGACTCCCCCTAGGTCAATATAGCGTCACAGTCGGAATATCGCACGACTATCTGACCACTGATTCAGCATACTTGGAGCTATTCGTAGAGGGCTATGCCGAGGTCGACCTCTCGGTTAATCCGAGTCCTGTACAGAACAAGTTCAACGTCACTTTCAATCTCACAATCACAGACCAGTATAGCATTCCATTGCCCAACTTCGACTATACTCTTGACTTCGCAGGAGTCTATAACAAGAGTGGTTATTCAACATCGCATAAGTTGTCATGGACAGTGCTTCCCAATTTCATCGCAGGCAACTATTGGTTGAATATCACCCTGAATGGAACATACCTCCTGTACACCACATTCAACTTCAGCATCGGTGTGAAAGGAGTAGTGGCCGCCAGCATTTTGGCACCGATGGATGGTGCAGCGTTCACTCAAGGAGACAACATTGAGTTCAGTGTCCTTGTACAGGACGAGTTGTTCAACAATATCACCGGGGCTACTGTCGAGCTTCGTGTTGGTGGTAGAACGTACTTCTTGAGTGAAGTATCAGATGGGATCTACAACGGTACCGTCGCCGCCACAGACCTCCAAATTGGCGAATACCTAGCGCAGGTTATTGTGTCTCAAGCTTTCATGGACACCCAACAGCTCGCCGTGAGTATCTCACTGACAGGAGATACGAATATCGTCGTGAATACTAAGCCGGATACGATTGTGAACTACGAGAATGCAATGTTTGAGGTTCTTGTCACCGACTTGGGCGGCTTCACAGTAAACGAGTTCAACTACTTCATGGATCTTGGCGGTGTATACAACACATCAGGCACTGCAGACTTCTACAACAAGACTTGGACCTTCGTCCCGCAGCTGCTGCCGGGTTCTTATGTTCTCAATGTGACCATCTCAGGTCCTCGCATTCCCACCAAGTGGGTGACAAGAGTAGTCCAAGTAAAGAGTGAAACAAATGCCACTTTGTTCTCACCCATGGAGAATACTGCCTATATACAAGGAACAGATTCCATTGTCTTCAGAGTAGACCTCAGGGACATGCTCGACAACGTGATGGATGGTGGTTATGTTTCTGTCCTCATCCACGATTCATTCTTTGTGCTGACTGATGAGGACAACGGAACATACACCAGGGTCGTATCGACTGCGGGCTGGGCTGCCGGGGACTACAATTACACCCTGACGGTGAGTCATCCGTATTTGGCGCAAGAATCTACACTGAAAGGTAATGTGGAGGTCTTGGCAGAGCTGCAGTTCCACGTAGAGTTCATGCCAGAGAAGCCACAACAAGGAGATCTAATCAACATCACCATAGAGGTGACAGACAAGTATGGTAACCCTGTGTCAGGCCTGAACATCAGTATCACGTTCCAGAATCACCTGAAGGACGCCATTGAAACAACACAGATTGGAGAATACTTGGTGAGTTACGTCGTGGCAGACCATGGCTTTGGCGACAATGCCATCGTCGTAGAAGCTGAAGGAGCGATGTGTGTAGCCTTCCCAGGACAGGAACTAGCTTCTGTCTGGGTCGACGTAGCTGTACCACAAATAGCCCTGACTTTCGAATCCTTTGGTGTGCTCTTCATAATCGTCTTCTTGATTAGCTTCGTTGGGATGGTCATATACTTTAGAATCTCTCGAGGTCTGTCAATCACTAGGGGGACACAAGAACAGCTGATGAGAGGGATTCGAAGACTGGACTATCTATATGGTAGTGTAGTAGGCCTCGCCGGATTGACCATCCTTCACTCGTATATCTCCGCAGGGGCAGGCAACTTTGCGCTTGCGGTGGCCGAGAGCGTCTTGGTCCTTGGCATCTCGCTCATATTGTATGGGATTTGGCTCTACAGAGACGCATCTTCATCAATCTTGCACACACAGAAAATCAACAGAAGGAGAATGCTGCTTGGCCTATGGCATCTGATATTCGTGCCAATCTCCATTGTACAGATATTCGACTGGGGCTTCCATATCGAATGGTTCGAGTACTATGTACTTAGAGAGGTCCTACGATTGGGCGAGGTATATGTTCCGACTATTGTGCTCACAATATTCGCTGCATACATTTCTTCGATAATCATAGTCGTCGTGAATCTCTACAGGGAGGTTCGCAGTGGACTCTCAAGAGTCAAAGAGATGGCTACCTTGGGAACGCCACCGATCGTGGTAGAACAGGAATGTGTGGACCTTGTCGAGAAGATGGGTTCATCTATCCGCATGAAGTTCTTTATGTTCTTGGTTGTCTTGGCCGGTACGACCGTCCTCACAATGGACTTTCTGAGAAGCTACTCTCTAGGTGTCATCGTGCTCATGCCAGTCATCTTCATCTTGGTCATTCCATATGTGACCTCTAAGATGGCACAGGGCGTTTCAAGAGCATCAGGTGCCATTAGGGAAAGACGCGAGGTGGACAGATTGCTGCCTGAGATTGCAGATGAGCCAACCGAGATTGTTCCACCGACCGAGAAAGAACTGCCGGAAGCTGAAATGGTCGAGGAAATGGATGACAAACCCGAAGAGGTTGTGGCCAAACCCAAGACGCGTTTGACTAAGGCGGAAATCATCGACATACTAGCTGAAGAAATCAAGGAGATAATGGGCCTCGAAGAACTCCAGAAACTCACCAAGGCTCAGCTTGAAGAACTGCTGCCTGTGGAAGAAGAAGAGCAAGAAGAGTGACCCTCGTTTCCCAGTGCCGTCCTATCATGGGCATCCATCGAGTGGCTCTATCATCTTCAGAAGTCACTCCGGATAGTCAGTGGACAGCGTTCCCTCCAGGCAGTTTCGAAGTGTGGTTCAAGATGCAAAGTTTCTGAGATTCTTTGCCATGGCAAGTCGATGCCTATTTATGAGGGTGATTTCCAGCGGGGTATCGCTTTCGACAAATCACGATTCATCAAACTGGATAAACACGGAGGATCATTGATTGAGTAACTACAACAAGGTCACCGACGAAGTGGTGAAGAAACTCGTGGCCATATGCGGCAAGGAGTTCGTCACCACAAGTGAACCACTTCGCCACTCATACATGGCCAGGGGTATCATGGGCCTAGAGGCTGTGGTCCCCGAAGCCGTTGTTAGACCAGCCAGCGCAGAAGAGGTGTCCAAGATTCTGATTGTGGCGAACGAGAATCTGAGCCCGGTTACACCGGCTGCGGGCGGTCTCAGTGGAGGCTTCGCTCTCCCGGCTATTGAGCCCGGGGGGATTCTCATGGACATGACCCGAATGGAGGGCCTAGAGGTCGACGTTGAGAATCGTGTCATGATTGTTGAGCCGGGCCTCAAGTCAGGCGATGCATGGAGAATCTTCAAGACCAAGTATCCGGACTGGGCACCACCAATACCTGACGGTGCTCCGCCAGCCGCGACTGTCCTCGGCGATGCCATAGAGAGAGGCTTCTCGCTTGTAACTGGAGTCTACGGTCCCCAAGCGGATATGATAATGGGCATGGAAATTGTGCTTCCAACAGGCGAGATATTCCACACTGGTTCATGGGCGCTTCCCGGGGCCAAGCCATTCTATCGCTGGGGTGTCGGACCGAATCCGGACGGTCTATTCCTAGGCTCACAGGGCTCGATGGGAATCATCACGAAGTGCGCTATCAAGATGGTTCCGCATCCACATTACAAGACAGTGGTTGCATATGGAGGCGAAACCTGGGATGACATCATCAAGCCCGCTTGGGAGATATCAAAGCACGAGATGGGCGTTGGTGAACGAACTGTAATGGTGCAAGGTGGCAACTATGAGCTGGTCATGACCCGCTGGCCCAAGACCAACGTACCGCTCGACTACGAGTTCTACAAGAAGATTGGCGTGGACAAGAAATGGATGAACTATGAATGCTGGGCATGGTCAAAGGAGGAGCTTGACTTCACCCTGAAGAAGATTGACGAGGTCTACAAAGACTACGAGGTGAAGCACTCGAGGAAGACTCCTAAACAGGACTTACACCCAAAGCAGGTGGCCTCACGGCTCAAGAAGCCTAACAAGATTGCCATTCCCTACGCACTCTGGCAGGCCGGCTTCTTGTTCGTCACAGTCTACACCCCTTGGCTGGAAGCTGGCAGGGCTGCTGAGATGTACTGTCAGAGTATGGAAGAGTACGGATTCCCACCGACAATGTGGGTAGCCTCTATCGACCATGCTAGGCAGGCCATTGTGATGCCGATTCTCTGTTTTGACAGTACTGAACCTGGTATCATGGAGAAGATTCGAGAATGGAATCTAGAATCAACCAAAGAAGTACTGAACAATGGATGGCTCAACTATAGACCAGATCCATTCGTCCATGCGCCGCAGACCTTCTCCAGGGCAAAGGAATACTATCGAATGCTAGTCAAGTTCAGGAAAGTCCTGGACCCGAACCTGATCCTACATCCAGGTCGTCTAGCAATTCCATGGGAAGCTGTAACCGATCTACCCAACCCGTATGAGGACATGGCCTAGGAAGCTGTAGAATTCATGCATTCTGTCGTGCTTATGACATCCATTGCCTGACAGAATTTGAAACAAGCATCAGCATTGAGGAGCAGACGCTCTATGATACGTTCAAGCCAATCTGCGTGAAACAATGAATTGACCTGTCACACCAAAGTGGCAGGATATCCTGCATTTGAACGAAGAACGTCTCTAAGACTACATGGTGACGATATTGCGATTATTGGAAATGGAGGGTCAAATGGATGGTCAGAACCGTTAGAATTGCTACAGGCATGGTGCTCTCCATTCTTCTCATTCAGATTCTTGTCATGTACATACCAGTCCAGGCAAGACAGGAAACTGCGTTGGAAGATACTGGACCGAGGGCTCTCTTGGCCGATGGCGTTTGGGATGCCGGGAGAATCGAGATAACGACGACGAGCTGGAATCATGTCGATTTTGGAGCGACATTCACCTCCGCTCCAACGGTGTTGGTCACGGTAAGTGACCATAGCGAAGGTAAAGAGAATGATCTCAGGTCATTACATACGACAAATCGAACCACCACAGGCTTTGAGGTATATTCAAGGTATTTGGGCAATGTGAGCTGGGTGGCTTACGGACCTGGCAGTGGAGATGACAAAGTCTACGAACATGGAACACAGAACGTCACGGCAGGAAGATGGGTAACAGTCAACTTCACCGCAGCATGGAGCACGACACCATCTGTAGTGATATCTCAATTAACAGCTGGAGCAGATACAAGAGCGGCATCTATCAAGGAAGTCACTACGAACGATTTCAAGGTATATTCCAAGTACACCCTGAATATCACTTGGATTGCTGTGGGCACGGGCAGTGGTGGCTCAAGTGACCAGATTGAGTACGGAGTACACAGACAACTTGACTTGCGGAACTGGACTGTAGTCAGCTACGACACTCCTTACACTTCTCTTCCGACAGTATGCACAACACAAGACAATTCCACAGGGAACGAAAATGACTTGAGAGATTCTTCGGTCTACCACAGAACGATCTCGGATTTCTCCGTCTATGTGAAATCAGGGGTTTGCGACCTGAACTGGATTGCTATCGGTGATCGCGGAATCATCACAACAACCACAACTGAAACCAATGGCGCACCTGCGGATTTGACTGGCCTGGTAATTGGAGGAGGCCTAGTTGCCATGTTAGTTGCTGTGGTTCTCCTCATAGGATGGAAGGAAGGTCTATTCGCCAAAGTCACCGGAAGATTAGGGTCTGGCTCGGCGTAGCTGGAAGAAACACTCAATGGACAACTGGCTGTTTGCCCTACTACGATGTCATAGGACGTAGATTGTGGACCTAGTCCTTGTCATCAGCAAGACACGGTTCTATGGCGAATCGACAGTGAAATCGACTGAAACACACAAGCACCCCATCTCTTGGGTTCAGTTTCAAAACAAGGACCATGATGACACATCAATTGAGTGCCGCGAATAGAGCTCAAGAATGAAATCTGGGGATAATCTTGACCCGGAGAGATGCGGATAGAATCAACGAAGTCTTGATATATCGGATTTGCTCGGGTCAACTTGTCAAGTATGGCCTTAGCCTCCACAGTGGTCACAACATGACGACAGTGGCGAAGCCTCTCTTGTATCTAGCCCATAGCACATAACGAAACGTCTATTATAATGGAAAAGAAACGGAGGAATGGATTGACATGACAAGTCTAGAAGAGCTGCGCAAAGTCAATGCCCGCTGCATTCACTGCCGAGCATGCCAGTACGCCTATTCTGGTGAGCCAGACAAAGAGGGCGAAACAGAGGAGTACACAGGTATGCTGCAGGGCTGTCCTGCAGGCATATACTATGGTTGGGAAGGATACTACAATTCTGGCAAGCAGTGGATGACCAAGGCGTTTCTAGATGGTGAGCTCTCTTCAAGTAGAGAGCTGCTTGAGATAGCAGAAGCATGCACCACCTGCGGAATGTGTGAAAGCCAGTGCGAGAACTATATTGACACCGTTGCAATCACGGAGGCACTCAGGGCTGCAGTCATTGAGTCGGGTGTGGAGCCCCTTGACAAGCACAAAGGCTTCGCAGTCAGAGTGGGCGATGACGGCCTGAGGAATCCGTACAATGAACCCAGGGCGGAACGTACAAAGTGGTACAGCGGAGAGGTCGACAGGTCTGATGTCAAGGTTGCTTACTTTGTCGGCTGCACGGCAGCATACCGTCAACAGCAGATTGCGGTGCACACTGGCAGCATCCTGAACAAGCTGGGCATTGATTTCACAGTACTCAGCGACGAGGTCTGTTGTGGATCTCCGATTCTTAGGACAGGTCAGCGGGACGTCTTCATGCAGGTCATGCAGGAGAACCGGGAGCTGTTCAAGGACTTTGACCTAGTGCTGTTCAGCTGTGCAGGTTGCTACAAGACGTTTAGAAACGACTACCCCACGATGAGTGGCGAGCCATTGCCCTTCAAAGTCAGACACGCAGTTGAGTTTGTGTATGACCTCATCGATGCAGAGAAGCTCAAGATTGACAAGTCCTATGCCAAGAAAGTGACATGGCATGATCCATGTCATAGTATCAGGCACGTTGGCCTGGCCATTGAGAAGGAGATCCTCGAAAAGTCCGACAATTGGTTGCTTGACAGTAGGAAAGGGAAGAAGGCCAAGGCGGCACACTTCGAACTTCCGAGAGTTGTGCTGAATGCAATCCCTGGGCTGGATCTACGCGAGATGTATAGAATCAAGGGTGACAGCTTCTGCTGCGGTGCTGGTGGCGGTGTCAAAGCTCAGTTTCCTGACTTTGCACTTGCAACAGCAAAGGAGAGACTGAAAGAAGCGGCATCAACCGGTGCAGAAGTCATCATGACCTCGTGTCCTTTCTGTGTGACCAACTTCAATGATGGCATCAAAGCCCTCAAGGAGGAGGAAGCAGAAACTGGCGCCGACATGTCTGATCTTGGCTCCAAGCTAGAGGTAGTGGAGCTCCTAGAACTGCTAGATCGATTAATCGAGTGAAGTTCTGCAAAGGCCCTGTCACTTGCAGGGCGCTTTCCTTTCCTTTTGGGCGCACATCGAAGATTCACTTCTCTACGTTTCTTTCAAGAACACAGTCAGTACTATCACTGCCTCTACAATTAGGGTCAACGCAGTAACCGCCGGAATGAACGAACTGGTTATGTCGGTCAGATAGCCAACAATGATTGGCCCAATGAAACCGCAGAATGCTCCTATTGAGAAGAAAACTCCGCTGGCAACTCCAGTGTATTCTGCTCCTACGTCAGGGAGGTCCATAAGGACCACAAGTAGCAGAGGCATAGAAGCTCCGCTCGTCACCCCGTACGCAACTAGCGATGCAAGGAGAGATGTTCCATTGGTCAACCCGGCCAGCATCATGCTTATACCTTGAATAAGCAGAGTGATGATGACAATCGGTCTTCTTGAACCAGCTTTAGCTAGGCCAGGTATGATTGCACTCCCCACGAGACCGACCCACCCCGGCAGAGAAGAGAGTAATCCTGCTTCGGTAGGACTCAGCCCTCTCATTTCTAGCAATGCAGGTAGCCAATTTGTGAATCCATAGAATACGAGAAAGGATGAGGAACCGATAATCGCAACGATCCAAACTTGTCTGTGGCCAAGCAAAGTTCCTGTCATCTCTCTCAGCGACAGAGTACTCTGGCCATAATCCTCACTCTCCTTTGGCTCTCTTGCCAGTAAGACCCAAACAGCAGCAATGAGAATTCCAGTCACACCATAGAAAACGAACACATTTCGCCAAGTGCCCACAAGGGGGAGTACAAGTGAATTCGTCACGGCCAGAGCAGTGGAAGAGCCGATAATCGCTCCAGTCATGTATACACCAGAGGCTAGACCTCGCTCTCTTCCTTCAAAGAACGATGCGACCACTTTGGCAAGTCCGGTGGAAATGGTCGGTCCACCGAATCCGAAGAGGAACACTGTTAGGAATAGCGTTTCGAAATTGAATGCGAATGCACGAAGGACTGCGGACATGGAGATGAATAGAACTCCCGCGGTGATCATCCTCTTCTGACCGATGCGATCTATTGACACACCTATGGGAATAGCCAAGGGCACGTACATTACAATGACACTGCCCAATATTACACCCACCTGAGAGAACGTCAGCGAGAGGTCATCAGCTATTGGAGTTACCAAGGGCGGAATCGAAGTTAAGATCAAACCGAAGGAGAAGTAGACTAGCCAGGTGAGAACTAGGATTATCCACCTGTACCATCCTGCTGGAACTAGTGTGTCACTCTCCATGATATGTCATCAGCTCTAGGAACATGGTAGGTTTCTGCATGCAGAAGAATTGGGCATGATTTGGAGTTGGACTAAGTCAATAGCGGTCTAAAAAGTGTGTCCTGTTTCCCAATGAAAGTCTAGAGAGGAGCTAGGTAGCCAGACACGAAACCTCGCCTGCTATCACGCCGGAGGAGTTCTTCGGACCATATATCGAGACCATGCCAACCAAAGCCAGATGGCGGCAGATACAGCAGTTAGAGTTTCTGGGATTGCGGCTCCAAAAGTGAAGGAGGGGCTAATCAGGACCAGTATCCACATCAGAAGAAGCAGAATCCCAACCACCAAAGATGCTGCAGCAAAGACTCTGCGGCTTTCAATTCTAATCCATGAGATTCCTACGATGCTCATAGCAAACGGAAAAGAAAGTAGGAAACCGAGTGATGCAATGAAATGGACCGGACCAGAGCCCGCCGGAAACACTCCAATGAGAGTTAGGGATGCCATTGCAATGATGAAGGGCAGCATCAATAGCTGTATCGATGTTTCGTCAACGCTCCGTGTATATCCAATGAAGAAGATGAGCATTAACACTCCCGTGGCCATCAGGCCACCATTGAAGATGATAGCAGCTGCGGAACCATTCTCATACATTCCCAGGTGGCTGAGATCATGTTGGGTCCAGTCAAACCATGGAGACATAATTATCGAAGCCGCAATCGAAACGAATGCAATCACTGGTGCAAGGATTCCAATCTGGTAACGTTTGACCAAGATTCAGGCACACTCCTCCACAAAACTCACGAACCTATCAAGTTGGAGCAAGCATCCTTGCTACCTAATCACCTCTGGTAAGTAATGGTTCTAGGTGTCCTTTCACCTCAAGGGTCAGGATCAACCAGACCCAGACAATTGCAGTGAGCGCTGTCAAGAGCTCTGGTATCGCGACACCCGTCCAGGGCATTGTTCCGGCGAAGGTCCCGCCCCACAGATAGACCGAAACGAATGGCAGGAGCAGGGAAATCACACTAAACCATCGGAGACGAGGAAACCGAAGCCACGAAAGGCCAACGAACCACATCGCCCACGGAAAGCTCATGAAGAGCCCTTCGGACACGATTCGATGAGTTGGGTTGAAGTTCTCCGAGAAGATTCCAATCAGTGTGAGGAACCCTGCGGCGAGAAGAAAGGGCACCATGGCAATTCTGGTGGGAAGATCTTTGAGCTGCATCATAAAGCCGAGTGTGATGATTATCATCAGAATTCCAGTTGTGGCCAATCCGACATTGAACACTATCGCACGCACAAGAGGGTTCGGTCCTATGTCAGTCCTCGTATAGTGACCTAGGTCGCTAAGCGCATTGGCTGCCCAGTCAAAGCTTGGTGATAGGCCAATGGAAATTGCAATACCAAACAGAGCAATGAATGGTGCGAGATATCCAACCAAGGCTGCCTTGGGCACGCTCTTGATCTTCTCAAGTAGTGACATGGCCGCGGGGTGTAAATGGTGGTATATAGGTACATATGGTGGTTGACAAGAGCAACTCGGTAGAAGGCTGGACAGACAAGATTCATTCTTAAAAAGACAGGTGATGGAACAGAGGGAGCGTGGATTATAGTGAAGGTCTTTGGGAAATATGCTATTATAGCATTAGTTGTAATGTTTGCCCTCGCCTTTGCGTCACTAGTAGCACCTGTTTCGGCAGTGAATCCTACTATAGCGGAAGAGACCTATGTTCAGCCGTTCTTGCCGGACGCGAACAACCACACCTATGTCTACTATGACGGTTTGCACGTGAGGTCTGACTCTCGGTCATTCCTTGACCTTGAAGATGGAGCAAACCTGTGGAGGACCCGTTACTATTCTGGTACTTGGATAGGATCTGGTACATTCTATTGGGGGCCAGCGCAACGTCATATCGCTTGGCAACGTGGGAGTACTATCTCACAGGGACCACTTGGCAGAAGCTTCTATCTTCCCGCCTTTTACGACTTCTATAGCGGGTCCGGAGAGCCTTTGAATATGAACTCCAGCGTGGTCCGCCGTTCGTTTAATCTTGCTGTGGGCCAAAGCAGTACTGTGGTCATGGAACAGGGGTATTCATACTTCGGTGCGCTGACACTAGGTAATGAGGAGTTCGTGCATCTTACAATCGCTTCGCGGCAAGACTCAGTGAGTTGGAACGCCTTAGTGTACGACCCCGAAGAGAGAGTAATGGGCTCCGCATTGTGGTCAGATGGCGACGTGGTCGTGATTCCGTTCCATCCCTCGGGAGCCGGGACTTACATTGTTCAATTGACAGTGTCTCCTACCACCACTGGTCCTGTGGTCTTTGATCTGCTTCCACAGGCAGTTTCACCGCGTCAGATAGGCTACGGAGAGGTGATTCAAGGTGTGCTTCCAGAAAGCGAGTGGGCAGTCGTGGATGGTGGCAATGTCGTACATAGAGAGCTGGCACCATCAGTTCACACGTTCAGATTCAGTTCACCAGTGGACCAGATGGCGAAACTCGCGTTCTCTTTCAACCAGCCTGAATTCGCCATCTCTCCTGTTGGAGTACAAGGGATGATAACAAGTGGTGCCTTCGAGGCAGTTTCAGATACGGTTCAGAGATATGCTAGGAGCTACACTTCCAATGGCGACACCTTCTATTACCAGTCAGGCCGAGATGAAGCCTACTACATCAGCATGATTGGCTCGGGGAATGCAGAATACACAATCTTCCACGAACTTCTAACCTCATCTGAACTTCCTGTCAATGAAGCATTCTATTTCGAGAACACAAACGCCTACACAGAGAAGAGAGGCTACAACCTGTTCCTCGAGCAGGATGGAATCCTCCGGATGAACCATACTTGGTCCACAGGAGTCACTTGGAACGCATGGACAGTGTCCGAAGACATGATGTATTTCGACTATAGCCCATCCTCAACGGGCACCTTTGAGGCCTCTACATTCCACTATCTACCTGCAGGGCACTATGTCTTCGAAGCAACAGTCAGCTCAGGAGGAAATGCCTTCGTAGAATTCAATGTTGGTGCGGTAAACAACAGTCAGCTGATGGACGCGGTTTCTAGTAATGTCGCTGGTTTTCGCGTACCAGCCAGCGCGCCTGACTACTTCAACTTCACAATCTCTCTGTTGACACAGGACAACATCACCGTTACCACTCAATATCGGGTGTTTGATGTCTATGGCACTACTCACTACAGTGGTCAGACGGTTCAAGGTAACATCCAGAGCGGAGGTGAATGGATTGCCAATCCGATCAACCAGACATTTCTATCTCCCTTCATCACCTCCTACACAGACATCATAATCGCACTAAGCCCGATTGAAGTGCTGAACAACACAGCTGGTCCTGGAAACGAGTACATAGACTACACTGTCAACTACGAGATTGAGTGGTTGAGGGATAACTCGTGGCACTATGACGGTATCGGTCAACTGACACTTACAGGAGTGGGTGATTCTTACAACTTCACCTTGGAAGACCCAGGAAGCCCGACAGAAACCTACAGGCTTGAACTCACTGGACCTATAGGAGTGTGGTGGAACGTTTCGTTGAACGTCACTGACGTTGCCACTATGACCTGCACTACTCAACAGACATTCCACAATGTGACGCAATTACTGCCGTGGACTTCCCTTGACGACTACTCGGTAGTCGCCGCTGATTTCGTGGCATTCGAGGTCGGCACGATAAGCAATCACACAGTGCTGACAATCACAGTGGACAGAGTACTGGCAGGAGAGGGCTTCATCTATGTGGAGTTTCAGTCCTTCACCACAAATGAATACGTGGGAGCAGAATCATTGATTGGCAGACCGCTGGGGATCCTGGACTTCCTGGCTCAGAATGCTGTTGTGATTGTTGCTACTGCTGGCGGCGTCATCGTAGTCGTGGCAGGTGTGATCTTCTATAGAAGAAGAAGAGATGCCCTATAGTGGACGGCTGGCCCTACGCCAGCTGTCCTACGGACCAGCCAGGGATTCCAAGACGCAAACGCTAGAGTGTGTACTCTTCACCCTCCTTGAGCAGGATGAACTTGGTGTCAGTTTCGGCTTCTACTACCTTCTGAAACTCATCCACGCTCTTGTCCCAGTTGTGCATGGGTATAACGACCTCGGGCTTGATAGTCTTCGTCGCCTCTGCCGCCTCGAGATTGTCCATTGTATACGTATCCCCACAAGGCAGAAGTGCCACATCCACGGCACCTAGGTCCTCCATCTCCTGAATCTTGTCGGTGTCTCCTGCGAAGTAGATCGTTTTCCCGCCTACCGTCAATAGATAGCCAACACCAAATCTCTTGGGATGGTAGGGATTACCTGGAGAACGGAATCGTTTCACGTTGTATGCTTCGATTGCCTTAACTGTGACATCTTTGACTGTGATCTCGTCGCCAGGCTCCAGAGATGTGAAATCACCGCGAATCTTCTCACTACAGTTCGCAGGAGCAATCACAGTGGTCTCGTCCGTTCTGACTTCGTCTATTGCATCAGGGAAGCAATGATCATTGTGAGAATGACTGACTAGCACAAGTGTCGCCGGTTCAGAAACGTCGGGAACTCTCTCTATCAACTTCTTCGACCTATAGAGGTCCAGATAGGTAACACTCTCTTGAGTTCTAATTTGGAAGCCCGAATGTCCCAACCATCGTATTGAAACAGTCATACAAGTTGCCCCAGAGAACAGGAAACCCTGAGTCACATATTTGATTTGCCATTGGCGACAATCGTTTAGAATATCTTCGGTTCCTCCCACTCTCCAAAGATCTCTCTCCAGACTCCACAGATCTCGCCGACGCTTGCATAAGCCTTGACAGCGTTCACTACATGCGGAAGAACATTCTCTGTGCCTTCAGATGCCTTCCTCAGTCCATCAAGAGCCTTCTGAACCTTCTTGTTGTCACGCTCACGTCGAGTCGTGTTGAGCCTCTCAATCTGCATTCGTTCGACTTCAGGATCAATCTTGAGGACGGGAATCGTAATCTCCTCGTCCTCAAGTTGGAATTCGTTCACTCCAACTATGATGCGTTTCCTAGATTCAATCTCTCTTTCATAACGATAGGCAGCATCTGATATCTCCTTTTGGAAGAATCCCTTCTCGATGGCTGGTATCACACCTCCCAGCGCATCTACGCGGTCGAAGTACTTGTAGGCCTCCTCCTCCAGCTCATTGGTGAGTGCCTCTACATAGTAGGACCCCGCCAGTGGATCTATGGTATTGGCCACGCCGCTCTCATGTGCGAGTATCTGTTGGGTCCGAAGCGCGACCCTGACGGCCTCCTCTGTTGGCAAGCATAGTGCCTCATCCATGCTATTGGTGTGCAGTGATTGAGTTCCCCCCAAGACCGCAGCCAACGCTTGGTAGGCAGTTCTGACTACATTGACGTTCGGCTGTTGTGCCGTGAGCGAAACACCCGCAGTCTGGGTATGAAATCTCATCCAGAGAGACCGTTTCTTCTTGGCGTCAAATCGGTCTTTCATCTCTCGAGCCCAAATTCTTCTGGCTGCTCGGTACTTCGCAACCTCCTCGAAGATGTCGATGTGAGCGTTGAAGAAGAATGAGAGTCGAGGGGCAAACATGTCCACGTCAAGACCTCGCTCTATTCCTGCTCTAACGTATTCCATCCCATTGAGAAGCGTGAACGCCAGTTCCTGAGCGGCGGTTGACCCAGCCTCTCTGATGTGATATCCACTGATGGAGATCGTGTTCCACCGAGGTATGTTCTTCGCACAGTACTCCATTATGTCAACAATGATCCGAAGAGAAGGTTCTGGCCCAAGGATGAAGGACTTCTGTGCCATATACTCCTTGAGAATATCGTTCTGAATTGTCCCTCCAATCTTGTCGGAGGCCACTCCCTGCTTTGCCGCGGTCACCATGTACATTGACAAAAGAACCGAGGCCGGCGCATTGATTGTCATAGATGTTGTTACCTTGTCAAGTGGAATGCCGTCGAAGAGGATTTCCATGTCCTTGAGAGTGTCAACAGCCACTCCAAGTTTGCCGACCTCACCGAGGGAGAACGGATCATCGGAGTCCAACCCGTATATTGTCGGAAGGTGGAAAGCAACGCTTAGACCTGTCTGCCCGTGGCCAAGGAGGAATTTGAATCTCTCATTTGACTCCTCAGCTGTCCCCATACCGGCAAACTGACGCATTGTCCAAAAGCGGCCGCGATACATTGTAGGCTGGACCCCACGTGTGTATGGATACTCGCTTGGAAAACCAAGGTCACGCATGTAGTCAAAGCCGGGGACATCTAGTGGCGTGTAGATTCTTCTTACCGGACGGCTTGAAACGCTGATGAACTCATCCCGTCGCTCCGGATTTGCTTCAGCATGGCGACTTAGTGTGCTTGACTCCCAACGTCCCATGGCTGCACGTATCTCTGACAGCTCAGGATCATTAGCCTTGTCGGACTTCTTTTCCTTCGCCCTTTCCGCGCCCATTGATGACACTCCTTGTCGGTGAAACAGACAGACCGAAGGTCACGATATTAACTGTTCGTTTGGAACTTCCAAGGAGAGTGAATGCAGATGAAGTATGCATCCTAGACAGTTTTATCTAAGCGCACATACAGCCGGGATTGGAGGTTCTCACTTTGAGCAAACTAGACGAGATTGCAGGTCTGCTGGACGAGATCGGAATCATCTACTCAAAGGAGAGCAGTGGTCTTCTCATGGTGTGGGATACATCTCAGTTTGACGAACTGAAGGTTCTCATTCTTACGAGCCCGGACGAGAGTTGGATCTTCATAACGGCCTTGTTCACGGATTTCGACAACATCCCTCAGGACCAGCAGCACAAACTGATGTACGACATGCTAGTCTCGTCCTGGAAGGTCAATGGTGTCAAGTTCGTCATCACTTCTGACAACTACATCGCCGTCACTGCCGAAACCAATGACACAGACCTCACTGGCGAAGAGCTACGGACGCTAATTGACAACACTGTCGGTGCCTGTGACGTAATGGCGTCTTTCGCTCCTGGATATGGCAAATAAGTTCCCGTAGCACCTTGGTAGTTCTGGCCCGGATTCGAGTTAACGGCATCTGGTGTTTCTCTCTAAGAGTTGGCTGATGAGTAGTGAAGCTAGAACTCAAATCCTCTTCGCGCCAGCTGTTCACCTTCATTGAAGTAGTGCTTCACCTCTGTCATTTCAGTCACCAAGCTCGCGGCCTGCATGACCTCTATTGAGGCATACCGACCGGTCATGATGAGCTCGACGTCGTGTGGCCTCATCTTGATGAGCTGTAGTTGGTCCTCGAGAGAGATTAGACCCCACTCGACAGCAACATTAATCTCATCAAGAATCAGGACATCACATTTGCGTTCTTGGAGAGCCTCGCGTGCAAGCTCAAGTCCATCCTGTGCCATCTTGATGTCAACCGGGTCCGGGCTCTCTTTATCCACGAATTCAATTCTTCCTACGGGGACTATCGTGAAGTTTGGGATAGAATCCACTGACCTGAACTCTCCATAATTGACTTCGGTGCCCTCGCGACGTTCAGCCACCTTTGCCTTCATGAAGCTAATCATCAGTACTTCTAGACCATGACCGGCTGCTCGAAGGCCAGCTCCCAGTGCACATGTCGTCTTTCCTTTTCCATTCCCCGTGTATATCTGAACCAGCCCCGAGATCTCAGGCTTCTTCATCGTCACTCCTCAGTCCCCTTCATCTGTTTCAAGAGACCAGCTAACCTTCTCCCAAGTTCCATACTCGCATCAATGGCCAGAATGTCATCCTTTGCAGAACGCCACTTGCCTTCATCGGTCTGCATGCTACCAGACCCAAACGTGCCATGTTTCACGGGACTTCCAACAGCACCCACAACAATCATTCCCTGTCCCAATGCGTAGCGATTGAGGACATCAATCACGTGTTCCTGACCACCATGTCTGAGTCCGGCATATGTAATTGCGCCAAACAGTTTGTCTTTCAGCTGATGATCCAGCATCTTCAGAGTTCTGGAGCGATCCATAAGATCCTTCAGCACTCCAGGTACCGACGTGAAGTAAGACGGTGCTGCGATTATTACGGCATCGGCTTGAGTCAACTTCTCCTCCAGTTTGGGCATATCGTCATGTTCATTCTCAGGACAAGGACGCTGTCGAACGCACGCATCACAGCCTGTGCAGTGGCGGATATTGAAGTCCGTGATGTCAAGCAGAAGCGTACTTGCCTTCTTGCCTTTCCCTTCGACTAGGACATCCGATGCAGCCTCGAGAGCCTTGGTGAGTAGGAAACGCGAGTTCGACTTCTCACCCCTGGGAGAACCATTGATACCAACAATCAGCATTCAGGTCACCAGAGATGGCGTTGAGAGACGGTATCATTTAGAACTTGTGCTCCGCTTTGCCAGGGCGTTGTCAAGAGCGTCAGCTATCTCGCTGACCGCTCTAACCGCGGCTATGTGACTCTCATCTTTGTGTGAGGAAACAGCTACAGTCATTGTGCTTACTCTCAACATCTGCACGCTATACCCCATTATGTCAGTCGATGTGGGCACCATGTCCATTACAGGTCGTATGGCACCACTGGAAATGTCCAGCTTGAGAGTCGAGAGGTGACTGTCGGGAATATTACCTAGAAGCATCCGGCCACGAGCATCCAGGACTCCTGCGTACGCGACCTCGTGTGTTTCGAGAGACTCTGACACAATGTTCTCAATCTGTTCCAAAATCTCCTTGGATGGAGCCTGAAGATCAATTCCAATGTATTCACCAACAAGAGAGTCAATTCCCTCAATTTCGCCGATATCACCAGTCCAAGACTTGATGAATTCGCCGTATTGATTTGCGATTGCCCGACCAAGTGAAATCATCATCTTCTTCAATGCAACAAGATTCTCGTCAACAGTTGTGAAGAGTATCACTGCAAAGGAGTCAAAGAACAAATAGGACCACAGATTCCCATTCTGCTCAAGCGTGTAGACTCTGTCACTTGATGTACCACTGCTGGAGTGAAACAGAGTAGCACACGCACTCACATGGGCGGGAAGGCTAACCTGAGAAACAGGGGATCCTTCCTCAAAGGATTGGCCGTATATCGGCTCCCCGTTGTTCTTGATTAGATACGCTCTAAGTATCATTCTGACTCCCTGGTAAACAATAGACGGGCCACAAGGCAAATCATAAGCGTTCCTTGTAGATAGTCTTCCGGCCCATTGAATCCATTTCCCAGCCACCTTTGTGAATGCCTTTTTATGACTCATTGATGCTGTCTTGCTGGGTGCGACAGATTGCCGAAGAAGAAGGCAGAGCGTATCAAGAGAACGCGCTACGACATCTACGCTGAGTTGATCCGTGTCATCTATATCTACGGCTATTGTCCGCTCACACGGGCAGCTAGGTCTACTAACATGCCCGTCGATAGGGCGAAGGAGTCCATCACAGAGCTAATGGAGAGAGGGCTCTTGGAGGAAGAAGACGATGAAGGACAGAGAGTCTATTCCGTCACGGTTCGGGGACACCAGTACCTCGAGCTATACAAGAGGATGGCTGCGCTCGTTGGAATCCCAATCCCTGAACCGATTATCGGAATGTGACCTTGAACGGGGAGTGCTCGAAGAGTGCCGCTTCTGATAGTAACAACTTGTGACCCTCAAATGTGGTTTCGCTTTATATACAGAATCTGGGTCGCTTTACTTAGAACAGGACAAGGTGAACGTCGATAATGACGAAAAGACAAGTGTTCAAGAAACAAGAAACAGTCGAGCTGGGAGCTGTTGAAGGCGATGTAGAAATCGAACATTGCGACTACATCGTACCATTGCAGGGAAATGAGATTGTAATCACCGGAGAGTTGAGAATCAAGGGTGATACGGTGATTCGTGGATCTCTGAAGGCTCACGAACTTACCTGCAAGTCAAATCACACAATCACTATAGAAGGTGACCTCAGAGCCGACACGACGGTCGACGTAAGAAGAGGTAACCTGCGTGTGGAGGGATCAGCTGAGGCCCAGACGATAAATGTCGGTGGCTCCTTGCGTGTTGACCGTGACCTAGAATGTAGCTCAGCCAAAGGAGGGGGTTCAATCAAGGTTAGAGGAAATGCAAAGGCGCAGAGACTCTTCGGAGGAGGATCCGTCAAGGTGGAGGGAGACGCAGATGTGGCCAGAATCTCTGCTGGCGGGTCTGTCAAAGTGGAAGGGCGTATTGAAAGCGCCGAGGTTCGTGTGGGAGGGTCAGCGAAGGCACACACAGGCCACATTGAGAAGGTACAGGTGGGAGGCAGCTTCAGGTCCGATGGAGCAATAGAGATTGATGAGATAGAGGTGGGAGGATCTGTTGTCGTGGGTCCTGGCTCCACAGTACATTCGATAGATGTAGGCGGGAGTTTCAGAGCGGGGGATAACTTGACTTTCGGAGATATCGACGTGGGAGGCTCTGTCCGCGTTGATGGTGTCGCTACAGGTGGTTCGATAGATGTTGGAGGTAAGGTGCGCACTGGAAGTACATTGAATCTCAAGCAGAACTTGGAAGTAGGCGGCAAGATTGAAGTCGGTGGAGACCTCAACTGTGAGAAGAAGATCAAGGTTGGAGGCACCGTAGTAGCTGATGGCAGGATAAACACCTACCGAATCATAGTTGGTGGTCTGATTGATGCAGAATACGTCAAGGCCGACGGTTTCAGAATTGGTCGTAGAGCTGAGGTTTCCTGTCCTGTGGAGGCGAGAGAGATTCTGATAAGAGAACAGGCAAGGACAAAGCGTCTCTATGGCGATGAGATAAGAATCGAAGAGCGTGCCAGAGTCGGTAGCATCTATGGCCGAACTATCTACTTGGAACGTGATGTTAGAGTAGAGGGAGAAGTCCTCTATACACAGAGCTTGGATACTGAGAACGGCGTTGATTTCGTGCAAGAACCCAAAAAGGTAGACAACCTGCCACCACCGGAAAGCCTGTGATCATTCGCAAGCCGTCATTCACCCAGTATTCCCTGAAACTGGTGTCAGCTGTGCCAACCAGCCTGGACTTCCTTCCTATCAAAGAACGGCCCGCTGGAGCACTTCGTAGATTTGATTCTCCAAGTCGAGCAGCTCCTTCCGAGTCCCATCATCTAGCTGCTCAAGTAGCTTCTTCCTGCATGAAAGGGCGAATTTGACGTCGGACTCACCTTTGCGCAAGTCACCAATCCCAATCTTCCTCTCACTAAGTCTTAGTCGACCAGCAATTCGACTTACTGCACTACCTTCTTTTCCCTTGATTTCAAAGACATCAATGTCCGCAAACCTGAACAACTCAGAGTTGCTCTTCGGATGCAGTCTTTCAGGGACCTCATCCAAGCTGGCATACTCTAGTCCCAGCATGAGAGCTTTGATGGCATAAGCGTCCAGTTCCGCTTGAAAGGTGCACCTAATCGACCTAGCCCAAGTCCCACCCACGGCTTGAGAAGATACCCAATCTCGCTTTAGCAGCTTTGATGAAGCCAGACAGTTCATAACGAGCATGATTCTCTCGTAGTTCTCTTCATAGAGTCCGTTTGCATCGAAGCAGTCTACTAATACCTTGTACGAGTCTGGCAAGTATTTCACCTATCGGAACTGACATAAACCCTATGCAGAGTCGCTCTGGAGATGACATTCCCTAACAGATAAATCCAATGTTGGGCTCTCGAGATTGAACGAGTCTAGGGAATATCAAGTTTGAGGAGTTTAACAATGAGCTTTCGTCGCAAAAAGAAACCATCATTCAAAATCGGAGAATTGGAGGCATATTTGAATGACAACAAAGTCTTCGAGTTCGCTGGGAGTGGTGACCCGCATGAGGAGGTAGGGAAGGTTCGTCTTCTCCATGAGAACCTTAAGAATTGTCCGCCAGATGTGTTGTTGTTTGATGGTGACTATTTGGCTGAGCCTGCGTACCTAAAGGTGGGAACGGATCAATCTGAGATTTCAAAGGAGTCGGTTGAGAAGCTAAAAGAACTCCTGAGCACTCTGCTAGATTCACCCGCTCCTGCCCTTTGTGTGGCTGGCAACTATGAGATGTTTGGCACCACGGCTGATGCAATAGAGGCAATTGGCTCTGAGAACATACGCGACGTAGGGACTGACAAGGATTCTGATTCTCGTGTAGATCGAATTCATCCTGACGAAACATACATGGACCTACAGACCAGGAGAACTACTTGGCCAGGAGGGCTATACGAGATGAGTGGTTTCTCCATAATTGGTGTCGAAGGATCAAATCCTATCAACCATACCTTTCCAGGAGAACGTTCCGAGGAGAACCTGACTTGGGCCGTGAATGATGCTGTGCAAAGAGCCGATACAAGACCTGAGAATCTGATCATCGCAACGCATAGCCCTCCATTCGGAATGAGAGACCGACTTGGACGGTTTGGAGTGCCTCCACATCTATGGGGAGCACAAAAAGGAAGCACGGCTTTGAGATCCATAGCGGATGAACAGAGGCCGTTCCTCATTCTTGTCGGACACATTCATGAAGCATTTGGAGCTCACATAACCGTCAAAGGGACAGACGAAGCAGGCACCACCGTAGAGGAGAAGCAAGACATAGACTTCGGGAACAGAACAAAGCTAACCATTGGCTACGATACATCGAAGACATCGGTTTCCATCACTCTCAACAAGGGAACACTAGAATATTGGAACTGGTCACGTGTTCGCGTGGCCCAGGAGGGTACTCTTCGCATAGTGGACATCGAGGGAGAGTGGCTGGACCGACAGGGAAGAAAGAAGCCCTTCAAGAAATGCAACCAAGTCTTGTCATATGACGATGTATTGACCACACTGATGCAGTAGTCATACGATTGGCATTTATGACGAAGATATCAATTGAGACCGCTTGCATAGTAGATCCATTTCAGATGGTATCGCTCTAGCAGACGCCGCCATAGTGATTATGCCTACTATGCTGCATTCTTGGAGCAAACTACGTACCTTCACGGCTTCGTCTGAGTTCGGGAAACACCCAGCGGCCGGTCTGCTCGCGTTCCTCAGCCATCTTCTGCTTCTCCATCCAACCTAGTAGAGCTTTTGATTTCTCATCTGGTAGACGCAACTCTTTTCGAATTGTTTCAATCTTGAGGGTTCCACCATGTTTTGATGCAAGGTAGATGATCGACTCAATCCGCCTCATGTCTCTTGTAGGAATAAGGAACAGTAGTAGGACTGCGAAGGTCAGGAACAGGCTTGATTGGACAGCCGCAAATCCCGCTTCTGATGCACCATAGATCATGTATCCCACTATGCCGGCGAGTACGAGCGCCACGACAGTAATCACTGCGAATATATAGTATCTGCGCCGTCTTCGGCGCACTTTCCCTGCAAGTCGTTCTAGTCCGCTTGACATATTGATTCATCTACCTAGGGGATATTGTCCAAAAAAAAGGGGGGGTGTGGTATAAGTCACTTGGGACGACGATACCACATAATGTACAGGAACAACACTAGCACGCCGTAGGTCAGAGTTAGGTCCAAGATGAATGAGAGGGCCGCCCCGATTGCAGCGCCAATGTACCACATCCAGACTGCAAAGACTGAACCGACAATTGCCACTAGAATCAAGAGAACGAATCCGCCTCTCATCCCGAACCGCTCGTATGGGCCGAATATGATGTCCATAAGTCCCATTCTTAGTCGACCCCCTTCATACGCCATAATATCGCCGCGAAGACCACACAGATTGCTATCCATATCAGGGGTGCCGCCAATTCCATGATACTTCCGACAGCATAGAATCCATTGAGGAAAATGAATGCCAGCGCTATGATGATACCGATGGGTGAGATCACTTTGACCACCCACTTGTACCAACTAGGCAGCTTGAAGTCTCCTGCCTCATTCGCTGCTTCCAGTATCTTATTGCCACCCCAGACCCAGCTCATGATCAACATCATGAACAGTGTGACCAAGACTAGGCCGAAGTTCTCGACATAGTAGTCGAAGATGTCTAATAGATACAGACCCCAGACAACGTCTCCTGCTCCCGCCGGATCAGGAAGTTCCATCCAGAGTGTGAACGGAACCCCTCCGAGGAACAGTATGAGTGTGATAACAATCACTGTCTTTGATCGCGGCCAACCGAACTTGTCCATCACAGCCGTGACTATTGCTTCCACTAGTGAGATCGCACTAGTGACTCCGAGAAACACCATCATCAAGAAGAACACAAACCCAAGTATGTTTCCTCCAGGTAATGTCATTCCTCCAGGCCATGCAACGAATGCAAAGCCCACTCCTCCTGCGCCCAGGAAGCCCGCAGTAGCCGCGATTGTGAACACGGCCATTCCAGCCGTGAAGGCGAAAGTCGTGTCGAGCAAGCTCGTTGTTACTGCACTATTGGTGAGTTCACCACGACGTGGAAGATAGCTCGCGTACGCAGTCAAAGCACCCATTCCTGCACTTAACTTGAAGAAACTAAGTGAGACTGCTGTTGACCACATATCCGGGTTGAGGAATTCTTCTGGTGCCGGGTCCAAGTAGAAGTCGATACCGGCTGCCGCTCCAGGCTGAGAGAGGCCGAACAGGGCCATGAAGATGATTATTATCCACATGAGTGGGAACAGAATCATCACTGATCTCTCAATACCTCTGGTTCCAAAGTAGTCAATGATGAACACAGCAATCCAGACGACAATCAATCCTACAAGGACTATGGGTGACATCAACATGTTCACAAAGAAATTAGGTTGGTCAGTGAACAAAGCTGGCCCCATTGGCCCATCTAGTGCAAGCCCGGTTGCAGCATATCCAGCGTAGACTGCCGCATATCCGATCAGCACTGTGTAGAAAGCAGTCAGTATTGCTGTATTCACAAGACAGAACCAGCCAAGGAACTCTCCCAGAGGGTGAATTCTCTTTAGAGCTCCGGGGAATCCTCTTCTGAAGGTGGATCCCAGAACGAACTCCGTAAGCACGACAGGAATACCTACCAAAGCAAGCATGATTAGGTAGATGAGCACGAACGGACCGCCACCCAAGACAGATACCTTGAATGGCCAGTTCCAGACGTTGCCGAGTCCTGTCATGGAGCCCCAGACCGCGAAGACGAAACCCATTCGGGTTACCCAAGTTTCACGGGCTACTTCCATTTCTACTGATGTCTCTTCTCCCATTACGCATACCTCACGTATAGGTGAAAAGCAAGTGTAAAAAGAAGCATAGTGACGGCGGAATAAAGCGTTTTTGGTAGACCTCGGTTGCGATTTCTATCGTATTGTCCCTGAGGCCTTTCCAAACCGAAACAAATAAGCCTGACAGCAGTTCCCAAATGTATCAGGATTTTGGACAGGAACCCGTCTACGACAAATCACGAATTCACAAAGCTTCTTCATGCCTATTTTTGAGAATCCGTCGTAGCAGCTCCTTAATGCGCAGTTGTGTTTGAAGGTGCATTGTTCAAGGAAAAGGATTAACCAGTCTGAAGTTGAGCATTGCCTCGCTCATTCCCTGTTTCTCATGTCATCCTCAAGAACATTTACGAGCTTCTCCAAGTTTTCGCCGCTCAGAAGTGAAGTTTCGTAGTATTCCTTGAACTCGACACATCGTTCTACCATATCAATGCCGTTCAGGGCCTCGACTTTTCTGTCTAGGTCGCTCTTATTGCCTACAAGATAACAGGTGGGCATCTGAGCGCCCCATCCTGTGAACAATGTTCTGATCTCGTCATACCATGCCTTGACTGAGAGGAAGGACTGGAAGTTGTCAAGAGAGAAGAAGAATACAATCACATCTGCTCCTCTTAGGGCAGTATGGGGAATGTGGTCAAGAGGGTGAGCATCTCTCTCGCGTTGACCTGCAAGGTCTATGAGTTGCACTTTTCCAGCCCCAAGATCCGCTGAAGCAAAATCCATGTACGGGGTTCGTTTTATGGGATTCTCACACACGCTCAACTCGCCTGATGCAAGAAATCGAGCAAAGGTGGTCTTGCCTGTGCCTCCGTCGCCCACAAGGCAGAACTTGAATATGTTCCGTGATCTCTTGATCCTAGCCAGAAACTCTTCTCTTGATTCTGGTTGATCCATGCAGCCCACCTATCCAATTCTGGCTTGGAATGCCTTGCGAAGAGCGGGCACTCGTTGGATCAAATGAGGAGCAAGAATCTCAAGCTCTTCGCGTTTCAATCTTGATTTCAGGTCATTAGACGAATTAGAAGCCAACACCTGATTGAGCACGGACTCTATGAACTCAACCTCTGAAAGCTGCCCAGCGCCAAGTACTACAGTTTCCGTCAGAGCAATCTCTAGATTCTGAGTGAGGTCATTCAGCAACCTTCTCAGTGAATCCAGTTCTGTTGAAACTAAGGTGATAAGGGCTCTGTCTTCTGATGAGGGGATTGCGCGCAGCATCTTCACCAGATTCTGAGCGTAGACCAGAGATTCACCTTGGTACACCGTTCGATTCCTGAGCTCGACTCGCGGAGCATCCGGCAGAGCAGTGATTGCTTGTCGAATCAGTCCGCTATCCAATAGTCCAATAACACCATTTTGTGGAAATGGTTCCTTTCGGTAGCTTTCCACGAAGTCCTCAATGAGATAGATCCACGGCTTTGCCTGATAGTCACTGAGAGAGAAGACTCTCGGAAGAACACGAAGCCAGACTTGACACTCGTCTTCCTCACCACATATCAAGAAGCTCTTGCCTCTTAGAGTGGTCGAGAATACCTTTGAGAGATTGTCGCCGAAACTCAGAATTCGGCGAAGATCATCTAGTGTACTTACGTCGATGTGTTTGGACTCCTTCTTGGCAGAATGCTTGTGCCCGCGATACCTGCCATCGCCATCTACAACGATGATGTTGACGTGAATTTCACCGTCACTGCATTCGGATTCAATGTTGTACGTGTCCATTTCACCGATCGCACTATTGGAAACAGGTTGTCTGTCGACCACCCTGACGCGGTCAGAAGAACCAACTACAACTCTCTCATTGCAAACGCCGCATCGGAATGATACTGCCTCTTTGGACAATTCGAGTCCACTTCCATAACGTCTACTCTTGGCAAGCCGGCTCACAGATTCACGGAGTCCAGAGTCCCATTCATTCAGCCGATAGACGTCTAATAAAGTGTCTTTGGATGAATCAGAAGCCTCAAGCTGGATTCTCGGCCCCACAGACCCGACCCCAAAATATCAACTCGCACCAACAATGTAAGATTCGCGCTGGGACGAGATGGATCCACGCGTGAACTCTTTCGGAAGACAAAGACCCCCCACCACAATTCACAAACTTTAGGCTACTCTTCACGCTTGAGAACAAGGATTCTCTTCTGCGAATCGGGACCATATGACTCTCCTTTGAAGCCACCCAATTCTTCCATAACACGGAAACCAGACATCTCGATCAGCAGGTCAGCTTCTCTATTGTAGATGATCGCTGCCTCAGACTCAACCTTCTTTGTTTCGATTTCTTCACCTTGAGGTGTCTTTACTTCAAAGAATAGGGACACCCGAATTATCTGCTCCACAGGGTCAGGGTTGATGACGCCCCTGCGAGATACCAGACTTCCATCATCCAAAGAAACAGGGTCATCCTCAAACTCCACTCTACCAAGGCTTAGGGCACCGGGATACAGGTCAAGTAGAAAGAGACTGTCAGGCCGCATATGGTCCCTAACACACCGAAGCACAGAGAGCTGCTGCTCTGATGTTGTGGCGTGGCCGAAAGACGATGGTATGATAACAAGTGCGAATTTCTGGTCAAGTTCGAAATCAGTCATGCAGCCTTCCACGATGCTGACCCTAGCAGCAACATCTGGAGGAACCTTCTCAAGTCGGCTTCGCGCCACTGCCAGCATAGATGGTGACTTCTCAAGCGCTGTCACCTGAAACCCATTGCGAGCCAATTCATACGTCACTCGACCAGCGCCCGCTGCAACATCGAGGATTGGAGACCCTGTCCTCCGGGCGTAATTAACATAGAACGGAAGATCGGAATTATCGGCAAAGAGATCGTAGAACTCCGCCACTCCCTCGTATCCTGACCGCAACCACGTGGTTGAATTCCTATCGCTCATTGTACAGACACACTTCTACGGTTGTGCCGTTTCTCGATGTCAAGGATTGGTAGAATGCCCTGAACACCCCTGACCTATGCAGCCACCCCAGTGGAATCAATGACAATAGGCTCTTCCATATGATCACGATATCGGTCAGGAACGGGATAGTTGTGGAAGGAATGTGCATACCAACGGTTCATCATGTCCTCGAGTTCTTTGTTGATTCTATCCCAGAGAGCATCGTTCAGTTCGGGATGGACTGACCACACCCTTCCGTGCGGTGTCTTCCCGATGATGCCCTTCTTGGAAACTTGTTCACCTCTCAAGAAGGTAAGATATGATTGCCCAAACACCTTGATTATCCGCTCAGGGTCGTCGGCCAGATTGACCTTTGTAGGGTCTAGGTCATAAATAGCGATGTCCGCATCTGCGCCTACTCCTAGGTGGCCTTTAGTGTCCAGTCCTAGAATCTTTGCCGGGGCAGCTCGAGTGGAGATGGCAATCTCATAGATACTCCATTCGCGATCGATATCGGCCAGGGTAGACCTTTCAGTTGCAAACTTGTGCATCTTCTCCATCCATACGTCCCGTTGTTTCTTGCTCATCAACCAGGAGAGAACCAAGGGGTACTTTGTGAAGGGCCCTGCGTTGGGATGGTCGGTGCTCATAATGACTCGCCATACGTCCTTCACGCTCAGAGCAAACTCTAATGGAATAGCCCACTGCACTGCGTTGGCTGGTGACTTGGGGTCAAAGGTATAGGGCACAACGCCCGCACCGCCTGGCATTTCTACGTCTACTGTTATGTTTGCCCACTTCCCCTTGGTCATTTGGAATAGTGTGAACTGAAAGGGGCCATCGCCCGTCATTGTGGTGGCAGGGCCGAATGTGATCTGACCCAGGTCCGCAGTGAAGTGGTCGTTCTTGTTCATATACTCGGCCAGTTTGAGTCCGCCAGATGCAACCCATCTCCATTCGGGCTT
>JBHIAE010000031.1:0-32013 GCA_046758445.1 Candidatus Thorarchaeota archaeon | reverse complement strand
TAGGGCGTGGAATGAATGGCGAAATCTTGCGTTGCATGCCGGGCAAAGTCCAAAATCCGCTGCGATCGGTGCAGGAACGAGTTCTGTCATGACCATGCAATAAAATGCCATTCATGCGGTACAATCACCTGCATAAGAGACCTCAACAATAGACGGAAGTGCCCTACCTGCAACAACTCAATGGACATTTGCCCGGAATGCCTTGTAAATGGAAAGATAGTTAGAACCATTGCAGTGAACTTCTGCCCTGAGTGCGGTTGGAATGTCTAGAGGAAAATGACCACCCATAGTAGGAACAGGACTATGCCCATTAACCCCGCGACTATACAGCCTCTTCTTCCAAGTCCCCATACTATCGGAATGGGCCCAATGAAGATTACTCCCTTACTTTCAGGACGGGGCCTACTTTCGTCAGGGGTATCGCGCGAGGTTAGCACCACTCCGAGTGCAATTAGCGCTACACCCACTGCAGCGATTATTATGCCGAGTAGCTGAAACAGGTTAGGTAGTTGAAGCATCTGCCGTTCCTCCTTTATCCCTAGCACCTTCTACCAAAACTGACTAGCCAGAACTTCTTGTGTCAAGACGGCGTTCTGGTAGATTAAATACCATTCTCTCGTATCCTCCAACATTGTCCCCTTCGTATGCCCAGAGGGTCACAAGATCGCCATAGATCTCATACTCGAGGTGAGAATCAATCTCGACAATAGCTGTACCAACCGGGAATCTCCAAATGATTTCAAAACCGTATGGCGAAGTTTCTTCCTCAAGCCATGTTTCAATCTTATTCCTCCGAGCGTTGAATCCAGCTGCGAAATCGATGAGATATACGACTGAAACAACCTCGGTGCCGCCTTTCAGGAATATGTCTGTGTAATCAACGCGGGACCTTACACGCTCCCCATTGATTTCTACTCTCTCTTGGTCAAGGAAGTGTTGCATGTTTCCTGCAAGTTTCTCAGCCTCTTTCCTCAGCATCTCGTCATCTCGAACCACGCGCCGGTAGTACCCCTCTGGGTCCAGGTACTCAAAACAAAGTCGTTCGTGAATCTCACCCGAGTATGAAACCGAGAAGAAAGAATCGGCATGGATGGGCTCAACCAGGTCTGAAATGTAGTCTTCCAAACAAATCACCTACTCCAGCGGGACTGCGTTGAAACCTTCATTCGAAAGATGGTGTGAAAAAGTAGTTGCGTTTCCTGTGAAACAGTAGACTAGGGTTGGAGAAACCTCCCTCGCGAAGTCAAGCAGGCCTCGAAAGTCCGAATGAGCGCTCAGCGGAAATCCAGTCTTGCTTGAGTCCCCGAGAGTCCAGCCCGAGAGAGCGTAGTAGTCCAGTTTCCCTATTACTTCGTTAGCATCTCTGGAATCCATATGTCTTAGAATGTTCTGCCGTGTGTGATGATGTGAAGAGCTCACAATTGCACAACCATTCTTGAGCAGTGTTCTTGCTCTTGAGGTTCTCAGACGAGTCTGTCGCAGGTCACTCCCGTGACGATTGTACACCTTGCAGACTTCATCGATCATGTTATTGCCGGAAACCACATTGAATCCGCCCCACTGAAGAATAGCGATGGCCTCTTGTGCCTTGCCTAGAGAATATGCTTGGAACACGGGAATCCGGCCTTCATCGATTGCTCTGCCTGTCGTGTCCAAGATTTGCTCATGAATCTCTTGCCGTTCTGGGAAGACCCAATCCGGCGTTCCATAAGTTGCCTCCGTGATGAGGACGTCTGCCTGTGTTGGCACAGCAGCATTGTGAACCATGCTGTCGACAACATTGAAGTCGCCAGTATAGAGGACAGTGAGACCCTCGTCGAACTCCATGAGAAACATACTAGAGCCTAGCACGTGGCCTGCATTGAGTGACGTGATGACCACCCCCAGTTGTCCTGCTCGTTCGTTATGCTCCAGAATCTCTGTCCTTGTCTGCACTCTATGGCCGCGCGCAATGAAGGCATCTTTGGTTGCTTGAGTGGAAATGATTCGACTTGCTTTCTCTACTCCTTTGAGATGGTCAGAATGTGCATGTGTTAGAAGAGTAGTTTCACCCTTGACTCCTGTATCCAAAGCAAGTCTTACGGGTCCGTAGTCAAGGACGAATCCATCTGCTTGTTTTCGCAGCTTCAGAGTGGACATAGGATGACCTTCTCGGCACAGGAGTCCCAGTCACAAAAGGCTTTCCCACTCTATCTCAAAGGGGAGTCCTTTACAGTCGTTTCCGCATGAGTGCTATTTCTCCAGATGTATAGTTCAACTATACCAAGAGTGACTGTCGACCCCCCTCAGTCGCCTAGTCGGTAGCGAATACTGGGTACATTTAATGCCACCTCATGCCTCAACTAGTCCTTGTCCCAAGCACTAGGCCGGTGCCCGGGAATCTAAGGTTAATCTGGCGCGCGTTGGTGAAACCAGCCGCCAAGAGCCAGTGAGTAATCTCATCGAATGAATAAGACTGTCCACCTGCCAAAGCGGAAGTCAGCCCTGCCATGCTCACCACAGCCTTGGCAACTGGGCTGGACACCTTGCCAGCGACTTGGCCCATGATGACGACCAGACCGCCTGGGTTGAGGGCAGAGGACACCTTGCGCAGCAGCTCAGTGTTCTTGTCGGGCAAGTAAGCCTGATGGATGTTGAACAACAACGCCATATCGTAATCTGTGCCAAGGTCATCTGCCCAGAAATCACCCTCCTGCACTGAAACTTGCTGGCCCATTTCTTCGGCAGCAATGGTCTTACGTGCTACCTCCAGAGACTCAGGCAGGTCGAAAATCGTAGCAGTCAACTTTCGGTATCGGCGACAGAATTTGATGCTGTAGAGTCCGTGGCCACCTCCCACATCCAACAGCCTACGAGCAGACGGTGGTAGTTTCACCTTGGCCACCATCTCATCGGCGGTCAGGTGGGCAAGAGAGACCATATATGCCTGGAATTCCTGCCAGCTGCCAGGTTGCTGGTCGAGCCATTCATAGAGGGTCGTCGATGGTCTCCCCCTACGAATGCATTCCTCCAGATACCCCCACATTACGAGCATCTCTTTTTCGAGGTAGCTGAGTGTATCAGCGAGGCTAGTAGATATGTCACCAAGCAACCACTTAACCGTCATCGCGGAGTTGGTGTAGCGTTCACCTTTCTTTTTGACGTAGCCGAAGGCTTCGAGGGCATCGAGCAGCATAGTGATACCACGCTCATCCGCCTTGACTTGAAGCGCGATCTCGGCAGCCGCAAGAGAGTCACTACTCAGAGTTTCAAAGACATCAAGTTTGACAGCTGTGACAATTACCCGAAAGGCTTGCGCCCCAAGGATGTCAAGCAACGGGCCGGGAGCCTTATTGAGCTTGAGCATTACTAGGCGCTCGATGAAACTGGGTATGAGTGGCATGACTTTCAACTCCCTGAATCAATATGTAGTGTCGCTTATTAGTAGTTCTTAGAAACGCAATGCACTATGTTGGAAGTCGTTGTGTAACTCCTCAAGAGTTTCTATCTGGCTTTCATGTTTGGGGTAGCCCAGACAAACCGATTTTGACTTGGTGCGCAGAAGCTGCCTAGGATTATCAGACTCTCGTATCAAGAGGAACATCCCCGTGGGCGCTAATTGGATTCTCGATGCTCCTAGGTGACTTCGAGTGGCTTTCCTACAAGGAGCATGTGACGGCGATGGCTATGTGTCTGTGAACTCGCAGCATCTCCCATGGGAGATATGTCCCTCTCATGTCGGGGCAGAAAAAACGAGTACTAGAGATATGGGTCTTTGCCGATAAACTCACAATTGGGATGTATTGAAGAAACAGACACCAGAAACCACTGCTTATACCAACTACTTCCTAGAGTAGCCAGACCATACCTTTCAACATGGCTTACAACGATTGCTGCTTCCAGCGATTCACATATGGAGTCTGGACAGGCAGTCCAGCACAAGTCAAGAAGGTTGCTCAACTGGAGAAGGTTGACCAACAAACACTGTATTGTTATTGCCCCTACTACCTTAGGAATGGATTATTAGGAAGAACAGAGATTAGAAGGCAGATAGATCTGCTGAGGCTTCAGAATTGAGTGAAGAGTCCAAATACGTCCCTGGAGAGAAGAACATTGGAAAGGCTGAGCTAGACATGAGAAAGAAAATGATGTGGGGGGCTCTAATAGTATCGTTAGTCCTTTTCGTACTCCTTGTTTGGCTGAGACTACATCCAGTATGGCGGCTTACCTTGGCTCTTCCGGTCTTGGTGACGGCGGCCGGATTCTTTGAAGGACTTTACGGCTTCTGTCCATTTTTCGGACTTAAGTCACGATATAACTTTGAGGAACTTGGAAAGTTTGAAGTTGTGACGGATCAAGAAGCCATCCGCAAAGACCGAGCAAAAGCATCAAAGATAATATTATACTCACTAGCAATAGGGCTCCTAATTGGCATTATCGCATTCTTCCTTCCCATCTAACACTAGAGTGGTAATCATATTGGCTAGTATCCAGTTCTACCTCTTTCCGGTCGTCCTTATCACAGCTCTTTTGCAGGTGTTCGGACTCATTCTAACACTACTTTTCCCAAAGCTTCGGATTTGGCCACCTCCTAGCAAAGGTTCGTGGCAGTTTTGGTTTATAGTAGTTGGGTGGGCTGCAATCTTGGCGCCTGGCATTATCGTGGTAGGAGTCCTCGACTGGGGAACTTTCTGGTTAGTGCATTGGTCCAGCTTTATCATTGGGGGATTATTGGCTTCTTTTGGACTCTTCTTCTTTCTGTGGGCAGGACGAACGTTGAACCGGCACCAAAGCTCCTTTTGGGAACAACCAAACACATTTGCAGTAGAAGGTCCATATCAGTATACGCGAAATCCGCAATATGTTGGCTTGATCCTCTTTGGGATGGGGATAATTCTTATCACCAACTCTTTCATGGCATTGATAATCGTACTCCTACTTACCCTCTTTCTTTTGCTTGCTCCATTTACCGAAGAGCCGTTGCTGCGTGAGCAATTTGGGCAAGATTACGAGGAGTATTGTAAGAACGTACCCCGCTTCATAGGCAAAGCTTCCTTCAAGCGAAAGTCCTCCCTGATAGACCGACGCTGACTTTGATCTTAGCTGGTGCAATCCTCCAGCTGCTCTTCTCCATATTCTTGTTCGCTCTAGGGGGTCTGGTGTATTTGGTGGTTGCCCCCTTTTTGGTCGATCCCCTACTCTTCACTTTGACCTGGAGTATAAGGTTAATGACCACAATAGTCTACGTTGTTTATGGCACTGTCGGACTAGTGTCATTAGGACTCTAGTTGAATTGGCGTCATGACCCAGGCGTCCGCAAGAACGGCCTTTTTGTCAAAGGTGTAATAGCCCTCCTCCTCGCAGGATTCCAATCCGGACTCCTTGTACTCATTGGCGGCATCATAACACCATCACCATCAAGATTCATTTACCACCCACTAACAGGGATCCCAAAGCACATCACCACGCTCAACTACTGGCCAGCCTGCGGAGACCCAACCACAGGTCTCAATGGTCGGTACTGGTGGAAATATGGGACAGATCTGTCGAAATAACGAATCATCACACTCTAAGAGTGCCTTCGAATTATATCAACCGGAAGACTTCAGCAAGAGCCAGTAGAAAGAGCGTACCTAAATGGAATCGAACCTCCCTCCAGCTCCAATTACAAATAAGTCATAATTATATGAGTGCACAGATCCTCATCGTGAATGTCCCCCATACTGAGGAATGTGACATATGAATGCCAACCGAACTGTCTTGTTTCTTAATGCAAGCAATTTGAGTACTGACTTGCTCTATCCTTATGCCTTTGTCCAGGTGTCCGAGATTGCAGACCGCTTCAATATTCGTGTCATCCGTGAAGACTTGTTCGGAATACCTCAGGATCAGTGGGTTGAATACTTGCAAAACACTCTTACGAAGATAGAGTTCGATATGATACTAATCACCCTACGCAACACAGACACGCTGGGTGTGGAGGAGTATCAGACCAGAACCGCAAACAAGGATTACTACCACCCTATCCAAACAAGCCCATCCAGTCAATCTTCCTACTTCCCGATTGAGTTTACAAAGCGGCTCATTCAGGATCTTCGGACAATAACTGAGTTGCCGATTGCTGTCGGAGGGTTTGGCTTCTCAGTCATGCCCCAAAAGCTCATGCGGTACTTGCGGCCAGACTACGGGGTTTTTAGCGGTCCCGATGCGTTCTTTGGGCATTTTGAGGACATCCTTGCAAAACGGGATTTGGAGCAGGTTGCCAATTTGCTGCGCATCGAAAATGATATCCTTTTGGAGGGCCCTACACGTTATTTTCCGCCTGCTACACGGAGAGAATATACTGATGATATCATTGCAGACGCCCAGAAATTCAACTCCCGTATGTCTCCTATCAAAGGCCTTTGTTTGAATCAGAGCGTTGCTGTCGAAATCTTTCGGGGTTGCCCCCTTCGATGCTCATTCTGTTCGGAGCCGTTTGTCAAAGGTACAAGGCTCCAATATCGGGATCTAGATGTCATTGAAGATGAAATCAAACTCTTGGGCAAGTATGGATTGAACCAACTGTGGTTTGTGTGTTCTGAGCTGAACCCAGATGGCAGTGACTTCATCATGAAACTCGCTGATCGCTTAATCCGCATCAATGAAAAGAGAGCCCCACACGAGAAGGTCCAGTGGTACGGGATATATCTCCTTACTTTCACGTCCGATGAGCTGAAACACCTTAGGAAATCTGGCTTTCTTGGAGGATGGTTCGACCTCCCTTCTCTCGAAGACAAAAACAACATAACCGTCAGAATGCCATATAGAAGCCGAGATGTGATTAAGCATCTCAAAGGCATGCTGGGGGTCGTTGAAGAAGAGCTAAGGCAAAGTAACAAGAAGATGCTCTCATTGGAGGAGCGGATATTCAAGGATCCCCAACATACGAACTTGAGTCAGCTTGATCCCTTCCTTCAAAATGTATGGAATCTCTTTCTAGGTAACACGGCTACTACCCCGGAAACCATCCGTGTAACTTTGAAGGCTGTTGATGACGCCAAACTCGGTGAGCGTTTTGATATGTGCCACATCATTCCAGCGACAAGACTGTTTGACTACAATATGGACGATGAGCTACTTGAATTCGTCTGGTCTGTGACTGACAAGGGGCCTGCGGATTCCTACAATGAACTCTATCCATCATTTGCTCACCCTCCAGCCCTTCTGAATCACTTCGGCAGCCGCGAAGCGGTTGAAGAACTCTTTGTTCACATAGGGACCACTTACCTCTCTTGTGATCATTTATTCAAGAAAGAGTGGAACTGGTTTCTGAGGAACTCTACGGACCCAAAAACTTTCCTTGGATGGTGGAATACCGCCGTTGCATCCGGATTTGATTTCAAGTTTCTAACTGCAATCCCTGAGGTACGAGAATCTCTGAGTTTTATTCACACGAGTCCTTCTGCGGAGAGAATTGGGCTGCTCTTCAACCCAACGCCAGGTTGGAAGCCATTGATGAATTTCACAGCCCACATGGCTATACAATTCGTCTTATTATCACAAGAAAAGGAACTGCACCAAGTGATGGAATTCCTCGGCATGTCTTCTAGTTTGGATGAGATCCTTGCGCTCTCTCCATACAAAGTTGCAGCAAAGCTCTTCGAGCAGCATGCGGACAAAGAAGAGCTGTTTGTTGCCCTAGATTCCAGTTCGAGCAGTAGTACATTGTCAAGGTTCTTCGTTGAATACCTCTTGTATCTCAATAATGTGCCACTCAGCCCGAAATATCGTGTGATCTTTGAGCAACACGGCTGAATAGGGACTATCAAAGGTTTGGAAGGTGTTCGGCAACATTGCCGACCACGAGGGATTGTTATCCACAGGTCGACCATAGAGAAATCAGCCCTCGCTATGTCCCAAGAAGGACAAGTGATGGGGTAGAGTTGTCATCTCTCATGCGATGAGGAATATACTACATCTGTTTCTCTTGTTCTTAGTCGGCCCTTTCCCAGTGCAGCAACGATTTCTGCAATGTCCTTCTGGCCAAGACCTAGGAGAGGAATCTCGACCCGCTCAACTTCGAAATCACTTGCTTGCGATACAATCTCATGAGCAATTTCCTGAGGGCTGACGTGCTCAAGGTCAGCTATAAGCGGCCAGACAACGACTCGGTCTTTCATGAGCTCGAACCCTAAGGCGAGTATAGTCAGTTCACCCTCAGTATGAGTCCTCAGAGACCCTCTAGAAGCCCCCAATTCTAGTGCAAGGGTCACTTGTGAGCAATCCAGCCGCGATGACTCAGTCTGCCTCCAGTATAAGTCGCGAGCACCCTCCATGTTTGACCGTGCGTCCCAGGAAACCTTGTCAGACATGGCCGGAGCCTCGGTGGGAATCTCAATCGTACAGCCCAAGGCGGTTGTGACGTCCTGAAACTCTAGGCCTCCAAGAGCCGGTGTTAGCCAGCTCGAAACCTCGCTATTGAACGGAAACGGCAATGGACTCTCTTGTCTCTCTGGACTCACAAGGACATCCACTTCGTGAATCACTACGGTTCTGAAGAAGGGAATAGAAAATCTAAGGAGCTGGAGTTGTGCTTTCTCTCTAAATTCAGGAACCATTCTTGCGGCCAAAAGTGCAACTGCAAGTCTTGTTCGGTCTCTATAGATAGCAGTACCTCCAACTACTTTGTTTGCGATGCTAGCAAGGAAGAATGTACCGTCAGGGAGGTCCATGAGTGATTTGGCATACTCAATGTTGTCATGCTTGGCAGTACCTTGAATGCTCAACCATGTGTCGAGTTCCGACTTCGCCATTCTCCAGGTGAAAAGAGTGGGAGGTCTCATGACTTTACCCTAACTATTCTCGATATGCCATGTTCTATTTCTTGAAGTGTGGAATGATCTCCTTTCCAATGTGCTTGATTGCTGCTTTCTTCTTAGGTCCAATGGGTGAGCCAACGACGAACTGCGTGACACCAACCTTTGAAAGATCCTCGATGCGTTTGATGCATTCGTCTTTGTTTCCAACAACTGCAAAAGCATCAATCATCTCGTCAGTGATCGCGCCAGGAAGATCCTTGAAATTCCCTTCCGCCAGAAGTCCTCTGACTCTGTTGCACGCATCCAGGTCGAGACTGTGACGCTTCAAGACTACGTCTGGCGAGCCCGCAACAATGAACGCGACGACAATCTTCGCGTCTCCTTCCAGAGCCGCTTCCCTCGTATCTCCGATACTGAACGACGCGTAAGCAGTCACATCCAACTCCTTGATATCCCTCCCTGCCTCCTCTAGGCCTTCTCTGATCTTCTCCATGGCAATCTCAAAGTCCTTGGGATGGCTCGCATTGATCAGAATCCCGTCTGCGACTTTCGCTGTCGCCTTCAGCATCATTGGTCCTTGTGCTCCAGCATAGATCGGGATCTTGGGGCCACGCTTTACCAGCTTCCCATCTTTCATTACTGGGTTGCCGTCGGGATCCAACACAGGCTCCTTCTTGACAATCGCCAACTTCGCGCCCTTTACCTTGAAGACCTTCCCGTCAAGCTTCGCCTTGCTGCCTTCAGTGAGCTTCCTCATGTATTTGATTGACTCCACAACAGCGGAAACGGGCTTCGCCCATTTGATTCCAAGACTACTAAGCGTTACCTTGTCTCCAGCACCTATCCCAAGGACAGCGCGTCCATTGCTCAGCTCGTTGATTGTCACTGCTGCAGAAGCAGTCAAAGCTGGGCTGATATGAAATGGATTAGTCACTCCTGGTCCCATTAGGATTCTCTCAGTGTTCAAGGCCAGGGCTGTCAGGGTTGCCCAGACATTGCGGTTGTTGTAGTGGTCTGTTATCCACACATTGTCAAAGCCAGATTCCTCGGCAAGCTTAGTCCAAGTCAGCAGCTTCTCAATTGGTTTGTCAGGTACAAATTCTATTCCGATGCGCATTGCCTGATTCTCCTATCGAATCGGTTTTGACCTTCCTCCTCCAAAATAAGTTATCGCTTCTCCAATCAATATGCCTTGCTGATGCTCACCCCTGGAATGCAACTCATATATCGAAGGGTTTATTGACCAAACTTCAAACCCATCGGAGGAAGGCGATAGAATGCAGTCACTGATCTTGACACAGGATGGCCTTCAAATCGCAGACACTCCTAGGCCTCCACTAATGCCCGGGGATGTGCGAATTGAGGTCCGATCTGTAGGAATCTGCGGAACTGACCTTGCAATCTGGAGAGGGGAGTACGAAGTAGAATTGCCCATCATCTTGGGACATGAAATAGCGGGAGTGGTTCATGAGAGTTCAGTTCCTGAGCTGAAGCCCGGCACGGTCGTGACGACTGAGATAGAGGTTTCGTGCGCTCGCTGCTGGTATTGTCGTCATACCCAACGACGCTACTGTAAGGATAAGGAAGTCCTTGGCGTGACTGCAGACGGTGGAATGGCTGAATACCTCAGCGTTCCTGCAGAATTAATCCATCCGCTTCCTGAGGGTGTTGATGCGACAGCTGGTGTATTTGTAGAGCCACTCGCCTCTGCTATCAAGACTTATGAACAGTCGCCTTCAGAACCGAACGAGCCCGTCGTCGTGATTGGAAGCGGGAGATTGGGACTTCTTGTCGCCCAGGTTTACGACGCCTACGGAGCAAATGTCGTTGTGGTGGGGAAAAATCGGTGGCAACTTGGGCTGGTCCGGCAACTAGGGATCCCTAACACAATCAGTTCTCAAGATGCTGATTGGAAGGAGAAGGTTCTGGATGCGACCACAGATGCAGGGCCCCGAATCGTCGTTGAAACGACGGGGAACTCTGATGGCTTGAGAATGGGGATGGACATCGTGCGCAGCGGAGGGAACATAGCACTCAAGAGTATGTACAATGGAACATTCGAGATCAACCCCACCGACTTGGTCACACGAGACTTGACTCTGTACGGGACGAGTGCAGGGCCATTCGATAAGGCAATAGACATATTGGACAAGGGCCGTATTGAAGTAAAGCGGCTTATCACAAAGAACTTCAAGCTAGAAGATGGAGCCAAGGCTTTCGAGTTCGCGGCGGAGCCCAATACGACAAAGGTCGTCATTGACATATGAGGAGCTAATGCATGGAGTGCTATGATGCTGATCTGCACATTCATTCTCTACATTCCATCGGTGTCAGCAAGTCTATGACAGTGCCAAGGCTTGTCGACGGAGCGAAGGAGAAAGGGCTGGATATTCTGGGCACTGGTGATGCCACGCAGCCACAATGGCTTGATCATCTGAAGCGGCACCTAGAACAGAAGGGTGACATGCTGGTCAGAGATTCTGTGAGTTTCATACCTACGGTTGAGATTGAGGATGTCGAGTCAATACATCATCTGTGTATAATACCAGATTTCGAGTCTGTCGAAGCACTTCGCGTTTCGCTGCGTCCTCACTCAACGAATCTCAATCATGAGTGGGGGGGACGTCCTCGTGTGAATATGATCGCAGAGGAGCTCGCCGGAGCAGTGAGAGACGCAGGCGGTTTGATCGGTCCGGCTCACGCGTTCACGCCATTCAAGGCAATATTCAGAGAGGGCCGATACTCTACTCTAGATGGCTGCTATGGTGAGGAAACTCGACACATTAACTTCCTAGAATTGGGCCTTTCAGCCGACTCAGATGTCGCGGACAGTATGCCTGAGCTGAGAAGGCTCACGTACATAACATCCAGTGATGCCCACTCTCCTTCCCCGGACAAGATTGGAAGAGAGTTTGTTCGTTTCAGGATGGAATCTCCCACATTCCACGAGCTTGAGAAGGCGATTACGAGAGAAAAGGGTCGTCGTGCAGAACTCAATGTGGGATTCAACCCTCGCTTGGGCAAGTACTACCTTTCTTTCTGTTCTGTGTGTAGAAGAACACTTGTCATCGGTGAAGGAGTTGCTCCACCCGCGTTTGACGATTTGAACATCTACCTTTTCTGTCGGGACCTAGAAGATCGAAGTCGCCTTCTGGAGGATATTCATAGGCGCAAAGCAAAATGTCCATCTGATGGGAAATCATTGAGGCTCGGCGTACGCGACAGAGCATTGATGATAGGAGAAGGGAAGAGCATTTCGCCAGACCACAGACCTCCATACCTTCACATTCCTCCTCTTCTGGACATGATCGCTGTAGCCCTCGGGGTAAAGTCCAGGTCTTCTAAGTCAGTCAGAAGACTCTATTCCTCACTTCGAGAGGTTCTTGGCCCAGAAACTGGGATTCTCATAGAAGCGCCCATTGAGCAAATAAGCAGATTCAACAAGAGACTTGGCCAGATGGTTACGGCGTACAGGAATAAGAAGGTGGGATACATCCCTGGTGGAGGTGGAAGATACGGTACCTTAGTGGCACCATGGGAGGAAGACTCGCCGTGACTGTTGTCAAGGGTGTGATTCGTGAAGTTGGCCGAAGTAGAACTACCAGAGTCAGCGCACGCCGTTGGTATGGATCAACGACGCTAGTAGTCCAGAGTGAGGAAACCGGACAGACCTATAGTGTAAATGTTTCGGCCAACGTATTGGACAAATGCCAATTCCTGCCCCGGGTGGGAATGCCAGTGGTCGTTCACGGATATGTGGAAGAAGCGGATTATGGACTTTCTGACTTCGTTGTAACCAGGGTCACAAGCATCAAACGCCAAGGCACAGATGCTATGAGAATTCACAGATTCGAAGACGATTAGGCTATTTCGCATCACGTATCAGATAGGCAGGTTGGAGTATCCACTGTGAGCGGCATTTAGGACACTTCGAAGGTTTCTTGATCTTCCTGCGTTCTGTAAAGACATAGCCACATTTCCCGCAACTTGCAGGCTGTATCATCAACTGTTTTCCACGATTCCTGACCGAGAGAGAGATGTGTTCGATGTCCTCATAGACTAAGGCTCTATTCTTGATTCCCAGAATGTTGCATATCTCTTGCGCCGTCATAGGAATCTTGGTTTCTTCCAGAAGTCCGGAGATTGTTTCTCTTCGGGTAGACATGTCTAGCTCGTTGTCTACGAGAGAACATGATATAGTTTCGGTGTCCTCTCCAAGAGGTCTAAGTGCGTTCAGTGCAACAACAGAATCCCGAAAGTCAATACAGTATAGGATAACAATAGAGGTAGACATGTTGGCCCAGATGCGTTTCGAGAAGACTCCGGTGAGAGTGAGTCAGCAGTCGTATGATGAGCGAGTCTGTTCTAGATGCATGGGTCACAGGGCCCTCTGTGGAGTCAGGCCATGTCCACTTGTCATGCGGGCAAGGGCACTGAGTGATATTGAGGGAGCGGTGACAGGACTTGACCTGTCAGGCTCGTCCCCGCCATCTGTCTTTGTTGGGGACCATGGATATCCAAAGGTACTTGCAGGACCACTTGTTCCGCCAGTATCAGGGGATGCCTCTGCCATCATGGAGCGACCAGACCTATGGTTGGACAGGACGATTGATGAGATTCTTTCATTTCGTTTCAGTCTTGTTAGGACAAAGAAGTCAATCCCGGTGGAGGCAGCAGCGGACCCTCCAAGACTTCTGACCGAAACTCAGACATTGGCCCTGTCTGAATCTCCAACCTCTTCGGAGGCAACACTCCTCAAGAGACCTCGGTTCACCAAGATATTCTCGGATGTCACTCTACCAATCGGGCCTTCGGCACCTCTGGAACTGTTCGTACTTGAGGACAATCCCAGGGTGCCTCGAACAGTTGACAAGGTAACTTCTGACACAGACCTGAAGGCGGTCGGTGGTATCATCGAGATGTTCAAAGACGGAATCCATCAACAGCACGTGACTCGTCTACTTTCCGTCGGACTACTAGGAGAACAGAAGAAGAGACGTCTTGTCCCTACCAAGTGGAGCATTACTGCCGTCGATGACATCATTAGCAAAGATCTTCACAAGAAGGTGCTACACTACCCATGGCTCAATGAATTTGTAGTCCATTCCGACCATGCACTGGGAAATACGGTTACACTGCTTTTCCTGCCGAGTGGTTGGCAGTTTGAAGCTCTTGAATGCTGGCTCGGTGGTTTCAATCCTCCAATCATTTCGGATCATGAATGGTTCAAGGGAAGAAAGGACTATGCTAGTTCCGTCGTCGGTGCCTACTATGCCACACGGCTGCCGGCTCTAGAATATCTAGTCGACATTCGGAAGCAAGCAGGAGTTATCGTCTTTATGGAGATTGACCCCCAGAGATGGGTGCCCTTGGGGGTGTGGCGTTTCAGGGAGATTGCCCGAAGGGCTCTGGCAAACAATGGCAAGAGATTCTCTACTCTAAAAGAGGCTATTGCTGAGATTGGCAGTCTGCTCAGAAATCCAATAGGTCGTTGGCTAAAGGCTAGCAAACTCTACGAGGAGTATACGACTCAGACCAAAGTGACTGACTTCTTTGATTAAAGGCACCATGTGAAAGATTCCTTATCCATCACAGTATTGTCTTTAAATAGATGCTAAGTATTTATGTTTGGAGATATAAGATGCGCGACCACAAGACTCGTTTCTTCACGCTCTGGGTCGTCGGACTGCTACTCTTGCCCATAGCGCTTATGCCTAGTGTGCTGGCATGGCAAGCAGGGGATGAGATTGCAGTCTTCGGCCACACCTTCGATGAAGAGTATTGGACAAATAGCTCGATATTCGTTGAATCCGGGTCTGACAATGCAACTCTGACGACGTCATATGTTGGAGTTGGAGAGTTCTCGGCCTTCTTGATTGCCTTCAACGAAATAAACACCGCTGGAGGTGATCAGCTAGTTGTCCCATACCAGCTGTTCGGAATGCATTACAAGACTCCAGGTAACAAGGAGGTCTTCATTGGTGCGATCTTCGCATTTCTACTTGTACACAACGAAACCTATGGTGCTAACAATCTGCCTGACGTAGGCAATGAACCTGCGTGGTATGTAGTTCCTGTTGCAAATGCCAATCCGTGGCCGGAAGTCACTCCAACTGTGGAGCCCATTCCTGCAACAAAACTAGGTGATAACCACTATCGCTTTGGAATGCGTTATTCGAATATGCCGGCCAGGATTGTAGCTGCGAACGAATCAGAGTTTCTGAATACATTGATTTGGCCAGTACTCACGGTGCTCATCAGTGAGATTGTCATCCAGTATGATATCGTCGTGGATGATACAGGAGCAGTTCACGCGGAAACCCTCTACACGATAGGTCAGGTCACTGCTGCTAGAGTGCTGGGGATATTCCCGGCTGATCCATCGGAACTGATAGTCGACACCATGGAGATCTCAGCAGTTCACTATCTGTCGATCTTCACCTCAAGGTATACCGTCACTCGAGCAACCGACGGAAATACTGTCACTCCGCCGACCTCCACGACTCCACTTGATGACGATATATCAATCAAAATCGGCGACGATGACGAGCGTGCATTCGACATTGGACTTGGTCGACAGTATGCCCTTGTCAATGAGTCGACAGATCCATGGACAACGGTGTCCCCTTCGGAAACGGCGCTCAACACCCTTTTGGGTGCGCGAGCGAGCGACTTCGTCCTGATTGCATGGCAGGCTCCGCTGTCGGCCTGGCTCTTCGCTCACATGGCCTATGGTCTGTCTGCCCGAGCCAGAAATCTGTACAACAGTCCCCTGCAGCTGGCGATAAATGCCGGCACCGCCTTCCACAATAGTCAGTGGTGGTATGCGGTTACGTTCCCGGAGTGGAACGGTCTGCGCGTAGAACAGGATCCAGTCTACGTGGCATACACTAACTTGGCCGGGGATGCAGGAGGCGGCTTGTTCTTCCTGTTGGTTCTTGGCGTCGGAGTGGCTGGTGTCGTCATACTCGTTAGGCGAAGGTAGTTCATATCAAGAATCCGGGACCTCCAAGCCTCCCATTGGCTGCCAAGGTCCCTGCTTTCTTTCTTTATTTGTCCACAAGCAACGGGCAACTTAAGAGATGAACAGATGCCTAGCTAATAGAGGACTTGAAAGGTGTTGTATGAGCAACTCTGCAGGTTCAGTTCAAGGATTCCCCTCCTCTCAAATCTTGGGTTTCGACGAGAAGACAGAGAACTATCCAGAGCAGTCGGGTTTCTGGAACCATTCATGCACGTCACTGTTCAGGGAGTGGTAGCAGCCGCTTATTTGACTTCCTTCGGAATGATCCTAGGGATTCTCGTTATACTGTTACTTCTGCAAGTTTACTTTCTCGTGGCTGTCCCTCTTGCGGCGTTGATGTCTATCATTACTTACCACGCGGTGATTACTTACCCTGTCAACAAGACAAATAGCTATAAACTCGGTCTATCAGAGGAGGCTGACTTAGTCTTCGAGCAATTCGTTCTGGTGTTTCAGGCCGATGGCACAATCTTTGATGCAATCGAGATGGTCGCTCAGTCTCAACATCCATACTTGTCGCCCATCTTTCAGGGCATGATTCTCAGGGTCAATGAGGGAGTGCCCCCGGAAACTTGCCTATCGGAATTCGCAAGGAATCAGCCCTCCGATGATCTCAGGAGATACATCACGGGTATCCTGTCAGCTCTTGAAAGAAAGACCGAGCTACTTGATCTACTCTCCGGCGAGTCGTTTGAAGCAGATATGACGCTGCGGCAAAGAAACCTTGAGCTTGAGAGCAGGCTTCTTGTTGTGGCCGCACTGGCAACCTATATTCCGATAATGCTGACTCTTGCCGTCTCTCTTTCAGGATATGCCACGAATCCCATGGTGCTGCTGTTGGTGCCCCTATTTCTTGCGATGAATCTTCTCTTGAAGAACCGATTCTCCAGTCAGTTCTCTTCCTATTTCGACAGGCCGAATAAGGCTGGTGTCTTCCAGCCTTCTCAACGGGAGATTGTTGAAGAGTACGATGAGTTTCTGAACTTCTTGATGCTGTTGGGGGAGCGGCTCAGATTTGGTGACACTCTAGAAGTGGCTATCACGGAAGTTCGCAACGATGCCAGTTCTGAAGTCCAACAGCTTATTGATCCTGCGATCAATTCCATCTATTGGGGAGGAGGTAGCTCAAAGGAGGCTTTGTCGATATCTGCTGGAATTGCTAAGGGTCAGCGAGTCTCCAATATGCTCAAGATGATCCCTACAATGTGCGAAGTTTCGGCAGTTGCAGCCGGTGAAAGAATAACGCGCATTGCGGCAAGGCTCGTTCAAAGGTCTGCAGTTGCGAAGGAACGTGAATCCATAATCGCGGCTCAAAGGCTCAAAGTCTATCTACTTAGTCTAACAAGCTCAGCTGTACTGGGTCTTCTCACGGCATTGTCGCCGTTTCTTTTCATCGGTGCACTACTAGGAGAGGGTCCAATACTCATTCCAGGTGTCATAGACACTGTGGCTATCACTCCACTCTTTCTGTTTCTGTTCGTCACCACGCTTTCCACCGGGTATATGAATACTCAAATGGTGGGTGGTCGGAGACCTGTGGTAGTGGGAGCAGTATCCGGGCTACTGTATTGGGTTTCGCTCATGCTGGCTTCCATGATATTAGGCCTACAGATTGTGTGAGAATAGTTTTTTAGAAACGGTGTGAACCAACGTGTCAGTAAGCAAGAGGTGTAAACCATGCTTCAATTGGAGTTTTTGGACCTCACTCTCGATGAGATAGTGGCCTACTTTCAGAATGACGTAGTCGTCGCTTGGGTGTTGATAGGCTCTGGCATTCTGGCTGCTGCATGGCTGCTAGAGAACATTACCGATCCAGTACCGCTTTTGGGAACAATCTTTGATGGCCTTGTAGCTATAAGCACATACCTAGGCTTCTTTGTTGGCATACTTGATATGCTGGTGGGCTATGTCGTTTATGCGGCCAACCCTGATGCCATCATTGTGGCCGGAGTACTGATACTCGCAGGATTCGCCTTGAGTATGCGATTGTTATCGAAGTTCCCGATTGCTTTGGTGCTGGCGCTGGGCTTGGCCCTGTTTGGTACCTTTACCTTGTACGGATTCCTGGCCCCCCTAGCTTCCGATCCAATCATTGGTGAGATCGTTACTCAAGTGATCTCATTCAAATGGATGGCCGTGATAGCTTTTGTCATATTCGCGGTTGTGTATCTCCTTAGCGGTCTTCTGATCAAGCTGATTCAGCTTATTGGAAGGGTCTTCGCTGCTACACCTGTAATAGTTCTGATTGGTCTAGCAGCCATCGGGATAGGAGTTATCATCTTCTGGAACCCGGCATTGGTGGGCCTTGGTATTCCATGGCCATAGTCGAGTAACATAGAGGGGTATTGAGCCCCTCCCCCTTTCCTTTTTCTTTTCGACCAAGGAGCATAGTCAAGCCGACATCAAGCAGTGCTTGCTGGCCTTATCTCCCTAAAGAAAAGAAACTTCTCTGCCCTATCTGTATAGAACTGAGCTGCGCTATTGATCTGTTGCTTTGCTTTCGCAATCCCGGGATGCCAATCGGATACATAGAGGATCTTTCCTGAGGGGTCCAACGGCCTAAGCAGGTTGAACCCTTCCGGGAGTTCAAATCCGTCTGGCACAAGTAGTGCGACTCGAAATTGCCGATTGTCTGTTTCAAGCCAAAGTTCGCAGTATTCCATGAATCACAACTCTGGCGTTTCCTTGCAGATTCTGCGATTAAGGTTTCTGCATACGGACAATGTTAATGGTCAATCATGCTCCCAAAGGGTTCATATAGTTAGATGGATGTGGAACTATCAAGACCCCGTAGATGTAAATACACACTATGAGTGCATCGATAGCTCCGCTCATGTGGCAGCTGGAGGTTTTCTAGGATTGTCGCTAAGATTCGAGGAATCAGCATTAATGAAGGAGAAAGCAAGGCTCGAGGGCAAGGCCAAGCGCAACGCGTCCGAAGAAGCTCGACTCAATGAGATTAGTGAGCTGCTGAAGAAGAAGATTATCAGTGTCACAATGAGTCAGGCACTTGTAGGAAGAATCGACAACCTTGTGCATGATAGAGTAGGCAGATCACGAGCTCAACTCATTGAGGATGCAGTTCGATGGTTCCTGGACTATTCAGTTCACAAATGGAATGAGCGAGGTATCTACGTGAGTGGCTTCAGAGTTGTCATGGAGTCTGAAACTATGACATCTCTCTTCTTCTCCAAACTCACGCCGTCTGACCAATACGAGCTTGGTGTCACGGCAGGTAGCCAAGCAGCGGTCGAAGACGTAGTGAGGTTGTTCAGGGGTGCCGATCCCAAGGCAGCTGAAAGCCGAGAGCTAATAACTGGACTCTTGCAGGACTATGGTTGGGGATCAATAGACATACGCGATGACTTGATTGTGATTGCAAGTCCGTACTATCCTGCACCATTTATCCAAGGGTATATGGAAGCACTTCTCAAAGTCAAGATGGAACTCGTAGATACTGCAGTCAAAGAAAACGTGGCCTTGCGTGTCATCGACTGAAACGAAGAATCATGCACTTGGTCGAACAAGACTTCTCTACCACTCGACCCCAATTTCAAGAATCTCGAACTCAGCATCATATAGTCCTGGAATGCTCTCGATCGTCTGGCGAATAGTTGGTTCTTTCTTTCTAATCTCGTCAGCAGCAAAGTAGACTTCGTACACGCAACGGTTCTCTTCAAAGCAGAACCCAGTCGTGAAAAGGACCTTGAGATCATGTTGCTTAAACAACTGAGTCATCGTTTGCATCAAGGCCGGATTCACCTTCTCAACCTCCAGTCTGACGCGTGCTCCGCCCTCCTTCATCATAGGAATCAGTCTCACTTCTCCGGACCGCTCAAAGTAGATTACCATAGCGGCCCTCATCTCCTTGAGATCTGGATTCTTGAAGAAGTCCTCGGGAAGAGTTATCGCCCTCTTCTTCTTGACGTCAGCTATCATTCCTTTTGTAAGTCCGGCCACGACAATCGCCTCTTACCTTATGAAAGCATGAGCTGCACCTGCGTATAAGTATCTTCGTCCTATGCCTTTTGCCTGTAAGTTTCACTAGGCCCGTGTTTTCACATAATAGGGGCTACTATCAGAAGCCATAATACGTTGACGAGTTGTACTTTCAATAGCATCGCTTGGAGAATGGCATGAATGGGAAAAGAAGGAGCAATCTACGTCTGTGACATTTGCCAACAGGTCGTTAGAGTTGTAAAGTACGGAACTGGCACTCTTGTGTGCTGTAATCAGCCCATGCGCCTTTTCGAAGAGTAGGACTACGATTTCGAGTCCACGTCCCTGCATTCGAAGATGGTCAGTTGATAATCTTTATATGGTCACTGGATGCGCCGACGCCTAGAGCTTCTTGAGTTGGTTTTCCATGGTAGAGTTGGCTAGCACAGTGCTAAAGACTAGGGATCTCCTCAATCTTCGCTCGTATGATGTCAGTGAGCTGCTCGAGTATGAAGACAGATATCAGATGCTTCCAACAAAGCACACTGATGAAGAAGAAGTCAAGTCAGTTGTTTGGATATTCAAGGAGCCCCGAGTTGTTGGTGTGGCGATAGTCAAAGACCTGGTCAAGACAATGGAGGAATCCGAGTCCAACGAGGGCATGATAGTTGGCGGGATGAGATTCACACCTGCGGCCAAGAAGCTAGCCTTGGAAACAAGGGTGGAACTTATCCAAGGAACATACGCATCGTTTGACCTGTTCTCTCATGAGCTTGTTCCGCCTCATAGTATAGCGGATGAGGAGGAGGTCCGGCTTGTCCTTGAGCACTATGGCATCGGGCGCGACGAGATTCCTCGGATACTTCGAAGTGACCCTGCGGCCAAAGTGCTCGGTGCAAAGCCTGGACAGGTCATCCGCATAGAACGACAAAGTGATACGGCAGGATCAGTCTACTATTACCGCCTCGTCGTAAGCTCCTAGTGTTCGAGAGTCCACGGGCCTAGTGAGGCCCCCGACGGGTTGCGTCGGCATCTTAATCACTTTTCCAAATCATTCTCTTGGGAATCTTTATAACTCGCGGACCGGATTGCTCCATATCTTCGGGTGTTCGTATTTTGGTTGAGCTTCCCAGTTTGATTCTAAAAACACGGGGTCTTCTGACACTTAGAGGGTATGCGGTTGAAGAGCTCTTGGAATATGATGACAAGTACGTGATGCATCCTAAGAAGGAATTGGAGGACGCAACGGTTCTATCGGTCGTATGGATATTCAAGGAGCCCAAAGTCGTAGGCGTCGCGCTCGTAAGGGAGCTTGTCAAAGACATGGAAGAGGCAAATGCACAGGAGGGCATGCTCGTGGGAGGATCCAGAGTGACTCCCGCCTCCAAGAAGCATGCACGTGAAACTAGGGTGGAGCTTGTCGAAGGTGGATACGCCTCATTCGATCTATTCGGACACGAGCTAGTCCCCGCCCACGTCATCGCCGATGAGGAAGAGGTCAGATTGGTCCTCGACCACTATGGTATTGAGAAGTCACAGTTGCCCAGAATCTATCGCGACGACCCTGCCGCGAAAGTCCTTGGTGCCAAGGCCGGTGAGGTAATCCGTATTCAGAGGGACAGCGATACGGCCGGTCAGACCTATTACTACAGACTGACTGTTGAGCCAGGTCAATAGGCTCACAGGACCACAATTCCTAGGGCCATACCTACATAGAATATGACGACACAGCTGACCAGAGGTAATAGTATGTTGTCAGTCCCCTTGGGGCTAACTAGTTCGACAAGGGTGCCAGTGATTGCGCCAACCAACGCCAAGAGAATCATCTGGGTCCATAGAATCTGACTTCCAAGTACGAAGACACCATAGTTGATGACGCCAAATATCCAGAAAGCAAGAAGCGCTCCAAGGAACCCGAAGATGAATGCAGCAGCAGTACCTTGGAGGCTTCTTCTCGATCCAAACATGACTCTGGTTGTTTTGGTTCCGTACCTTATGCCAATGGGTGCGCTCATTCCATCTCCGAACATCATCATGTGAATGGCGGCCGCAGCAACGAAATAGAGTCGGTCATATCCTGTGAACGTGAAGACGGCAGTCAAGACGGTGATTGAAACCGCGTACCAGAAAGGGCCTCTTGCACTTCCGTGGTCAAGGTCCTCTGGTCTCGCCATAGCAGCAAAGAACCTGCTGAATCTCACGTGGTTTGCCAGAGCAAGCATCACAACAAACGTTAGACCGACAAGTGTTGCCACCCAAGGATGTGGGAAATACGGAACTGTCCATATTGCGGCGCCTGCAAAAAGATGTACAATCCTTCTTGTTGCTTCTGAGCTGAGATTCATCCTGCGTCTGCCGATATCTGCAATTGTCAGTACGACAGTTGCGTACAACACAGCAATGAAGTAAACGACAATGTCGTAGAACTCGATTGTAAACTCTGCCTGCACTGGACGAGTCTCCTCTAAATCAGGCCCAGAAAACTCATGCTTATACTTATCGGACTCAAGGAGATTCTCTAGGAAAGGATGGGTCCTGTCCAACCTCATCCGTAAGGCTTTGAATTGTTTTGGAGATCAATTCTTTGAGAAGAGTTTCGTCAGAGCCTCTGGCCGAAACCCAGACTCTGAGTATGTCAGTTGTGCCGTATCTCCTGGGCATCGACTTGATGTAGACTCCCTCATGTTTGCTCATCACTGTGTCGATATGGGGAGCAAACTTCGACTCGTCTTTCCAGAGAAACTCGATAATGCGTTCAATATACTTGCTAGTTGCATTCTCCTCCAGCCAGGGTTCTACCGAGGAGCTGAAAACGTACTTGAGCTCTGCAGGCACCCCTGGAAGACAGAAGATTGTCGTAACTGCGAGCTCGATCATGACTCCCGGAGCTCCCCCAACAGTATTGTCCAGTGGAATCGACCCTTCGGGAAGCATGGCCATCTTCTTCCTGGGTTCTGTGATCTCTGAACTTTCAACAATCCCCTGTTCACCCAGCATCTTGTATTGTCGTTCAACCATGGCCAGTGCATCTTTGTTCTCAACAAGAGAAAGCCCAAGAGCGGATGCTATTGCACCGAGGGTCATGTCATCGTGGGTTGGTCCAAGACCTCCTGAGGTTATGATGACATCACAGGCTCCAAGTAGAAACTCCAGTCCCTCAGCAATCTCATGCATATTGTCACGGACTGCCACAAGTCTGTGCATCTCAATGGACAAAGCCTTCAGACGATTCTCAATCCAATTGGAATTCGTATCTAGAACAAGACCGTCAAGCAGCTCGTCGCCAATTGTCAGGATCCCTGCTCTCAAAGTTGTCCGCCCTCATTGGATACGGTCAAGTTGGAGTTCTCGATCAAGTGAGTCACTGATGAATTGTAGAGTGTTCAATCTTTGCTGAGCCATCTCCTTGCCCATCTGAGTGTTCATGCTTTCCACGATTCTCTCCGCAAGCTGAATGAAATCACGAATCTCCTTTGCGACTTCACGTAGTTCGAATCCGGGGTTCAGCTTGAGGCCATTGGCTAGGAAATGGATTAGTCCTATCACACCAAGCTTCACCAACTTGTCAGCGTCCCACAGTACCTGTGCTTCCAGAGGTTCAACGGGCTCATCAAGGACAAGACCCACGTGCTTTCGTATGGTGTCACACACGCGATCGACTACTTGCTTATCCACTCCATGTTCTTCGAGAAGGTTTCTTGCCATCTTAGCACTAGCCTCCCCATGACGCTTCACGTTCCCCATTCCTGGTTTGGCCATGTCATGAAGCCACCCCGCCAATGTGATGACCTCTGTGTCCGCCCCAACAGATCGAGCGATATGCCCGGCGACATTCACCACTTCGTTGACATGGTTGAATCTGTAGTCGTAGAGTGCCGAGTCACTTTCCTCCTGAACCTCGCGCCACTCGTCTCGGGCAGCTTTCTCCGTTTGGGTCTTAATGATGGCTGAAAGTTTCGCTTCAATATGTGCGTTCATGGAATCTCGAGCCTCCTTTCCAGTAGTGCTGCTTATGAATTGTCTTACCGAGAAGGATGCCATTATCGTTTATGTGGCTGCATCGTGTTGCTGGTCAGACAGTAATGTGGCCGGACTTTTCCCTGTATGGTAACGTGTTGTCAGGATCAGCCCTTGGCACCAAGACCAAGAATAATCTGGCCGATGCAATCTCCGAATCAGCGTCAGAAGGACTTGGAGTCCATAAGCTTTTTGTGACGTGCACACTCTGACCAACCCGACCGGCCACACAAGTCAACGTTCGGATGAGGTGGTCATGCATGCAGGAACTCAAAGACAAGACAGTATTGGTGACGGGTGCAGGTAGATCCCTAGGGCGAGCAACTGCCCTCTACCTAGCTACTTTGGGAGCTAATCTAGCGGTCAACTACAACACATCTGCGAGGGGGGCCGAAGAAGTCTGCGCTCAGATCTCAAGACTTGGAAGAAGAGCGCTTCCAGTGCAGGCAGACATATCGAATCCCACAGCAGTCCGGGAAATGTTCCAGATAGTTGACTCAGAACTAGGTCCAGTGGATGTACTTGTAAACAATGCGGCAATCAACATGGACGCCACAATCAGGAAGATGGATGACGAAACCTGGAATAGGGTGTTGGCAGTTGACCTCACGGGCTCCTTCTACTGCGCTCGAGAGGCGATTCAGGCAATGCGTGATCGAAATTGGGGACGGATAATCAACATAAGCTCTGTTGCAGGTTATACCGGTGCCTACGGAGCGGCAAACTACGCTGCAGCGAAGACCGCAATCATCGGGTTCACGAAGTCCTTAGCTAGGGAGGTTGCTAGATACAGAATTACCGCCAACGCCGTCGCGCCAGGTTACATTGATATCGGCATGCTGAAGCGTTTGCCAGAAAAGATGCAATCTGAACTCCTCCTGCAGATTCCTCTGGGCCGATTCGGCCATCCAGAAGAAGTGACAGCCACCATTGGGTTTCTTGCCTCGGAAGGCGCAGCCTATATCACGGGACAAGTCATCCATGTCAATGGCGGATTCTACATGTAAGGATCAGGTGATGGACACTATGAGCCAAGAACCGGTTGACAAGGTTTCTCAGCTACTCCGGAAAGGTGCAAAGATTGGCAAGGACGTCACCATTGATGCTAGTGCAGAGATCTCTGCAAAACGAATTGTTATAGGCGATGCCGTACATATTGGTCCGAACACACGAATCTTTGCCAGAGACCTCGAAGTTGGGACGGATGTCCGAATTGGAGCGAACTGTAAGCTCCGATGCAACAGAATCAGCATTGGGGAGAACTCCATAATCGGCGATAGCAATGACATTCAACCTCATGCATTGTTTGCAATGGGAGTCACATCGCATATCGGTACGCAGGCCCATATCCGTGGCAGAGAAGTCATATTTGGTGATGAGGTCTTCATTACAGATGGACTACGAGTTGGAGGCGGCGGTAGTAACGAGCCTGAGGCCCTACTTACTGTCGGTGACAGATGTACACTGCATAACAACTTCATCAATGTTGCCAAGCCGGTCACAATTGGCAGCGATGTGGGATTCAGCATGGACACAATCCTGATTACCCATGGCTATTGGCAATCCGTTCTTGAGGGCTATTCAGCCACTTTTGCTCCCATTACCATTCACGATTGGGTTATCCTCGGCATGCGTGTCATAGTATTGCCAGGAGTTGAAATCGGTGAAGGAACGACAGTAGGAGCCGGTGCTATCGTAGCACGGTCATTGCCACCGAATTGCATTGCCGTGGGAGCTCCAGCACAAGCGGTCAAGACTGACTATCCATCCCGTCCGTCTGATGAAGAGCAGGACGCAATCGTCAAACAAATCCTCCATGAATACAAGGAGCATCTTGTTTACAAGGGCTTTGATTTAAAGGATTTCGAAGAAATACAAGGAGGAATCCTTCTAGAAGTCACTAAGGATAATGTTCAAACCAATATCTCCTACTTTCGAGGACCGGACTTTCCCACACGAGCATTCGCGGGGTCTGAGAATGTCATTCTAACCTTTAATCAGGATCGCAGGCCTAGAGAATCGGTCATCATGAACTTACGGACTCTTGAAATTGCCGGTGAGCTCACCCCCGTGGTACACGACATTCGTGACTTCTTACGTCGGCACGGTATTCGTTTCTACGGCTATGGTTTCTTCCGGTCTCTGCCACCACAGATTGCTCTTGATCTGGACCGTGACGTAGAGAACTGAGGTGCATTGAACCCCCTGACTAGATGAAGGCCAGAGAAAAGCTTCTGGGATGGTCTTCAAAGTTTCAGTCACTGATGATTGGCAGTGATACAACAATCCAATTCAAAATACCGAGTTTCTGAAGTCTACGAGTGATCTTAGGCTTCGCAACATCATGTAACCATGCCGCCAATGTTACATCCTTTGAATCCGCACCGACTATCGTAGCAATGTGTTTGGCATCTGTGGTTCGAATGGGCGCGTTTACTGTTTTAGGATAGAACTCAGCAGCCTTCTGTATTCCTTGTGGATCCATCCCTCCAATTACTCGGATCATTTTCAAAGAGGTTTACACAAACTTGGAGAGAAGGCTTTATAGTAATCTGATATTTCCAGTGATATGGAATCAATTGAGCAACGGAGTAATCTAAAGACATGTCACAAAAGGAAGTTGAGTTTGATGAAAAAACTCGTGTGATGGCTGTCATTCCTGCGAGAAGTGGTTCCAAAGGCGTTAAGAATAAGAATCTAAAAATGTTGGCAGGTTTGCCCTTAATCTGCTGGACAATCAAAGCCGCACTTGCTTCTCAATTAGTCGATCGTGTCTTTTTAAGCACTGATAGCACGGAAATTGCGAAAGTGGCTGGAGAGTGCGGAGCTGAAGTTCCTTTTTTGCGACCGGAGAATCTAGCTCAGGATGATACACCTACAGCCCCCGTTATTAGACATGCTATAGAATGGTTTGAAAAGGAATCTGGTTATACTCCTGAGATTATCGTTACACTTCAACCAACTTCTCCGCTTAGGACCAGTAGTGATATTGATGATGCAATCAGACTTCTAGTTTCTGATGAGTCTGCAGATTCTGTTGTTGGATTATGTGAAACGAAATCTCATCCGTACTGGACACGTAAGATTGATGACAACTATGTTGTTCCATTTATCGAAACAGATAGGGATTATAATCTCCGTCAGGACCTACCACCCGCATATCAGTTGAATGGTGCGATATACGTAACCCGCAGTGAGCTCCTTTTGATGGAGAATAGATTGCTTGGTCAGCAGGTTATTCCATATATTATGCCTTCAGAGAGATCTGTTGACATCGATACTGAGTTAGATTTTCGCATCGCTGAAAGCCTGATACGCCGGACCTCTCTTTCTCGAATAATGGAGTTTGTAGAAAATAAGGACCCAATCTATATTATTGCTGAAGCTGGCGTAAATCATAATGGAGAGATAGCAATTGCAAAGAAGATTGTAGATGCTGCCAAAAATGCCGGAGCAGATGCAGTCAAATTTCAGACATACAAATCAGAAAAACTGGTAATTCCAGATGCCGGTAAGACAGAATATCAGCTTCGAACCGGCGATGAAACACAGCAAGAGATGCTAAAGAAATATGAGTTGAGTAGCGATGACTTTCGTGAATTGAAGAAGTATTGTGATAATGTAGGTATCGAGTTCTTATCAACTCCTTATGACCCAGAGAGTCTTGTTTTTCTTACGGAACTTGGTGTTTCAAGAATCAAAATTGCCTCTGCCGATATTGTTGACAAGCAATTGCTTGCAGCCGCTGCAAGTTCTGGAAAACAGGTAATTCTCTCGACAGGGATGGCTACGATGGAAGAAGTAGCTCGCGCAGTTAATCTCATCAAGGATTCTGGAAATGATGATGTTCTAGTATTGCATTGTACGACTAGCTATCCAACCAGTTTCCCGGATGTCAAAATGGGAAATATGCTTGCATTGATGGAGGCATTCGATGTTCCCGTGGGTTTTTCTGACCACACAAGTGATTTGACAGCTTCTCTGATGGCGGCAAGTCTTGGAGCTAGATGTATTGAAAGACACCTAACTCTTGATCGGAACATGGTTGGTCCTGATCACTTTGCCTCGCTTGAACCAGATGAGCTCAAAACGTTAGTGACTGAAATAAGAAAAATCGAGCAGGCGAAAAGCTCTGGGTATATTGCACGAACCCCTGAAGAAGAAAGGAATGTCTGGTTCATGAGGAAGAGCATTCATGCCGCAAGAGACCTTACTTCTGACACTGTATTGAGTTCGAAGGATCTCATCGTATGCCGACCTCAAAACGGAGCTAGTTCCTGGCTCGTTGATGATATGATTGGGAAGAAACTAATAGCTTCCAAAGAAAGCGGCGACCCGATTCTCATGGAGGATATTGAATGAAGGAAATTGTCTTGATTGGTGGTGGGAAGAACTCCAAAGTGATAATTGGCATCATTGAGGAACTAGAAGAGTATAGAATCATAGGAATCATTGATTTGCCACACAAGGTTGGAGGCCAGGTCCTCACTTACAGAGTAATAGGGACTGATGCTGAAATGGGAACTGACAAGATATCCGCAGAATATGGTTGTGTAACTATTGGCGGGAATCTGCACCAGCGAAAGAAACTATATGGCTTCGGAAAGGACGCAGGGTTGGATTTTCCTTCAATAATCTCAAAGGCAAGCAACATTTCCAAATACTCAGCAATTGGCTTTGGGAGTGTCATCATGCCCTCATCAACAATAAACCCTGATGCTACGATTGGGGAGAATTGCATAATCAACACCGGAGCGATTGTAGAGCATGATTGCATGATTGGCAATCACTGCCATATCTCTCCAGGTGCTGTTCTAAATGGATCCGTAGAAGTTGGCGATTTGTCCCATATCGGGGCCAATGCCACAGTTCTGCCAGGCATGAGAATTGGCTCTAATGCAACCGTTGGTGCCGGAAGCGTGGTGACGAGGAATGTTGATGAAAACACGACTGTTGCAGGCGTGCCAGCATCAAAACTAGCAGGCTGATAGGAGGTTCGGATAAATGCGAAGTATCCCCGTTTCAGAACCTGATCTCTGTGGTAATGAGAAAAAGTACGTTGATGATTGTCTAGATAGTGGATGGATATCATCTCATGGGGAATACGTGGGAAGATTCGAGCAAGAATTCGCAAGGAAGATTGGAGTAAAACATGCAGTTAGTGTGATGAATGGAACTGCTGCGCTCCACTTGGTATTACTCGGTCTGGGTGTGAAGCCAGGCGATGAGATTATTCTTCCCACATTGACCTTTGTGTCATCAGCCAACTCAGTTCTCTTTGATGGTGGTGTTCCTGTCTTTGTGGATTCTGAAGAAGAAACTTGGAATATGGATGTAAGTCTCGTCGAAAAGGGAATCACAGAGAAGACATGTGGGGTTATGGCCGTTCATCTCTACGGCCATCCAGTCGACATGGATCCACTAAGAGAGATCTGCAACAAACATGGACTCTACTTAATTGAAGATGCTGCTGAAGCTGTCGGTTCAAAATACAAGGGTAGAAATGTCGGTACCCTTGCTGATGCCGCAGCATTCAGTTTCTACGGAAACAAAACAATCACCACCGGAGAGGGGGGAATGGTCACAACGGATGACGATGATTTGGCCTCTCGTATGCGCATCATCAAGAACCAAGGAAAAAGCCCAGGACATCCTTTCTGGCATGAAATCCTTGGATACAACTACCGGCTAACGAATGTTCAGGCAGCAATAGGATTAGGACAGCTTGAGAATCTCGACAAATTCGTAAAGAAGAAGCGAGAAATCGCTGGAAAATACCGGGAGTATATCGATGCTGATGGAATAATCCATTCGCCTGAAGCTGATTACGCTTTCAATTCATATTGGATGTCTTCAATCGTGATAGACGGGATATCTGTCGAAACACGTGATAACGTGATGAGGAGTCTAGCTGATAAGGGGATTGATACCCGCTCGTTCTTCTATCCCATGCATGCTTTACCTTTCTTCCATGAATACTCAAGAGATAAGAAATTCACAATAGCTGAAAGAGTGTCGCAGGCCGGTATCAATCTCCCAAGCTCGACCAAGCTGTCAGACGATGACATTAGATATGTTTCTGAGAACGTTAACAAACTCATGAATGATATCAGAAGGTGATGAAATGGGGAAAACAGCTCTAATAACTGGAATAACAGGTCAAGATGGTTCTTATCTTGCAGAGTTTCTGTTAGAGAAGAAGTATGAAGTCTATGGAATGAGGAGGAGGAGCAGTACACTCAATATTGAGCGTATAGAGCACATCTACTTGGATCCTCATGAAACGGGCCCTGGACTTCTATTGAAGTACGGTGATGTAATAGACACATCGAATATGGTACGTCTTCTTAAGGAAATAGAACCCGATGAAGTCTACCACCTGGCCGCGCAGAGTCATGTCCGTATCTCGTTTGAATCTCCTGAATACACAGCTGATGCTGACGCCCTAGGAGCATTAAGAATACTAGAGTCAATCCGAGCAATAGACATGGCAGATAGAGTCAAGTTCTATCAAGCCTCAAGCAGTGAACTTTATGGCAACTCAACAGCATTTCCACAAAATGAGAACACACCGTTTAGACCTAGTAGCCCATATGCGACGGCTAAGCTCTATGCGTATTGGATTACGGTCAACTACCGTGAAGCCTACGATATGTTTGCTAGCAACGGAATACTCTTCAACCATGAATCTCCACGGAGAGGCACTGGTTTTGTCACCAGAAAGATCACCCGTGCAGTTGCCAGAATCCATCATGGACTCCAAGACACCCTATATCTGGGCAATCTGGATTCAGTACGCGATTGGGGGTATGCGCCGGAATACGTTGATGCTATGTGGAGGATTCTACAAAGGGACGCGCCTGACGATTATGTTATTGCGACTGGTGAAGCTCATTCGGTGAGAGAATTCGTGGAAGCTGCGTTTGCTGCAATTGGGACTGAGATTTCATGGAAAGGTTCTGGCGTTGATGAGGTTGGCTATGATGCGGAGTCGAATGATGTTCTAGTTAGGATTGACCCTTGGTACTTCCGACCAACCGAAGTGCACAAACTCATTGGCGACTATTCAAAGGCAAGAGAAGAACTTGGTTGGGAGCCAACAACAAAGTTTGATGAACTGGTAGAGATTATGGTCAAGGCAGACCTCAAAGGGGCGGAGACAGAAATCAAACTGAGAGAATAGGTGGCTCTATGGAAATCTTTGTGTCATCTATCAACTTCGTAACACAGAAGCAAAGAAGACTGTCGGAAATTGTTCCAGCAATGCTTGATGCTGGCCTGAGGAATATCGAGATTTCGTCCATTCATCCCTATGAACCAGGAATACAAGACAAACTGATGGAATGGAGGTCTGAAGCAAGGATGCTATTCCATAATTACGCTCCACCCTCACAAGAAGATCTCCTACTCAACCTCTCGAGCCGAAACCCTGAGAATCGGAAGAGATCAGCTGAATTCATCAGAGATAGAATTCTGCTGTGTAAGAAGCTAGGCATTGACTACTACTCTTTTCATGCAGGATTCTGCGTCGAATACGAGTTTGGAAGGACCGATTATACAGATATAATGCCCCGAAAAGAAGGACTCGATGTGTTCATCGAAGAGGTACGTGATCTTGCAGATTTCGCCAAGAGTACGGGCGTTCACATTGGTGTTGAAAACCACGTATCAAAACGGAACACACAACAGTTACTCTTCTTAGATGACATCGCTGATTTTGCTTATTTCTTCAACCAACTGGACAACAACTACCTCCATCTCCACCTTGATCTCGGTCATTTGAACGTTTCAGCTGTGACACGAGGCTTTTCGAAGGATGATTTCATCCAGAAATTCTCCGATAAAATCTTTGCAATCCATGCCCATGATAATGATGGTTCATATGACGAACACTCACCCCTAAGTCGTGATTCTTGGTATCTTGGAGCGCTGTCAGATTTAGAGCGATTGAAGTACATCATTCTGGAAACCGAAACAACGGGCAATCTTGAGCAAATAACCCAGATGATTGACACTGTATCCAGCGTGATCTAATCCCAAAATCAAAATCACGAACTTCAAACATGATATAGCACCTAAACAATCAAATGCAAACATACACTGACTTTGACCAATCCAAGAATTCTGGGTTTCATCAACAAAGGATACTGGGGTATCGACAGATCATTGGACTAATCTCCTTGATATCCGCGTAACGAGCCTAAATAGAGCCAGGAGTTTTGAAAGGACTCTTCCCATCTTAGTTTCCAGATT
>JBHIAE010000030.1:0-33565 GCA_046758445.1 Candidatus Thorarchaeota archaeon | reverse complement strand
CCTTCAAACCACACATTCTCATCAGAGTGCCAAGAGAACGTCATGTTGCAGTACACGTTACCCGAAAACTGGTAAAAATGGTTAGTAAACGTTAACCCATGTGATTGCACACATTTGGCGCGCTGGAAGCTTTTTGAGGCTAGGTTAGTGGCATTGTGCAGTCCTACGCTCTGTATGGGCATTCTGTGCAGATTTCGCCGCTCTTGTGAATGATTTGTGCGTCATCCTTTTTCTTCACAAATCAAACGTTTACCATTTGAAACCTAATGTGTTTATATTGGGGGATGCGTTTACTGTTTTTCTGTCAGCCGCCGGGAGGGCTCGACAACTATGATGAATATGGTCACAAGGATGTTGAGAAGGCAGGGCTTCTATAGAGTCAAAGGACGACTAGAGGACCCTGTATACATGAAGCATTCGGTAGGCCTAGGTGGGGTCTACGTAAGAATCGAGAAGAAGAAGGCATTGATCTCTGTCAGAGACCTTGGAATAGAGGAAGAGTTCACGCGAGTCAAGAGACTTGAGAACTTCATCAACCAATTAGACGATGAGGGTTACCGAAAAAAATGCTTTATCGTGCACAAAATGAGAGGCGTCGGGTCCTAGACTGACTCCTTCGTCTGTGCACGACCCCACGTACTTCAGAGGTCGTTGCAGTCAGGTACGTCTACTTAAGCACCGACCTATACTGATTTGTAGGAATGCCCATTGGTGTCGACGTCTGACCTCCTCCTTGACCAAATCAGAAAAGGCAGCTTTGAAGGTAGCTCAAGACTTCTCTTTGATGCAGTGAAGAACGGGCGAGCGGAACAAATCGCAGAAACCTTGGAGAATATCATCAAAAGAAGCGATACTCCCGACCTGAGGATTAGAGACCACATAGCTGTTCTCTTGGATATCGAACCTGTCTTTTGTGCACTGGAGTCCCCCTCATATGATATTCTCAGACTGGTAGACACCATGCAGAGTCTGGAAGACATGCGCCAAGCCATTCTTGATCACTCTAATCGCCTGTTGGAAACAGAAAGCAGCAAGTTCAATCTTGGTGGTTTTGACTTAGAGAGGGCTTCTGCTTCGAGATATGTTGTTCTTGCTCCAGAAGTGATTTCCCGAAGGGCCAAGGAGGTAGAAACGTGTATTGTCTTGTACAGAACCGTGCTAACAGGCACCAGAAAGAGGTCTGACTACTTCCTACAGCAACTTCTCAACACTACATATGGGCGAATGATCCTCGATGTTGTACATGAACATAGAGTAGCCAATGTGGTTGGTGAGCGATACTGGAAGAAGATCTCGGAAGCTCTCACCTCACTTGGTTTTGAGCCGGAACAAATGCTGAGAGAGGTCCCTGCAGATGAATGGTATGATACTTTGAAGCATCACGCGAGCAGCTCGTCGACATTGCCTGAATCCGCCGAGATAGAATGGATCAAGATGCTGGGCGAGGCCAAACGTGCCCTTGACTTTGACAATCCAAGGCAGAGAATGGCTGCAATGGAAACCATTCGTTCGCTGAGAACTAGGTACTGCAATGAGAAGCTGAAGGACATTGCCAAGAGGTCAACCAATCGTGTTCAGGAACTCGCCGTTGAAACACTGGCAAAGGCAGACGACCCTGCAGTCCTTGAACTGTTCCAACAGATGCTTAAGTCAAAGAACGAGGGAACAAAGAAGGCGGGCGCCCGGGGCCTCTCAATGATTGTGTCCCGAAACCTCTCCGAGATATCGGATTCTCCCATCGAGGCCAGCATACTTGATGTTTCTGGAATTCTAGGATTGGTCAAGGCGAAGGGGCATAGACGAAACCGGAGTCTCTCAGCACTAAGAGTTCTGTCAAGACACAGGAGCCCGAGCGTGCGAAAGGACGTCGTCAAAGCCATAGGAGGCTATGGAACGCGTTCCGCATATGAGCTTCTCCAGAGTTTGGTTACTGATCAGAACGACGAAGTACAGTTGGAGGTCATCTCAAGAATCCCACATCTGCCAAAGGATGTCGCAGTGTCAATCGCCAGGAAGGCTCTTTCCCAACACAGTCCCAGACTCAACAGAGCAATTCAGGAGCTTGAGTCTGAATGGATCGAGGATGCTATTGGAATGCTCAACGATAGGTAGTCAGGACCAGCTGATTCTTGAAAGGACACAACCCGGAATCATCTGTATAGTTGCACTTCTAACAGACCCGACTCCGAGAAGTATCTCTGCAACAATCCTCCGAGATCTCTCGGAGTTGAGGAGAAAAGAGTGGAAGTGACTCAACGCATCAGATTGTTCTGAAACGTTGAGTTATAGAAGATTTGTTACCTTCTTCGTGCTAAGATCACAATTACGATCAAGAGCACGCCAACTCCGCCTACGACTGCTATCAGAGTCAATGTGTCTGGAAGACCAGGAGGTGGAGTAGTAGTGTCCGTTGATGTAGTTGTAGTAGTGGTTGTAGTCGAATCTCCATTCACCGAAACAATCACTGTGTCTGAGCTATTGAGCCCACTTGCTTCTATGAAGTAGATTGTACATTCATGATCGCCTAACGCGAATCCATCAACAGACAATGTCACAATTTCTGACGAAGAGTTCCACAAACCCCGACCGACTTCTGCTCCATCAATCTCCAATATGTATCCAGCAGGGTTCAGGTCCGATGCACTCCAGGATATTTCGTATCCCGTCGCCCCTTCATCATATGTGATATCCTGGGGATGAGTAATCGCTGGTAGATCACCATCTCGAAAAGAATTGTACCGAAGCACCAGGTTATGGTCAACGGAACTCTCGTTGTACATGGCAAAATTCATTGACACAAGAACCCCGTCTGCTTTTAGTTGCCGGACAGTTATCCAGAGATCTGCAAGGAATGATGGAGATTGAAAATTCGCTGTGAAATTCAAGGTATAACCCCAATGGAGCCAGTCTTCGAAGAAGGTTACATTGCCAGGTTCACCATAGAATGTGTCTACAGCACTGTAAAGCTCTGTAAGCAGACTCCAATTTCCGATGGGTAGCACCACACCAAACGAGTAGTATCCCATAACCCCTCCCCACGACGACACATCGGGAGAGCCGTTGATGAAATTAGAAACAACCATGACGGGGGGGATATCAGTGTAATTTGTAATCCCATCAGGAATCGCTGAGAGCGTTCCAACAGTTAGATTGATCTTCTCAGATCCGTCTGTGCCCATCAATCCGAGTACGTCATCTATGGTGACGTTGTAGATGAACGAATCTAGGGTTTCAACGCCCCAATCCAAGCCTTGATCTGTAGGTGCTGCTACAACAGGAAGCATAGTTGCTGTAAGAATCACAGATATAGCCATAATTAGTGCAATGCGCCTCATTCTAACTCACCTGCGCCCCTTACGGAGTAACCCGATTGATAAAGACCATGGTTGCCTTTTCTTAACACCGAACTTGGAACGAATATAGCCGGGGATGGCGTTCACGATTGCACTTCTCACAGACCTCTTTCCTACCAGCATTTCGGCAATTATCCTGCTCGATCTTTCCGAGCCCAGAAACTGGGAACCAAGAGAACTCGATCCCGATTTCAGGAATCTGTGCTGAAGCCATAGACCCCACTTGAGATCTGACCCAAACTTAGAAACCCATCTCTTCTCATAGTCTGCCAATGTACGAGCGGAGAAGTCTTTCCGCTGTACTGATTCTATGGCTGTCAGAGCAGCAGCTTCACCAGCTAACATAGCATAGAAGATGCCCTCACCCGTAATTGGTGAGCAATGCCCGGCAGCATCGCCTGCTATCATCAATCGGTTCGAGTAAGATGGCGTCACTATGCCAGAAAGTGGCATTAATGCTGCCTCTCTTCGGACTATTCTTGCGTTCTCTAGCAGCGTGCGTATCGGTTCAACCTGATTCACAAGGATGTCTAGGTACTCCCCAACACGCATCTTCGACTCCCGTACGCGAGCTATCAGTCCCCCCGTTCCCAAGGCCACTTCTCTTCCACGAGGAAACACCCATGCATAACCTCGAGGAGAGTATTCACCCCCATAGTAGAAATCATTTACTTCATCCAGAGGCTCCGAGCGCACCGGGAGTTTCATCTGGTATTGAACGGCATATCCCATCAGAGAATTGGGAATTCTCTTTCTGAACGGAGTGGATCTCTGTGATGCAGGATTAGCCCCGCTAGCATCTATCACAATGCTGCAGTTGATGACTCCTCTCTCCCCTTCTCTGGAGTAGATAACCCGGCATCTCTCTTTATCGATAAGGACTTGGTGTACCTCTGATTTGCGCCAGACGGATGTTCTCGCGTCTTGAATCTGAGAGAGTGGGCATGTCCGAGGTCTGCTCTCGAAACGTTCACACCAATATCCTCTTCGAAATCTATGCATGCCATCTCCATTCCAGGAAACTTGATTCTTACACCAGTAACTGAGTGTGAACCTTGGATTCTGCCCACGTCGAACTCTTCGAGGGCCCTCCGCGGAATGAACCCGCCACATGGCTTGGTCTCACATGGAGATGACTCCCTGAATAAGAGAAGATAACTAACGTCGGAATCATCAAGGCTTCTCGCAGCGGCTAGACCTGCTGGTCCTGCACCAATAATGACAACATCTACATCGGGCTCCATTCTGACGCCTTCTGGTCTAGACATCACTCGGCAGCGCCTATATTTGTGTCTAGAGAATGTAAACGCAAGAGTCTGCGAGAAGCAGGGTCGTGATTGTGAGCGTGTACCGCCCCCTTTGACCCGCACTGGCCGACCACGGGTCTGATGGTGCTCGTTCTTCATCTCTTTCTTGTGTAAGGTGCGGTACACGCTTATCGCCTAGCGCACCATCTGTAAACGTTTGCCCTTGGACGGTACATGTTCATTCGGAGGGAGAGAAACCAAACAAACGCGCGTCGGTGTCTATTTAGAGGAGGAGTAGTAACGATCCTCTGACCATACAAGGCAAACGTGTACATGTCCTCAAGTCTGCATTCGTATATTGCATCTTGTAATATGCCTGGTTTCATCACATTTTCGATTTTTGGAGTGAAATTACTATTTTTGGACGTGCCGCAAAAACTGAGTGATAATGGACCAAGATTATTGTGATATTCATTAGTGTATTTCATTAGTTCGTGGATTCCCTATAACGGGCCTGTTTGTACCATTTAGCGGCATGAAGAGGAAATGTACCTTGTAATCTGTAACCGTCAGAAATCAGATTCAGGTCTGGGATGCGCCTCTCTGGAATAATCAGAATACCAATACCAAGCCACCAACTTACTCGACAACAATCACCGCATACTCACAAACCGTGGCATATGATGAGCCAGTGCAAAAACGACGAAAAGAACCCTGATTATCCTCGAAAAAGGGTGCTGGTACACAGCAAGTGAATATAGGTGCAGCCATACTTGCTCGGTAGATGCAATGAGTGTACCCGGTTTTCGAATACGCCAGATCAGTCCAAACCACTTCAATTCAGTTTCTCATTCTGAAGACATATCCAGGAATTCGATCAGTGCATGGCCAGCCTCTACCAAATCATATGCACCTTTTCCCCTTCCTTGGAATATTGAATCAACAATAGGGGAAATATAATCAGAGATATAGCTATTCTATGAAACAATGACTGGTGGAGATATAGCGACCAAGATGTCGATAAATCGACATGGTATGAGTGGTGAAAAGGGCTTGATAAACTATAGTGAAGGACCAAGACTGACCCGGAAATCAGTCATTCGACCGTCGAACAGATGTTGACATTGTGCCATGATATGAGGAGCAACGAACGTCCACACAGATGGCAGGCGGGAGGATTCTTCATCGGCTGGATGATGAAATGGTGCCTCCTCACTTTGCTCGTCGAAAACCCCGATGAGAGCCACATATCATTTATATCTCGAATGGGGAGTGTTAGCAAAAGAAACACCGGAGAGCTGAGAAGAGGGGCATTCGACATGCCCTCTCGTTGACCGGCCTCAGGGATCTCTACTGATACCAATGATATAGTGAGCAGCAAAAGACGTTCAAGAGGTGGACTAGGCGGATGGTCAGTATCTTCATCATCGACGACGAAGCGATTCTCCACCGACTCTACAAGGACGTCTTTGCGATCAAAGGTCACCAGGTTGTTGCAGATGCATTTGATGGTGAAGAGGCGGTCAACAAGTTTCGGGAGATGGATCCAAAGCCTGAGATTATCATTCTCGATCATCGCATGCCCAACAAGGATGGTTTGGAGGCAATGAAGGACATCCTTGAGATGGAGCCCACAGCTCGGATTGTCTTCATAAGTGCTGATGCGAACGTACGAGACCAGGCGCTGAACGGAGGAGCCCGTTCGTTTGGACTCAAACCTGTCACCATCAGACATATGCTTGACTTGGTTGAGAAAGCGGCTACTGACCGAGGTACGGCAACGTGAGTCCAGATAACTCTCAGAGGTGACATCCTTTGTCTGTTGGGTCGACCCTAGGAGTAGTCATTGGAGGAGATGTCCCATTCCTCAGAGTTCTCTTGAAGATGGCCATTGAAGACGCAGGTTTCACTGTCATTGATGAGGTCATGGATAGGGCCGAGCTTCTTGACACATGCATCAGAAAGAAACCTGACATTGTGTTGCTCGACCTCAATCTCACTCACGAAGAGAGCGTGAGGCTGATAGAAGATCTCTTGGACATTGATACTGCCGTTGCCATAGTCGCTATGGCAGACCTTGAAGAGGGATACGGTGAGAAGGTCCTCTCCGCGGGGGCACGTGCGTTCATTCAGAAGCCCTTCAGTATGTACGACCTCATTGACCTGATACGTAAAGTTGCTCCAGACAAGAGGCTACGTTCCTCTGCGTAATCTTCAAAAACTGGAGCTACTACTTGTCTTTCTGCAATTGCACAAGTTGCTGCAACCGGTAACGCCGGTCAAGAGCTTCGCGGACAGTTTTGTTAGAAGCCTTTTGATGCGGCAGAATCGGTTGTCGGAGAGAAACTATTGGGAGCCTTTGCTCAAGCGCGGAGAAACGTTGACCTTGACTGAGGATTTGATGATACCGGAGTTCGCCATGTATTTGAAGGACTTGGAGCCTTCAGAGAAGGAACAGCTGTTCAGCCGGATGTCACTCGAGGGTCGGTCAGACAAGGATCGTTTCATGCTTTTTACTGACGTACTACTTGAGTTCGTCGGCAGCGGGGAATGGAAGAATAGGAGTCCCGCATTTCTTGCTATGTGTGCCAAGGCAAGTTTTCTGCGAGGAAAGTATGGCTACAATCAAATCCTGGCCAGAGGTTCGTCAAACCTCGCGTCCAGAGGCTATGCAGCAGCTGCTTATTGCCGTCAAAGCCTCGATCCTAGATGGCTCAACAACCTTCGAAACATCACAAATCAGGCATGGCAGGCCGAGGAGTATATCGTATTTGCAGAGTTGGCCGGACAGCTTGCCTCCGTTCTGATAGACTTGGGCTACACTGACCACGCCACAGATATCGCCACCGAGAGCATTGACAAGGTCACCATAGTCTCGGCCAAAGATCAAGAGATTCGTACAATGGTCCAAGCAGCACTTCTGAGAGCCCGCATCGTCTTGGCCTATGCCGCGAGCAAGTCAATCTCACGAGAAGAGGCGCTCATTCGCTTGGACTCAGCCGAAGACACAGCGAAGCACCTCGATCACGTTCTTGCCCTCACTGATATCAGCTTCAATAGAGCGAGGATTCTCTTAGAGTTGTACGAGTACGACAAAGCAAGAGCAATCCTTGATCACGTCATTCGAAAGTATGACAGCATGGGCTATCTCCAGGGAGTGGCTGACGCTAGAAATGTAGAAGGTGTCATGTTACTCAACATGGGCCAACTCCAAGAAGCTCGTGATACCTTCGAGGAGTTGCTCGTTATCCAGCAGCGGCTCAACAATCAGATCGGGTTGGCAGGGACTCTGATCAATGTAGGAGAGATAGACCGGACACTCGGCCAGATAGACCAGATGGAAACCTACAACAGACGAGCTCTTGAAATAAGTCAAGAAGCAGAATACATGAGAGGTATTGCCATCGCAACGGCCAACCTAGGTGACGTCGAGCTTCGGAAGGGAAACACAGTAGCCGCGACTGAGATGTACGAGAAAGCCATTGATTTGGTCGATGGAGCCGGCATGAAGAAGCTCTTGGTGCTCACTCTCTTCCTAGCCGGAGATGCGAACTTCCTGACTGGGAAGTATGATGATGCCATCAACATATATCGTCGAGCAAGAGAGGTCTCAGCAGAGATTGGTTACCCTCTGGCAGCATTCAACGCGGATGTGAGCGAACTTATGACAAAGTGGGCAATGGAAGAGGATCCAGAGGCAGAGTTGACCAAAACAGTGAAGGAGATTGTTGGACCTGCCAACAGATGGCTTGAGTCGATTGACTCCACTCCCATGAGGGAGGTCAGACAGACAGTCTACGACGACCCTTCCATTGAGAGCGACCTCTGTGTATTCTTTGATGGCGAACGCAACTTTGAGTGCCGGGTGGAACGCAAGGCACTTAGCAAGGACTGCTTTGGCAACCTGTTTTGGATGGGCAGTCTGTGCCCCTACTTCAAAGAGTTCTTGGCCAGATTCTATGGATAGCAGCACTACCTCTGTACGCGGCCACTCTCGCGAAGTTTCTCAATAGGATTCTCATTCTTGTCGTAGTTTGGAATCTGACTGATCAAGCGTCTCGAAACACCCTCTTTACCTGAGATGACTGGGCGAGATGCATACATCAGCAGGAATCTGAGGAACTCGAGGTCTGTCACCTTACGACCTTGTCTGCGCTGGTATTTCATCTTCTCTTCTTCAAAGGTCAGAACATCATGCTCTGTGAGTCCCTTTATCAGCTTGTTCTTGGTTCCCTTGGCAGTACCCAATAGACAGTCTCCTCAATAGTGTCTAGCCTGACGGGGATTCTAGAATGCTAGTATTACTTCAGAGCCAAGCGAAACGAGATTAACCTACTCGCAACGGCATCTAGCTACTCTCAGATGAGGCGTCCTCGTCAGGAGGCGGGCCAGGCGAGGTTGGTTCTGTCGGAGCAGCCGCAGGTGCTGGAGTGAAAGTCGCTGCATCGGCTGAAGCCGGCCTAGTACCCCCCTGCTCGTTCGGAGAAACGTGATAGAGGCTTCTTGACCGAGTGTGTCTGAACTCTGTAACAGCAGTCCAGGTGGCCGACTTGTCTGCTATGACTGTCAATCGCTTCACACGGAACATGATAATGGCTGCAATGTCAATCAGAACTATGTTCATCGCTAGGAGAAGGAAGGAGTTCACACCGATTGTGACACCCACCAGGGAACCCGTGAGTAGACCCAATACAACCATGAGAGATGCATTCACTGCAGGGGGCATCAGTGCCGCAGATATGGCGACGCCAACTAGTGAAGACATGTCGCCCTTGGTGACCGAAATGGCAACTGCAGCGCCAGAGAAGATGGCGATTCCGATATCTATGGATGAGAATGGAAGAGCGCCTACACCTCCTCTTCGTGTGATCTCGGTCACATTTCCATTGATGACATCTCTCTCGATCGCGCCCATGAGTGCCGTATCAAAACCTGCCAGGAGAAACGCCAGAACCACTCCAACTGCTAGGGACAATCCTAGCGAGATCAGCTCGTTCATGGTCCCCTTCACAAAGAGGTTTCTGTCTTGTACGACGTAGCCTAGAGCCATTCCCAACATAGGACCCATCAAGGGACTCAGCAGCATCGAAGCTACTATGATGGTCACGTTATTCTGAACAAGCCCGAATCCCGCCATGACGGCCGCAAATATCGTGAATGCAATGAAGTCGAAGCTCAAAGATGCTTGAGCCTTGACGTTCTCATAGATCTCCTCTACTGCAAGAGTAGCCTCTCTTTGGATTCTAGTCTCCTTTGTTTCCTCAGTGTCTCTTGGAAGAGAGGCCTTCAGGTCGAGAATATCTATGAACCCATACTCGACCCCCACTCCGCGAGACTTGAGCTTCTCCATGGTTTCAAGTGCTGCGTCGTCTGGAATCCTGAATTGAAGTAGGTGTGCATTGTCGAGCGTGAACTTCATGACATTCTTGACCGAAAGAACGTCAAGAACGAAGTCGTAGACAGCCTCAGTCTTCTCGAAAGGCACTACGATCTGAACCTGCTTCACTTAGGCACAGCTCCGAGATTACACTCGCCTCCCGTCATACCACTCTTAAGAGTTTCTAGAAGGGCGATTTCTTATGATTTGTATTACAATTGATACAAAGGACGGGTACACAAAGGACGCATCAGCATCCTTTTTTGTTACTCTTCGTAGGGCTCGAAGAGGTCTACGAATGGCTGTTGTTGAGATACTTGCAGTCTGGTTCGCCCTATCGCTCACTGGAGCTCTAGCACCCGGACCTCTCTCAGCAGCTGTGGTTCAGCAGGCAAGCAAGCGAGGCAGGTTGCACGGAATTCTCCCCATGGTGGGGCATGCAATAGTGGAGCTTGGCATCATTGCGGCCATAATCATCAGCGTACAGGCCTTGACGCTTGACCATATGACGATTGATCTTCTTGTAGGCTTTGGAGGCATCATAATAGTGCTCTTTGGACTCTTGGCCCTGAAGGAATATCGGTATGAGAGCCCTACCGCTGAATCAAGTATCGGGTTTCAGCCAAGCACCTCAACTGTCTTTGAAGCCACTGTCCAGGGAGCGGCTGTCAGTATCTTGAGCCCATACTTCCTGCTCTGGTGGTTTGGAGTCGGGCTGAGCAGTGTTACACTTCTGATGACCGAGCTACAAGTGGGAGTAGGGACCGTGTTCCTCGCTGGTGTGTTGGTGTATTTCACTCATATATCTACGGACCTACTGTGGGGGGCTTTTCTCACGGTAGGAACTGACAAAGCGAAGAGAAGAGCAACTGTCGGAGGGTTGGACTGGATAAACATTGCAGTAGGTTTGTTTCAGGTTGTTCTGGGTGCATGGTTCGTTCTCATAGCTATACTCTGACTGCCTAGTCTGACGTAGGAAACAAGTCCTTGAAGGTGGACAGGACTATCACCGCAACTACTGCACTAACGGCCGTTGCAGCACTCCTCTCCACAAGCATGAATGGGAAGATGGCGAAGCCAAATGCAGCAGCCGGGAGATTGAGTATGTACACAGCGCCCATTGTCATCATTGAGAAGTCAGTGATTGTACCCACCAGCGCCAGTGGAATGAGCTGCAAGAATCTCTTGTAGCCCTGTTTTGATGGATCGAATCTGAATGGTTCAAACTGCAATGTAACTGCAACAATTGCTGCTAGTACATAGTATACCATGAACCACCAGGCTTCGAAGTTTGGAATCAGGTACAGCACTATGATTCCCGCAAGATAGATGGAAGTCAGAATAGGACCTGGTATCCGAGTCGACCCTATTCTCGTATAGGGCTCAAGACATAACCCTGTAAGAAGACCTGATATTGCCGGGCCAATAATAACGGTCGGCACAATGAGTGAAACTCCCGGCAGAAAAGCGGTGATGATTCCCCCAATGAGCCCAAAGACGAACCCCCTTGTTGGACCCAGCAAGATCCCGAATAGCGGGGCGATGCAGATAGTCAATGTAAGCTGAGCTAGCGGCCCAGCAGCTCCAAGAAACGCACTGATAGGAATCAGTGCACTAACACCGTAAACAGCAGCGAGTACCACTCCTACCGCATACTGCTTCGTTGCAGTAGCACCAACCAGGAGTGTCATCTCTAGGTCATCGTGGTCTTTTTTTTCCATAGCCATTTGTCTTCACTGCTCGTTCGGCGTGCTAATAGCATACCTTATCATAGTTGTGCTTTCTACTAAGCGAACCCCAAAAAAGGCAGCCCGTAGCGGCTGATTTGGCGTTCACCGAAGCTTTAACAAGTTTCGTACAAAGACAGACTGAATCGAGATGGTCTTCTCACGTCAACTAACAGAGCAAGAACTGGGGAAACTTCTGACCATGCAGGACTTTGTAAGGACTGCTCATGCCGAAAGTGATAGCCACGACTACTCTCATGTCCTGACTGTATGCAGATATGCCATTCAAATCGCTAAGAATATCCAGGAAAAGGTCGATCCGTTTGTCTGCATTGCCGGCGCCTTGATGCATGACATTGGAAAGACAAATCGAGTATTCTCTGACATTCACGGACTCTTCGGAGGCACGTTGACGGAAGAATATCTGGATGGTCTCAACATAGAGGGGGCCCTCCGCGACTCCATATGCCGTGTTGTGATACGCCACACACCAACATCAATGATACCTCCCGAGACCCCAGAGGAGAGAGTGGTCTTCGACTCTGATACGCTGGACAGGTTGGGCCTGATGGGGCTCATGAGAGGTTTCGTTGGTAAGACAGGTAGTTTGGAGCACATATTGACCAAGTACATGGATAAGCGATAGGATGACTATGACAAGCTTAACTTTGAGTATAGTCGTGAGCTAGGCGATGACTTACATCAAGAGTTGATGGACTTCGTGTTCGTTCTGGAGGACCGTCTGTCTTCGAGAATGTTGTCCATAGAGCACATCTTTGAGAAAGAGGGGCTGGTATCCGATGGGGTGGAGGCTTGACCGACAACTATGGATCAATGACCAACTAAGAGAAACTGAAACGAGCCTCACGCCATCTCTTCTCAATGGGTCTACAGGATGCAGCTGACTCGCTGTGCAGAGCCAACATGAAGTACGGCTTGGCCAAGATTCACCACGTACAGCACAATCTTGGTTTGGATCCATCGGCCACTTTCATCGGTGCACCCGATGCCACAATAACGCGCAATGTGAGAAGATGGGAGAGCGGTTTTGGTTATGGCGGGAAACTATCATGGGGGGACGGCAATGAGAACCTCATCATACTTGACTCAATGCCGAATGCATGTGGAATGCTGGTAGGAGGACTCGAGGAAGCACCGTCAATGGATGAACTCCTTGGGAATGTTAATGCTGTCCTAAGTAGGGAGGAAGTGCTGGATGACATCCGTATCGAATGGGATTTCCATACTGGCAACCATTTTATCGACATCTATGAGGTGCGGCCTCTATCAGAAGATTTCGATTGCGAATATGTCTTCATTGTTCATGGTTCCGTTCCTGAGCTGAAAGGTGACAACGACAGTAGGTTCGGCTTTGGTCTATATTCCCACAAGAGCAACGTACTCAGTGAAATGGCGGAAGAAGTCAATACGCCCTATGGACCTGTTCGAATCTTGACAGATGACAATGCTTCGCGGTACCTTGGCCTGAACGACTTCGCATGCGAATTGAGCAAGAAGAAACGAAGAAGAGCGGCAGAGCTGTTGTTCGATGACTTCATTGAGATTTCCAATCCAATCCATCAGGGACTCATCAACATGAACGAGCACATACTCGGATGTCAGGATACGAAGACTGCTGGGAACAGGATTCTGCCCATCACTCTGAGATCAGACCTTCCCGCGTATCTTGCCACAGGAAATGCGAATCTCGAGGAGGATTCAATTGAGCATCTGGGATTCACAAAACGGTCAGAGAAGTATGATGTCAAGGATAGGCTCCTCAATGCCAATATTCTCCCCCACGGCGGAGGATACAAGTTCCCAAGCATGTTGGGCATCAAGAGAGTAATGGAAACAGAAACAGGGACCAGATACTACGTGACAGAGCACGCTACTGGGCAGGAGTCTGAGAAGGTCTTTTCAAGTCCACGTGAACTGGAGTTCACATACAGAGGGCAAGAGGTTCTTTGGAAGGCTGTGGAACTGAGGCTCTGCAGCGTTGTGGCGCGTTTGATGCCGCGGGTTATTCTCAAGGTATGAGAACGGTCCTCTATTCATGAGATGCAAGGTAAAACGTTTTAGGCGGCCTGCATTCTTGGCGGTCGTCGCTCCGGAGGATTGTAATGTGTCAGACGAGGAATCCTTCGACATTGTTGTCGTCGGCGCAGGTGTAATCGGGGTTGCCGCTGCATTCTACCTGCAAAAGAACAACCCGGACAAGACCATACTTTTGCTAGACAGGCTCTCCGCCGCCGGACAGGCAAATACCGCCATGAGCGCTGCAGCTGTGAGGAACATGTTTGCCTCGTCTACTAACCAAATCCTCACAAACACATCAATCAAGTACTTCGAGCACGTACAAGAAGAGATCGGCTACAATCTCATGTTCGAGAAGATAGGCTACCTCTGGCTGCTAAGTGATACTCAGTTCAATAGTGAGAGCGTTAAGACGTGGATCAACAGAATGAATGAGTCAAGAATTCACAACGAGATATTCACGAAAGAGCAACTCAAGAAGATGATGCCCGGCCTCAACGTGGACTTCTCAGGAGATGAGGAGGCGAAACTAATGAACTTGAAAGAAGTTAGTTTTGGACTCTTCGGAGGGGACTGCGGAGCACTTGATCCCACCCGACTCGTAGAGTATTATCTCGAGGAGTTCAAGAAGCTCAGCAATGTGAAACCGCGCTTTGGAGTCACAGTTGAGAGCCTACTTCTGGAAGCAGAGCCCAAGCTGGATGTTCCTGGAGAGCCCTTTGTTTGGCAGAATAAGAAAGTGAAAGGAGTGAAGACTTCCGACGCAATGATTCGGGCTGAAAAGACTGTCCTTGCTACTGGTGCCTGGGCGAACGAGCTCCTTGATCCGATCGGAATGGATAGCCGAACCAAAGCGAAGAAGCGGCACATCTATGTGGTTCATGCAGAAGAAAAAGAGGGTCTACATGAGATTCTCGACTCAAAGGGATTCAATGAATTCAACTCAGTCCCATTTACCATACTACCATCTGCAGGCGTTTACTTCAGACCTCAACTCCAGGAACGAGGTTTTTGGATAGGGTGCGGAGATAGGCTGGGTCGAAGATATGACTACATTCAACCTGAGGACTATTCAAATCCAGAAAGCTCATACTACGAAAACAGTGTCTACCCAGTCCTATCCAAGTATTTTCCAGCCTTTGAAGGCGCTCGTCCGGTGAGCAGCTGGGCCGGAGGTTATTCTTACAGTCCTGATGCCATCCCCTTTGTGTATATGGAGAATGGAGTGTTGGTGCTCACAGGTGCGAGCGGTTCAGGGATTATGAAGGCAGACGCAATGGCAAGGATTGCTGACGCACTGTATCGGGGCCTTCCCGAGGCGGAGTTGTATGGTGGAAAGAAGATTCCTTCAAACACTCTTAGTCAGAAGGAACGGAAAGTAGAAATCGAGAGTGTTGTCATCTGACCGCGTCAGGGGAGGAAGGACGGCCCTACCTCGGCGGAAAACCCTAAAAGGGTCAAGAGGGCAAGTTACATGCCCCCCGGGTTTAACACCCAACTGCATTCTGAGATTCGCACAAAATAGAACTATTCACACGTAACACACACATCGAAAATGAGGTGAAACAAGATGGAACAAGGTGAGCTCGATGACGACAGTGGAAAAACCAGAAGAAAGCAAGCTAGTTATCACAGCCTTGGAGAGTGGAATAGACTACTCCGACTTAGAGAGCGCACCAGACGAAGCTCTGCTCATCCAAGTTGTGGGGATATGGCCTGACATTCTAGCAGAACTCTCTCGCAAATTTGAAGTCGATCTGGAGGATCTACAGGACCTTCAAGACCTTGACGAAAGGCCACGACTCCAGGTTGAAGACAAATTCATCATGATAGTCTTGCGTGTCCCTGTTGATCTGGAAAGGCCTGACAGAGAGTATTCCACCACTCCTATTGGCTTATTCTCAAATGGGCGTGACATAATTGTTGTCCAAAACGCCGAGATACCTCTTCGGAAGAAACGCCTGAAGGGCGTGCTAAAGCGTACAACTACGGTCAGTGGTGCAATCTATAATATCTGGGAGATTGTGATACACTCATTTGAAACAACGCTCGATATTGTAGAGGCCACCATCAATGACACAGAAGAAAGGATTCTGAAAGAGATATACCCGTCTCAGCTTGACCGCTTTTTCCAGCTCTCGCGTGATGCGATATTCATGGAGGCCGCTCTCAAGAGTAACATGAAGGTTCTTCGACGTATGAAGAAACTTCAGAGGTTCGGTCGGATGCTACTCGATGAGGACAGACTCAAAGAGCTCGAAGTTGACTTGCACCAGCAGATGGAGCTCAGCGCTATCTACCGTGAACTGATTGAGAACGCGATGAGTCAGTACGATAGCATTGTTAGTCACAACCTGAACAAAGTGATGAAGACTTTGACCTCGATTTCTCTCCTGGTCAGTGTTCCAACGCTCATAGCCTCGATCTATGGCATGAATGTCGGTCTACCATTGGAGAACGACCCCATTGCTTTCATTGTGATTCTTTTAGGAAGTCTGATAATCACGGCACCGCTACTTGTCTTCCTGAGGGTCAAAGGCTTAGTCTAGATAAAAAGCTTGATGGGCTCCTCTGGTTTCCGCATGGTCATAGGGCTAGGGCAAAGGAATCATAAAGAAGGCTGCAAGATTCTCTAATGCTCACAAGTATTGGAGTGATAGGATTGACCTTCAAGGATCTAGGCGAGTATCATGGTTGGGCGGGCAATGAAATGAGACTTGTAGTAGAGGAACTGCAAGACAAAGAGTTTACGAAGAAGGTGATGGGTGAAAGCAGCGTCAAATCGATCTGTGAACACATTGTACTGGCCTTGACGACATGCTTTCTGCTGGCTGACAACTCGGACGATAAGGGCGCTTATGAATGGGTGAGAAAGGCGTCAAAGATGGAACTCATCAACAGATGGAAGCACCTTGACAACAGATTGAGCTCCGTTGTCAGAGAGATACCTCAAGGGACCATTGAGGTGCCACATATCTCTGAAACCCCCTATGAGATTCAAGTACTGGATTTCTATCTACAATATCTATTACATACAACTCACCATAGGGGACAACTCGCCGTGGCTCTACGCTTGGTGGGCAAAGATGTACCGTGTACTGACTATCTGATGTATTTCAGACACAAGACAGGACTGTAGATTCTACTACTACCCTTTTTATCTGTCAAGCCCCATGAAGACGATTATGAAAGTCGGAGTTCTGACCAGTGGCGGCGACAGCTCGGGAATGAATGCTGCCGTCCGTGCCATCACGCGAGTTGGAATATGTCGAGGACTGCAGGTCTTCGGAATATACGGAGGATTCCAAGGGATTCTTGATGAGGTAATCAGCGAACTGAACTCTCTCTCTGTGTCTAGGATACTTCATCGGGGTGGAACCTTCTTGACGACCGGCAGGTCTGAAGAATTCAAGAATGAAGAGGGCCAAAAGAGAGCTGCCAAGGTCCTCGAAGACAGGGGGTTTGATGCACTTATTGCAATTGGAGGAGATGGCACGATGCGTGGACTTGCAGCGTTAAGCAAGTACTGGAAAGGAAGGCTCATTGGACTGCCCGGAACAATCGACAACGACCTTTTTGGAACAGACTACACGATCGGTTTTGACACAGCCGTCAACAATGCTCTCGAGGCTCTGGACAAGATCAGGGATACTGCCGAGGCCTTCTCCCGCGTATTCCTTGTGGAGGTGATGGGTCGACACTCTGGATTCATTGCAGTTCATGTGGGCATAGCAACAGGCGCGTCAGCAATAGTGATCCCTGAAACTCCGACCAAGATTGATGACCTTGCACAGAGGGTAATCAATGCCAAGGAGAAGGCTAAGACAAGCGTGCTGGTAGTGGTCGCAGAGGGTGATGAACTTGGGAATGCCAACGTCATCGGGGAAGAACTATCAAAACGCATCGGAGACAAGTGTCGGGTATCAGTACTGGGCTATATCCAACGCGGTGGGAATCCGACTCATCTGGATAGGATTCTGGCCACGCGTCTGGGAGCCTTTGCAGTCGAATGCCTACTGTCGGGAAAAGACGGAGGAATGGTTGGAGAGATACATGGGGAGCTCATGATGACTCCATTTGAGGAAACTTGGTCCAAGAAGAAGCCCTTTGATGAATGGATGATGGGTCTTGTTGATGAACTGTCAGGATAGCGCCATCGACTTGTATGTGGAAACGGTTCTTGAAGCAAAGAAAGAGAAGAGTTCTTTTGGCTTCACGTGAACTCAGCGAAGCGGTCCAGATGAAAAGGGATACGCATGTTTTCACAGTCCTCATACTGGTAGGAGTTACGGTCATCTTCATTATAGGGGGGTACTATGCTGGTGCAGGTCTCCCTTGGACGTACTATCTGACGATTCTCGCAGCTGCAGGTGTTCTGACCATAGGTGTGGTTGGAACCTCACTGCTCAAGCGTCAGACAACAGATTCAGGCACGGCTTTGTCAACGGATGGGACGCAGAATCTTGTGGACAGAAAGATCATCACTCTGGCTGTCGTGGGCTGTACAATGGGATACGTTGCGGTAAGTTCGCTCATCTGCACTACTTTGGATATGTTCTCGGCCTTCTTATTCTGGTGGATCTACCTACCTGTCAGTGGAGTCATCTTTGCTTGCCATATCCTTCCAATCCTTCGTTCACTGCTGCAACGGACAGTCTAGGCTCGGATTCAGTCGTCCAGAAGCAGAAGTATTGTTTTCTGTTCGATTGAGGCTCCGTAACAACAGATGACAGTTGTCAGGTTATCGCAAAGTACGTGTTTATCAAGAAGGCATCGACACAGTGAGATATGGGGCACACCATTCAGACCCGACTCACTGACTTTGACGAGTCTTCCAAGAAAGGCCGCAGATCTGCTCACACTAAGGCTAAGAAGACTCGACTTCCAACAGGTCAGCTCTGGGAGAAGACCATCCACAAGAAGAGAGACTGGGGTGTCTGCAACTTCGATGGGACTGTTCTCTTTGTACGTCTGGTCAAGGGACAGATTCATGCTCATGGCAGAGAGGCGGTCTGTAAGTGGTGTGGAGGAACACTCGAGATACGTGAGAACAAGGTCTTCTGCGGCGGAACCTGCGAAAGGTATCAGGGGGAGTTCTCAAGAGACCTGAGTGCATATCTCTGGTGGGAAGGAGCCAAGTCGTACACACTACGAAAGAGAATCGCTGAGATTGAAAATCTTGAGTTGCAGCAGAGAGACCTTGACTCCATTACCTATGCACCCCATTGGTCAGTACTTGAGGAATACGAAGAGGATGAAGAATAGAGGACCCTAAACTGCATTCAGAAAGAGTAATTAGACGCGAATAGTCAGACACTGGATTTAGTGAATGACCATGACGGAAATTCCTACAGCAGACACTTTTGGCGCTGGAGAACCCTCTGGAAAGCCCCAGGAGGTCCTTCTTGCCACGATTCTCATGCTCTTGAACTCGCTTGCCGGACTGATAATAGGGGGGGCAGGACTTTACTTTGCGGAGGACTGGATCTACTACTATGGAGAGATAGGTATAGTCTGGGCGGCGACTTCGGGAATTGCGGTAGTTCTTGGTGTCATAGGACTCTGGGTTACTATGGGTCTATGGAACCTTCAAAACAGGGCTTGGACCTGGGCGATGATAGTCAATGTAATTGCAATTGCCTTGTACGTGACGAATTGGGAGTACTCCCTGTGGGGAGTCGCCGTGTCAGCGCTCGTTATATTCTATTTGAGCATTCCTCGGATTAAAGCCCTTTACGTGTGAGGAATAGGCTGGTCCCCTCAGCCATTCCCCTTTTTTTTGGTGATTACTGAGCCATTTGCATACTATATTCGAATAGTAGGAACCGTCTTCCCTTGAACTCCTCGGGAATATCTACGATATACTGAACCCAATCGTCAGGCCCCGGGCCAAAGAAGAACGCGGCACGGTCTGTCTTTGATTCCTCAAGCTCGTCCAAGACTCGTGAGAACGTATCAACGAAGACACTCCTGTTGATTGAGAAGAATGAATACACGGAGGTCTTCACTTCATCCCTTACCATCTCTCGTGAAAGAAGAACCGAGTTTGCTTCGCCGCTGTCATCATTTATGACGCGAATCTTGCCGAGTTGTGCAATACGTTCAAGACTTCCTGCGTCCGTTCCGTAGAACTCCCAGGAGAACGGGAATGTTTCCCCACCAATCAGAAAAGGTTTTGAGTCAAGCACCTCTGCAAGATGGTCAGGGCCAACACTCAAAGGGGCGATGCTGGGACTCGGCTTGGGATGTTGTGGGAATGGGGGCTCTAGACGGTAGTATCCAACGCTGTTTCTGAGGCTAAATCCGGATCTTTCTGCCAGCGCAATAGACGCCTTGTTCCTACTACTGGTTGCATACCTGATTCTCGTAACACCCTGGATCTTTGCGGTCTCGACCATTTCGTGTAGAATCCTTGAGCCATGACCCCGGCGTTGTTGCTCAGGGCTTACCCTCAGAGCTTTTGCCCATGCTACCCGGGAGTCAGGCACAACTTCAAGACAACCCATCGCTAGCAGGTCGCTTCCTGAGAAGATGCCAAAAGGATAAGAGTCAGAGTCCTCAATCCAGTGCGGAAAGCGCCTGGGTACGTAGTCCCTTTCTCCCCATAGGAGTGCGCATAGGTCCTTCACACTTTCGTGGTCAGAGAGTTGCATGACTCTGAGCTCTTCAGGCATACTAGCACGCAAAGAGCCTCTGGTTTATGAACAATTCGAAAGCGGTCAGTCAGATGGTCTGTGCGGCTTCTGCAGTATCAGACAGTAGTGATGATGAACGTTCGCAACGTATGTTGTAGGATAGCCCCAGCATCCAAGACGCTTGTTGTCTTGGCACCATATCTGTTCCTGGCGTAGCTCGTATACTTCGGACAGTCGTCTTGCTAGGTCCCAAGCAATTGGCCGAACCGTACTGTCCTCATCTCTCATATTCTGTGCTACAACAGTGAGGTAGGCTCCATCAGACAAGTATGGAAAGACTGCATCGAAGACTAGGCCAACTGACTCTATGTATTCCTCATATGAATCGAGATTGCCAAGGTCGAGTTCGGATGAGCTATAGAACTGTTGGAGTCCTTTCTCACCCCGCTCCTTGTGCGCCGATTCGTTGCCCCCTCTCGACTTGCGAAGCATGTTCCAATATGGAGGTGATGTGATCAGGTATTTGAACGGAGGAACCTCCTCTCCATATTGGGTTTCCATAAGAGCGGCAATGTCCAGCGAGTCACCTTCTAGAAGCATCTGCCGGCAGGAACCATTCGCGTTCTCAATTGCAGCCCTACCGACTTCTACAAAATCAGGGTTCAACTCGACTCCCAACGAGTTTCTCTCCAAGGTCTTGCATGCAACGAGAGTGCTGCCAACTCCTGCAAAGGGGTCGAGCACCCACGCTCCAAGTTGTGTGAAGAACTTGACAAAACGTGCAACAAGGCTCTCAGGAAACTTGGCCGGATGCTGCATCTGTGCACGATCACGAGATGGCGGATTGACCACAAACCAGGACTTCGTGCTCTTCACCCACTCCTTGCCGTCAAGCTCGTTTAGTTTCGTCTTGGCTGGGCGATTGTCCTTCAAATGGCGCACCGGATAGCCGTAGACTTGGAAATGTCATAAACCTATGCCAAGTACGTAAGGACGAGCCTCGGTACCCAACCGACTGCTAACCACAAGAGCATTTCATTTGCCGACACGGGGGCGCCCCCGAGTCCGTGCCAACCGATTCACTGATGAGTGCATCCGTATCCCTTAACTACTGGTTCATCCCGGGCAGGCCAGATATCGGAGTGATAATGAATGCCTAGCATAAGGCGACAGCTCGTTGTGTTTACACTTGGGCTCTTGATTGGAGTTGGCTTCATGGTGCTACTCACGCCTCCACCAAGTGCTGGAGGCGGGCCTTATACCATAACAACTGCAGGATCAACCACGGTCTTCTCACTGTCCCAGGTGTGGGCTACTTGGTTCCAATCTGATTACCCTCCTTTCACCGTCAATCCTACTGCCGGAGGATCGGGCTTGGGTCAGTCTCAAGTTGCGCAGAAGCTGATTGACATAGGAGCAACAAGCTCATACCCAACTCAGGAATACATCGATGCCAACCCAAGCGTCAAGATACTGCCCGTGTCTGCCGACGCGTTAGGAATCGTTGTAAACCCTCTAGTGAACGGAAGCATGTTTCGCTTGGACAGTGATATGGCAGTTGCCATCTTTCAGCGCAATATCACGACTTGGGAGAGTTTCTCCACAGTATTTGGTGTGAGTGTCCAGCAGACCGGTAGCATCAACGTCTATGTCAGGTCAGACGCAAGTGGAACAACAGCCACATTTGCCCGATGGCTTGAAACTGCAAACCAAAATCCCAACCCGAATGCCAACTATACATGGAAGCTTGGTCACAGTGAAACCTTGTCATGGGCTGCTGGTATTAGCTCAGTTGATGGGAACCCAGGTGTCGCAGCGGGCGTTCTAAGCGATGGAAATGGCATTGGCTATGTGGGACTTGCTTTCATGTCAGACCTCACACCAGTCGATCTCTACAACCCGACAACCGAGGAGTTTGTCACCCCGTCGCTTACAAATGCGTTGAAGGCATTACCTGAGGAACTGTCGGATCCAGGTGCAGACCTCATGAACTCTGACATCCCAGGAGCATATCCCATCGCAAGGCTCCTCTACTACATGGTTCATGAAGAGAACGTCGGCTGGCACGTCTTGGTCTTCTTGAACTGGGTCCTAGTCAAAGGGCAGACATACGTTGCAGGAGTAGGATATGTTCCGATAAATGGGACCTCTGCAATTCAGTATTCAATCGACACGGTTGCATCACTAGATCCAACTACGGAATAACGAGGATGGACTAATGAGTAGATCATTGAGAGAATCGCTATCTCAAATTGTGTCCGAGATAAGAACTGCAAGAGGCCCTGCCAAGATAGATCTCTTAGGCCGTTTTGGGCTGCTCTTCCCTGCCTTAACGAGTGCTGGAATAATCGTGCTCATTTTCACATTTCTCTGGTTCGAGTCGGCACCAATACTTACCAGTCCCGAAGGAGGAATCGGGATAGTCTTCAACACTATCTGGGACCCAAACCGTGACATCTATGGCATCGCTATCTTCATCGTTGGCTCTTTCATGTGTACATTGCTTGCAATTGGAATTGCCTTGCCACTAGGTCTTGGAGGTGCCATCTTTCTTAGTGAGTTCTGTCCACACAGACTTAGAGGCCCAATCCGTATGGTCATCGAGATGATGGCAGCCATTCCATCGATTGTCTATGGGCTTTGGGCCTACGTCGTCATCGTGCCCTGGATAGGAGGCTACCTTGCACCGGTTCTTGGTATCGAATCTAATGGACTCTCACTGCTAGCAGGAGGACTCATCCTCTCCATCATGCTCCTTCCTACTATCGTAACGGTCTCTGATGATGCACTCAGAGCTGTCCCGAGAAGTCTAAGGGAGGCTTCTCTTGCCCTAGGTGCCACAAGCACTGAAACTGCCAAGAAGATCGTCTTGGGGGCGGCAATGCCAGGGATAGGTGCTGCAATTGTTCTCTCTCTTGGTCGTGCCGTAGGGGAAACAATGGCGGTCCTAATGGTAACTGGGAATTCCCTTCAAATACCATTCTCGCTCTTTGACCCAGCATATGTGATGACCTCCATCATAACGAACCAACTTGGGTACGCCTTTGTGTTTCCTCTTTGGAGGTCTGCTTTGTTTTCGGTAGCGCTTGTACTTCTATTGATGTCGGTCTCCTTCACAATCATGGCCAGGTTGTTCATTCGCTGGGGGATGAAGACAAGGGGGTTGAGCTAGTACATTGAGCGAGGTCACTATGAACTCTGAATCCAACCACGAGCAGAACAATGGCCCAGCACCCTCCGGTCAGCAGTCCCCGCTGAGGCTGCTGACAAGGTATCTTAGAAGACAGACCCGGTCTAGAAGGACCTTGTCTGACTTCCTGTTCAAAGTGCTTCTGGCTATAGTGGCCGCAATAATCGTGACCCCCTTCTTCCTTGTTCTGATTCAAGTCCTCTCGATTGGAGTCCCTGAGGTATTCGGCACCGGGCATGGTCAAGGGCTAGATTTCTTCGGAACATTTCCAGGTCCCGGACTGCAAGGTGGCATAAGAAATGCGATTGCGGGGTCAGTCATTCTCATGGTCGTTGCGGGCGCAGTTGGTATTCCCCTGAGCGTACTGGGAGCGGTCTACATCACAGAGTATGCGAGAGCCGGTAGAGTGACTAGTGCAATCGAGTTTACAGCGGACGTTATGGCAGGAATCCCATCGATTGTGTTCGGTGCATTCGGATTTGCCTTCATTGTTGACTTCCTTCATCTTGGTATGGGACTCATTGCGGGTGGATTCACTCTCGCCTTTATGATGATTCCAACAGTCCTTCGTACAACTCAGGAGGCTCTTAAACAGGTGCCCATGGCTCTTAGGGAAGCGTCTCTTGCATTGGGTGCCACAAAGTGGGCAACAACCTGGAATGTCACACTCAGAGCAGCGTTCCCCGGGATTGTGACAGGAGTTCTGCTGGCTATTGGGAGAGTAATGGGTGAAACGGCACCTTTGATATTCACTGCAGGAAACACTCTAGGGGTTCCAACCAGTTTGACAGGAGGAGGCTCGTGGGTGGCCTCGCTTCCTTATACAGTGTGGTCATACATCACCGATCCAAGAGAGTATTTACAGGCAAAGGCCCATGGTGCAGCTCTAGTCCTGATGCTCATGGTACTGGCTGTAGATGTGATTGCTAACATAGTCCTTCGCAGAATCACTAGGAGGGTCGTATAGAACATGGCGTACGAACACAAGATTGAGGCCAGAAATCTGACCACGTGGTTTGGTGCGAAGAAGATACTGAAAGACATAAGCTGCTATTTTGAAGACAACTCTGTCACAGCAGTCATGGGTCCTAGCGGCTGTGGTAAGTCTACATTCCTGAGGAGCATAAACAGGCTCAACGACACGATTGGCAGCTTTAGAATGTCAGGGGAGATTCTTCTTGAGGGAGAGAATGTCTATGCGATAGACGCAGATGTCTACGAGCTCAGGAGAAAGGTCGGAATGGTGTTTCAACGACCGAACCCCTTTCCCATGAGCGTTAGGGAGAATGTTACCTATGGACCTAAGCTTCATGGGACCAAGGACGAGAGCAAGTTGGAAAGGATTCTGAAAGATTCGCTGAAGAGAGCCGCACTATGGGACGAAGTAAAGGACTCATTGGAAGAACCTGCACCGAATCTCTCAGGAGGACAACAGCAAAGGCTCTGCATTGCCAGGGCGCTCTCAGTTGATCCTCCAGTCCTCTTGATGGACGAGCCGGTTTCAGCACTGGACCCCATGAGCGCTGGGAAGATTGAAGAGCTAATTGTCAGATTGAAGGAGGACTATACCATCATACTCGTCACACACAATGTGCAACAGGCGTTCCGAGTTTCTGACCAGGCTGCGTTCTTGTACCTTGGAGAGTTGGTAGAGTTTGACAAGACCAGTAGGATTGCAGAAGCCCCTACCGATGAAAGGACAGAGGCATTCATTACAGGGAGGATTGGGTAATTGAAGAAGACTGAAACACAGCTAGAGATTCGGATTAATGAGATTGCGAGTCGGATCAAACATCTGCACGAGGTATCCAGTGGAGCATTCAGCGAATCAATGGTCGCATTTGAGAACCTCAACCCTCAGCAGGCAGCACTTGTGAAAGAGAAGTCTAATAGTATCGATGAGCTCGTCGAGAAGGTTGAGGCTAATGTCTTTGAAACGATCGCGAGGCGTCAACCTGTGGCATCAGACCTCAGACGACTCGCAACCTATCTACAGGTCGCGCATCATCTGTATAGAGTAGGCAGGTATGCATACAAGATTGCTCACATTGTGAAGCTTTGTGAAGGGCTTGAACACTTCAAGGAATTGGAGTCTCTACCCTACATGGCAGAGCTCGCTAATAAGACTCTCAACATTGCAATGAATGGGATCCTCAATGGTGATCTTTCGGAAATAGACGAGTTGGAGAAGATGGAGGCTGCCAGCGACAAAGAAACCTCAGAGATGTTCGAGGAGATTGCTGAGTACCTCAGGAAACGGACCGACATAACTACAATGGCCATGTTCTATGTGATTGTTGGTCGATACTGCGAGAGGGCGGCTGACCAGGCCTTCTCAATAGCGGAGAGAGCTGTATACATGGTCACTGGCAAGAAACGAAAGTTGGGCCTTGCCTACAAAGGTAGCTCGCCCGACGCACCTCATTAGGACTTCCGAGACCTGGCGCTCCTAACAAGCTCCTCGAAGGCCTGGTTCACGTTTCGACCCTCAGTTGCACTCGTCTGTACGAATCTAAGGCCTCTCTTTTCTATCTCGCGCTTAACGTCTTCCATCGAAACCGCGGGGTCCAAGTCAATCTTGTTCTCGAGGACCACAACTGGAACCTTGCCAGTAGATGAGTACAAAGACTCTAACCATCCGTCAATGCTTCCAAGTGTTTCCGGGCGAGTACGGTCGAATACAAAGAATGCCCCGCTGGCATTGGCGCAATACTGCATACGCATCTGCCTGAATGACTCTTGGCCTGCTATGTCCCAGCAGATGAGCTTGTAGTGGGTATCATCAAGCCTGACTGTCTTCACGTGAAGAATCGCTCCGATGGTCCGACCAATATCGGGGTCCATACTGTCATACACGTACCTCTGAACCAGAGAGGTCTTGCCCACACCTGAGTCACCGAGGAAGACAAATTTGTAGACAAAGTCCGGGTCGGACACGGTGGCACCCCTATCAAAGTATAGAAGATTCATATGTTAAGCTTCCGCTATGCAATGAAAGTCAGATTTCGGGCTCCTTGTTCCGGGTTCGCTCAAGTATCTCCCGAGTCATCTGCATGAAGGCCTCTTCTACGTTGGTGTCTTCCTTGGCACTAGTTCTGATATGTGTCAACTTGTGCTTCTTAATGGTCTTCGCTACGTCCTTCTTATCGATCTTTGAATCGAGGTCGATCTTGTTCTCAACAAGGACTAGTGGTATCTTGTCTGTTACCGCAAAAAGGGCATCTATCCACTCTTCCATGCGGGAGATGGTATCTGGACGAGTGCAGTCGTATACAAAGAACGCTCCTGAAGCGTTCTGATAATAGGCCTTTCTGAGTTGTGCGAAATCATCCTGACCAGCAATGTCCCAGACTACAAGCTTGACTGCGGTATCGTCAACCTGCACCGTCTTCACGTGAATGTCGGTGCCGATGGTTGCAAGATAGTCACCCTCGAAAGAATCGTACACATAGCGCCCGACTAGACTAGTCTTGCCTACTGCCCCCTCACCCAAGAATACAAGCTTGAACAGGTAGGCGATGTTCTCCGGCAGGATTCAGACTCTCCACAAACAGGTTGTTTGGACACGATTCATTGCTCATCTAATAATGATTACGGGGGTGCATGACGTGTTTGAATTCTGAGCAATAAATCTGCCTGATTCAAGAGAGAATTGCTCATTCATGCGACCAAAACCCACAAAAGCCACTCTCAATGACCTCGTGCTAGGTGGCGCTCCGTGCAGATCGGGACCTTTGCTAGGCATACAGATCAGGTGAAGAATGCCATCCCTCATGAACCAGACTTCATTGACCTAAGGATGGACTTCAACTATAGCCTAGACTTTAGGGAGGTCACGAAGATGCTATCAGATTCTGGCATTAGCTGTACTCTACATCTTCCAAGTGATCCATGCTGGAGGCCGATGGACATCGCAAGGGAGATTGTACCCTTCGTCGATATAGGATCGGAGATTGGAGCTGAACTCGTGACATGCCATACTGCACTGTCGACACTATTTTACAGCGACAGAGAAATCGACGAATTCTTGGAGTCCTTTCCGCTTGTCTGCGATGCTGCACGAGAGAGAGGAGTGAAGCTTGCAGTCGAAACGCTTGGGCTGTACTATACTGAGCTGTCGCTGCTACTGGACAGATGTCCACTGATTGACATCTCTCTCGATATTGGCCACGGTCAGATCATGGCGCTGAGGAATCGAGCCCCTGGAATAGTCCAGTCGTTCTATGATCGGATCAGAATGGCCAACATTCACGACAACAATGGAATGAAGATGGTCGAAGAAGTGCGCCAATTGCGAAACGAGAGGACAGTATCTAGAGAAGAGATGCTTGTGATTGCCAGAAGATACGATGAGCATCTTTGTATTGGAGGAGGCTCGATAGATTTCGAGCCCATTCTCAGAGACCTCAAACAACGCTCGTATTCTGGAAGATTCTTGATGATGTGCAAAGACCCCTCAAGATTTCCTGAGGAGAGGGCCAGGTTCATGGAGATTTGGCTTAGAGCCTAGCTAACCCTGCGTGAGTGAATCGACCAGACGCTTCGTTTCTGCGAGACCAGTTTCGTCATTTGCCTTCAGGAACATTCCTATCGCTATCCGAAGAACTTGCGCTGTCTCTTCGGACTTCCCCTGTACGACCATGAATCTGGCCTGCTTCAATCGAGCAGCTCCCATGGCACTATAGACTTCTGCCGGGTACTCGAACATATCGACGTTTGTGGCCTCTCCACACTTCTGGCATATAGTTACACTGTCAAGTCCTTGCTCTAGAGCGGCTCCTGGTGCTTGCCCTGTGGCTGAAGGAGATGCCACAGTTTCAGCTTGTACTTCTGGAATGTCAGAAGGGGAGGTGACTCCGGGAGCTGCCTCTACCTGTTCGTACTTTGCAGATGTGAAATCGTCTGAAACACTCGGAGAGAAGCCAGTTTCTGATGGAGGTCCAGTAACTTCCGACGGTGCTTCTTCTTTTGGCGCGACAAATGCCGATTTGGCTCCGAGAATCTGCTCTTCAACCTCTTCCGGCTTTGTCACTTCAGGTTTCATTAGCTCAGCTGCCTCTGGAGGTTGGGGCTCTGATCCTTCCATCATCCTTGGTGCGGGAACCTCTGGAGATGACACTTCTGCTTCCAGCTCAGCCGATGTTTCGAGGAGCTCTCTGACCTCGCTGGCCCGGAGCATCCGAGTTTCTATTACTCCAGATCCCTCTTCCTCAATTCCGACCTCCTCCGCTCTGGCAAATGCCTCCTGAGCCTTCTCGAGCTCTGTCTTGCGTTTTGCTTTTGCAGCGGCACGAACTCGATTCTTCGCAACTTCGCTTGGACGAACCCAGCGGTCATCGGTCGTTACTCTTGCTGCTTCGGCCTCTCTTGCGATTGATGCCTCCGTTGTCACTTTCCCGATCTCGGGAACTTCTGCCGCAGGTGATGTTTCGGCGCGGGCCCTCTTGGGAGGAGTAATGAGTGTAGTACCACATCGAATACAGTACTTCCGAGTTGGCAGATTCGCCTTGTTACACTTCGAGCAAACCCTCATGAAATTAGGCTCCTCAACAGCTGCATCTGATGTGCACTTGGACTCATATACATTTGCCGACTCTCTACACACGGCACTGTACTAATGTTGTTGACCATTGCTGCATCAAACAGTTCAGGACCATACTAAGGAGGAGTGACACCATTCTGGATTGACGTGGCGACTGACATGGCTTCTAGGTAGCATGATGCCAGAGACTCTCCTCTAAGGACCAAGGAGCAAACTGGGTCACCACGTTTCACTAGCACACCCTTGGGAGTCCTGTCAACTGCACTTGGATAACTGGAGAGGTCAGGAGTCAACCCCGTTCTCCTTGCGAATACGACAAGTCTTACCGCAGGGACAAAGGTAGGCACTTGAGACGGGAGGTCACCCAAGCATGCTGATGCGTGAAGTTCGGTCATCGAAACATTGCCTGAGTGTTCCAACATTTCCAAGGTGCCTTGAAAACGAGGATTGACCTCCAATAGCCAAACCGAGCCATTGTTGTCCACCACGAAATCTACGCCATTTGAGCCAACCAGCTTGAAGCTTTCACAAATCTGCTCTGATGCTCGTTCGATCTTGTTCTTCGCGACTCCAGTTACTTCAAATGGAATGTAGTTGCCGGAGTATACGAAGTCATTGTGCCGACCGGAAGAAGGTATTCCAATTAGCTGCCCTTGAACCGACACAGCCTTCGCACCATCGCCGGTCGAGAGAACGCTGCAACTTGCATCTATCCCTTGAATGTATTCTTGGACAACAATCTCTTCCACAGTTTCATCAAATTCCAGCTTCCACGACACTGATTCGGCCTGGACCGGATTCGAAACTAGAGTGATACCTCTGCCGCCACCAGATCTAGGAGGTCGTATCACGCAAGGATAGCCAATCTCCTCACACAGGTCAAGTGCCTCAGCCACACTCTTTGCCGTCAATCTGATAGGAAATCCTAGATTCAACTCGTGGGCAAGTCTGGAGAGAGCCTCAAAGTCGCGAGACTTCGACATTAAGTCACTAGAATTGCCAGTTATTGGAACTTCCCTCTCCAACAACCTCAGCGAATTCGTATTGTCGTCGAAGCCACTTCCTACGAATACAAAGTCGACTTGCCTGCCCTGGATACTTTCGAGCAGATTCCTTGCGAGTGTCTCATGAGGAGGTTCTTCAAGGGACCTTCTTTGTCTTTGACCACGCTCAGGCGCCAAGACTGCTTTCCATTGAGAAGAGCAGTCAGCTAGGTCTTCGTCTCCCCAGTAGTCGGATACTATCACTTCTGCTCCGGCTCGTCTAGCCGAGCATGCAAGGGGTCTTGCGTTGAAGCCAATCACGGCGACGGTCTTCCCCTTGAGAAGAGGCTCTTCTGAAGGCATTGTCAGCGCTATTGAAAAGGAACTTCTCATAAGGCCTTTCATTTTCCCGAAGCCCGTAGGCGCCCCCCCAAAGTGAAACCCTGTACTTTTCCACCTACAGTCTCACAAACCTTATGAAGTAGCAGGTTGTTCAGTTCATCTTGGTCGGCTCCTGAGGGATTGACATGTCACCTGACGATAAACTGACTGATGATGAGAAGGAAGAGCTCCAAAAGTCACTTCGAAAAGCGGCCCTTGATGATTTAGAAGTCCAGGGCATGGCTCAAGGCCTAGATGAGTCTGAACCCTTGATGATGCCTGTGGATTCGAGTGATGATTTGCTATCGGCGGCAGCGGTTGCCCTCGAGTTCGTAGAAGGAATGGAGATTCCGGAGGGTCGTGAGAGTCCGCTGGAAGGGGAGGAAGCGGTGGCAGGTTTCGATGCCCTTCTCAAGAAGCTGGAAACATTGCGTTCGGACATATCTTCACTTCAGAGAGGAGTGGTAGGCGTCTTTGCCGCTCAGCTGCTCACTTTCAGAGGCAAGGTTGTCGAACTCAAGTCTCGAATCTCAGAAGAGATGGTAGAACGGCTTCGGATGAAGTTCTTCAAGACTTTCATCGAATCCACTTTCGTTGACATCGTCGATAATGAGTTCGCAGCGTTGGAGAGAGAGCTCGTGGATCGTATTGTCGAACAGACTCAGGAACGATTCAAGGAGTTTGCCCAACGGGTGAGAGAGTCGGAGCTGGACCTAAGGACAACGATTGTTGAGCAACAGGATATTGTAAGATCGTTCATGACCAGTCTTGAAGAAGATGGAGTTTCTCTCCAAGAGGGGCTGGAAGCGAAGAACACAGAGATTGCTAAGCTTGAACGCGAGATCAAGACACTTCAGTCCCAACTAGACACGGCTAAGACAGCGGACACCATAACAGAGGAGCTAAAGCTTAAGCTTGCCGAGTACGATGAGAAGGTTGAGGCACTCAGACAGGACATTGCGAAGAAGGACTCAATGATTGAAACGACCAGCAAGGAGCTCTCATCAGTCCAAGGCGAAATGGAAGAGCTCACGATGAAGCTCGGCGAGGCCCAGAGTGAAGTTGAGGTCTACAAGGCTGAAGCCACCGCGGCAAAGACAACCAGCACCAAGACTGACGCCGAGTACAAGGCACTTGAGTCCAAGATCTCGCTGCTTGAGCAGACGGTTGAAGAGAAGAGAGCTGAGGCAGACAAGAGTGTCGCTCAGATAAAGGAGCTCGAACGCCTAACTAAGAGTCTTGAAACAGAGAAAGACGCCGCGGAGAAGGAAAGTCAAGCTCGCCGAGATGAACTGGATTCAATACAGGACAAGATTAAGGGCATAAAGGATCTAGAACAGCGCGTCTATGACTTGGAGGGAGAACTGAAGACAACTCAAGACAAGATTCCAATGCTAGAGATGCAGAAAGAAGCGTTCGAGACGGCAACCAGGCTCATGGAGAAGGAGAGAGATATCGCCCTTGAACAGAGAAACCTCGCAGATGAAAGAACCAAGCGCTATATCCAGGTCATGAATACCGAGTCAAACATGAAAGTGCTCGTCATGGTGGACGAAGTTGGTTCCGTCACACTTGCAGAACTTGCCAAGTCTATAGGACAGCCGGTTGGTCTGGTGACAAAGTGGGTCAGGCAACTTGACAAGCTAGGCGTCCTGAAACTGAAGGGTGACCGGGCAGTTTCGACACTTCGAAACCTCAAACTCAAGGAAGGAGAGGTCAAGGTAGACTGATACTCTGGTCCTAGAAAGCTATTGCCCTATCTCCACCCTGATAAGAGCTAACAATCTGAGTCCAGTATTCAGCCATCTTACCCAGCGAGTTGGAGAAATCGTTAGCCAATCTGAACTCGCCCATTCGCTTCTCCACGAGACCCACATCACGCAGCTTTCTCATCACCTTAACATAGAGACCGCGACTTGACATGACAAATCTTCTCCAGTCGCTGTCCGGGACGACTCCATTTGAATCTACTATCTGGTTCAGAATCTTTGCCGCCTGTTCAACCTGCATCTCTGTGGTGAACACGTAACGCAAGAGGTGCCGAGGGCTGATGAGAGAAGGACGACGAACAATGTGTATCTTTGCCATACCCAATACCCGAGTATCATCGACTGAAACAGAATAAGAGGGCAGGTATTACCCTCTTGCCCTTAGACTCCCTGTTGCGAGCATTGGGAGTATCAGAACGATGAATACAGCGAGGGCAGCAACTGTTTGAAAAGCGGCGGTACCTATTGAGAAGTACCAAAGGGCTATGCCAGTCAGAAGACATGCCAGAAAGGGTATCAGCTGAAACGGTGCCCTAATCCTTGCCATTGCTGCTACAAGAATGAAGAATCCGTAGGCAACAGCCGCAAAGGCCAATGCTAGTGCAAACATCACTGCAGTCAGTTCAAAGAGTCCCGGAAGCAGCCAACCCGCTCCGGGTACGAAGTAGGCCACCACCAGCCAAATCAAGTCAAACAGGATGATGTACTTCAGACCCCCGACCGCGTTCCTGATATCTACCTCAGACGGGGCATTGCTGAACATAATGGTCATAGCTAGAAACGCGACAATCCAGAAGACGGGGCTGATCACAGTGAGCCCTGCAAATGTGTAGAGGAACAGATAGACAAAGCTTCCAATCTGTGTAAGCGGATACGTGGGATCAGCAAGAATCGTCGGGTTCGACTTCAAGTCGATCAAGTCCTGCAGCAGATTCAGTGCCTCTCCCCCAATGCCTGGCGACTCAGGTACAAGATATGTGGCCCCCAATGCAAAGAAAATCAGCAGCACCAGCGACACCGCTACTGGAGCAAGATTGATTATGGCTCGCTTGATAGTGCTCTCCGGGTTGACGTAGCGTACGTATCCCAGAACCACTCTGTCATCCTGCTCAGTCACGTTGATAGGTTTGAACTCTACAACCTTGGTCCGTGTGAATACGCAACCCAGAGCATGTGATGACTCATGGAGTGCTACGCCAGGCCCCACCAGCAGGTACCAGGATCTTGAACCCGGATTCCTTGTTGTGCTAAGAAGTGCCTGAGAAAGGCGTTCCAGGAGCCAACCCAGACCCCAAACAACGAAGAACAGAACCATAGAAATCAA
>JBHIAE010000029.1:0-34927 GCA_046758445.1 Candidatus Thorarchaeota archaeon | reverse complement strand
TCAAGCTCTGCAACGCTCTCGAAGCGCAGGAGTGTCTTCAGACGTTCTAGCGGCAGGGTTTCGTAGCGATTGATGACCTTTCTGAGCTGAACGGTCCGAAATGCCTCTAACTCGACCTTCCTCTCTTCAGCGCGTTCTGAAGATTCGTCCCGCCAACTGGTGCCGACTCGAAAGTCCCACACCTTCACTACTCCCTCCACGTCGCCCGTGACGATGTGCCTTGCATCAGAGCTTACAGCGATTGCATGGACGTTCTCTTCATGCTCAACCGAGTGAATGAACACTCCCCCGTGAAGCTGCCAGAGACGCAGCGAGTCGTCACTTGACCCGCTAATGATGTGTCGTCCATCCGGGGTTATAATGACAGATAATACCGGTCCTTCGTGGCCTGCCATAGAGTAGAGCAGGGTCCCAGTTTCGACATCCCAGAGCTTTACAGTCCCGTCCTGGCCTCCTGACAGAATGTATCTTGCGTCTGCGGTCATAGTAAGCGCAGTCACATGCCCTTCATGACCATCAAGTGAATGTAGCAGAATGCCCAGTTCGAAGTCCCAGATCCATATCAGGCCCTTGTCATCAGAAGCTGGCCTTGTCTTGGCCCCCACCACAAGGTGCCGCCCGTCGGGCGAAACAACCATTGAGTATATGCTCCCTGGATGATTCAATACTCGAAGCAACACACCGCTATCGATATCCCAGATGCGGGCTCTCCCGTCGTCTCCACCTGTAATGACGTAGCGACTGTCTGGACTCACCGTGACTGCGGTTACTTGTGCCGAGTTAGGGGCGAGAGCACTGATCAGTGAGCCGCTATTGATGTCCCATATCCTTACGGCCAGATCCCTAGCTGCAATTGAAACTATCCTGTTGGAATCGGACATGGTGGCGATGCCATACACTGCGCCCCTGTGCCCCGAAAGGGTGTGCAGGAGACTGCCTGACTGCAAGTCCCAAATCCGTACAGTGGCGTCCTGGCCACCTGAAACGACATAGCGACTATCAGGAGTGAAGTCTACGGACCAGACTGTAAACTCGTGTCCTTCAAAGACGCTATTGGGAACAAGCTCTTCTTCCAAATCATGACACTCTCATGCCCTAGCGTAGTCAAACGCGGCCCTGTTATTTGAATTCTAACGAATCGTAAGAAGAAAAGCATGCCGATTATGCACGAAATCCTATATCTTTGGCTGTGCTTCTGAATATCCTTTGAAGCAAAAGGAGTAGAGGTGGCAAGGGATGCCACCTACTAAGGTGCTTCGCACTCAACTCCACTGAGAGATGACCTCTTCCTCTGGAACTCCCATGCCGAAGTCGGCTGGCTTTGTGCTCTTGCGAATCGCCCATATTGTCACAAGCAGTAACACGAATAGTGCACCCAGTAAAGCCACCGTGATCTCAGCAGAAGCACCAAACTGGAACTGGACGAGAAGCGGTGCCAGAATAAGACTGAGTAGGTTCACAACTTTGATCATTGGATTGAGTGCTGGGCCAGCCGTGTCCTTGAGCGGGTCACCAATTGTGTCACCGACAACTCCACATTTGTGACGCTCTGAGCCCTTCCCTGTGTTGTGGACAGGATCACAGGGCTCATCCTCAATTGCCTTCTTGGCGTTATCCCACGCCCCGCCCGAGTTCGACATGAACACGGCCAGAAGCTGGCCGGATACAATGATCCCTCCTAGAAATCCTCCAAGAGCTGCCACATTCAGAACAATGCCAACCATCATAGGAATTGACACGGTAATTGCTGCAAGGGCAATGAGTTCCTTTTGTGCCGCTATGGTTGAGATGCCAACGGCTCGATCGTAGTCCGGTTTGACTGTTCCCTCCAGTATTCCTGGAATCCGGAACTGCCTGCGTACCTCCATAACCATCTGGCCGGCTGCACGTGTCACTGCCTTAATGTTCAATGCAGAGAACAGCCAAGGAAGCGCCGCACCTAGAAGAAGTCCTGAGAACACTAGTGGATCGTCTAGGAAGATGTGCTCCAGACCAAGAGGCCTAAGAGCAATTACCACGTAGCTATCAAAGAGACTAACTGCTGCGATTACTGCTGAGGCAATAGCTACACCTTTGGTGATGGCCTTGGTTGTGTTGCCAACTGCATCGAGCTCGGCCATGGTCTTCATGGCGTCAGCGTCAAAGTCACCAGGTGACAACTCGCCAATGCCTGCTGCGTTATCACTGATAGGGCCATACGAGTCCATAGCGACATTGTTGCCCGTGTGTGACAGCATCCCGATGCCAATGAGTGCAATTCCATAAAGAGTCCAAAGCGTACCGTGAATGTCTGCTACAAACCAAGGGGCCAGTGCTGCTGCAACAGCCGGCAAGAACAATGCAGCGGAGATACCGAATGTTGCCACAATGACTACCAGTGCGGCGACCGTGGATTCGTAGCCTGCGACCAGACCAGAGAGAATGAATGTTGCGTGTCCAGTGTCAGCAGACTTGACAATCTCCTGCACTGGTGGTTTCTTCAACGAAGTAAAGTAGCTCGTGATTGGATTGAATGAGACCGCCAGCATGACACCCGTGGCGATGAGTATTCCGAACCTAAGGTCCCCGACATAGAACCAAGACAACATCATGGTCAGGATAATTGTAAAGGCACTCGAAGCCTCGTATGACAGAAACATTGCCTTCTCTGCATAGACCTCCCGCTTTCTGAGTATCCTTGGCCAGACAGGCACCATGAAAGTCCCAATCATCGAGGAGATTACACCCACTGCTCTTACGAAGAGTGGAAAGACGACAACAGCAAAGAGCCCTCCAGGCAACAGGAAGGGAGTAGTCACATGGTCCAAGTAGATGACAATAGCGAGAATCAGTGCTGAAACGATTGTGACTTCATATGACTCAAAGATGTCGGCAGCCATTCCGGCGCAGTCACCGACGTTATCCCCTACAAGGTCAGCTACAACAGCTGCGTTCCTAGGATCATCTTCGGGTAGTCCATGCTCAACCTTTCCAACCAAGTCCGCACCAACATCAGCGGCTTTTGTGTAGATTCCTCCACCCACTCGCATGAACAAGGCTAGAAGGGTACCGCCCAGCCCGAAGCCCAGGAGTGCGTCTGGAGCGGCAAACCCGTATGTGATGAAGATGATAGTTCCCCCGAGCAGACCGAGTCCGTCTGTAAGCATTCCTGTGAACGTTCCACCACGGTAAGAGATTGTCAGGGCACGATTGTACCTGTCTTCTCCCTCACGCGTAGCTTGAGCCACTCTGATATTAGATTCGACAGCGATTCTCATTCCGAGCTGCCCGACAATCAACGAGAAGCTGGCACCAAGCACGAAAGCCAACGAACGCCCGAGACCGACAATGAACCGGCCCTTATCAGGAGTCCTACCGAAAAGAAGTTCAGTGCCTCGCTCAGGAACTGTAAAGTAAACGGTGAAGAAGAGGAGAAACGACAACACTGCAAGAATAGGTATTATCGTTCTCAGCTGTCTGTTGAGGTATGATAGTGCACCCTCCCTGATGCCGTTCCACACCTTCTGCATCTGTTCAGTGCCCTTGGGGAGCTCAAGTACTCCCTTTCTGAGCCACCAAGCATACACTAGACTGGCTATCGCAGCAAGGATGACGGTGAATATCATCACCTTCTCGATAAGTAACATGGCATTGAAGGTTTCGAAGAGCTGCATTTTGCTTGTCACCATCTGATTAGTCTAGGCGTTCTGCTCTCCCTCAAAAGGAAGATAGTCAACAGCCTTGTTCATTGTATGAAGTGGCTTTGGGCCAAAGAACGGTCCTCTTAAGGATTGCCTTATGATAGATTTCATGACCCAAATGTATGCTTGTTGTCTTCCCTCAGCCGATTGGGACTAGCCGCCACCTGCAGGCCAGTCTGCCTCAGACACTATTCGCCGGTGTAGTCCGGCCTCTATGTTGCCTCCACTAATGACAGCGACCACAGTCTTCCCATTGAAGTGTTCCGGGTCCTCAAGGATTGGGCCTATAGCTATGGCGCCAGCACCTTCCACAGTTTGCTTCTCATGTTCCCACAGCAAGCGGATGGCCTGTTTCACAGTTTCCTCTCGAATGAGATGAAAGTCATCCACATGCTTCATTACGATGTCAAATGTCATCGCTCCGTCTTCGAGCCCCCCGAGAATTCCGTCAGCCAGAGTATGCTTCTCTTTAGGGTGAACTATTCTCCCAGCTTGCCAGGAGTCATGCATGGTCGAGATTCCGAATACCTGGACCCCCACCACTTCAGTGGAAGGGCTTAGCGACTTCACTGCGACAGCAATGCCAGAGACTAGGCCTCCTCCACCAACTGGAGCAGTAAGTAGGTCAACATTGTCAAGAACTTCGAGAATCTCTAGGCCTATTGTACCCTGTCCTGAGATGATTTCCACATCACTATATGGGGACACATAGGTTAGTCCCTCCTCAGCAGCGAAACCTCGTGCTCGTTGCTCTATCTCGTCGAACTCCCCTTCCTGAATCACCTGAACCTCGAATTCTCGAAGACGACTCAGTTTCGTTTCTGACACATTGCTTGGAACAACGATCTTGGCAGGCACACCAAGATGCATTGAGGAGAAAGCGACTCCCAAGGCGTGGTTCCCTGTAGACGCGGTCACTATGCCTCTGGTCCTTTCCTCGGTAGATAGACAGCTCATTCGATTGAGAGCTCCTCTAAGCTTGAATGAGTTTGTGACCTGTTGGTTCTCAAGCTTAAGATAGACATATCCTTTGCATAGCTTACTCAGAAAAGTGGAATGAACTAGCGGAGTATTCTTGACCACACCGGATATCCTTCCTCTTGCTTTCTCGATTGTTTCCAGATTGACTCGTGTCAATGAATCGTACTCCTCCGGCTCACTTAGGAATGCCAGTGTGGCATACGTCGATGTCATCCGACGCCAAGTTGCTGTCGAACGTCATTTGTGTCTTCATAGACGCGCCATTCGGCCACCAGACCGTCCCTAATCTCCGCGGTCCAGATGGCTGGTCCATCTAGCGGATCGTACGAACATTCCGAGAAGCCAATCATAATGACGAGATTCCCCTTCACCTCAACCAGAGTGAAGTTGTTTCGGTAGTCAGGGTACTCCTTGAAGAACATGGCCCAGCTTGCCGTCATGGCATCCCGGCCTTCTGTTACTCTACCTGGAATGTCTATGAAGGTGTGGTCCTCAGTCATGAGCTCGATTAGCCCAAGAAGGTCGCGTGCATTGATTCTCTCGTTGAATCTCAAGGCGGTTGAGACCATTTGGTGATCTGTCATTCGAGTTTCACCCACTGCAGAACCTGTTCACGTTAGCAGAGAAGAATTCGGCTCCCAAATCACTCTTATGGTGGCTCTATGATTATAGGCATCTGCACTCGCGCTAAACATGCGCCTAGCGATTTGTATGATACTTGACTGCAACAAAAGGCCCACGTGAAGCTGAAAGCGGAAGATGATGTCAGGAGAATCGAAGAACGAAGAACAGGCTGTGGAGAAGAATCCTCATAATATCTGCATTTGGAAACCGAAAGAAGAGTGCGGCGATTGCACTCTGAAATATGAGGTCAATTGCGAGATTCGCAGAAGGGACACCCTGATGTTTGGTGGGAGTGCCTTCATGTTCTTCATACCAGCAATTGCAGGGATGTGGTTTGGAGGCATGGGATGGTGGATTCTCGCGTACTTTGCGTACTGGCTTGTCTTCTTCGAGCTCTGGGAGAACAGGATTCTATGCAGTCATTGTCCTTTCTATGCCGAAGATGGAGGCCAAGGTCACATCCTCCACTGCTATGCGAACTACGGACTCTACAAGACTTGGCCGTACAACCCAAGTCCGATGTCCCGGTCTTACAAGATTCAGTTCATCATCGCTTTGGGCATCTTTGTTGGATTCCCAATGCCTTTCCTGATTCTCAGCGAGCAATTCGTTTTCCTACTTCTCGCCATCATCGGCGCAATGACTTGGCTCACTGTGCTGAGGCTCAAGATCTGTCCCAGATGTCTGAACTTCTCCTGTCCCATGAACCGGGTCCCCAAGAGGACTGTAGATGCATTTCTAAAACGCAATCCAGTAATGCGCGAGGCTTGGGAAGAAACTGGATACGTGGTCAACTGACCTCTGTGGAGAAGGAAGAGAATGAATGGTGGACCGGGTGGGATTTGAACCCACGACCTCCTGGATGCAAGCCAGACGATCTGCCAGGCTGATCTACCGGCCCAATGCTGCTCGGAGTCGATTTACTGGCCTTTTAGCCCTTACGCTCTTTATAGTCCTCGCGGGCGACTTCGAGCCACACAGGAGCACCTTTCAGTAGTGATGCCTCTTCCGGCGTCAGTTCATCACGTTTCACAAGGGTAAGGTCGTCGGGCAGTATCCCGCTTACTCCTGCAGGGTCTTCCACAATGATTGAGAATTGGATCTCTCCCGTCAATGCCTTCCGAAGCAGAGCGAGGACATCATGTCCCTTCTCTCGTTCCTCATCGGTTTCAGCGAAGTTGATGGCACTCTCAACAACTGGAATAGTCCGCTGCAAGACACCTTCCACATTGCTGATGAAAGAGTCGGCTGCTGGACCAGGCTCTATGTCTATCCCGAAGTCCGGCAATCTGATTGTCCCTGAACTGGAACGCACCACACGCGTCTGTAGGACTTTCTCGTCGTTCACATGCAGAGTCCATCTCATAGGAGGTCTCTGCTCTGCAGAGAATACATCGTTGTGGCTGAAGTTGCACTTCGGACATTTCATTGTGAACATGGCTAGTTCATTGAAGTAGGGCACACTATAGAGAATCGACTGAATGTCCAGTTTGCCCTCTTCACAGACCGGACATATGACGCTCTGGTCTTCAGCCATACATCCACACCAATTTCATTTACTTATAGTCCTAGTGAATTATGAGGCAGAACCCTACACTTTCACCACAATCCAAGTTGGGAAAGAGCTAGGTTTGTCGCCGCCACGCCAAAGGGACTACAGACTGTACTAAATGAAGTGCCGTTTGGTAAGAGAGGAAAGAAACAGATGCAGATTCAGAGTGTGTACATCATCAAGCGAGACACTGGAGTTTGCATGTACTACCACGACTTCGAGGAATCTGATTTTGATCCCGATCTGCTGTCTTCTTTCCTTGTAGCAATGACATCTTTCTTCGATGAGGCGACTCGGTCTGTCAGCTCAAGGGCACGTGCATTTGAGGGCACGGATCATAAGATTGTTGTCGAGTTTGGGGAATGGACTCTCGCTGCAGTGTCTGCCAAAGAGGACACCGAAGACCTAAGAAACAAGATGAGAAGACTCATTGCAAGCTTTGAGGATCAGTTTGCTCTGTTGAGGTGGGTAGAGCTTGACCTTGCAGTCTACACCCGCTTCGAACGCAACGTCATAGAGGAGTTTGTCAGAGACCAGGTTACCCCAGAAACCAGAATGAAGCTCAAACATCACTGGGAGTACTATACCTCTAAGCCAGATGTCATCTCCTTCCTGAAGCTCATCCCAGAAGACTGTACGGTCCAAGATGCAGCTGAGTTTCTTGAGGTCCCACCGGAGCTTGCCATGAACATGGTTGCTGAGGCATATTGGGAGAAGGCAATAACCATCACTGAAACTGCCAAACCGGACGACATCTATCAGACCACCTCCCTCGTGCCCTCCGAGGAGGATGTAGACGGAATCTCCCCAGACACAGCGAAGGCATTGCCGGAACTGGATGGTCAGACTCCTCTATCCATTGCGGCAGAACGCGTGAAGACCTCAGACCTTAAGCGCTTCCTGGATGATATTGCACTTTTGGCACATCGTAGAACGGTGGAACGAGTATCACCGGCTCAAGCCACAATGGTTCTCTACACCTCGGCACTCCAAGATTTGCTGAGCCGAAGCGCAACGATACTGGGAGTGAAGCCTGCGAGAGAAGTGTTCTTGAAGTCTAAAGATGAGCTTGAGGAGAAACACTCATGGCTCGCATTTGTGGGGCTTGAAGAAGGCGTCGATGTCGAGGTCAAGAACTCACTCAGCACCGCTACAATTAGAGGTAGTATCACGCCAGAAGAGGTCAGCGAAGGGTTCGGTGTGCTCTTCCACGGCTTGGCTCAACGGCTGAGTTCACTCATGGGATCAAGTCCTGTCAACAATATGCTCGGTCGAACGAGAACCCATATGGAGAGTCAGTTCCCGCGTACAGCCCTAGACATTCGTTGGGAATCACTTCATGTGAAATAGGGCGCTATGTCCTCATCCTCCGAATATCCGAGTTCTATTGATAAATTGGATAATCATTGTTTGGAGTATTCTTCTTGAGGTTTTTGGGATTAGTCTTGTTCTTAATTGGTTGATTGAGTCAGGTAGAGAAAGACGATTAGAACCTCGACATCAAATTGCACTACGAAGATTATTCACAGCTGTTGGTCGGGATTCGTTTCTTGAACTGGCTCGCATAAATGCAGTTGATGAACAATTACCAGAAGAGGAACAACTGCGTCTTCGTGCAAAGGGAATGGTCCTGCCAGCAACTAATTTTCCATTGGACAAGTATATCCTTCAAATGGCTGCTAGAGTTCAGTTATCATCTAAAGAAATCGAGAATTTGATTGACCGCTTTGGGGACCTTTTTGAGATTGAGTTTCTCAACGACCTATTCCAATTGGGAGAGATTGCATATTACATAATCCAAGATGCAATTTTCCTCAAGTCCCAAGCCCATCGTGAGAAAGATGAAACAGTTCTAATTAGGGTCGCAGAGAAAGTAAATGAAACCTTTGATCTACACCGTCTAAAGATGATGCAATCTTGCACCAAGTTCATTGTAGAAAGAATACACCCTCAAGCTTCAACTGACCTACAGGCGATGATTCGATGGCATCTGTTGAACTTCTACGTTGGGTACTATCCTGAAATCTGTGATTTGGTACTAAAAGGAACGCGCATGAAGATCGGAAAGGATAAGAAACCAGTACTGATTGATCTTACGTAGAAATAGGGCTGCGGGTGGAGCGTTATTCAGTCTGCGCTCACCGTCAATCAGAATATTGTTGGCAAGTTCTCCGACCTCTCCACTTGGTATCTATACATTCCACATGGTATTTAAGTTGGCGTTGACCAATTTGCTTGGTTTTCTTTCCCAGTTGCCTGCCCATTTCTTCTTGAATATTCCCTTGGACTGCTTCTTGACGGAGAGGATCAATACGTCTTTGCGTTTCAATTGGATGCTTCTATCGAGTGTTCTGAATGAAAGAGCCCCTTCATCCCCATTTGTCTTGTGTCTTATGTTCCACATGACTCCTTTGTTTTTCCCCAGTCCCCTTTTGTCACGACTCACGACTGTAATGCACAGAACAATAAATACCCCTTCATGCCACCCTCTTCGGCATCTAGCGTTTCCACATTTCTGCTCTGACTGACCGAACGGTATTTTGACCTCATACATGACGTTTCCACAATAAGGACATACTGCGTTTCTGGGTACTATCGTTTTTGACATGATATTCACTCCTACTGCTCTTACTGTCCCAAAGCGACTTGAGTTTGCTTGTCCATCCATGTATGCATTGATCACATTCATTATTTCGATCCCAACAATGCTTCTGGAATTTGTCATCATCAGAATGTATAAGATGTAGCCTATTTTCGTGTATAGGAAGTGACTATGTGGGAGTCGGAAAATTCCGAGTAAAGATCAATTGACACCTAAAAGAATAGTAGTAATAGGGAATCACGTACTGTTTAATTCTGGATATAATCTATCAATATCTCGCAAACTTATTTAATGTGATAGAAGATACTCATTGAAGGGGATGTTTCCCTAGACTGCACGCAATAAGAATAGTGGTAGTGAAACTAAATGAGTTGCCTAGATCCAAATTGGAAAAAATTGTGGTGCCTTTGGTTGTGCTTGAAGATCAATCATTTACTGACGCTAAGAGTGTAATAGAATATCAAGATGAACACGGAACCATACCTAAGAATCAAATTATTGGAACTGGAACACTAATTTCCAACGAAGGAATCAATCATATTGTAACATGTAAGCATGTAGTCGATGAGGCTGGGAACACTCTATTTGCCATTATGCCACATAGAAGCGAAACGAGAAAGGGCTCTATTGTAATGGTTAAAGAATTTCAAGATTCACTTGGAGTTTCATGGGTATTAGATACTGCAAATGATTTGGCTCTATCTGCATTTCCCATTAATCCTGAATTATGGAATGTGTCAGCGATTCCAAGCAGTGTTTTTTGTGAGAGAGAGAAATTGATGGAGGGGTGGGATGTATTTTATTTTGGGTATCCAGCAAAGCAAATTGACATAGAACATCAACCAGCAGTCAGGATTGGTATGATATCACTTGTTAAGCATCAAGCCAAACACAGGTTTCTGATTGATGCAATGGCAGCAGGAGGAAACAGTGGAGGACCTGTTCTCTTGCGACCTATGCCTCTTTCTGTAGGAAATGCGCCACCTATGCCCCTGAAGACACCATTCTTGGGCATTTTAAGTCAGACGTTAGAAAACGAACTGGAACTCTCGCCATTTGATCGGCTGAAATATGTCGCAGGTCTTTCAATCGTTGTTTCTGCAGATGCAATATTAGAACTATTCCAAATGCCTAATTTCATTGAACATATTGAAACAACAAAAAGAAACATGAAATAGGCATGCAGTGCATGTACGCCGCAGCGGACCTAGCGGGAACGATGAAGCTCCAGTATGATGGCACAATGAACACGCTGAAGTCGTCACCATCTGTTTCGTGTGCGACGACTGAGATCATACTGCCTTCTCTGCAGGAAGCCTCTACATAGTCCCACTCTCCGGCCTGAATCTCGATATTCGTCTTCAGATTTCATCCTTTGACTCTCACTCTTCCTCACTCTCCTAAGTCGGAAAACGCTACTTCTCGGTTCATCCTTGTAAAAAGTCTTGCCTGAGAGTTTCGTCTTTACTCTTTGCAGAGGTCTTGAAGTCCGTCATCTCATTTATGATCCTCTTCAGTTTCTCGAGGTCTGTGCTACCGAATCTGATCGTGATATCAATTCTGTCTGTTATACTGTTCAACTCCGGAACACTGAAAGACCCATACTTGTTTCTTCTACCAAGGCATTTGACCGTGGATGGTGGTGTGAATGAGTTTAGCAGGACTGGCTCCAACCGAGAAAAGTGAGAATCTGATCTACATGACATTTCCCATAGCATTCTCTCTACTTGTAGCCACCATAGTGACAGCTGATCCGATATTTTGGATTACAATTATAGGCATCATGTCACCACCACTAACTGTTCTCCTCTATGAACTTGGTTTGGATGAACGTTACTTCAAAAACTTGTTCACGAAGGAAGTCTTGCGGGCACGCCAACTCCTAGCCGAAACCTTCTCGGCTTACAATCTCTATCTTACCACCGCAGAGAGTAGATTGGATAGACCTGCATGGGGTGAGAAGTTCGCCAGAGATCCATTTGTGGAAGCAAAGGTCTACATTGAACAAACAATAGACAGCTATCAAGTACGAAGACGATTCTGGAGATTACGAGGCACACTCTATCTTCGAACTGCTATGGTATGCTTTCTTATCACGGGGTACCTGCTAGTACTACGTATTTTATCCCCAGATATCTTCACGATGGTTTTTGTGATTCTTCTGGCCATACTATCAATCCCTATTCTTGACCGCATTATTGTCCTAGCTAATAGAAGTCGAAGAGAAGGGATCTTAGTTAATATCGGCTCTTTGGTTGGATACTACTATCTTCAAACGCTAGTCGCTAGGGATAGGGCAACTGACCCCGAGAGCTATGCCAGTGACCAAAGGAAACGAATGCTGCTCCTTGAGCTGGAGACACTAGATAGAATCCTTGCACGCGGAGATTGGATCATATGGAATTCGAGATGGGGTGAAGTAACAGACGACGTCTATGGAGTTGTTCGACGAGACGCCAGAGGGAAATTCACAACCACAGTTTTTCGCTATTGGGGTCAGGTCGTAAATGCATATCTCACAGATTCGGATTATGACGTTCAACTTCGTAAATTCGATTGGCATGTCTTCTACATATACAGATGGCGTGATCAGTTACACGATGTGTTCATCGAGGAGCTGGTGGAGGAACTTGAAAGGTCACGAATAGAATGGGAAGAGAAGTATTGGAAATGGAGAATGCAGACATCAGACCCAAATGCAAGGATGCCGCTAGAAGGGACTCTCTTTGACCCCAATTTCCTGTTGGAGCGTGCGAGAACCGTTCCCAAATTGGATGACCAATCCAGACAGACTTCAATAGCGCAATCTTTAGGGGCTGGGATTAGTGCAATGCTTACGTTCAAGTCAGGGGGCGATTACGATAATGCGATTGAGTTCATGATCGAGGAACTGCTGAACCCGAAGATTGAAGGGCTGGATTTCCCGAAAATGGCGGACTTAATTGTTAGCTATATAGAGGAAAGGAGAAAACATGATTTGCCGTCGATCTTTCCAGCAGGTTCTGAGATATCGAAACTGAAAGCCGTGACGAAACATATCGATGAAGCCGCTAGAGTTCTCCTAGTTGTGGAATTTCTAAGAAGCGCCTATGAGCATGATTTCCTGAAGCTGTTGAATGACGAAGAACTCAAGCAACCATTGTTTGAAGATGAAGCATGGCAGTTTGCTTCTAAGAAAGCGGACGATTTGACAAAGGGGAAGGGCGGTAAAGCCCAAATCAGGGATAGAATGAAGGCATTGCTTGTGGAAAGAAAGAAGCACATCCGAGAACAACAGTCGATTTGATTTGCTTGCCTTACTGATTACAAAGGAACTGGGCCGAGTTTGTGAGAGCCGCTGTCAGGGACCGGATTGTGGATCTGGCTGCTCAAGAGTTTTGAAACTCCCCCATATTGTTTCTATAATACCCCTAGACCCTCGAATACAATACTAAAAGTCAGGTGCTCAGAAACGTCTGTAGTGATGTCTAACGCCTCTAAACACTCATAGGGGTCCTCATAGTTCCCTTCTGTTATACGTTTATAACTGGTATTCTGGCACCTGAGATCCCCTAGACATACACATACCTCTAGAAAAACGGTAGAGTACCGGTAGTATTACCGAAAAGACTACCGGAGAGAGAACCGAAGGTTCCGTAGGTATATTATGACCGCGCGCGATGGCATTGATCCTGCTTTGAGGGGGGCGAAAGACGGACCTACGGAACCGATAATAAGACCTCAATATATGAATACAGGTGAGTCAGTAGATCATTCTTGCTCCTCGACTATGATGGAGTAAATGACCAGATAGATGCCAATCGGGACAAGCAAGATGATCCCTGTGCCTCCCAACGGTGGCCCCCCCATTGGGAAACTAAGTAACAGCCACATCAAAAACAGATTTCCAGTGAAGCCAACCAAAAGCAGGACCGTACCAATAGCTAGATACTTCTTATGCACTATGAACACCTATCGATTCACTAGTGAATATGTCCACTAGTGGTCTTGAAAGTTACTATCGACCAAAAGAAAACGGCTCGACATCAAGAGAATCTTCTGAAATCAAATCAACTTTGACAATACGTGGACTTTGGCTGGAAGGAGTCTGTGACACCAGTCATAAAGGGAGGAGAACGAACCTCACTGGCTCGCTCTCCTAAGTATGCATGCCAAGCAGGTCTTCCTATGGGTTGTCGATGAATACGTAGTGCTGAGCGGTGTTGATCGTAACATCAACACCATCGGGAACTGAGTATCCCCGTTCTGCATAAAACTCAATCCAGCTGTCCCAGTAGCCCCAGATCCCTGTACCATACAGGATGTATTGAGTATTCTGGAACTTCAAATCATTCTCAGGTGCATCTGGTGTGAATCCTTCCTCAAATAAGGTGAAGGAAGCATACAAGATGAACCCGCACCAGATCCAATCATCCAAGAGGAACCAGTCTCCATATGTCTTGATGGTCTTCGTCCACTCCAACCAGCCTCCGAGATACATGTTGTAAGTCAAATAGTCGTTGTCGACATTCATTTCGAAAGTGTAGTAAGTATTCTTGAGCAACCTAGGTCCCATATGTGAATGAATCGTTAGGAAACCCCAGAAGTCATGTGTTGAATAACTCCAGGCCACGTAGTAGTTGCTACCATAAGCATAGAAGCCAAACTGGTCATAGCTCAGGCCGGGATAATCAAAGCACGATATCAAGGCAGCGTATCTATATCCAGGCTGCGATTCTCCGGTGGCAGGGGTCTTAATTGTTGTCCATATGCTGATCCCTCTTTTAGATACGAACCACGGAGGAATACTTCCGGCATACCAACGATCCTCAGAAGATGTAGTTGCAGCACCCGCATTAGATGGTGTCAATGTTGATTCATTATACCAGATTATATCTCCTGTTATCGGATCTCTTTCTGCAATGCGAATGGGCTGTGCCAATTGTGGAATTATCGGTTCCACAGAAATTGTGTGGATTACTACGAATTGTAGTCCAGTTAGAATGAGAACGACAACCAGTGACGTGATTGTCTTTCTATCACTCCTTAGCAAACTTCTCAATATGACGCTCACCTCCTCTGTTTGGGGATATGATGAATAGCTACCCTTCAACTCACATCCCACAAGAAACACTTCGTGAAACAGTTTATTAAATATCCGGTTCATCATTGTAAGAATCCTTGTAGGATAGAACCATGCCCATAGAAATGCCCGAAAGTCAGGTTGGGAACCCTCTGCAGAAGATGTCGAGAAAACGGGGGAACGGCTTGGAAAGAAGTGGCTAGAGATGCAGGATTTAGATCTTTAGCTCTCAATTCGATTTGGAAGTGAACAATGCGTATAGGGTTATGATGATAGAACTCCCGACAATCATAAGCGCTGTTATGCCCACAACGATGGTCTGAAACATCTGTTGAAACTCTTCAGCAGTGAGCTGCAGTTGCCGGAGGAAATCTGGGACGAAAAAAGCAACAATGATTGCTATACCTAAAATGGAAACAACAATAATCATGAGGATGAATAACATACTTGCCCTGCTTGAGCCATGCTCCTTTGTCTTCACGAAACCCGCCATTATCATCCACCTATTGATATTAGGATATAATATTAGCATATAAGATTGATGAATTGCGACAGTCTCTGATAAATTACTTCTTTACTGGAAAAGATGGCCTGACAAATTCTCATGTCATGTCTGCTGGAACATCTGTGACAAGGACGGGAAGAAGGTCTGGAATACGAAGGAGGATGGTCCTGTGCCAGATTGGTGGGGATGAATGCGGCAGAAAGACTAGACGCATAACAGATATCAATTAGATTCGAGAACAGATAGAAGACGGAATTGAAAGCTGGCTACCCTCGATTTGATAGTTATTAAGGTATAGTCCTACTATACCTTAAGCAAAACAATCTGATAGAAACCCTTGCAGGGCCGTCTGACATGACCCGCATCTTTAGGCACATGTCTTCATCCATCGCTGGTTACTATTATGTAATAGTTCTGCTATAGATTTGGCCTGGCTAGCTCATCTTCCACGTGGAGCCGTCCTTTGTGTCGGCGATGACGATGTCCAGCTGTCCCAGCCATTCTCTGATTCTATCAACAGTGGCAAAGTCCTTCGCGCTTCTTGCTTCCTCTCTCAATTGGAGCAGAAACTCAATGGAGAGGTGTCAATCAATCAAAGATCGATACCGCCGGAGTGGTGGGGATGAATGTGGCAGAAAGACTAGACGCATAACAAATATCAACTAGATTCGAGAACAGGCAGAAGACAGAATTGGAAGTCGGCCCATCCCCGATTTGATAGTGCTTTGTTATAGTCATTCCATACAATTAGCAAAACAAACGAGGGAATCATAGCCACAGCCTAGCGAATCATGGAGGCAATCCGGACTATTCCCGACTTGTTGATGACCAAACTGGCTCAGAACGACAACGAAGAATCAAGTTACTGACCAGAGAAATTCAGGACCTTCCCCGCCCCGAGTATGCGTCAGGGAACCTATCCCATCAGACGAGGAAATCGTGTAGATCCTTTCAATGGTTCTTGACAGTAGTCGAACGGGCTATAAGGCAACAAGACCGAATTTCCGTAGGAGAATAGGTTGAAGGAGTCAGGAAAGTGTCCCAAATGTGGGAGTACCAGCATCTACGAGCCAGTGAGGCCACCACAAGGTATTGTTGTAAGGTACCTCCGCATCGCTCAATTTGAGTATCATGTCTGCAAGGACTGTGGATACGTGGAAGAGTACTTGACCGAAAAAGGTCACCGAACCTTTGAGAAACACTGGCATTTGAGTTCCACAGAGCCCAGAATGTGTTCTACCTGTGGAGCCGATTTGCCAGCAGGCGCAAAGACGTGCGACAAGTGTGGCGCCCGTATTTAAAGAAGAAGACTAGGTCTATGCCTATTCTTCCATCCCGAATATGTGACCACAAAGAGGATTCTGGCAGACAAAGACTGTTCTACGCTTCTCGCACAGGCCGAGAGCCGAAACTAGAGTCCCAACTCTAGTTTCGGTCTGTAGTTCTGAGATGGTGACACTCTGCCGCATTGCCACAATCTCGAGGACATTGTGTTCCTCACGATATCTCCTGGACCCTGGCCCCCAGAGAAAGGCTCCTAGGACTCGCAGCAGCATTCCTCCGAGAAGCAGTATCCCCGACAAGGACAGGATGAGTATATTACCTGTCAAGTAGGGGTCTGTGGTCCCAAAAAGGATCATCATCCCACCAATCATCAGGATGTAAGATGCAACGACAGCATATGTGCCAAGGATGTCCGGGGATTTGCTCAAGGACATTTCCTACTGCTCCCAATATCCAATATGGGTATCTAGGCTTATAGTGATTAGCAAAGTATGTGACTTGTCACACAACGCGCAAAACGCGAACGCCACTGAGAGTGGAGAAAGAGAAGATTGTTGAGAGAGTCCTGGTCGTCTGTCCCTACTGCGGTCACAAGAACGAACAGGGTCTTTCCAAGTGCGGAGAATGTGGCGCGGATATCTGAATAGAGAGGCATAAGTGACAGATTGAAGTAACTTCTACTCTATCTCAGGTTTCCGATAATCTCGGACACCGAGAGAAACCAGAAGACTAGACGCATAACAGATATCAATCAGATTCGAGAACAGATAAGGGATAGAATTGAAAGCCAGCCCATCCCCGATTTGATAGTTATTTGGTATAGTCCTACTATACCTTAAGCAAAACAAACAGATCGTGGTTGCCGCTTCATGCCAAAAGTATCGGAGGGTCATAGACCAGTGACTTCGCGTGAGAAGTATTCGACAGTCCTCTTTTTGGTGATTGGACTTGTCATTCTCGTTGCAAGCCTGATTCTTTGGTCCGCAGGTGAGATTCCCCTTCTTGCTTCGCTGACAATGTACCTTGCACCCATTTGCGCATTTCTGACCGGTTTCGTTGGTCTGTTTCAGTTTGGTAAGGGGGACTTCACAAAGGAAGATAGATTCCACATGATGAACCTCCTAATCGCTCTCGGGCTTGTGCTCTACTCTGTGTCTGATGTTGCCTTAGTAGTGTTGAGTGGCCAGCAGGGAAGTGATGTGTTCCACAATACGGCCAGTCTAACACAATCTCCGGGAATGTTATTCTGGGCAATCGGTGTCCTTGGGTATCTTAGGGCTTCAAACAAAGTCCTTGGAACGACAGACGATAGGAAGCTCGTTGGGGGTATGGTCACAATTCCCATAGTTGCAGTGATTGTTCTCACAATGACTGTGATTTCACTTTCACCAGTGAGAGAACCGATCGAGGTGATAACTACGGCCCCTCTTGTTGCGGGGGTGGGAGTCACTACAGTCGCCTTAATCTATGTGCTTTGGACCTTTCGACAAGGAAGACTGGCGGTACCGTTGGGATTGTCACTTCTTGCTGTCTTCTTCATGCTGGTCCGACTCGGGACGTGGTCCTTCGTCGGAGTATCTCTGCTGGACCCGTATCTCCAGCTGTTGAGCATAGAATCGTACTTGGTCCTCGGGGCGGCTCTTTCTATGGCTAGGAGAATCGAGGACTTCTAGCCATAGTTGACTAGTCACTTCCACCAGATGATGACTCAGCGCCTTCTCGCATCTGAAGCATCTTCTTGATGCGTTCCCTCATTTCTGGAGGCAGACTGTCTGGATCACTCATCATCTTCTCAAGCATTTCGGGAGGCATACGCTCCATCATCTGCTTTATCATCTCGGGACCTGGCGGTCCGTGTCCACCGTGTCCACCCATTCCACCCATCATCCCCATGCCCATGGGCCCGGTCGCAGGGGAAACATCGATCTCGATACCGGCCTTGGCGACTTCCTCCTCTGCTGCTCTGACTGTTTCCTCAGTGAGCTCCTCAAGGCCCTGATGAGCATAGTACGTATCGTAGAGTGCCTTGAATGTGCCATCGAGAGCAAGTAGCTCTTCATGTGTGCCTTCTTCGATTATCTCTCCATCCTTGAAGACGATTATTCTTGAGGCGTTCGCAATCGTGGTCAGACGGTGTGCTATGACAACTGTCGTTCTGTCAGAGAATAGCATGGCCTGCGCATCCTGCACCAAAGACTCGCTATATGCATCAAGTCGGCTAGTGGCTTCGTCAAGTATGAGAATGCGCGGGTCGGCAAGCATAGTTCTTGCGATTGTAATTATCTGCCTCTGACCGGCACTCAGGTTCTTACCGCTCTCGATTATTCGAGTTTCGTAGCCGTCAGCGAGCACCTCAATGAACTCGTTAGCTCCGACAATCTTGCATAGGTCTATAATCTCCTCATCCGTGGCATCAGGTTTACCATAACGAATGTTCTCCATGATGGTATCATCGAATAGGTAAGGTTCCTGTGGAATCAATGAAACTGTATCGTGTAAGGAATCCAATGTTACATCTCGTATGTCTTGGTCCCCAATTAGAACGCTACCTTCCATCGGATCATAGAATCTGTTGATTAACGCCGCTAGGGTCGTCTTGCCAGCACCTGTGTGTCCGACTACTGCCACAGTTTCGCCAGCGGAAATGGTGAAATTGACGTTCTTCAGAACTGGAGTGTCCTTGACGTATTCGAATGTGAGGTTCTCAAAGGTGATACCATCGCTAGCCTCAAGAAGGGGGGCTGCGTAATGCAGATCAGCCACTGCACGTTTGGCCTCCAGCACATCAGAGATGCGATCCATTGCAGCAAGAGACGATTGCACCTGAGTAGACATCATTGCAAGGGCCAGGAGAGGCCACATGAAACGACTGATGAGCATCACTCCTAGAAACACCTCAGCAATGGTCAAGACCGGCAGAGTGCCCACTGCCAGTGAGCCACCGACAAAGAGCATAGCAGCAACCGCAAACTGACCTATCGACCGCACCAGAGGCTGCATGGCACTCATCAAAATCATGAATCGGAACCCATGTCTGTAAGCCTGTTGGTTCAGTTCCAACATCTCCTCCGCTAGTTCTTCCTCGCGATTGAATGCTTTCGCAATGTGAATGCCGCCAAGGTTCTCAGCGATCTGCCCTGAAACCTTCCCGTAGGCTCTCTGAGAAGCGAGCATAATCCTCTGACCCACTGTGCCAAAGAGTACAGCTATGAACACCACGCCAGGTATCACAATCAATGCAGTGAGTGCCAAAGCTTGAGAAGTGAACAATAGTAGCAGGAATGTAGCAACGAGCATCAGAGCCTGGCTCGCAAAACCAATCAGCACTTGGATACCAGTCCCGAGCGAAACCGTGTCTGATGTGACCCGTGAGGTGACGTTGCCGCTCTGTTCGGACTTGTGGTAGGAAAGATCCGCTCTCACAAGGTGGCTATATACGTCTTCTTGGATGTTCTGAACAAAGCCGGCCTGAGCACTTGCCAGTATCCATGTGTTCGCACTTGACAGAGCCCAACTAGTAATTCTTAGGACGACATAGATCCCGATGAGGAGTAGTAGAGTGCTGAAGGCCGGTGACGGATTGACCTTTGGATCAATTGAATTGATTCCCCAGGTAAGAACTAGAGGGTCGAAAGCTGAAACAATTGTGGCTAGGATAGAGAAGACTGCACCCATAGCGACAATTCTTCTGAAACGTCCCAGGTAACGAATCATCCGGCCTAGCAGAACACGAATTGGCCGGCTTCTCTTGTATTTGTATCCGAGCATACCTCTAGGACCGCCGTGACCTCGCATACCCATTATGTGGCACCTCCTCTCACGAACATGTTATCTAGAAGTGCCTGAGCACCAGGCAGCCGCTCAAAGATGTGTCGATATTGCTCGGAAGTCTTCAGAAGGTCTTCGTGACAGCCGGCCGCGATGAGTTTTCCTTTATCCACCATGATGACCAAGTCTGATTCAATGAGCGTTCGAAGCCTCTGGGTCACAGTTATGCTTGTCCTGCCGACCATGACTTCGTCCAAGGCCTTCCTCATCAAGAACTCAGTCTGTGCATCGACTGCGCTGACTGAATCATCCAAGAGGAGAATATTAGGATCCTGAATCAACGCCCTGGCAATCGCTAGCCGCTGCCTCTGACCACCACTCAGAGTCATGCCTCGTTCTCCAATCATTGAATCATAGCCCTCAGGTAGTTCAATGATAAACTCGTCAGCTTGGGCTCGCATTGCTGCTTCTACAACCTCTTCGTCAGTTGCGTTGCTCCTTCCAAAGGCGATATTGTCGCGAACACTCATTCGAAACAAGAAGATGTCTTGCTCCACTAGTCCTACGACATCCCTGACACTCTCGGTTCTCACAGTTCTGAGGTCTACACCTCCAACACTCACACTCCCCTCGGTGGGATCGTAGAGTCGCAGGAGAAGCTTCAGAATTGTGCTCTTTCCGCCTCCCGGACCACCAATGAGTGCTACTCTTGAACTGCCAGGAATTGTGATGCTGAAGTCCTTGAGTGCGTAATGGTCATTGTTTCCATCATCGCTACTGTACTTGAAGCTGACATTGTCAAAGGTGATGTCGCCAAGCCAATTCACGTCTACGACCTCATCAATTGGCTCTTTCATGGGGTCCTTCCAGTTGAGAATCTCAACGATTCGCTGGGCATTGACATATCCACCTCGTAGCATGAGTAGCATGGCCGGCAGGTGGAAGTTTAGCCCCTCGAGAGCTAGTAAGAGACCTAGGACTTCTATCAACGCTCCAGGAGTCAAGACATTAGCCAAGACTGCATACCCAGCGTATGCGAAAGCTAGAGTGGTCATTGCAGTCAGAACAAGTGCAGGGATATAGAAGGCAGCAAGCTGTCCTTCTCGAGTCACTGTCTTCTCGTACTCCTTGCTGACTCGCCGAAATTTACCTTGCTCTCTATCTTCTGCTCCGAATGCACGTACAACCTCAATGCCTTGGAACACCCCTTGTGAAACTGCTGTGAGTTGTTCCATGTTTTCTGCCCTCTGTCGCCGCACTGGTTCGACTGCGTTGGCATATCTATAGGCAAAGGCAAGATAAAGTGGCGTCCCGACCAGCATTATCAATGTAAGGACCGGGACTGGATATCCGAAAATGGTGAAGATGCCTGTCAGGCCGGGCGTCTGATCGATCAAGACAAGAAACACACCAGTTATGGCAAATGAGGTTAGGCCGCCCACAATGTTCCTTAGAGCAGGATTAAGAGACATTCGAACCCAATTGATGTCTTGCATCGCCACTGAGAGCATTCGCTTGCTGTCCACAATATCGTGAAAGGTCATACTGTATTCCTGAAGGCTCTCGAAGAACTCTTGCCTGGCGTCCCTCTCCCATCTTAGAGTCACTACAGCCCAGACATAACCGACCACGAAGTAGAGTCCCATGTAGATGAGACCAAGGCCCACGATTAGCCAGACAAGGAATACGAATTGGCCGCTTAGCCCTGACACTCTAAGCTCGTCCACTGCCATTCCAACAATTACCATCGGGATTGTTACGAGTAGTGTTGATATGACAGTCAGTAGCAATGCAAAAGAGATAGCTCTCGGGTGTCGCCGTAGGCCAGCCAACATGTACCGGGCAGCGGCACTTCGACCTGTGGTCTTTTCTTGTTCGTTGATCATCCTTTGATGCTCCTTATTCTAAGGTGTCAAGAAGTGAGGCGAGCGTTTCAGCCGCCGCCATCACTTGTTTGCGTAGTCTTCGACGTTCCGAGTCGGTGAGTTCCTTGATTGTGTCACTCAGGTGTTCACTCGCATGAACAATGCCCCCAACGTAGAATCGGGCTCTATCAGCCGGTTCAAGAAGCTGAAGCCAGATCATTCGGTTCAAACGCGATCTGTGTTCTACGTCATGCTTTCTCTTGAGAATCTCTTTGGTGTGTGAACGACCTTCCTTTGAGAGAGCGTAGGTCTTCTTTCGACCTTCAGTCCGCACGGTCTTAATGATGCCTTCTTCTTCAAGACTTGCCAGAAGAGGATAGATAGAGCCAGGGCTCGGTTTCCATTGACCCTCACTTCTCTCGGCGAGAGTCGTCATGATGCCCGTCCCTGTCATCTCCTGGGACTGTAGAAGCCTAATGATGACGAGTCTCAATAGTCCTCTGGGCACCGAATGAGGCATTCTGATGTGATCAAATTCGTGATCAGCTTGATCTTGCTTCAGCAACTTCGACACGTCCATTATCGAATGTGATATTGCGCATAATATCGAATGCGATATAAGCATTGTGTTAGTGGAGATTGCACCCACTATTTAGGGAATGTTGATAAGAGAGGTCCAGACTGAGTACAAAAACCTCGGAAGGAAACGCGTTGGGTGAGAAGGCCAAGGTAAAGGAAACCGTGAGTCTCTACTCAAAAGTCTGGCGGCTCCCGACCTACCAAGGGATAATCGCTAGGATTCTAGCAGTTGTCTTGTTCGGCGCTTTCATCACAGCGACAGTGAGTTTTTTCGTGAACCCGGTCCCAAGCTTCTTCTGGGTTCTCGGACAGTACCTGCTGATCCTAGGTGTTCCTTCGTTCTTGGGCACAATTCTGCTCTATGCCATTGTCAGAAAGGAGGGATCACCTCTCGATGGTAGACGCACGGCGGGCTCAGTTCAGTATGGCATCCTGATCTGGATCATCTTTGGGGTCATAGGAAGTATTCTGGACCTACTACTCATGTCAGAGTTCTATGAGATCCGATTCTGGATGTTGGGACTTGGCGCCGCCTATATGTTGTTCGTGTTTCTTGTGACTGGACTCAGCGACCATCACCCTCTGAGGAATTTCACTGCAGCCCTTATGATTCCGGCCATTTGGTACGTGACAACTTGGGCCTTGAGCAACCTCGCGGACCCGGTGCTGATATTTCCACCACTCTGGCCGATTGTCGCACTAATTACGTTCCCCGTATTCTCGATGGCTGTCCACTTCATCTTTCGATCAGTCAGTGTGCCCTTTGAGAGAGACCTCGGTATCAATGGACCAGAGCTTCTGCGGGCCTTTGGATATGACTACCTCATGAACAACTCGCAGCCAATTGAAAGGACCCTGACACAAATCGGTGAGTTGCAGGATGTCCCAGTTGAGCTAATCGTGTTCAGGAATGATGAAGGACTTGTAGGTGTCGGAGTCATTCAGTATGTTCATCCCGGACCGTTTAGACAGATCGGGAGTAGCTCACTTCCCTCCGCCATCATCGACCACATTGAGAAGAACCATGGTGTGCCTGCTTTCATAATGCATGGCAGCTGTACTCATCAACAGAATTTGACAACAAAGGAAGACTTTCCACTTGTCATGGCTGAGATCGATCGGCTCATAGAGGAAACTCAGGTTCATCCGACTGCCTCCGGCCCTCACTGGTCGGACCTCGGGAGGTTCAAGGTCTGGACTCTGTTTGTGGGCGACGATGTCTTGACTATCAGCACCAGCGCTCCCGAGTTTACCGACGATATATCTCTTGAAGTTGGAAGAGAGGCCGCTAACCTTGTGCGTGAAAGAGTGCCAAAGGTGAGAAGCGTTGCAGTCGTGGATGCCCACAACTGCATTAACGGCGACGCCGTATCTGTGATGCCAGGTGACCTAGAAGCAGGTGAGTATGTGGGTGCAGTTTCCAGTGCTGTCTTCTCCACTTTCGATTCTCCCAGAACCAAAGTGTCTGCAGGTTTCTATAGGGCTGTGCCCGAAACCATTTCTCCGGAAGAAGGAATCGGACCGGGAGGAGTGACTGCCATGATTCTTGGCCTAGGTGGCCGGGAGATCGCATTCATAAGCGTAGATGGGAATAACATGGAACCCGGGTTTCGTGATGAAGCTATTCGCTTGTTAAGGACCCAAGGATTCGACGACGCCGAGGTTCTTACGACAGACACGCATGTGGTCAATGCAATCTCGACTTCGAGTCGAGGATACCCTCCTGTAGGTCAGCATGGGCTCGAAGAAACCCTAGAGGCTATTGTTCTCGCTGCAAATCGGGCACGCGAGGAACTAGCAGAGGTCAGCCTCGGGCTTGGTTTCGGTGAAGCAAAAGGCCTCCGAACATTCGGAGAGAAAGGATTCGACATATTGACTCAAGACATTACGGAGGCGGCAGGAATTGCCAGACGCATAGGGTTTCGAGCAGGAACTATTGCGCTTCTCTTGGCAGTAATTCTTACTGCTCTGCTCTGACTAGGTCAATTGTCAGCACAGAAAGGCAAATGAACAGATGATGGACGCTTAAACGACAGATAGGAGATATGGAGCTATGGTGAAGAAGAGAATCCTTGTCTGCATTACTGGTGCAAGCGGTGCAACCTACGGCGTTAGAACACTCCGGATGCTAAGGAAGCTGAATCATGAAGTCCATCTGGTTGTGTCGAAATGGGGCAAGGAAACTCTAAAGCACGAAACCGGACTTACAGTCAAGGACCTCGAAAAGGAGGTCGATGTGAGTTATCGTGAGGATGACCTCTATGCTGGACCAGCAAGTGGGAGCTACCATCTAGATGCTGTTGTTGTCATCCCCTGCTCTATGAAGACCATGGCCGGTATAGCTCATGGGTACGCAGACAACCTAATAGTTCGTGCCGCCGACTGCTCTTTGAAGGAGCGTCGAAAGCTAGTTCTTGTTCCCAGAGAGACCCCACTGAATCTCATCCACATCCGAAACATGGCTAGAGTCACTGAGGCGGGAGCCATCGTTCTACCGGCAAGTCCCGCTTTCTGGCACAGACCCAAATCTGTTGATGAACTGGTGGACTCTATCGTGGACAGGGTTCTCACTCACATCGGGGCTGTTGAGAAGCCTTCTATAGAATGGAAGGGCAGGTAGAGCGAATCCTACCAGTGAAGGGGAACTCCACAGTGTTCGCACCTAGTGGTCTCGCCCGGGAGACCTCGTTTTGACAGAGCGGCATTGCAGTGCACACACTGAACTATCAGAGGCTGAATATCATCGGCATCCTCCCGGATACGGAGCAACACCTCTCTGAGATTCTCACGCATATGGGCCATCAGTGAACCCAGATGCTCTTCATTGTCCGAGAATCCTTGAATCTCGATTTCGTGTTTGTCACCCGAAACGGAACCTACCACGACAAACTCGTCGCCCTTCAAGGCCTTGCCGTAGTACCAGGCTTGTTTAACACCATTAGTCTGGTCATCCGACACAAACTGCACGTCATGCTGTTCGATGACACTTCGGGCTGTCTGGAACATCTCGTCAGAATCTAGACCCGGGTCGAACTGAAACGTACTTGCATCTTCCTTTGTGAGGGTGGTCTTTGTAAGAGTCTGGATCTTTGGCAATGACATCCTGGCGGTATACGCATCTCGAACCATCAGCCCATGAGTAGCTGGAACCTCCAACCTTCTCTCGCCGTGTTTCTCGCAAACAAGATTTACTTGACCCTTATCCTTGACTTCTTGGAAGCTCACCAAATCCATTGGCCTGTGACACTTGTGACACTCGAACATCTTATCGTATACTTGTTCCAGAATCTCAGGCCCGAAGTCCTCGACATAATAGCGTGTGTCCCCATGATTCTTCTGACATTCGACCTTGGCCTCAATCATGCCCTTGCCGAATCCCGAGTCACGAACCGTAACGGGAGTGCCACACTTAAGGCACTTCAGACTCTCTTCAATTGAGGGTTGTCTGTCTATCTCAGGGTCTCGCACCTCCAAATGCTTGAAGACCTCAACAGTGAGCCCCTTCTTCATCGTTTGGTGGATAGGACAGACAACTTCAATCTCTGCGCGAGTTCCATCAACCTTCTGCTCGACAATCTTGGTGAGCAGGTCGCACTCGTTGCATTTCAGGACCGCTCTGGCAATCTCATCGGTGGCTTCATCACTCCATTCTATATGCTGAATCATCTCGTAGTTATGCCCATTCGAGCAACCTATCTTGAGCTTGTAATCGTCACGAGATTCCTCTATGCTGCGGACTGATAGAGGATTGCCACAGTCTTTGCACTTCAGGACTGAACGAAGTAATGTTCCTTCTGTAACCGCTTGAGCTACAGAGTCTAGAAGATGGCTGAATTGGGCTGGCAATTCCTTCTTTGCTGATCCATGAACCGGGCAGGATATCTGAACTTTTGTCTTGTTTCCCTTTGTGGACACATTCTCTATGCTGGCCGGAAGACCACAAGTATCACAATGAATCAGACGCTTCAAGACTGTCTTCAGGATAGACTCGTCTGTCTGTCTCGGGATGAACCGCATCTCCTTGTGGCCGTTTGGACATTTGGCCTTCGCCGCCACAATCCCGGCCCTTTCCTCAATCTCATGAACAACAAAGACCTCCCCGCACCGAGGGCAACTCAGAGAATCCAGAACAGACTTGGCCGTGTTTACCTCGGTCTGAAGCTCAGTCACAGTGGGATGATACAGTCCGGGAATGTGTCGAGGTCGGGCACCGTGAATGGGACAAACGAAGATGTATTCCATACGATTCCTGTGCGCATCTGTACTCGCAATCCCCATTTTGGAACCGCATTCAACACAGGTAAAGAGACCCTCGAACAGCTCAAAAGCTGAGTTGTCAGCTTGGAATCTGGAAATCTCCCTCTTGCCTTTGTGGCCATTGAGACATTGCACATAGACACGGAGGTTGTTACCTCGTATCTCCGCTTCCTCCACATAGAATGGTTCTCTGCACTTCTTGCAGGTGAACATCATGCTCCCGCTCCTTGTGTGCGTAGGCGGCAAACCTAGAAGTCAACATCCGTTCTCTCTATTAGGTATTTCGTAGGCATTACGTCAAAGAGGTAGGAATGACGCATCTATTGAATCTCTGCCTAGTCCTATGTTGCTTCTTCAGATTCATCGGATTTGTTCGGTTGAGCCTCCTCTTTCTTCTGCACTCTTGATTCCCAGAGTTTCTGGAACGACCGTAGGAGTGGCACTCCTCCGGTCTGGATCGCAATTGGAATTGCGAAGAAGAGAATGAGGACTCCGCCAAAGACAACCAGCATTGGAGCTAGGATTCCGACAAGGGGAACCCAGCCTATCGAAGCTCCCACCAAGAACAGCAACGCACCGAGAATCAGTCCCGGCCAAGCGTTGGCTATAGGTCGCTTTAGAGCCGTTGCAGCAGTGGCCAGACACGTAAGCACAAAACCTCCCGTTTCAAACAGAGGCCCGAACGGCCCAGTGTAGAATCCAAGCAGCCAAACAAGTGCGCCCACAACAATGAGGATGAAGTTTGGGTCACTGGCCAATTCACCTAATGCATTCTCAGATGTGATCTCTGTCAAGGAATACACCCAGGGCAGTCTATCGGCATGCGACATATTACTCTTTGCAGAACTCAGCTGTCGTCGACAAAAAAAGCCAAATAGCATCTAAGCCAGACTTCCGGGAGTATCGACGCTTTCAAGTAGACGCTCGGCTGATTTTCTGACCTTGGCTCTGTAGCCTCTGCTTGTGTACACTCGAACCAGCTTCATTTGTCTCCCAAAGCTCCTGGCGAGGAGACTGATGTCCTCCACTGGCCAGAACTCGTATCCTTTTGAACCGCGCTCAAAGAATACAAGGTCCTCCAATGAGAGCATTCCAGGATAGAAACTCACAGACAGCCGGTCGGGATAGTCAACAAAGACATTACTCGGGTCAATTCCGGCGTCCTCCGCAATCTCACTCTCGACTTTGAATAGGCCATCCGAGCTTGAGATAGAACCAAGGAACGTGTCGTCGGATATTGCCCTTGCAGCAGCCATCTTGATTAGGTACCTATTGTGGTAGTCCGTGTAGATCCGATTGGCCCTTTTCATCTCGTCAGATGCATCATCCTCACAGTGTAGAAGCTGATCCATGAACGATATGTCGTCGAGTGTCAAGAACTGCTCAAGATTGTCACGCGGAAACTCCATCAACTGAGAACCTGCTTCATCCATCGTTCTCAACAGCATGAGTTCTGCTGCTCGTACCGCCTTGTGATAGTAGACCGCATCAAACATGTTCGCGCCAGCAGACAGGTATGACTCGAAAGTGAACAATGACCCCCGTTCTACGGCGATTTTGTTCTTGGCAACCCGGGTTGCTTGGAACAATCTTCGAAACTCCAGCTGGGCGTATTCCACACCTGTGAAGTACGAGTCCCGCTCAAGGTTATCTACCAGTTCCGTGTTGATTGGTGCTCTTTCCAGGTCGAACCGTACGCCCTTCACAGGCACTCCACGCTTCAGAGCATTAACAATTTCATCACGTGAGTATCCGGAGTCTTGGAGAAGATCTCCTGCCCGGGATTGTTTCACGATAAGCTGTGCAAGACTCAACCTGCTCAGTCCGCGCACTGCGAGATATTCCTTCGTGATGTTTGCCCATGGGCCAGACGTGAGAGAGAGGAAGAGCGCAGCCAAGCGCGCAACTTGAATGTCATCAGGCTCTGCTTCCAAATCCTCCATGAGGATGTTTGTCACGTGAATAAAACCCAACATCTTGCCCATCAGTGATGTGTCTGCACCTGGAAAGACGAGATATGCACCGGCTGGTGATCGTATTTGTCTGAGCCGCTGAGCCGCGCGAAGATCAATTATAGACTTCTCTGCTGAAGAAAGTGAGATGTACCCATGGAGCGGGTCTTTGATCTCCGCTACGTAATTGAATTCTTTCAGCGGCATTTTGACTAACTTCCGTTCGCCACAGGGGGCCTATTCAGGTAAGTAACTTCGTATTATCATTTGGGTGTGTCGCCCAATTGCGCAAAAGCATTCACGGCAATCTACTTGAGGAGCTATGGCCTACGGGAGGGACATGAGACGCCCGTGGTCTCTCATTCTCGTCTTTGCTCTCCTACTAGCCTTTCCAGAGCACTTCGAGCCGAGCGCCATTGTGGAAACCCCTGCATCGAACCGGGTATTCTCCACAGCAACAGAAAGAGTCTATGGCGTCGACATTTCGAGTGAGATCTTCTCCAAAGTTTCCCAAGACTCGTATCAGGCCTTTGTCAAGAAACTCACTGAGAATGGGTCACGGTGGATAAGTGATCCTTCAACCTACAGTCCGGCGAATATGCATGCAAGGAACTGGCTCACAAGCCAACTAATCAATCTCTCAGAGGGGAGAATTGAAGTTGAAACAATTGGTGTCTACGAGTCAGTCGTTGGTCGTCTGCCTGGTTATCTTGGAGCCGGTCCAGCATTGATGGTTGGGGGCCATTATGATACTGTTCTAGGTGCACCAGGTGCAAACGACGATGGGTCCGGGGTGGCCGCAGCCCTTGAGTTGGCGAGCGTAATGTCTGACTACGAATGGCCGCTTGACGTTTACTTTGGCTTTTGGAATGCTGAAGAGATCGGTCTGCTTGGAAGCAGGGAAGTGGCGCGGGAATTACAGAATCGAAGCGTGGACATCCTGGTCTGCTACAACATTGACATGCTGCTGAGGGTAGGCGAAGGTGCTTCTCCTGACGAAAAGGTTCTGATGGTATACAACTATGATATACAAGGCGGCTATCATGTGAGCAACCTATGGGCTGACATAGTGAAGATGATGAGCAAGAACCTAGGGAATGGCATTGTCAAATCAGTTCCATATACGCTTCTTCCGCAGTGGTCACTATCAGACCACGCCTCATTTCTCGCCGAGGGTTATGGTAGCGTTCTCTTTGCTTTTGAGAACGGCTTTGATAATGATACTTCATACCATCAACCTTCGGATGCTTGGGACAATTCAATCTACGACTACGGAGTTGCTACAGAAACAGTTGCCAGCATAGGGGCAAGCATGGCACATGTGATCTCACAGGCTTACGGCGATAGATTCCATGTTGAGCACAGTGGAACCATTTCCTCGGGGAGTTCCGCGGAATTCTGTTTTGTACTCAGCATTGCCACCGATATCAGCGTCAGTGCCGAGTGGAGCGAGGAGGCCTCATTCTCTCTGTACGATCCACACGGGACTCTGCTTGGCAGTTATGAAGACCAGGGTACGTCCGGGTCTACTTTGACTATCATTGAGGACTCTGTCACAAGATTCGGACTCTATAGACTGACGATTCAGAGCACTGGCACCCAAGGGACAACATTCACTATTCAGGTAGAGTATGACAGCGACGTCGATGGAAATAACGTACCTGACGGAGAACATCTTTGGTTGGACTTGGCCAGCTTCAACCCCGATACCGATGGAGACGCATTGATTGATATCCTAGAGGTGGTCTACGGGACAGACCCTTCGAGTCCTGACAGTGATGGCGACTTGATGACAGATGGGTGGGAAATCATCCACGGTCTTGACCCACTCTTCGACGACTCGGCTCTTGATCCAGACGGGGGTAGCCTTAGCAACCTTGAAGAGTTCATTGCGGGCACAAACCCAAACTCAGAGGACTCGGACGGAGATCTTCTACCGGACAATTGGGAGATTGAGAACGATCTCGACCCACTAAGAAACGATGCATCTTTAGACCCAGATGGTGATGGAGAGACAAACCTCCAGGAGTACCAGTCAGGCACCAACCCCAACGTGTATGACGTCCCACTAACAATCGTAGTTATCGGCGGAGTCGGTGCTGTGGTCGTGGTGGTCACTGGAGGCGTCTTCATCAAAAAACGAAGAGGCAATTGAGTGGGGCTGGGTTGTCTAGGTGAAAGTCTTCATGATTAGGTCCCATCTGTGCTGGACATAGTCCTGAAGCTCCTGTATCTTCTTCTTATCCTTCCTTGGCTTGAACAGCCTAGAGAATCTGCCCTGGAGTTTGAGGAATTCCTCGATAGGCTTCCTCTTCTCTGGGTCTTGGTACCTCTTGCTGTGCCTTCCGAGAACGAACTCATCACCTACTCGTTCCCACATGATCCAGTATCCAGTTTCAACGGCAAGCTTCCCAATCTCTACTCCCCTTTCTACGGGGTAGTTCCATGCCTGCGGGCAAGGAAGGAAGATGTGACCAAACTTCGGTCCTTCGAACTCTCTAGCCTTCTTGAACTTGTCAAAGAGGTCTCTTGGATACGAGGAGTTTGCGGTGAATTGGTAGACTGGTTCATGAGCGGCAACAATGAGGTCCAACATCTTCTCAGGCTCAGTCTTGCCGTACCAAGTTGTGGTGGTCTGGGCGTGAAGAGGAGTGGCTCCAGACCGTTGAGTGCCAGTATTGCTGTAGACCTGATTATTGTAGCAGACGTACAGAAAGTCAGTCCTCCGCTCAAGGGCCCCGCTTAGTGCTTGCAGACCGATATCAAAGGTTCCTCCATCGCCAGCCCACACCATAACTTTCGTATGGTCATTTCCCTTCACCTTCAGAGCGGCCCTTACTCCCGAAGCGGTTGCCGCAGCTGCTGGAAAGGCCGTGTTCAGGACCGGGATGCCTAGACCCGACTTGGGCCAAAGCGATTGCACGACGCTTGTGCAACAAGCAGGAACGACCTGAATCACATCACCTTCAAGGGCCTTGTGAGCGTGTCTGAGAGCGACCATGTCCTGGCAGCCCGCGCATGCAGCGTTGCCCTTCAGCACGTATTCCTTTAACGGCATTTCTTTTGTAGCTACCATTTCCATCACTCCAGTAGGTCATGCCAGGTTTCTTCAGGGCCTAGCTCTCCACTCTCCACAGCACCCATTGTGTCCAAGATCATCTCTTTGATGTCATCCACTGTGACATCCCGGCCACCAAGGCCGCCAACATAGCTCTTGATGAAAGGCCGGTATTTGGTTGGGTATAGGGATGCTCTAATGTCATTCACAACATGGCCTCCAAAGCCATAGGATACACCTCTGTCAAAAGCTGCAATGCCTTTGACCTTCGAGCCCAATTCACGCATCTTGTCAACTGGGAAGGGGCGGATCATCCGCATTCTCGCATTGCCAACCTTGTAACCCTCGTCCCTCAACTCATCGATGGCGTCTTTTGCCTCTGCTCCAACAGATCCTTGAGAAGTGAAGATGACATCAGCATCATCACACTTGTAGCAGTCAACGGGTCCGCCAAAGTACTTCCCAAACAACTTCTTGTATTCACTTTCAATCTCTTCGAAGACCTTGTGCGCGTTTGTCAGGCCTTCATGCATCTGGAATCGAAACTCCTGGTAGTAATCTGGAAAAACGATGTTTCCGTGGGAAACCGGATTTTCAGGATCCATCTTCCAATGGGGTGGTTCGTAGGGTGGGAGAAATTCATCGACCTCTTCGGGTTCCAAGTAGTCAAAAGTTGACACAGTGTGGCTAAGTACAAATCCATCAGCATTGACCATCACAGGCATAAGGACTCGCTCGTCCTCGCCGATCTTGAAGGACTGTATAACTGTATGATACATCTCATCCACACTCGATGCGTAGAATTGTATCCAGCCAGCATCACGGAAACTCATTGAATCGTCATGAGTGACATGAATGTTCCAGCTCGGTGAAACGGACCTGTTTACGTTGTTCACAACGATGGGCAGCCTTGCGGCTGCGGCCCAGTGAATTCCTTCAGCCATCAAGAGAAGCCCGTTGGAAGAGGTTGCAGTAAAGGTCCGAGCTCCAGTCGAACTGGCTCCAACACAGGCGAAGATAGCCGAGTGCTCAGACTCTACTCGAATGAACTCACCCTTGTAGATGCCATCTTCGTATAGTAGTGCAACCTGCTCTGGCACAGTAGTGGCTGGCGTGATTGGGTAGGCAGCAACAACCTCAACTCTAGCAGACACAACAGCTCGGGCAGCAGCGTAGTTTGCGCTCATTAGCTCAGTCTTCATTCCTCACCCTCCTTGCCGACTCTTACCATCTCAATCGCCCCGGGAGGACACACCTGAGCACAGATTCCGCAACCTTTGCAGTAGTCGTAGTCAATACGCGGAAACTCTTCCTCATCTATCGATATCACAGCCTCAGGGCAGTGCAGCCAGCACGTTCGGCACTTGTTGCAGTTCTCGTAGTCTATCTTGGGAGAAAACGTGCGCCAGCTCCCAGTCTTTCCAGTGGCCCCGACAGAGGGCTTGGAGTAGGGGGACTTTGGCATATCAGATCTGCTCTTCGGCTCAGTATTGATTTCGTTTGCCAAGCATTACACGTCCGTTTGGAGCCTCTACGTGCTCAGACGGGTCAGCCGAGCATATTAGGATTATGATATATGTGTGGCCTGGACAAGGGTGCAGCCACTCTCTGAACCACAAATCGGGACCAACGCTTAAGAGCAGCAGAGTGAGTTTCGAATAGTGTGCGTTTCAGTAACATGTTGGTGAACAGCGATGGAGTTTCAGGTGACTCTGGTTCAAATGCCATGCATTGAGGGCAATCGTAAGGAGAATTTCGCCCGGGCAAACGGTCTGCTTCAAGGGCACGCTAGCAAAGCCGACACCGATTTCATAATCCTCCCGGAGTTGTTCGCAATAGGTTTCAGGCAGGAAGACTACTCGGTCCAGGGGCCTAGCGTCCCGGGAGCAACGAGTGAGTTCCTTGAGAGGACTGCTGAAGAGCATTCAGCCTATGTCGTTGGAACGGGATTGGAGAAGGCGGGCTCGAAATACTACAATACTCTAGTGATAGCCACGCCAGCCGGAAAGACACTGGGGACTTACAGGAAGATTCATCCCTTCCAAGCCGAGAGAGATGTCTTTGAGGGTGGTAAGAAGATTGTACTCTTCGACCTGAAGGGAATCAAGGTGGGTGTAGAGATATGCTATGACATCAGGTTTCCCGAGGTCACAAGGAAGCTAGCCTTGGAGGGAGCGGAACTGGTGTTGGTTCCGGCTGCGTTTCCCGATCCGAGAGCTGCACATTGGGACAACCTTGTGATGGCGCGAGCGATTGAGAATCAGCTGTTCATGGCAGCGGCCAACAGAGTCGGCGATGCTTTCGATCAAAAGACATACTTCGGTCATAGCCAGGTGGTCGATCCGTGGGGAGTCAGATTGACCCGCATCAACTCAGCACGAGAGGTATTCACCACGGTCGCGGACACCAGTATGATTGAGTCTGTGAGAAACCAGATCACAACCTATGCAGATATGGCTCCTTCAGGATACGATGAAGTAGAGTGGTATCAGGAGAAGACCTGATTCATCACAAGCGTTAAGTGAGAACGCTAGCCTGTGCTCATGAAGCGGAGAGATGATTGATGGCGGAAGGGTCCTCAAAGAGAATCAAGAAAGCAGTGAAGAGCTGGTTCAGGAAGGAAGGCACGAAGATTGAAACAATCTCCAATCCGCGTGCAGAGTTTCTGTTCAAGGTCAAGTTCCAGCGTTTCTTCTTCACGGTCGTCAGGCCGAATGAGCAGAAGTACATTCAGGTCGAGTCACAGGTCATGATATCGCCACAGCATCTCAAAGTGCTCAACGCTGAGAAGATGCGAGAGTTCCAGGTGCAGGCCTTGAAGGCAAGCTTCGCACAGGGAGTGAACATGGGATTCATTCAACCGCGGCCTGGTCAACCGGGCCCCAAGCCGCCAGGCCCAGGTTTCGTGGTTTCAGACAGAATATACGACGATGGTTTCGGTGAGGACCGACTCTGGCAAGTCTTGAGGAGGGTGCATGGTACTGTAGACATGGCTATTGCTCTCCTGAATGAGATAACTGGACAAACTGGAGTGAGACCGCCGAAAGAGCCCACTGACACTGGCCCCACCTACTACACGTAGAACCTGAGCTCGGAAAATCGAGAGGACTTGACCCAAGAGACCTTGATATGGATTGGATTCAAGCTGGACCTCGGAC
>JBHIAE010000028.1:0-36786 GCA_046758445.1 Candidatus Thorarchaeota archaeon | reverse complement strand
CATGGAGATCTGCGACGGCTTGAGATTGGAAAGGCGCTGGGCACGAATCCTGAAATGCTTCTTCTTGATGAGCCGTTCAGCGGTCTTGTTCACGAAGAAAAAGAGGGTATTACTAGGCTGATAAACAGACTGAGTGAAGAGGGAGTCACCATATTCGTCACAGGACATGTTCTACACGAATTGATGACTCTAGTTCCCAGGGTAGTCGCGATGCACCAGGGCAGGCTCATTGCTGAGGGGACTCCAGAGGAGGTAGCCAACAACAAGGTAGTCCTTGAAGCGTATCTAGGTCGAGGTGAGGAGTTTGCTTGAGCTCAGGAAGGTCTACCACTACTATGGCAAAGCCAGAGCGCTTGAAGAAGTCAATCTCACAGTGGAGGAGAAATCACTCGATGCAGTGATTGGGCCAAATGGAGCGGGCAAGTCCACTCTATTAAGAGCCATATCCGGGCTGGAGGAGATTGACAGAGGAAGAATCTCGTTCATGGGAGAGAGGATTGATGAACTAGATGCATATCAGATTGCTCGACGCGGAATCGCTCACTGCCCGGAACGCCGTCGACTATTCTACGATATGACTGTCATGGAGAACATCGAGCTGGGAGCATACGCTTTGAGGGACAAAGGAAAGTATCCAGAGCTCCTTGAGTTCGTCTTCGATATCTTCCCGCGGCTCCATGAACGGACAAAACAGCGAGCAGGCACCCTGAGCGGAGGCGAGCAGCAGATGCTTGCTATTGCTCGTGCACTCATGTCTAATCCAACTTTGCTCTTGCTGGATGAACCCTCTCTCGGTCTGGCTCCCAAGGTGAAAACGAGGATCTTTGACGCAATTAAGCAGATCAAGCATGAGGGGACAACTACACTGCTGGTTGAACAAGATGCAGTATTGGCCATGGAAGTCGCAGATAACATCTATGTCCTAGAAGAAGGGAAGATCGAGATGAGTGGGACAAGAGAAGAGCTTGAGAGAGAACCAAGAATCAAGAAGGTCTACCTGGGAATATAGGTGGTGATACTGTGTCTGGTTCTATAGAGGATATGTTGCGCGATGCCAAAGTAGAATTGGTGCTGGCGAGGGTCGAAAAGGACCCATCCATCATTAAGGAGCTGATGAGACATCTGGGCAATGATCTTCGTTCCATTCGTTTTAATGCAGCACTGGCACTTGGAGAGCTGGGTGAGCAAGCGAGAGAAGCTGTATCTCAGCTCGTGACATGCCTAGAGGATGAGGACTGGAGTATCTGCCGTGAGGCTGCAAGGTCATTGGGAAAGATTGGAGAGTCTGCCGTGGATGCGATCCCGAGTCTGTCGAAGTTGCTAGTCGATGAAGAGCCATCTGTCCGAAAAGCAGCGGCCATCTCACTTGGTAGCATTGGAGTTGCGACCGACGTGGCTCTTTCTAGTCTGGTTGCGGCCTTAGAAGATGAGAGTGAGGAAATCCGAACAGAAGTCGTGAAATCTCTTGGAATAATGGGGGCGAGTGCCCATGAGGCCATTCCGGTCCTGATTGGTCGGCTCAAAGATACAAGCTGGACCGTGAGGAACGCTGCTGCTCAGGCAATAAGGAGGATTGGCACAAGGTCAGTCGAAGCTATACCCACGCTCGTGAAGACTCTCGAAGATGACGACTGGAGAGTTCGCCATCGGTCAATAGAAACTCTCGCAGAAATTGGTGATGAGGCAGTCCCTCTATTGATGGAGTCGTTGAATCATCCCAATCAGGTTGTACGAAAGGGAGCAATTGAAACGCTTGGAGAAATGAAGATTTCAGATCCCACAGTAATCAGTGGAATAGCATCCATGCTGATCGATAGAAGTGAAGCCGTTCGAGGAAAGGCTGCTGATGCCCTCCGCTCAATCGGGAAAGAGGCAATCCCCACGCTGTTGGATTCGTTTGAAACGGCAAACACCAAGATGAAAGTCATCATAGTCTCAGCAATTGGCGGAATGGGCGCCGATGCGCAAGATGCAATTCCAGCTCTAGTCGGAATGATGAAGGAGGGTCGTACATCAGTCCGCGCCGAGGCTGCTAGCTCCCTAGGCAAGATTGGAGTGGGTAACAAAACAGTGAATCAGGCACTGGTGAATGCGCTGGTTGACCCTAAAGTCGATGTTCGACGTGAAGCAGCCCTAAGTCTAGGGAAGATCGGGTCAGCGGCGGCAGATGCCACTCCAGCATTAATTGGGGCTCTCAGCGACAAGAAACCAGACGTTCGTTGGCGTGCATCTGAAGCGCTCGGTAGAATCGGCGTGGCCAATCCTAAAGTCACCAAAGCTCTGGATGAACTACTCCACGATGAATTCGATTTCGTGGCTGAAGCTGCCCAAGAGGCACTTGACTTAATAGGCGGAGATTAGACACGTCGATGGACAAACTATGACCGAAGACCCATATGCAGAGAAGCCTTGGTTGAAGCATTACGATGAAGGTGTGAGTCCCCACCTAGAGTACCCTGAGATGAATCTGTACGAGATTCTTGATAATGCAGCTAGAGACTACGGCGGACGACCCGCGATCTGGTTCCAGAAGAGGAGAATAACCTACAAGGAATTCAAAGACATCGCAGACAGACTTGCCACTGCGCTGGTGAACCTTGGCGTGAAACAGGGCGACGTTGTGGCGATGATGATTCCAAACTTCCCTCAGTTCCTCTTCAGTTTCTACGGAATCCTGAAGGCGGGCGGGATTGTCACCGCATGCAGTGTTCTCTTGACAGAACGCGAGCTCGCGTACCAACTGAATGATTCGGGCGCCGAAACAATCATTGCGTGGGACACGCAGCTCGAGAAGATCAACAGCATCAAGGACAGGACACGACTCAAGAACATCATTGTAACCAATGTACTGGACTACGTTCGAGGTGCTGTTAGAGAGCCACCAGAATTGGCAGGCACGAAGCAGTTCGTGAATCTGGTCAACAACACTGAGCCGAATCCGCCCAAATTCGAGATAGATCCGAAGGAGACACTGGCTATTCTTCAGTACACTGGTGGAACTACCGGTCTACCGAAAGGGGCAATGCTAACCCACTACAATCTTGTATCAAACTGCGTCGCCACATACAGTTGGACTGCTTCTGAAACACAGAGAGGCAAGGACACTGGACTAACCAACCTGCCGCTATTCCATATCTATGGTATGACTGTCTGTATGAACAGCTGGATATACAATGCATCTGCAATTGCATTGAACCCAGATCCGCGCGACCATAAATCGTTGTTTGAGATCATTCGGGACACAAAGCCGGCGATGTTCCCAGGCGTGCCGACGATGTACATGCGACTGCTTGAGAGAGACGACCTTGAGGACTATGCCAAGGACTTGAGATGCATAAGGTTCTGCAACACGGGCGCGGCACCCATGCCTCCTGAAGTGCTGCATGAGTTCGAGAGTAGAACTGGCGCTGTGATAATTGAAGGATATGGCTTGACAGAGGCCTCCCCTGTGACTCATGTCAACCCCATCAAAGGAGTGCGTAAGGTTGGCTCCGTCGGATTGCCCATATCGGACACAGAGGTCAGAATCGTCGACATCGACGACCACACGAAAATCCTACCCATCGGAGAGGAGGGCGAGATAATCATCAAAGGTCCACAAGTGATGAAGGGCTACTGGAACAAACCCGAGGCCACAGCAGACCAGATCAGAGATGGCTGGCTTCTGACCGGTGACATTGGTAAGATGGACGAGGACGGCTACTTCTACATCATTGACAGGAAGAAGGACATGCTCATCGTCAGTGGCTTCAAGGTCTACCCGAGGGAACTAGAGGATGTTCTGTTTGAGCACGAGTCTGTTGAGAACGCAGCTGTAATCGGTTTGCCGGACGCAGGGAATCCGGGCAGTGAGATTGTGAAGGCTTACGTAGTCCTCAAAGATGGCTACAAGGAGAGTGAGGAGCTACTGAATGAGATACGGGAATTCTGCAGGCAGAATGTTTCACCGTACAAGGTCCCAAAGATGATCGAGGTCAGGAAGGAGCTCCCTGAGACCCTTGTTGGGAAAGTCCTGAGAAGAGAATTGCAGGAGCAAGAGGAGAGGAAAGCGGACTAGTCGACTTTCATAGTGTTTCTTTTCACACTCCCTGAATGTGCTACTACACTCCGGACTTCGCAGCATTGCCTAGGTGTCATAGTCCTTGTAGATGTGATACCAATATATCCCATGGATTGGATTGAATTCCAGACCGCTGCCTCTCAGCCAAGCTCTCCAGACCCTGAACTCCTTTGACTGGTACAGGTAGATACAGGGCTGGTCGTAAGCGACCAGTTCCTGCATTTCGTTGTAGTAGTCCTGCCTAATGTCAGGATTGATTTCCCTTCTGGCAATCTCTACCAACTCGTCAACTCTTGCATTCTCATAGCCCATCCAGCCCATGAACGGTCCCTCCGAATGTACGAGTCCCCATGCAAAGTTGTCCGGGTCAATGTAGTCCGGGCTCCAACCACCGGTTCGAGCGGGAATCATTCTGTTATACAACAATTTGTACCAAGTCTTCGTTGTTTCGCCGTCGATGGATATGACTGGAGTCACAGACAGGGAGAATATCTGCAGTGCTTTTGCACAAGCCGTCGCTGCGGGCCCAGGCAGCATTGTGGAACTAACTGCAGGCGAGTTTGTAACTGATCGACCCATCCAGATTGCAGACTTTGATGGTGTGTTCAGAGGTGCAGGAATGGAAGATACTCTTGTCCGGACTGCTGGTATAGACCCCTTTCCGAATGCGCCTCCAATCCAGGGTGTGCCTATTGGACCATCCATGTTCATGTTCTACCAAATGAATAAGGGTGATTGCCCAGCTACAGCAACAGAGATTGCCATCTCTGATATGATCCTCCAGACCATTGGCCCCCCGAATTCTGGGGTGGATATAACATCCCGTGTGTCATTTGGATCACGGGAAGGTTTAGTCCTGATGGAGAACCGTTGCGGGGCTATGTGAGTGCCTCCATTGACAGTGTGCATCTATTTGGTGACTGGCTAATGGATGGCATAACGTTCTGGGGAACCCACGTGGCGCTCGACCCTGACATACCCCTACTGGGAGTCAAAATGGCAAGTTTGGTGGGGACTTTCGAAGTCACCAATTCGCGTTTTGAAACTAAGCGAACAAGCCTCTGGTTCACAGGATTGTATAACTCTCGAGTAAGGGTATCCAATAACGAATTCACATCGGTTTTCGGATTGGGTGGAGCCGCCTTCACCAAATCCTTTGCATCTGATATCAAGGTCTACCGGTGCGAAGCTGACAACTGTGCTGGAGTTACGATTGGCAGGTTCGATTGGTACTTTGAGATGCTTGACACAGAACCGTCTCGCTCAAGGTACTACATCTCTCGCAACACGATTCATCGAGATGCACCGATTCCGTTTGGTGGTATCGAGATGTGGGATTCGCCTGAGAGTCCCACAATACGTGCAATCATCTACCACAACACGATAGTATCGCCAGGCCATTTCGCTGTCCTCGGACCCATCGTAGGAAACTATGTTGACAACGCGCTTGTCGTTGGAAACAAGTTCGAGGGGGCAGGCTCGTCAGCAATCAACGTGCTAGCCGGGTCTAGATGGTTGATACTCTCAAACGACTTCAGGGACTACGACTCTTCTGCTGCAGACATCCTCCTTGACTCCGAGTCCAGTGACTGCTTGGTTGTCGGAGGATGGTACCCTGCTACTGTGTATGATCAAGGGATAGGTAACGCCGTGGTGGGAAGAGCGACGCGAGTGTAGATAGGATATCGAGTGTGCGTTGTGCGTTTCGAATCCCAGGAGAGGAGTCAGGTCACTTCTCTCCGCCCTTTCTTTTTCATCCACGTTCTATTGCAGAACGAGCAGAGAAGGTTCGCATCCAAGAGTAGACTGATTAAATGATACAACATGGCCTGTAGAGAAGGATGCTCTTCTGAGCCCCTATTCGAGTTCACCGCTGATGACCCTGGAGGCCAACTCCTTGGCATAACTCGGTTGTAACATGCCACCATAACACTTATTACTCAATGTATGTAATACTAATACGTCTTTCGTGAATCGGTGTCGGCGTGGTGTCGGTTTTCGGATGACGGAGGCAGGAAAAAGATGAAGCGATTTAATCTCAATGCAAGAATAAGAGTCAGGCAAAGCGCAACCGCGACGTTCGCCGCATGGGACTCCGTGCGGGGTGCTGGTCGTGCTATTGCTGGTGTATTGTCAATGTTTGCTTTGCTGATGCCCTTGGCGGTCATACCGGGCCTGATTGTACTGGTGCTGCCAGCAGAGATCTACCTGTTCGACTGGGTGTACTCTGAGTACAATGGGTCAAAGAACAAGAAGACGACTCACAGCAGGGTCAGCGACAACACTGGAGCTTCCTCTTACATAGAGGCTGAGAAGGAACGTGTCATGACGAGGAGAGTATATCCTCCATTCGCTGCTTGATTCTTTTGCAGGCAGGGAGTTGAAGATTGAAGTCGTCAATGATGATGGAAGGGCGCAACAACGAACCGAGCCTAGAACAAGAATGGGATGCCAGGTCGCGTACGACAATCATGGTTTCTCGCCCTTCCTTCCTCCTTGGGAATCGGATCGAAAAGATAACCTGGCATCTCGCCCTTCTTTTTTGGTGCTAGTTTTCCAGCTTGGAACACAAGATTGGATGCGAACACATTACTTCACTTGAGCCAGGCATAAGATTGCCTTCTCCCGGCTCAAGGATCTCTGGTGTTCAGGAAGAACAGGGAGATAGCATCTCACGTGTGAATTGGCTTGATTTCCAACTTATGCCATTCAACCCAAGATAAGGTCACGCTTATTCACGTGAGTCTTGCATGGCCTGAAAGGCCAGTTTCTTGGCTGCGTCGCGCTGACGTCTGATGTCTCCCGCCTGAGCCTTCATCTCATCAAACAGTTTCTGGCGCGCGGAGATCACTTTCTCCACAAAGGCCGCGACGACTTCTGATCTGCTCTTGAAGATCTCCAACTCTACCAAAGCGTCCAGAATCTCTACGACATCTTCATTCATGCGTGTCATGACCGAAACCTGTCTCTTCTTGAGTCCGAATTCTTCTGCAGATATCTCACCCAGGAGCTCTTCTCTCAAGCTCAGCTGGGCTGTGCCTTTCTTGTTTCTTGGTTCTCTGTTTGCCACTTCAAAATCCACCTTGCATTGTGACTTTGTTCTCAGTCATTAATATGACTTTCGCGTAATAGTGTTACAGTATTGGTATATAAACACTGTTGTTCCGTCATCAGGCCGCATAGGCGTGGACCGGATGTGATCCGCTGAGAGGTTTCTTCGAAGCTCTCTTAAGAAGCCTGCGGAAATCTCGGCGAGGCCTGTGAGAAATGAACGACACGAACGTCCTTTTCATCTGGAAGGCGCGTAATGAGCTCCAAGACTACTTGAAGAAGGGTCTCGAATCAGAATATCATGTCACGCTGGTCTTCCCCGACGAGATAGAAGAGTCCCGGTTGTTGGAACTCGCGCCTAATGCAGACATCTTGCTTGGATGGAAACCGTCAAAGGCGCTGCTGGATGCTGCCGAACAGATGAGGTTATTCATCAATCCGGGAGCTGGCGTCCAACATCACATTGATGCTTTTCGAGAGATCAACAAGACCAGAACTGTCACTCTGGTGAACGGTCACGGCAACTCATACTTCACAGCACAACATGGAGTTGCCCTCCTACTTGCCTTGACGAACAAAGTCATACCCCATCACAACTGGACGGTAGAAGGCCTTTGGAGGAGAGGAGATGATCATGCAAGCTCCACTCCTTTGAGAAACCGCAGGATAGGCTTTCTTGGATACGGTGCCGTAAACAGCACGGTACACAGACTGCTGTCAGGTTTCGATGTGGAGTTCTCGATTCTGAAGAGAACATGGGAAGGCAATGAATCCCTTACGACCCCGGCCACTCGATACACAACTTCACAGTTGCACGGTTTTCTCCATGAAGTCAACATTCTGATTGTCGCAGTCCCGCTGACGAGTAAGACGAAGGGTATGCTCGGCCCGAAAGAGTTACAGATGTTGGGTCCTGAGGGCCTTCTCGTTACAATTGCTCGAGGAGATGTCATTGATGAGTCCAGCCTATTCACTGCGCTGAACGAGAAGATGATTGCGGGAGCGGCTATCGACGTATGGTACGAATATAAGCCAGAACCGGATGAAGCAGGAAGACTCTATCCCTTTCATGAGTTGGAGAACGTGATCCTCTCTCCACATCGTGGGATGTCACCATTCGCAGACCTGGAGAGATGGAACGAGGTGGTTGAGAACATCAAGAGGTTTGGGATGGGGAGGACCGACTTCCTAAATGTCGTTGACCTAGATAGAGAGTACTAGCTGTGACTATCGTTATACTTCTTCAAGCTCCTCGATCGACAGAGTGAGCTTCCTGGGATTCGCAAGAAGACTCGTTTCGTATCTGTGTTGTAGCGGTTCAACTTTCCCATCCTCCCACTTCTCGAGGACTTGCTTGGTCTTCCGCCGCATTTCTTCTCGATATCGAACGGAAACAGAGAAGCACTGCAGCACTCGGCAGAACCAGTCATTCTCAGCCAGGACTGAGTCTTTCACCTTGACCACGAACTCGCCGCCGACGTCGCCAAACTTGCTGTCTATCTCTGCCACTGTCTGACCACCATTGAGACGCACTACTCGAAAGTCGTCCCCGAAGGTTGCTCTCTTTCCCTCAATCCTGAAGACCTCGAAGGTGCCTTCTGGTCCCAGAATCAGGAAGGCATAGTTCTCTGTCGCGATCCCACGCCTCTGGACTTGCTGTATTCGGGTCATAATCTCGACATTGTCAACCAATACCACGAATGACAGCATAGGCTCCTTCGTGGCAAAGCTCAGTGCGTAGGACTCGGCCACCATCTCCTCAAGCGTCGCAATCCATACACCTGTTTCGGAGAACAGCTTGACAACGAGCCTTCGTGAGCTCTCATCCATCTCACCGGACCATAGAGATGCTCGAATTGTGATGAAGCCCGCCTTCTCAGAACTCGAGAGACGCTTACGGTCCTTGTCGAACTGTGCCTCCTCTATCTTCCCGATAATGTCAGAGTCCTTTGTGAACTGGCGACTCTTGGAACGCCAGACCTCAGTCTGCCGCAAGCCAAGCTCATCACCATGTATGTCAGTACTGTACAAGTCTTGAGACATCACTCGGAATACCGGACCGACCTTTCGTTCTTCCCTTCCTTCGGGCAATTCTCGACACCTCTTCAGAATGGGCTTGCAATGCTCCAAATGCCTGACCGTATGATAAGTGTTCGTGGTGGATTGTGCTTTCGTGAGAACGCTTGCCCTTCCCGAAAGCTTCAAACATAACATACCGAGCAGAAAAACCATGAAACTCGGCGAGATTTATCGATTGATAGTTGAAATGGGTATCAAGGCGGATCCTCGAGGAGAAGACAGGATCAAGAAGATACTCGAGGAGTCAAAGAAGAAGCTCGACAAGCTTGAAGGGAAGAAGAAGGAACTTGCTGACACGGATGTCACTTGGAACCCCTACACAGACTGTCGACTGCATTACGGTGATGAGGACAGGGAGGCCAATAGCGTTCTAGCAGGCATTGACATCAGGACCGGAGAGATGGTGCTAGCAGACCGACTTACAGAAAAAGGGACCCCCATCGACTTGGTATTGGCTCATCATCCTCACGGAATAGGACTGTACAAACTTGACTGGGTGATGCGTCTCCAGCCAGAGCACTGGGCCAAGCTGGGAGTTCCTATTGCTCAAGCAGAGTCAGCTATGGCAAAGAGGTTGAAGGAAGTCCACTTCGGGATAAGAGGTGGGAACCATACCCAAGTGATCGACGCTGCCAGGCTCTTAGATATCCCCTTGATGTCAGCTCATACCCCCGCCGACTCTCTAGGATACCAGCTCATGACGGAATTCCTCAAGAAGAAAGACCCCCACACTCTTGGTGACGTGGTAGAGGCCCTCTTGGATATTCCCGAATACCAGGGAGCAGAACCGTACGGCGCAGGACCAGAGATCATCGTTGGAAAGTCTGAGGGTAGTGTTGGTGACAAGTTCGTCTTCTTTACCGGAGGCACTTCTCCAGGCAAGGAGTCAATCAAGAAGCTTGCCAGAGCTGGAGTAAGCACTCTAATCACAATGCACATGTCGGAAACTCTCAAGAAGGAATGTGAAGAGGAGGGTCTCTACGTAGTCATCGCGGGGCACCAGAGCTCTGACTCGATAGGCATGAACCTGATTCTTGACGAGTTCGAGAAGAAGGGCATGAAGACATACGCGTGCTCAGGGTTCATCCGTCATAAGAGAACGAAGTAGATTCATCAGCAGTCCGAGTGGCCGCAACGTATGTGTTCACTGAGCGAGATTCACGCTTTCTGAAATAGGATGACTCGAATTCTTGACCAATAGGCCATGCCATGCTTCTCAATCTTCTCGCCGTGCTTAGACCAGAGTTTCTCGAAACTGATAGCAGAGACCCCAAAGGAGAAGAATGTCCGAGGTGTTTTCTCGCAGGCGAACCGCAACTCCTCCTTCGCCTGCTCTGCGGTCATCTTCTTGGGATATAAGAACTCGTCTTCGCCTGCGCATTTCACATTGGCACTCTCCAGCACTTGAGCGTACCAATCACGGGGTGCGAAGTCAACGTTCAGCCCCGTTGATTTCCACACTTCTTCGGCGATTCTCTCTTCAGGGAGGTCACCATATTCGGCAACGCTGATTTGCACAAGCCCACTCGGCTTCACGACTCTCACCATCTCTGCGAGGGCCTGCCTCACGCCTTCTTCACCTCTAGTCATCTTGATGTCTTCTAGACCAAGAAAGTTCACGACTAGGTCACACGAATTGTCACGAATTGGAAGGTACATCGCATCACTACAGAGATAATCGATTCTCGACCAGACCTCTTCTGCAAACGCCTCAGACCTTCTCAACTGGTTGTACGAGACGATGTCACTGGGTAGTCCTACACCTAGCAAACGACTTGCTGGAAGTAGTTTGGCAAACTCTGCCGCTAGATAGCCATGCCCAGCAGGGATATCAACAATCGTATCGATTGGACTCTCTCCCATTCGAGTAACAAGACTGGCAATCTTCGATCTGATGTCACCAACCAAACGAAAGCGTCCTTGTACTCGTCATCAGTGAAGAACTCAAAGGACATGACAATCGACCAAAATGATGTTGCTTTGACTTATCGGTTTCGATATCTGGATCAGCAGACCGCAGAAAAGCTTCATATACTCTGTTGCTCCGTGGACCGTCCCAACCCATGCAGAGCTTTGAGTTGGCGTTCGGCATCATCGGTGGTCTTGCCCTCTTCATGTATGGGATAACGTTGCTCCGAGAAACCCTTGGGAAGGTCTCTGGAGCAAGAGTAACGCGAATTCTAGAGAGAGTCAGCAACAACCCAGTGAAAGGTATGTGGGCAGGGGCGGCAGCCACCGTGATGACGCAGAGCTCAAGCATTACAGTACTGACTCTGATTGGGTTTGTGAACGCTGGACTGATGACCTTCAGCCAATCAGTAAACGTCATGCTTGGATCCGAGATTGGGACCACCATAACTGCCCAGTTAGTGGCCTTTGAGATCGGAATGATGTATTGGCCGCTGATAGCATTCGGATTCTTCGGAAGTATGTTCTCGAAGAATGAGAAAGTCGACCTTGTGAGCAAGGTTCTCTTCAGTTTGGGCCTCATCTTCTTGTCCATGGACTTCATCAAGCTGAGTGCGAGTCCCTTGGGAGAGAACCAGGTTTTCGTGGATTTGATAAATGACTACGGTTCGAATCCACTGATCGGGATTCTAATAGGTGCAGTCATAGCTGGGATCACACAGAGCAGTTCTGCTACAACAAGCCTGGTGATTGCTCTTGGCATGAGCAACGTCATACGGCTTGATGCAGGCATTGCTCTTGTCATGGGAGCGAACATTGGAACTTGCTTCCTTGAGATAGTTGCCGCCATCGGAGCCACGTCACCAGCCAAGAGAACGGCCCTAGCTCAGACAATGATCAACATGATAGGCGTGGCAATCTTCGTGCCTTTCCTCGGACCGTTCTCAGACCTTGTCGTGCTCACAACCCCCGATTTGCCAAGACAGATTGCAAACGCCCACACGATCTTCAACGTCATAGTGAGCTTTCTCTTCGTCCCGCTCGTTGGACTCCTTGTAAGGTTCTGTGAGAGAGTCATTCCTGACAAAGAAGGAGAGGTAATCGGTAAGCACAGCTTTGACGACCAGATGCTTCACATGCCTCAGGCTGCTCTAAGAGAGGCTGAGAGAGAAGTCATTCGAACAGCTGACATCACACTCACCATGATTCAAGAAGGCAGAACCGCACTTCTTGAAATGAATCCGGACAAGGCAGATCGTGTGCTGAGATACGAGGACGAAGTGGATGATAACTGTAGGACGACTGAAAGATTCATTGACAAGATTAGGGAGGAGGAGCTTGGACAAGAAGACACCATTTGGAGAATGAAGCTTCTCGCCATTCTGACTGATGTAGAGCGGGTTGGAGACCTCTCAAACAACATTGCGGAATTTGCATTTGAGAGAATGCAGAATGGCATAAGGTTCTCGAAGACCGGTGTTAGAGAGCTCGAGAGGATGTTTGATCTTGTTGAGGAAACCTACTCAACAGCAATCAAGGCACTCAGGACCAAGAACAGAGACCTTGCCAGGGAGGCAGTGATTCTCGAAGACGAGGTCGATGCGCTTGAGAGAGAACTCAAGAAGAACCATCGTGATAGAATGCGAGATGGCATCTGCATGCCTGAGGCTGACACAATCTTTGTGGAAACGCTTAGGAATCTGGAACGGATAAGCGACCATGCGGACAACATTGCCCTTGATGTCATAATGGACTACTAGGGTCAATCTGCAATCTGAAAGCCTGTGGCCATTCCATCCTTTCGATGATCAGAGCCAGCTATCCAAGCATCCTCAAGTCGTAGTATTGCCTGTCCACCGCCGAATGTGGCAGGTGGCTCTTCTATGACCTTGTGCCCTAGCCTGAGAAGCTCTATCTGGACTGCATCGGGGACACCCTCTTCGACTCCAACAGTGTTTGCCGCCTGGTTGTGATGAAACCGTGGACTATCTATGGCCTCCTGAGGTGTCATGTTGTAGTCGACCAGATTGCTTACTACCTGAGCGTGAGCTTGAGCTTGATGGGCACCTCCCATGATTCCGAAGACACCGAGAAACGACTTATCCCTGTACAAAGCACCAGGGATGATCGTATGGAAAGGCCTCTTTCTTGGTGCGTAGCAGTTGGGATGTTTGGGGTTCAACGAGAATAGAGTCCCTCTGTTCTGGAGCTTGATCCCTGTCCCGGGTACGACCAATCCGCTACCCGTGTAGAGACTGCTGATGAAAGAAACAGCGAAGTCTTCTTTGTCTGCAGTGGCCAGATAGACTGTGTCCTGCCCGATTGGAACACCTGAGGCGGAGGAGCTTGTCGCTTCATCAGTCTTGATCAAGCCAGCTCTCGTCCTAGCGTATTGTTTTGAGAGTAGAGTTTCCAGTGGCACCTTGTAGAAGTCGGGATCCGCGTTGTGCTCGTAGAGGTCTGCATATGCTAGTTTCTTTGCCTCAATCATTGTGTGATAGCGCTCGACTCCTTGACAATCGAAGTTTCCAAAATCGAACTCCTCCATTATGTTGAGCATCTCAAGTGCGGCGAATCCCTGGCCATTTGGTGGGTGTTCGTAGACGGTCGTTCCTCTGTAGGCTGTCGATATCGGCTTTGTTTCGATGGTTTCGTGCTCCTTCATGTCTTCAACCGTGAGGAACCCGCCGTGCTTCTGAACCGTTTCTACAATGACCTCGGCAATGTCGCCTTTGTAGAAGGGCTCAACACCTTCCTCGGCCACTCTTCTATACACCGACGCGACGTCAGGGTTCTTCATCGTTTCTCCCTCCTTCGGAGCCCGGCCTTTCAGGGTAAGGGTATTCCTCGCCGCACTGTTCTGGAGGCTACCAATCATGTTCGACCAGGAGCGTGCAATAATCGGCGAAACAGGAAATCCATTCTCGGCATAATGGATGGCGTCTTGAAGAACGTCTGCTAGATCAAGATTGCCGTAGTTGTCGAGGAGGTATGACGAAAGATGCAACGCGCCTGGTACGGTCACTGGTCCTCCGCCTAGCAACGGTATCTCTGTCATGCCTCTCTCGAGAAGGTCGTCCAAGGAAACAAGTGATCCGGCACGACCAGAACCATTGAAGCTGAGCGGCTTTTGCGCGCCTGGAATGTGCACTAAGGCAAAAGCGTCACCTCCACAGCCAGTGCCGAAGGGCTCAACCACATCAAGCACCGCAGCCACTGCCACAGCCGCATCGACTGCGTTCCCTCCCAGTTTAAGAACTCTGACACCAGCTTGGGTCGCTAGCGGTTGTGACGCAGCTACCATGCCGCCTTTTATTATAACATCAGAACGTGCTTGAGCCGACACTCTGTACCCTCCTCATCAACGCCAATCCACTCATCGAAGAACGGTGCCTTATCCTACGAGTCAAATCAACAGCACGGATCAGCGAGTCCTCAAGACCAGATTGGTGCTTCTCCTATTTCAGAGAGCGAGGCACTTGGTTCTAACAATGGTCTCTTTTAAGGAGAGAGGTGCCGAGGAAGAACGAAATCCTACTGCCCGACAGGACATCCGCTCTGCAAAACCTAAAGTGCAGGTATACTTCAATGTGGGGCAGGTCTATCGGAGAAGTGACAATGAGCGAGAAATCGGGTCTACGCGGTGATGGAATTGTTGTGAAAGCGGATCTCAAGCTCTTGAGAGAAGCTACTACGAGAGTCATTCATACCTTCACAGAGGAGTGGTACAGACAAGATGGTGCAAGCATACCTGAAAAGGCAGAGGTGACTGAAGGAGAACAGATTGTGTTTCGTGAGAAGATAGATGTGTGCCCTGCAGTGATCGTAGCGTCGAAGCTAGGCGATGACCTCTGGTACGTCGTTACTTCTGCCGAATGCCCGGACGTAAGGTGTGATGATCATCAGGCAATGAAATGCGCCCGTTTGGTTGCCCAAAATCTCAGAATCTTCCAAGACGCGATTAGCAAGAAGGCAGAGTGGGAATGGGTCCGCGAGTGGAGAATCGATGCAACCGACCACCCCCGAGTCCAGGGAATTGTTGACAGGGCCACAAAGAAGTGGACCATTGACTGATCCACAAGCCCGTCAGATTGCAGCTCATCTTTGGAATCGCTAGCTAGCCTAACCAACCCCAATTCGAAACAAGGCTAACTGCTCGATCAATTCGGAGTAAATGCGCTACTGCTTCAATCTGGCCTTCAACCGATTCGCGCGAGAACTCTTCATTGCGGTCTGCTATTACATTGAGTCCCTTCAGGACATTCATCCGGCTACTCTCAGGAATGTTCGTCAGAAGGCCACTGAGGTCAACAAGACCAGCAATCCCATTTCTGACAACATGAAGAAGAGCCAATACCACGAGAGCATACGTTGCGGCACGGTCGTCCTTGCTTCCTGCGGCCAACTCAACCAAGTCGCAAACGATCTTCTCGATGTCAGGAGAATCCTTACCACTCTCCAGATCACCATTCCTGATTCGGTCCAGCTCATCGACAAGAAAACGAAAGACTGTTTCAAGTGATGCAACACACGGACTACATTCTTCTCCAAAGATAGCCTTGAAATCATCCTTGCTTGGAGGATCATCGACCACTTCGCGCTCCAAGCTCAGACTGCTTCCAGCATTGAGAACTGGATGGTGGTCTCCCCGGGGACCTACGAACCCAGATAGGACAGACAAGAGGTCATTACCACAGCAATTGCAGATTGTGGCTCCCACAAGGGACCGTTCGAGTCGATGAAACAACGTCAGGACTTTCTCTTGGTTGCTGACTCTCCGCATATTGATGCGCCCGTCTTGTATGAAGGTGATGCTCATGTCGTTCACTTCAGTTCGTGCATATCCAAGGTCTCGGCTACACCGAACGAGCTGATACTCTGAGGCTGCACACTCCAGGAGGTCGCAGAGTAACTCTGGGTCGAAGACACCAAAACGAAGTGGCTCACCTTCCGGGACGCCATTAAAGACCCGGAGCTCTGCCATCACCTTCTCATCAGTGTCCTTGCACGGGCGCGTGAAGAGGACACCCCCATCAGGGAGTTTGGCGGCTGGCTTTGCCACAAGCGTCGGAGTTCTCTCCTTAAGAGTTTCGAGATTCTCACGAAGCGTGGCGTTCTTGGGCAGGTCGAGCAACGGGCAATCGTCCACTCGTAGGTCCCCAACAACCAAGGCTCTAGCAAAACCTGCGCAGTTTGCGGAACCACACAGACCGCAGTCAATCTGTGGTGTGCTCTTCCATGTCTTGACCCACAGACTGCTCAACGGTTTGGCCTCGTTGCTCAACCTACTGCAGTTCAGTTTAAGGTTACGCTCAAGGCTTCAGATATGAGTACATCACGTTTATTAGAAAACCAGAGTTCGCGATACAAGGATGAACCAGCTATGGAACGAGCCCGCCAGCTCTTGAAGTGGAGCCAACGATCTGAAAGTGTGAAGACAATAATCGTACTTGTCATAGTAGTGATTGCAACACTCGGCGGGTATGGACTGTTTATGGTTGCCATGCGAACCACTTCGCCTCTCGTTGTCGTTACTACGGAGTCAATGGTTCCTGCACTTCAGGTGGGAGACCTATTGGTCCTCGAAGGAAGAGGCGCAGAGGACATCCACGTGGGCGACATTATTGTATACGAGGATGAATGGTACACCAGTGCACCCATTGTACATCGGGTCGTTGAGATACAAATCGTAAATGACGTATACTACTTCTTCACACGCGGCGACGCCAACCATGCCAACGACATGGGGAATCGGACAATCGAGGAGATTGTTGGCGTGATGGTCTTAAGGATTCCAAACCTTGGTCACGTCAGCATCTTCCTGCGGTCTCCACCCGGCTTGGTCTTTATTGCTGCTGTCTTCGTAGCAATCATTGTGATTCCAGAGATTGCATGCAAAGGAGTGGAAGCGGGCGATGAGCCAAAGATGGACCAAGTGCCACCTTCGGTAGACGAAGAGTCCTCTGAACAACAGACATGAGCGTTTGTCGATATCACTCAACAAGCCATCTTGATTAGCCGCAGAGCCAATCCAGGGCATCATTGAACACTTGCGATTGGGCCTTCTTGAGACGACCTTTCTGAGTGCTTTCCACAAGGGCACCACCGGAGGCCTCGGTCAGTGTCACATCGATCAGCTTTGGCCCGAGTTCCTCTTCTATGGCTTGAAACTTGGCACCAGCAGTTCCTTCTGGGACAACAATCATCCCAATGTCGGCCTCCTCCGCGTCCAGTATTTGTTTTAGTCTTCTCGCAGAGTAGAAGGCCGCGATACCTCCACTTCTGTCCCAATCTTTCACGTTGGGAACGTCTAGGGCTATTTTCTTTTTGATCTTACCCTTCGAAACTTTGACTATCGAGGTGGACTCTTTCGTCTTCTCCGTCGCCTCCACGTCCAGTTTGATCGTGATGTCGAATTCCTTCCCAGCTATCTCCAATGCCTTGATGAGTGTGCCAATTAGTACAGTGGGGGTCAGTTTGACTACGTAGTCCGGCTGTTCCTCAACCGGTTCTTCAGGCTTCTCGAACAAGATTGAATCCAATTTGGAAATTGCATGTCGTATTGCCTCTCGAGGAACGCCATCAGACTCTTCGAACATCTCGTCAATGTCATCCTGCGTAAATGGAAACACCAAATCAGGCGGGGCCTCAATATTCTGAGCGTTCCAGAACTCTCTCATTGTTTCCTGAATGAACTCGGCAACATCCTCCAGTGTGAAGGGCTTCAGATGGACGGATCGCTCCATCCTGGACTTGGTGGGACCATCGGCGAGGTCGTAGATTCTGTCCCATATCTCAGTGAGACTAGATGCCACCAGAACTATGTTCCTGCATTCATTGTATAACCGTTTCAGGACCCCAAAGAACTGACGCTCACCAGCTTCGCCGTGTGCGTTATAGGGGCCTTCCATCTCATCAATGAAGAGAAGGATAGGAACTGTTGACCCTTCGGCAAGTAGCTTGAGTGTTGCCATTGTCACGTCGTCATCTTCGAGGATGGTCCGTACACCGAGCCTCTCAATCTCACGTTGGTTCAAAGCGTCTCCAAGAAGCCACCTTCGGGCAAGATCGTGATTGGCTGGATCAAGCCTGTACCGAAGTAGGACTTTCACAACATCAGCGGAGATTCCTGGATAGTCTACAAGGAGGCGTTCGAGCGCATAGGTGTAGTCATAGATCTCATGGCTAACACCCCTTAGTCCCCCAAACCTGATCATTAGAGCGTCTACAGCCTGGTCAAAAATGTCCTCCCCGGCCTCATCTACTATGCATGCATGGAAATGTAGGGGAATGCGTACCGGTGCTGGTGGAGAAGGAACGTACACAGCCAGGAACTTCCCTTTTCTGAAGTAGTCTTCACGGTCCTTGAGTACCCAGAAAAGGTGAGTCTTGCCCATTCCAACGCTACCCAATACGGGTTGGAAACGGGGAATCCCATCCTGCATTGTGAATCGAATGGCTCTGAATATCGCTCGGTCAACATCCTCGTGGGGACCAGGTATGTCAATCGAGTCCCGTGTATCCCCCCTTGACACATAACGCTTCAGAGGGGGGTCTTCTCTCAAGATATCTAGATACATTGCCTCGTCGAAATCGGTGACAGAGGTCGTCATGTTGGAAACTCTCCTAACCTAAGGACTCCCTGTGTAACGTGTGATATGAATCTGTTGTAGGTAGCTATTGGCCCGGCCTCGTCCACCCCCTACAGGAGGGAAGATGACCACAAGATCATCTGATTCCAGGATCTGATCAAGGCTTGATGTCTGAACGCCATTTACCACGACTATACTGGCGTGCTCCTCCTCAATGCCTAGTGTTTCGATGAGTTCATGAACCTTGTTTCCGTCAAACTCGACTGAGAACGTTTCGCCAACATCGGTATCCTCTGGGGCATACTTCTGAAGCGCTGCGTACAGCTTGACGTCAACTCTCACCAGAGCCACCCTTCTGATATCCATTGGGACATTATGCGTCTCCGTGTAGGAGATATGAGTAGTCCTGTCTGCTCAATAGTCACTCCACTTATGAGATGTCGCATGACGAGCAATCATGGCATTCCTGCAAAAGTTTCTCAACCGTGAGCCGTTTCTTCCTCAGCTGCTATCTCCTCTGCAGTATCCATTTCAGTTGAATCATCCCAGTTGAACCGCTTCTTTCTGGGGTCTGATCTGGCTCTTGCTTTTGTCCTTGATGTTGGGGATTTGACGGGGAGATTCTCCCAGTGGAAACTATATATTAGCTTACCATCTCCTTTGCTCTGCGGCTCGCCATCCCATATGCTGGGCTTCTTCTCTCGGGTTTCTTCTTTGTCGGTGGCCTCATTAGCCTCAGCCACCTCAGTAGCTATTGTCAAGAGTTTCTTGGCTTCATCAGAGAGCTTCGCGGTTCCCGATGGTGAGAGAAACTCGTCCTTAAGAGACTCGAGAACATTCAACGTATTGGAGAACTCCCGTTCATCATCTTTTGTCATGTTGTCTTTGCTCAGGAACACGTCCGCATCGGGAAAACCAAGCTTCTTCAGAATGATCTCAAAGATCCTTGTGGGAGTCTTGACGCCTCTTGTATGTGCGAACTGCTGAATCTCTTCAAGAACGTCCATGAGAGTGCGACCTGCACACTCGACTTCCTTGATGACACCCTTGTCCTCCACTTGGACTCGATCAGTTGTGAGTTTGATCTCCAAAGTGGTTCCCGGGACACGCACAATTGCCACGACCAGGTGCTATTATAGAATAGCCTATTGTAATACATCTGTATCATTATCATGAAAACATATTAGTTCTTTTCCCATTGCCCGTCAGTTATTCCCAATAAGGACAAACCTCAGAATGGACGGAGAGGAAGGACTCCTGCTCATTTGCGTACGCTGCACTCATGAAGGACCTTCGAGATAACAATGGGGTAGAAGATAGGGAGGGAACCCAGAGCGTATTGTTCGATGTCCTGCGCCACAAACAGAACCTAGCGAAGAGCATATATAGGCGACAATTCGCGGGCCCGACTCAGAAACAGCCCGACTTGCTGTCATACCCTCGCAAGTAGGAGTTCGGTGACCACTATGAGAAACCCAACTGGATGGATGAGAGAAGAATACCAGAAGCTCGTAGAACAGAAATTGGACTGGAAGATTAGAGAACTGCAGGGCCCAAGCACTCCCAAGGCTATGGTAGATGGCAAGGAGGTAATCATGCTTTGCAGCAACAACTACCTCAATCTCACGAACCACCCAAAACTCAAAGAAGCAGCCTTGAAAGCGATTGAGACTCACGGAGTCGGATCAGGTTCAGTTCGGGCCATCGCTGGTACTATGGACCTCCACCTGGAACTTGAACGCCGCTTGGCAAACTTCAAGGGCGCCGAGGCCTCACTAACCTACAGCGCCGGTTTCACTGCTAATGAGGGTCTCATCCCTCAGCTCGTTGGTAAGGGCGATGCCATTATCTCAGACGAGTTGAATCATGGTAGTATCATTGATGGTGTTAGGCTTACGAAGGCCACGCGTTTCGTCTATACTCACAACGATATGGCGGATCTTGAAAGGGTTCTCAAGGAAGCTGAGAAAGAGAATCCACCGAAGATGCTCGTAATCACTGACGGCGTGTTCTCGATGGATGGAGACATAGCTCCCCTTGATGAGATTGCCAAACAAGCCAAGGAACACGGCGCCATGATCTACGTAGATGATGCACACGGCGAGGCTGTACTTGGAAGAGGCGGCAGAGGTATCGTATCTCACTTCAACCTAACACATCATGATGTCCACTTTGAAATGGGAACTTTCAGCAAGGCGTTCGGAGTTATGGGTGGACATGTAGCAGGAAGTCAAGACATGGTCAATTACGCTCTAAACAAGAGCCGCTCTTGGTTGTTGAGTGCTTCTCATCCGCCAGCCACTGCTGCAGCATGCATTGCAGCAATCGATGTTTTGGAAACGGAAGAAGAACACGTCAAGACCCTGTGGGACAATCGTGAGTACTTCGTCAAAGGCCTGCAGCAGATGGGCTTCGACACTGGTAAGAGCCAGACACCGATAGTACCTGCGATGTGTGGTGAGAGCTCAAAGGCTGCGGAATTGAGTAACGGTCTGATGAACGAAGGGATCCTTGCGCTCCCGATAGTGTTTCCAATGGTTGCCCGTGACAAGGCCAGAATCCGAAACATGATGAACAGTGGCCTCTCAAAAGAACAGCTTGACATTTCACTGGCAGCCTACGAGAAGATTGGCAAGAGAATCAGCATTATCTAGCGGAATTGCGCAATTCTTGCATCAGGTACTAAGGCTTATGTCGTGTGCCGCCAATAGTCTATGATATGTCAGACTTCGAGAGTGATTCTACTCTGAAGACTATCTTACTCGAAGCCGCAGAGTCAGGCGAACGTCTAAGGTTCTATGGTACTGGCATGGTCATCTTGGCAGAAGGCGTGGTGGCCTTTGTCGGAGACGGTGTTGTTGGAATCAAGCATCATGAAAAGGAGAAAGCAGACGAGTTCGTCGTAATGGAATTCGTCACCAAAGTGCAAGTCCTCGGTGAATACAGACACTACTAGATTCAGGCCACATACAGACTCATGGCGGAGTAAGAGGGTAGATGCCGTACACCAGGAGAATATACAGCATCATCAAGAACACCGCAATCATCGCAATTGATTCAAGCGCGTTGATGTGAGCATCATCTGTGATCATGATACGGAGTATGAACATTGATGGGAATGCAAAGACTAGAAGCAGCACTGAGAAGAGGTCAATTGGAATCAATCCGCTTGTTACGCCCAAGAGCGGCCCTATGATTCCTGACGCAATAAGTGTGAAACCGAAGATCACGAAGAAGACCTGAACGATGCCTCCAAAAGCATTGGACAGCGCAATCTCGATTTCGTCCTTCATGTGTGAACTTGTAACGATTATGTACTCAGGGGCACCTGCGAAAACTGCGAGAAGTAGGGCTGCGTGAATGAAGCTTAGTCCAATGGTGTCTGTCGTGAATGTTGCGAAGGATGACAGCGCTTCCCCACCAATCAGCGCTCCAAACGAGGCCATGACCAAATAGACAACGACTGTCTGTCTTGGCATCCGTTCGCGGGTGATCTCACACGCCAGGTAGCGATCGTCTGATGACGGATCGCACTTACCGTAGTACTTCGTGATTCGATACAAGTAGGCTATGAATACGGCGACCAGACACCCTCCAAAGACAAAGAGCTCTCCAGCGTCAAGGCTTGTCGGTAGTTGTGGGTTGGTCAGAGCAAAGACAAACACCATCAGCATTGAGAAACCCACGGACAGACTGATTACTGACCCCATGTTGAGCATGTCAGAACCAACCCACATGATTGCGTCAGGGAGTCTGAAGTTCCCCTGTTCATCCTTCGGGAGAATGAGTGTATAGACAGCAAACACAAGAGAGTTCACGAATATGGTCGCGAGAGCCAACACCCAGGCCATCTCAAACTGTTCGGCAAGGAGAAGGAAAGTGATGATTGACAGCTCAGGTATTGTAGCGGCGAGGCTTGCATAGATACCCGAAACATAGTCAGTCATATTCATGTTGTAGGAGATACCCTCGACTGAGAGAACAAAGGCTTCAGCCGATCCGCCTATGACCAACACGCCACCGACAAGTTCCACACCCGCGACGACATTGGAAGGGAATTGCAGACCAATGGCCTCCAGAGCCATCAGGCCAAGTACAGACGCGAGCCCAATGATGTAACCGAGTTGCCAGAGATGAATTCGCATGTGTGTATCTCCATTGACCCAGACTCATAGTCGCCTAGATTTAACCTTCGCGAATGTGGAGGAAGTCGATAGAGTCACTCTGAGGAAGTTCCTTCGTCTAGCACGGTACGAATCATTGACGCAGCAGTCCTGCCCAAGGCTACTACGACTATCTGAACGAGAAGTGCAACGAGAAAGATGCCGAGTGACAGCGTCATTCCAAAGAAGCTCAACGAAGTCGCTGCCAAGTCAGCGAAGAAGTATCTGTAGACCAAGTAGTAGCCATACAGACCCATTATGAGGATGAGCCCCACAGCAAGCCCATAGAGAATCACAACCGTTCGAACTCTCGGCTTACCCAAGTCAACAGACCCAATGTCATCGCTTATGACGGCCCGTGTGACGCGGCGATTGAACCTGACGAAGAAACCAATCGCTCCAAGAAAGAAGAACAGTGTGATCATTGCGGCCCCTAGCAAGAGGAATATTGCCACATCCGGCTCCAGAGTCTGAAGCCATGGTTGGTCGCGGAGTAAGAAAGCGACAGTTGACCCGAGAAGCATTATCGCAGACAAAATCTCTGCAACGAAAGTGATTGTGGCAGTTCCTCTGAACAGAGATCCAACATCCATTGGTTCGTGAACCTCTTCCTTTGCCATTCTCTACACCTAGGAATCTCAAGACAACCGCAACACAAAGCCTTGTCGGTGATGTCAAAGCGTTGCACGGCAAATCTCAATAGGGAAGGAGCAATTCCGTCGGAAGTGTTGAGGAAGATGACAAACTACTACCGTGACATTCCACCAGGCCCCGACCCTCCAGGAGAGATCTACGTTGTCATAGAACTTACTCGAGCCAGCAAGAACAAGTATGAGTACGATTCGGACTACAACATCTTTCGACTTGACCGAGTCCTCTATACTTTCGCGCCCTTTGACTACGGCTTCATCCCGCAGACACTTGACCACGATAACGACCCGCTTGACGTCGTTCTGCTCATAAACCAGCCCACGTTTACATCATGTCTAGTTCACGCACGGCCAATCGGCATAATGGAGATGGACGACATGGGCAAGATAGACGACAAGATCATAGCTGTGCCCGTCGGAGACCCCTACTATCGCGATTTCAAGAGCATTCTGGACCTCCCACGAAGTCAGATGGAGGAACTGACTCAGTTCTATGCAACATACAAGATCCAAGAAGGTGGCAGCACTGAGATAAAGAGGTTCAAGGAGCTCAACGAGGCATATCAGACGATCAATCGCTGCATAAAGGACTACAAGAAGGCTTTGAAGAAGTAGCCAGTCTCAATACCAAAACCATCTAAAACGAATGGATGTTCGAATTCTAGGAAGCCCGTAGTATGGGATGCTTACGATGACTGACAAGCTAGCCTGCAAGGCAATCATATTCGATTTTGATGGCACGCTGGCGGACAGCATGCCATTCCTAGAGGCAATCGGCGTCCAGGTCATGATGAAGTACTATGGGGTCTCTAAGGATGATGCCGCTACCCGGTACAAATCGACCACTGGTCTCCCCTATGAACATCAGATAAAGCTGAACTTCCCGGGCCGCTCACAAAACGAAGAAGCGATCGAAGAGTTCGAGAGAATGAAGATTGAACGAATCTACAACCAAGAAATGTCCAATGGAGCCGAAGATATGCTCTCTGAACTTAGAAGTACGGGGTTCTCGATGTTTGTGTCTTCGTCAACATTTGAGCCCACCATCACAGAGTACTTCCGACGTGCTGGTCTTCTAGACTTCTTCGTTGAAATCCTCGGATACAGACCCGGATTTGAAAAAGGAGGGCATCACTTCAAACACGTGGAGAAGAAACACCACCTCTCGCTTGATGACGTCATCTTCGTAGGCGACTCAATCAAAGACTATGAGAGAGCAGAGGGATACTGTAGATTTGTTGCACTAGAAGGTATGTTCAAAGAGCCCGACTTCAGAAAGGCAGGGCACAATGGTCACGTCATCCAAAGTCTGAGCGAAATGCCATCAATTGTCAGACTGCTGTAGGTCGCCTTGTGACTACTATGCTGCAGCCACCTTGGTTTCAGGAGCACGAGTCATTCGTTCAAGGGCTTTCTGAATGTGGCCCACCATTTGTGTAGGAACTTTGACAAGGTTCTCTTCAGGAAGGGTCTCGAGGAGGTTCGCTATCTTCTCCAGACTGTTCTTCTTCATTTGTCGACAGATGGCCTTGTCATAGGCGGGTATGATTGTCTTGTTGGGATGGGCTGCCTGAAGCTGTTGAATCAAGCCAAGCTCCGTGGCTATGATGAAGGTCTGCTTCTCAGATTCGGAAACTGTTCGCACCATCGACCCCGTCGACCCAACTATGTCGGCTGCATCTTGGACCTCCGATCGACACTCAGGATGTGCTATGACCACAGCTTCTGGATACTCCTCTCTAAGTAGCCCAATCTGCGCGATGTCAAACATCTGATGCACATAGCAGTGGCCTCTAGACTCTAGGTCAACTATCTTGACATCGGTCTTCTTCCTTACATAGTCTGCAAGATTCTTATCGGGCCCGAAAATGACGGTATCAGCCCCTAATCTAGAGATGACTTCAACTGCACTTCCAGAAGTACATATGACGTCACACTCGGATTTGGTTTCTGCCGTAGTGTTGACATAAACTACCACGGGAGCATCAGGAAATGCCTTCTTCTTTCCTCTGATTTTCTCCGCATTGACCCAGGCGGCAAGTGGACAAAGAGCATCCGGCGCAGGAATATAGACTGGGACATCTGCATTCAAAACTGCCGCCATCTCTGCCATGAAGTTCACGCCTGAAAACACAATGATGTCATAGCCACTGACCTCTGTAGACTTCTTCGCGAGCTGTAGAGAGTCTCCAACGAAGTCTGCAATCTCTTGTATCTCCATAGGCTGGTAGTTGTGGGCCAACAGCAGAGCATTTCGTTTGCGCTTCAGTTCAATGATCCTTCTCTGCAGAGGACTGAGTTCTTTGGCCACCTAGAAGCACCACCTCGTCCCGTTTCTTTTGTGTTATTAACAGAATCTCAAACGGCAAACGTTGACGCGACACATTCGTTCTGGTAACAATTGCCGAATGTTGAGTTGAGATTCAGCTTGATTTAAGTGGCGGAATCTGACCTTCTCTACACATTGACGAACATTGGGAGGACTCCACGATGAGGATTGGCGTCGTTTCCGGATTGGAAGCAAGCATGGTAGACGATGTCAGAGAGATCGTGGGAGTCCTTGATTCTAACAAGGTAGACATGGAACTAGAAGAGAAGACAGCTGAAGTCCTGAAGATGAAAGGAAAACCTCTCAGAAGGCTTGAAAGCGACCTACTCGTCGTCGTTGGATCCGACAAGTTCCTGTTGAACACTCTTCTCAGACTAGGGAATTCTGTGATTCCAATCCTCCCCGTATCCTCAAAGGGTCAGCCAGACTTCCTGTTTGATGTTACAGCTCCCAACTTCGAAAGCACTGTCGAAGACCTCGTAAGTATGAGATGGTCTGAAGAAAGAAAGACAAGGATCAGGGCTGTAATCTCAGGAAAGGCAAGTCCACCTCTTCTGAATGATGTCGCAATCTTTGCGCGCAGAAGCGCTACGCTGATTCGCTATTCACTTCATCTGGATGGAGAGAGATTCTGGAAAGACGGGAGTGACGGCCTGATAATTGCCACACCAACAGGCAGCACAGCATACTCCATGAGTGTAGGTGGTCCAGTAGTTCTGGCTCCGGCTCATGTCATGTCGGTGATTCCAGTAAACAGCGTCAATCCTGCTCGCAGGCCATTGATAGTTGACGACAAGACCTCCATTGAAATCAAAGATCTAACAAGCTCCGTTACGATAGAAGCTGTCCTGGACGGGCAAATCAGAAGGAAAGTTGACGGCGGACCTGTTCTGATTACTCGGGCAGAACCAGATGCAGTCTTCGTCAAGTTCACAGAAGAACGCGTAGCAGCACTTCGGGGAAAACTCCTGCAGAAGGCTGAGGCCTTTGGGGACCTTGCGGTTGACCTTCCGCCTAGTGCTAAGCTCGTGTTGAAAGTACTTGAGTATCAAGGACAACTTACTCAGAAAGAGATAATCGAAGAAACGCTTCTTCCAGCAAGAACCGTAAGATATGCGCTGTCTATACTGATTTCAGAAGGTCTGGTTTCTAAGAAGATGTCCTTGAGAGACAGTCGTCAGGGACTGTATGCAATGATCAAGAACCCTCAATCCTCTTCCATTGACGACACAATGAAGACAAGTGATTAGCATGAGCGTCGACAAAAACAGAGTGCCTAAGACTAAGAACAAAGTCATTTCAGCCGTTCTCTCAACAGCAATCACTAATGCTCAGAAAGTAGTCAAGGGTCAACAAATCTCCCCCGATGATGGTCCGTTTGGCGAGAACAACGAACTCCTTCCTTTTGCCGTATTGCGAGCGTCGGATCTGGAAACTGCTAGTCTAGTGCAGGCTATCAGAATTCAAGCCCTCCTTGACCGGGTCTTTAGGGATGACTTGAGTGAAATCACTCTAGCGGATTATCTGGACTGCATTACTCTTGGGTTCTATGGGTTCATCATGAAGGACTACGACGAGGAGGACTTTCGGTATCTTTACCGATACTCGCTTGGTAGAGGCATCAAACACGAACCGATCATGGAGTGGTTGAGGAAGGCCCTTGTCTTTGATTCCTGTATCCGCTACAGCAAACCAAGAGAAATGGTGCATCATGTTCTGAAATGGCTCAAGTTTCTGGGGACTCCGTACTTCAACCCTAACCTACTCGTTGACGTTTCAAGTGAATTCGGAATCAATATCAGACCATTAATGAACGAGCATGAATTCAAGCTGGTTGATTCCCTTAGACGTCACTCAGAATACCTGGAAGAGGCTCTTGGAGATCGTTCCTATTCTGAAACAAGAAGTGCTACAGAAGACTGGCTCCCGGATGCTCTCTCCTCTAGAATCCTCTCAGTGTATCGAGAGAAAGCGTACAAGCAAGCTCAGTCAAAGGTAGCTCCGGATACAACTGCCGAGCATGCGTTCAAGATTGTACAGAAGGGTTTCAAAGACACTGGCTTCCAAAGCGGCTCTAATTCAGTACTCCCAGTAAGGCTGCAGGATCTGCCTTCACCACCTGAGGCCCCTGCAGTCGACCCTGTGGTCTTCGAGATGATTCCCCAAAAGCTGAGAGTTGGACTCCTTCCCGCAGTCGCATATGCAACCAAGACAAAGCGCATCGAGGTCATCTTCATTGGTGGTCCGAGGATTGGCCACAGTGGGATTCTGATAAAGACAGACACTGGTGGAGTGTTGATTGATTTCGGGCTCTCAGTAGCGAATCAGAGAATTCCCGAATGGGTCCCAGAACTCGAAATGATAGACACAGTGCTGATCACTCATTCCCATCTAGACCATGTTGGTGGACTGCCAATTCTCTACGAGAACTTCACGGGTAAGTGGTGTTCCACCGGGGTGACGGGAGCGGCTTCAATGACACTCCTCGAGGACGCGATTCAGGTCGGTACTCCAAGCCCCCCAAGGAAATGGGACAAGCTAGACTTAATCTCTAGGTACAAAGAACGGAACATCAGCAAGTTGTCCAAGAATCATGTGAAGCTGGAAATAGGAGAGAGTAGTGAGGTTGGACCAGGAATCCTAGTGACCCCTGTCGACGCTTGTCACATTCCAGGTAGTGCGTCGTACCTCGTGGACATCGAAGGTGTCAAGATACTATATACGGGTGACTTCAATGCAGACAAGTCAGCTCTCTACCCAGGTTCAAGTCTGCCAACTCATGCTGACATGGTGATCTTTGACGGAACATATTGGGGACGAGAAGATTTCGACCGCCCAAGAGTTGCGAATCTCCTATCAGAAGTTGCTCAGGGACATGGACCTGTAATCATACCAACCTTTGCGGTAGGTCGTTCACAGGAGATTCTGGTTACACTTGATGGTCTTGGAATCACAAAACAAAGGAATGTCATTGTTGCAGGCATGGCCGAGCGTGTCACGAAGCTCGCCGGGTTCTTCGGATCATGGCAGGGAATGAAGAAGAACAAAGTCACTCTAGACAAGGATGACATCCTGGTTGCTGGCGGTGGGATGATGACTGGAGGTCCTGCTAGACAGCATTTCAAGGAACATCGTAACAATCCTGATGCTGCTATCATACTCTGCGGATACCTGGCTCCTCGTACACCGGGATGGAATCTACTGCATGGATACGAACCTCATGAATGCAGGGTGGAGTATGCCAGGTTGAGTGCGCATTCATCAGCGGGAAACCTTGAGCAATACATTAGGTCTTGCTCCGGGAAGAAAGTAATGGTTCACACACCTTGTCAGGATGCACCAAAAGGAGTCTTGATACCCGGTCCAAGGGAGAGAATTGTACTCAAAACATGAAGAGTGACTCAAGACTATGCGACGACTTCGAGTACTCCGTCAAGTACGAGTTTCGTGGCCACGAACTTCATTGCTGGCAGACTGACATTCAGCTTCCTTACAACATCCTGAAGCGAAGTGGTACCGTCGCACAAATCAACAAAGTTGACGACAACTTGACCATAGGCCTTGTGAGTTTCAGCGTCGACTTCACCTCGCTTCCGCAAATGACTCTCAGGCTGAATCTCTACTTGAAAGTCAATCCATCCGAACTTCTCCATGATCTGGAGACTGCCAATGACCGTGTCCCGCGGAAGATCTAAGCTCCTGACAAGCCCTCCAACAGTGGCCGAGCCGTCGATGGCGGCCTTCACTTCAACAACAGCCTTCCCAACATCCCTGTTGTTGAACGGTAGTGGTCTTCCGGCCTCTCTTGCCCTCGCAACGTAATCGAAGCTTACAGGGCGCAACGGAAGCCTCGTCAGAACTGTGAACAGAGAGTTCTCAAAGACCGCAGTATTGCCGTCCCAATCAGACCAGACTTTCTCGTATGTCTGCTCGAGCTCGAGCAGGAGTCCACCCATGGTCCTCCGATGCTCTTCCTCCTTGCTGTTGTTGGTCACTATCAATGCCATAACGAAATGAGGCGATTTCTCAACCATGACGAGATTGCCTTCATGCTCGATGGTTTCAAGGGCATCCGTCTTAGAAGCCATGCCTGACTGATCGCCGTCAATTCCACCGAAAGAGTCAAGCGCAGATATCAGTGAAGCCACCGCGTTTGTGTCAATCTCCTCCCCTGAGTAGTTGAGGTGATAGGAAACTTCAGAGAGGCCCTCTTTTTGAACTATGAGAAGCATATGAAGTATCTTCGCCGGGTCACTGATTGGCGTTGCGACAAGTTGGTCAGTCACCTCAGCACCCTCATCCGATGCGACCGCAGCTACCGCCTGAGATCCCTGGGCTCCTTCTGCTTTGACAGCGGCCCCGCCGACATCATCCGCCTCGGTATACGGCGCGCTTACGAACTCTCCGCCTTCTGCTGTGCGTGCCATCTCAGTAACTGCTTCAATTTCCTCCGTGCCTCTCCTAACAGTAATCATCTCACTAATCGGTCTATCAGGAAGCTGAACTCCAACCGTCTTCGCCGAAACTTCTAGCATTAGACGAACGAACTCATCTCTTCGGGTCTTGTCAGTGGCCACCATCTGAAACGTGGGGGCGCCTAGAAGCCGCTGAATCTTCTCACCTTTCATTGATTCAGGCAAGTCCTGCTTGTTCGCAATTATGAAGAGAGGGACTGCAGGAGCCTCTTTCCGGATAGTTTTAAGAAGAGTCTTGGTCTGCATAACATTGCGGAAACTCGAGTCTGTTACGAGGAAGATTACGTCAGTACCAGCAAAATAGAACTGCCACAGGTCCTGAAATACGGCCTGTCCGGCAAAGTCCCAGATAGTTACCAAGAACGTACCGAATTGTATTGTTTCTGAGCTATCAACTGCAACGTTTATCGTTGGAACATACCCGCCAGGTGCTGGCTCCTTTCCGAAAAGAAGTCGGAGCAGTGTGCTCTTGCCAACGCCACCAGACCCAACAAATGATACCTTGAAATTAGTGAAGATGAGTTCGCCAAGCAGATCTTCGAGATTGTCACGAATGTATGACATAGTATTGCCGCGGAGTGCCGTGGATATTCGGGTTGCACCCTCACGGACCTTGTGCTTGATTACTCGTTCTTCATCTCGACCATCAGTGACGAACATCAGAAGAAGCTCATCATCAACAAGTGAGTGGAAGACCTTGTGCTGGTCCACAAAGACCGGAGTATCAGATGCGAGTCCGTCAGTACTCTGCAGGTCCCTCCAGCCTGTCAAGAATTCCTGAATATCACTATCGAGGAAGTCAATCTTCCAGAATCGGGTCCTAGTCACAACGCTACCGTCGATTTTGTCGATCAGCAGAACATTGTGTATCACTCGCCTTTCACTCTCCGGGTTCGATTAGCTACATATCCAGTCTTGTCTTCAAGATTTCCCATGCCTGTGAATATAGATAAACTAACCTGCTATCAAGATTGCGGGGACATATTGTTATAGTCTTTGAATGTTACATTTCCGCGTTTGTGCATTTCTGCAAACACGGTCAGTAGCACACTAGATTCCATGCCCAACTGTGTGCTGATGTCAGATATTGTTCTTGATCCATCAATCAGTGCGAAGATGTTGTCGGCGTGTGAATAGAGGCTACGAATCTCCTCACCCAACCTTCCGACTGCAATAGGTACATCTGCGGGGACGAGTCGGACTTTCCAGTCAATCGCGCCCATTCTCTTCAACAGATGAATCGCCCCCATCACCATCTCCGGGCCAGATCCGCGAGATAGTTCGGAAACAGTAGTCATCCCATCACAGCTATTCCAAACTGCTTCAAGGAAGTCTTTGACCAGGGCGGATTGAAATCGGCTCCATTCAGGCGGCGTGACTCTGAAAGGCGCAAGCCGTCCGGGAAGGTCCTCTGGAGGAAGAGTTGCCAAGAGTTTCAGGGTAAATGGTGGAGAGGTGTAGAGATCCACACTCGACTCCGTGTTTTCAGGCGACTCGTCCAAATAGAGATCTGGCAAGAACGAGAAACGAGACCGCATGACCTCAACGTCCTCCCTGTCACCTGTAACTAGAGTGAATACAAGGTCGCTCAGCTCAATGATTGCATATTTCAAGTCCCCAGCCTGGAACACAGAAGTTGAGGTCGGACTAGAGCTATCAATTTGGAACTGTGAGATTGCTGCCACAAGGTTAGGTGCCATGTCGAACAGTTTGGACTCGTCTTCATAGAGATACGTAAACCGAGGTTCGCCTGACATCTTGTCGATGACAAAGAAGGCCTGGTGTCCCAGAGACTCCTCCTCCAAGTCCTTTGATTCTAGAGCCCTATCAATGGAGTCGTCTATCGCCCAGCGATCGCGGGCGAGTTCCGGGTGCATGTCTGTGAACCCGGCAGTAGCAAGCACCGAGAGCACTAGTTCTGAAGGTCTTGACGAAACTGAATCGCAAAGGTCAAGGAAGTACGCCGACTCCAGCTCCCTAGCCTTCTCGAGATCATTGTCTGCACTCGGGACTATCAGAATCTTGGCATCAGAGTTGTCACGGATTCTCTTTACAACTTCACCGACCAGTGAAGATTCAGAGCCTTCAGTAGAAACGATGAGGGCAAAGACATGCGCTCTCTCCAGGTTGTCCGACCAACCATTTTGGGCAAAGCTAGTTGGGGGCATTTGCATCACGTGGACATCAAAGGGTCCAATCCTTACGGCTCCCGTAAAACCCTCCTTGCCGTCCCCACGGGTCTCCACGAAACTGGCGACTGCCTGACCCGAGAAGTCTTCAGGAGCAGGTCTTGACTCAGAGAGAAAGCAGAGATAGACTTCCTCAGTAAGTCGTTCATCGACCATCTTGGCGAACATACTCTTGGCATCTCTGACTGGAATGCGCCCGATTAGTCGACGCATCTCTTGGCCAATTGTGTCAACAGTTTCTAGGTCTTTCCCAGAAACTTCAGTAGAATCACTGACTGCAACAACCAATGTTGCCTCGTTGACCCTGGATAGATACGTTATCTTGTTCTCTATCGACACGGGAACGACTCTGCGAAGAAGTTCGGACATTACCTCTGAGTATCTGTCAACGATAGATCTGAGGAATCCCTCAGTCGTCACGTCCTTAACATAGGAGCTTGAAGCAAGTACTTTCGGACCCATGAGGTCAAACAGCAAAGCCTTGGCAATCAATTGAGTTGCTCCTCCGCGTCGCCAGACGGCGAACGTATCTCCGTTCTTGTTAATCTGGAGGTCGTCTCCAAATCAGTCTTACTAGGCTCTCCGGATTAGATGTTCTCTCCAGCTAATCTGTCCTCTCATATACGCTTGATAGCTATGCTTACACATTTCTTCGTCATGTGCGCCAACCTCGCTTCCCTCACCCTGTTCGAGCTCCGGAAGATCTGAAATGGCCTCACTAACCGTAATCGGATAGGGGAGTTCACTAGAACCTCGTTCATTCTGCCTCTTTCCAATGCTCCGAGGAGTATGTAGGAACAGTGGTCTTGGAATCACAAAGTCCTCACTGCAGCGTGAGCCTAGAATGAAGACTCTTCTCCGTTTCTGTGGGACTCCATATTCTTCAGCCCTTAGCAAGAAAGAGAACGTTCCGTACTCCATCTCTTCAAGTGATGACTTGATGGCTTTCAATGTGTTTCCGCTATTCATCCACTGAATTCCAGGCACGTTCTCAATTAACACATAGTTTGGGAGTATGCTCTCAACTATCTCGAGGAATGGGATAACCAAGGAGTTTCTAGAATCAGTGCTATTCCAATTTCCAGCAGTGGAGAACCCTTGGCACGGAGGACCCCCGGCTATTAAGTTCAACGTCTTCCCGGCGATGTTGACATCAATTGCTTCGACTAGGTGCGTAAGCCCCTGCTGGTCCGAGATATCAAGGCACAGCACTTCTGACTCATTGTGGTTGTGTTCGTATGTTGAGCACATGTGAGGGTTGATGTCTGATGCCAGGACTGGCTTGTGTCCTGCCTGAGCCAATCCAGTCGAGAGACCCCCAGCGCCTGCAAACAGATCTACAACATCACCTTTTGGAATCTGATTTCCTATTGCATACGCTAGAAGAGGGGGCACAGCATTCCCAATCTGTTTGAATATGGAAGAGGTGCTCCCCAAGAAACGATAACCATCTGGAAATGATTGTAGTCGCGCTGCCTCCCTCTGAGAAATGAGTCTGTCCTGTGCCGGATGAATAAAAGCGCCGTTGCCAGGTCTGTTGAAGTAGGTGTTTATGGTGTAACTGGGTTGGTCCCATCTAAGTCTCCCGTAGTATGTCGTTCGCCCACCTGACCGTCTTATCTGCATTAGGCGCGAAGACTTGGAGGCGATGCTAAGAGGGATGTCCTTCCAGTTTCCGCCCGGGGGAACAGCACGGACAACCTCCATGTCGAACTGACTTAGAGTTGCACATACGTGGTTATAGAGCAGGCTTCCTTCGTCCGATTGCTCGCGGCGTTGTGATGATGCAAAGGTCACAGGCTGCACTCCAAGTCCAATTTCCCACTGCGAATCAGACGAAGAAGGCCAATCTGCCACATGGAAGAAGGAATCACTGGAGCTCATCCAGAGCACTGAGAACTGCACTGGTTTCCTCCGTTTCCGCACCGCGGTACATCATGACTCTCTTCGCTTCCTGTGGAGTGAGTCCATAGAGGGCAAACACGTGAGCTTCGATTGCCTCCGTTTCATCCCTTTTGGACGCTATCTTGGCCTTTACCAGCTGGCTGAGGGACGCGATCAGGTCCTTTTGCCGGTTGCTGACTGTCGCTGTATCCACAATAGGCAATGACGATAACTCACGGTTAGAAACATGGTTGTTTGTGTTACTCACTTCGAACCTCCAATTCATGAGATCTGAGTTCAAAATGCCAAGAAGGTAGAGAGGAGTGTCGGAGTTGCATCTGTCTGACAGCACAATGTAGTTACATGAGTTAGCCAGTATCGTGTTTGGAGAGATCGGGGCGAACTTGATCCTCCAACGTTGTGACCTGTTTGATACCTGCTGGCAAGCGATCCTACTCTTACGAATGTCATCTGCTCGTCTAGAGGCTCCCAGGGCCTTGAGAAATGACTTAGTGTTGACGTACTCCGGGCCAGCCCTCGAAGAAGGAAGCAGGCGATATCGTGAGATATGTGATCCCCTGACTAGTCTGTTTCCGGGTTCTGAGCTGGATATGAAATCTTTGTGCATTGTGAGGTCAAGCTCACCTCTCCGATTCTTGATCCATCCTAGGGAACCCATAGGAGGAGTATGATGGAGCTTGTCAAGAATCTTCCATCCAGCTCGAGGCACGCGTGGTATCCCCATCGAATACTGCATGACCCTCTCTATGTTTCTCAGATGAATGGTGAATCCACGGGCCGTCCGCGCTTCTTCAATCCCGCCCAGATTGAAGTCGGCCCGAATTCTTCTTGTCTCACCACCCCTGCCGATGATCATCACGCACACTGATTGAGTGACTCCCGGAAAGAAACTGCTTCCCTCAGGAAACTCGGCGACATATTCAACACTATTCTCGAGCAAGAGATCGCGCCTAACCTTCTGTGCAGATAGGTCCCCCAGTATCGTTGAAGGGACAACATACCCAATTCGCGCTCCTTCTCGAGTTAGCTGGAGTGCGCGTTCAATGAACAGACGGTAGGTATCTATTGTGTGAACATTCGTGAGTTGGTATTCACCCGACTTCCTGAAGTAGTTCACATACTCTGCGAGCTTTGCCTTATGGTCCAGAAACCTATCAGAGTGTATCTTGCGATCCCCCTTGAGAAGCCGCTCTCGTAAGAACTCTGCAAAGTTAGGCTTGAGGCGCTCGTATGGAGGGTTCATCAGGACGAAGTCAAATCCAGGCCCCTCTATACCGAGAATCCTGTCGAACTGTTCAGGCCACTCAAAAGACAACCTGTTCTCCGGTTCTTGGAAATGTGACGTATGGTCAAGATTGCCTTTCATTCCCTTGAGTGAAAGGAGGGAATCCCCTCGCTTCAATCCTGTTGACAACGATTGGTTCTTTATCTGACCGCCGTTTGCAGACAGTGTGAGAGAAAGCGAAACGTGCGCTATCTCGAGTGCCGCCTCATCAAGGTCGACACCGTTCAGTCCCCTTGCTACGAGATCCATGTATTCCGTCAGGTCAGCACGCACGATTCCGCCACATGCCACTCGGCCTGATTTGCATGCGTCTTGTAGTGCGGCTCGTTGGGAAAGGAAGAGCCTAGCAGTTGACAGAAGGAAGGTTCCGGGTCCACATGCTGGATCTAGGGTCTTGAGATGGAGGAATCTGTCAAGAGACCTCTCTGACCCCGTTGAGATCTCTTTGATCAGTTCATTCATTCGTGGTAGGAGCGTCTTCTCTGCAATGAAGTCAGATAGATGCATGGGAGTATAGTAGGCTCCAAGCGCCCTTCTGGGAATCCTCTTGCTCCCGCTCGTGGGGAGTACATAGCTACTCAGCGAATGGATCTTAGCCAACACTTCGGTGAATTCGGTAGTCGGCAATTGCCTGACATCATGAAGGACCTTGGGCTCATCTAGGGTGGACAGTACATCGTTGAGTACAGTTTCAGTTTCGACCCTTGTTACACCCTCTACCTCTGCTGAATATGAAAAGCGTGTGAAGGAAGTATCTTGCGAAACCAAGAGCTCGTCAACATCGACTTTCATGAAGGAGGACAAGACCAGATTGAGCGCAGCAAGACGGACTGCTTCCCTAGTTGTTGCTGAACTGATTGATGAAGAATCACTAGCACTTGCAGCGTCCTGACAGGCTTCTACCATTGACCACGCTAAGCCGTCAACCAGGTTCGACAACAGATACCCCGATGGAGTATTGTGTGAAGCTGCAAAAAAGGTATTGACTCTCTGCTGAGGAGCTAGGCAGGAATGAACGCCCTTGCTCTACTACGAAAATTCTACTTGGCATTGGGATCGTCTTGCATCAGACCCCAGAGATTGCCCTCTGTGTCTTTGAA
>JBHIAE010000027.1:0-38231 GCA_046758445.1 Candidatus Thorarchaeota archaeon | reverse complement strand
AGACCAACTTCCCAACTGGACGAGCTCAGTATAGAAAACAGTTTCTCATCACGCTGGAATGGGAATAATCTCACTCCGGAGGCATCACGACTATCTGCACACTTGTTAGCGGTTTGTCGGTATCAGGATCAAAGGCCTCAAATGTGTCGAAGGCCATTTGATATACAAACCGCTGCTCACGCTTCTTCATTTCGTGAGCAATTCTAACAGATAGACCCACACCCTTGAAGCCGTACCCTCTTATTGCCACCATCCTTCGGTCGCTCTTCACCAAGTTTCGAATGGTTGCTGCTATCTTAGGTATGTGTATCTTGCCCACCTTGTTTGAGATCTCGATGAGAACGTAGTCGCTTGTCGGAAACACTCCGACTTCGTCGTCTGTACTTGCAGAGATCACCTCTTCCCGAAGTCTTAGCTGTTCTGGAATGCGTTCTTGGAACGACATGAATGACATACTAACTAGGGCTTTCTAATCAACTTACTGAAAGACGGGTACATAACCCAATCCTCATATGAGTCTAGGATTCCTTCTCATCTTGCGACCTCTCGAGAGGAGACAAGCTAGAATGGACAAGAACAGGGCAATTGCGGCGACTGTCGTAGTAGTGGTTCTATCTTCGGTTGCACTAGTGGCATTCTGGTACCCCACGACATTACCTGATGTAAGGATCGGATACCTCGAAAAGGATCTCCACCAACTCGCATTTCGTGTTGCCTATGTCAACGGATGGTATGAGGAGGCTGGCCTTAAGGTCGAACTCGTCGCTTTCGGAAATGGCGCGTTGGAGATGGACGGATTTCTTGGCGGTCAGATTGACATGGGATATCTTGGTGCAGCACCTGCATTGACGAAGCGCATAAACCAAGACATCATGGTCACGGTCGTTGCTGCGGCCAATCTCGAAGGTTCTGCAATCATGGTCCGGAAGGCTGACTATGATGCCGGTCTGATAACTACCGTGGCAAACCTTTCTGGAAAGGGTGTCTTTCAGCCAGGTCCTTCTACCGTTCAGAACTTCCTTCTCCGCTTGGCGCTGAATCAGTCCGGACTAGCATGGTCAGACATCACTGCAAAATCAACGTCCCCCTCGAACATGGCAAACTCTCTATCGGAGGATGATCCGGCGTTCATTGCTTGGGAGCCGTTCAACGCACGAGCAGAGTTTGATAATCTGGCTGTTCCACTCGTTCTCTCTGGGGAGATATGGCCTCGACATCCTTGTTGTGTTGTAGCTACTTCGAACGCTTTCCTCGAGTCAAATCCTGAAATCGTTCAGGAAGTCGTTGACATTCACAAACGTGCCGAGGAATGGATAGTAAACAATCCAACGCAAGCCATCCAGATCGCGGCTACATGGTTGGAGATGGAGGATGCTGTTTCCGCTGTGGAAACCGCTTTCAATCGAATTATCTATGACTATAATGTCAACCGGACAGGAATCGAGAGATACCTGTCATTCTTGATAGACCAAGGCCTACTTCTTCCTGACAGGGTTCCAAGTGACATTGACCTCTTCCTTGATAGTTTCATTAACACAACCTTCATCGAGAGCACCTAGTCATCAGAAAACGGCAGACACAAAAGACACCCAACCAGCTGACCCCTGTAGAAGATGTCATCCGTAGAACATCCTCAGGACAGCCTCATTCGTGAGAGTGGTCGCCAGTCCAGCTTTTCATTGGTTTCTGAGTCTGTGACCCTCAGATGGCTAGTTGCTGGCTTCCTCCTGATTCTGTTATGGATTATTGTAGCCTTCTTCTCAAGGAGCACCATTTTGGAGGTAATTGATGCCTTCATCAGGCTCTCTACTGTGGGTGATAGCGGGGGTATTCTCCTCATTGATCACATGGCTCATAGTCTTTTCATCGTTCTAGTAGGTTTCACGGTGGCAGCATTGACTGCAATTCCACTTGGAGTTGCGATAGGCAGATACAGAGTTGTCGATTCGATTCTGGGACCGGTTGTTGAGGCCATGCGACCTATACCTCCAATTGCTTGGATTCCACTCTCTTTGCTCATCTTCGCGAGCCTACTATCTGCTCAAGTCTTCATAATCTGGGTCGGGGCCTTCTTTCCAATTCTTATCAATACTACAACCGGCGTGAAGCGAACGGAACCGGTTCATGTTGAAGTGGCGAAGACATTCGGTGCTCGCGAGCCGCAAATAGTCACTTCCGTGGTAATCCCCTCTGCTGCGCCTGAGGTCTTTGCCGGGCTGCGAATTGGGTTTGGCATCGGATGGATGTGTCTAGTCGCTGCTGAGATGATTGGAAGTAACATGGGTCTTGGATACCTAATCTGGACCATGCAGCAGACGGGATGGACGGGGGCAGTCATCTCAAGTATGCTGGTCATAGGGCTCATCGGGTTTGTAGCCAGCTTCCTTCTATTGATGATAGAGAAAAGACTTCTCAGGTGGCGCCGTGGAGTTTCAGTCTAGTCTGACGATCCATAGCCTTCTCCTGTTCGACCTTTAGAATATCGAGAATCCTTGCACGATATGCAAGACACTCGGGTGAGGTCCTGTTACGCGGTTGTGGGAGGTCTATCTCATACTCTGCGATGATTCTGGATGGGACGTTGCTCATTACCAGAATCCTATCTGACATGAAGACGGCTTCGTCTACATTATGAGAAACAAACAGGACAGTGGAACCTGTTTCATCGCTGATTCTCAGGAATTCGCTTTGTAGGTAGTTCCTGGTCTGCGCATCCAGATTTGAGAGCGCCTCATCAGCAATAAGGATGTCAGGTTTTGTGATGAGACTCCTTGCCATCTCAGTCTTTCTGGCTTGGCCGCCTGAAATCTCGTGCGGCAAATTGTCTTCCAACCCTGTCATTCCCACAAGTGAGATTATCTCATCTGAGAGTGCTCTCTTGTTCTCCTCAGGCCGCTCGGCAATCTCAAGGCCGTACTCAATGTTCTCTCTTACAGTTCTCCAAGGAAACAGCGACTCCTGTTGAAAGATGAAGCCAACTCTGTTGTGTCCGGGACCAACTGGAGCATTATCAATGAGCACTTCTCCCTCATCCGCCTCCAGAAGTCCTGCGATGATCTTTAGCAGCGTAGTCTTTCCACAACCTGATGGCCCGACCACCCCAAGAAACTCCCCATCCTGAATGTCAAATGAGATACCGTCAAGCACACGTGTTTCCTCATCCTCTCCGTTCGAATAAGATTTCACAATCTTGCGTACAGAGAGCGTGGGCACCCGATTCACCGACCGAGATAGCTATGGTCTTCGTTAAATACTGTGTCATTGCGCGATTCGGCGACTTCTGCAGACACCTGAGCTAACAAAGTACAAAAAGGCGGCATTCCCTCAAAGTGATGTTAGATGAACCACCATCTGGGCCCTAGGCAGTTAAAGGTGGGTCAGATGGCTGATGTTCACTGCATGTGGATGGTAGCCTAAGTTGACCACGCCCAAGACTCTCTTCGAGATAGAGGATGACAAGAGTACCACAGCTATTGCTGTTGGAGACGTCACAGGGTCAGGCAGCGCAGAGCTGTGTACTGGGGACCGGGACGGAGTTCTCAGGCTGTATGATGCTAATGGCCCCGAGATCACATTCTTGGCCCAGCAAGACTTGGAAGGCAGTATTCTCTCAGTGCAGATTGCTGATGCAGACAATGACGGGCAGATGGAGATAGTTGTCGGTCGTAGTCTGGCTCCAGGAGAAGTACCAGGTGAATCCGGAACACTCCAGATCTACAGATTTGCTCCCAGTGGACGACTTGAGATGTTGGCCGAGCATCCTGTTGATCGATTCATCACTACGGTTGTGGTCACGGACGTCACCGGTGACGAGAAGAATGAGATTCTGGTGGGGGGTAGTGACTCTACTCTCCGAGTCATTCAGATGGACGCAGAGAACAGGTTGAGTGAGTACGCGCGGCATCAGCTTCAAGACATGCCAATAACCATCGGCACTTGTGATGTAATTGGTGACGAGATAGACGAGATTGTCACCGGGAACCTTGATGGAACTCTCAGAGTCTTCAAGATTCGGGACGACTCCGTTGAACAGATTGAGATGTTAGACCTCCCATCTCCCATTATCTCAGTTGAAGCAGGCGATATTCTGGGCGATCGCAAGATGGAGCTTGGAGTAGTCACCAGGGATGGATCTGTTCGAGTGTATCGTAACGAGGAGAGTAAGCTTGACCTGTTTGCCAAGCTCGAAGGCGTGAATGCGCTATCCATATCGATGGAAGAGGTCAATGCAGACCACATGGATGAGGTGATAATCGCCACTTCTGACTACAAAGTAAGATTCTACAATCTCCAATTGGCTGAACTCCAAGAAATCGCTTCAGTGAACATTGGCGAGAAGATCCTCTCACTCAGCGTTGGAAACGCAGGCGGTGACAACAGAAAGGAGATTCTCGTCGGAATCTCGAACGGCCCTCTCAGAGTCATCGAAGGGCTATACCAAGTGATTCCTAGCTTTGAGGTCAGTGCTGAGGCCAAGACCGGGGTAAACCTCGTCGGCCGTGTGACAGTTGCAAACATCAGCGATGAGCCAGTTGCTGGAATCACAGGAAAGCTGTACTGGTTTCCGAAGGATCACCTGGATGTTACAGACCCACAGCTTCGTTTTGACCTAGGTCCTAGAGAAACGAAGTTTGTTGAGGTTGAGCTCATGCCGACCGCGGAAGGGACCGTGATCATGAGACCCATTGTGCTTATGTGGACTGATGCTTCCGGACAAGTCAAACAGGTGACAACTCCGGAAACCGCGATTCTTGTTGAGAAAGGGCTTGCAGTGGCAGCCCCTGCGGCCATGCCTCCAGTGGCTTTTCAGGCAGAACCAGAGTCACCAGTGGTTGAGCAAGAAGCTGTGGAGATAGAGGCGGGATTCAGTTCAGTTGACCGGGACCGGGCCGCCGAAATCCTGAAGATGACTGCTCCTGATGAAGCGGCCGCTGAATCGCTCAAGGAGGCAGAACAGCTCCTCGATCAACTGTTTGGAGTTGACGATGCCGGCACTCCAGATCTCTCAGCATACGATGATGTCGCAGCGATGATGGAGGAACCAGTTGTGATTGAGCCCTCTGTCGTTGCCATTGAGGAAACTCCCGAAGAGAGCGCCCTTGTCAGTGAGATTCGGGCAAGAACTCTCAAACCGCCCCGCCCTGGCGCTCCAACTGACAGCTATACGTATCTCTTCAAGACAATGGTAACTGGAGAGGGTGCAGTCGGCAAGACTACTCTTGTGAACCGATATGTCACTGGAGTCTTCGAGCGAGACTACAAGACCACGATTGGATCGCAGTTTGCGGTGAAGCTCACACACATCTCACCACCAGAACCCGAATATGCTGTTGGCATCAAGCTACAGTGCTGGGACGTGGCAGGTCAGGCCAGGTTCAAGGCAGTACGGAAGATGTACTACAGTGGCGCGGCTGGAATCATCCTTGTCTACGACGTTACGCGAAGACGTTCTTTCACCGAGCTGTCTAAGTGGGTAGCTGAGGCTGACGAGTCAATCGGTGTTAGAGTACCTATGATTGTAGTCGGGAACAAGATTGACCTCCCTGACAGAGCAGTACCCCCCACTGAGGCAAAGAAGTGGGCTGAAGACCAAGGCTTCCTCTACATGGAATCCTCCGCAAAAACAGGTGACGGAGTTGCCGATATGTTCACAGTATTGGCAGAACTCATGTGGAGAGACGCCCGGAAGGCTACAGAAGCCAAAAAGCAACGTTAGATCGTCTACTGTTTCTTACTCTTCAGCAGATCTGAGAGGTCTTCCAGACCCGCATCAAAAGCGGCCAGATTCGTGTCAGAAGGTTTCGTCATTGACCCGACTAGTTCCCGCACTTCGTTTCGTTCTAGTCGCGTTCTGTTCAGCCCAGTAAGTGCACCCAACATGTACGAGTTTAGGACACGCGTAGTCCCAAGTTCATCCAATATCCTTTTCGGATCCAGTGCGTACACATCTTCTGAGATCGATTCAAGTGCTTTCGTGAGTTCACCAATAGAGGGGTAGGTGAGGTTTCCGGCCAATGAATCTCCAGTTTCCACTTTCTGTGTGCTGAAGAGAATGACAGTCTTCTCTCCTCCATACCTCACGACGGCTCTTAGAGTTTCCATTGGTTCTAGTCCTAGTACAAAGCTCGCCTCACTTTCAGGAATCAGTGGTCCCACGTGATGTTCGCTGATTCTTAGATGTGTATACACCGTTCCGCCTCGTCGGGAGGCTCCGAAGGTGTCGCCAATTACAGGCCTAAGGTTCATTCGCATGGCGGCCTCGCCAAGAATCCTCCCGCACATTAGATTGCCCTGTCCGCCGACTCCTGCAATCAGGATGTTGTAGCTGCTAGTCAAGTTTCATCCTCCATGATTGCGTTCTGAGGACACACAGCAATGCAGGCTCCACATTTCGTGCATACGTGATCAAGAATGATTGGAATGCCTAACCTGCTTTCCCAACCTAATGCATTGCAGCCAAATTGACTCACACAGACCATGCAATCTTCGCCGACACATGAGTCAGAATCTACTACAATCCCTGGCAGTTCATCGTAGGTTTCGCCAAGCCTCTGTTCCTCCAGCCGGCATATGCTGTTGAGGATGATGACCTTCAATCCTGTCTTTGTTATTGCATCATTCACCACAGCTAAAGTCGTTGGAATATCGGTTGCGTCAGCAACTTCGACAATATCTGGCTCAACTGCACGAACAATCTGTTCAATACTCACTCGCCGATGCTCGGTGTTTTGCTCAGATGATCCTGGGTGTTGTTGGAACCCAGTCATTGCCGTAGTGGAGTTGTCGAGGATCAGGAAGGTCAGATCCGCCTTCTTATGCTTAGCATTGACAAGAGCCGGGATGCACGCGTGGAAGAAGGTTGAATCACCTGCAACCGCTACAATCTTGGTGGTTAGACCGAATCTTTCAAGCTGGCCAAGCCCAGTGGCAACTCCGATACCTGAGCCCATCGCCTGCATAGTGTTCATAGCCTCATCGTAGAAGACACCGAGCGAGTAACACCCTATGTCTCCTGCAACAACAAGATTCTCTCCAAGGTTCTCTCTTACCTTACGAATCGCCCAGTAGGCATTCCTATGCGTACACCCCGCACAGAAGGTCAGCGGTCTAGGTATTAGTAAATTCCTTGCATCCTCAATTGCCGACATGATTGATTGGTCTACGGCAGGCGGTTCGATGCCCAACACCTCTCTGAGCGCAACTATGGCCTTGCCAGTGTTCATCTCTCCATAGCCAGGAATTTCTCCCGATCGTCTTCCGTGGAAGCTCACTTTTCCTCCAATACCTTCCTCAGTTGAAATGGCTCGAATCTCGTCCTCAATGAAGGAGTCTACCTCTTCCAAGAACAGAACTTCTGATGCTCTCTTGACAGCATCAGCTACGAGGCCCTTGGGGATGGGGTGAGTGGTAACAAGACCAAGTCTTCGTGCATGTTGTAGTCCGAGTTTCTCCACAGCTTCCTCCGCATATCTCTGACAGATTCCAGATGATATTGTGAGGATTCCCCTCTTTGTGGGTCCATGAATACGGTTGAACGAACAGTTCTCGAATTCTCCTGCAACATCATCAATCTTCAGCAACAGGTCTCGATGACGAAGGTGGGGGTTGGGTATGTTGAACAGATTCTCAGAAACCTTGAGTGGCCCTTCCGGAGTCCACTCCCTGCTCTCACCAAGCTCCACAATGCCTCGAGAATGGCTCAGCCTAGTTGTGCTGCGGACAATCACCGGGATTTCGTGTTTCCTGGAAAGATCGTAGGCAAAGGTCATGACTTCCTTCGCCTCTTGATAGCTGGAAGGCTCAAGAAGCGGGACTCTTGCGGCCTTGGCATAGAATCGCGAGTCCTGTTCATTACTTGATGAGTGACCTCTGGGGTCGTCGCAAACGACAACGACCAAGCCCCCGCTGCCCGAGCCCGACAGATTGACGTTGAGCAGGAAGTCAGAAGCGACATTTAGACCGAGTGATTTCATTGAGCAGATTGCCGGCAAGCCCGCCCAGCTTGCTCCCGCCGCAGCCTCGAGGGCAACCTTCTCGTTAACACTCCACTCCGCGTATATTCCCAACTTCTCCGCATACTGCATGATGGTAGCTGCAATTTCGGTCGATGGCGTTCCCGGATATGAAGAGCAGAACCGCACCCCTGCCTCAATCGCACCTCTCGCAATGGCTTCATTCCCGGTCATCAAGACCCTGCTGGAGTCGGGTTCTGCCATCTCGGTCAAGCTCAGGCCTTATCCAATAGACGCGACACAAAACACTTCCGTATGATACAGTAGAAGGAATGCACACAGAGGAAAGAAACAAAAGGCGTACTCCAGTGAGCATCAAGACGGACCATGGGCGTTGACAACAATGCGAGGACCGGGAAGGTCAATTCGCTGCTTTCGATTTCCCACGACAAAGACGTAGATGGCCTAAACTCGGCCGCTGTCGTCTGGCGTTATGCGAAATCCAAAGGACTAGATTTCGACGTTATGCTCACGGACTATGGATTATTTGAGCCTGTCTTCTCGAAAGTGGCCAACCGTCGACAAACACTGATCGTTGTCACAGACTTGAGTATCGATGATAGTTCACTTAATCTCGTTTCTAGTGGTCTATCAAGGGCGGTATCTCAAGGTTGCAGAGTTGTCTGGCTGGATCATCATCACTGGAGTGATCGAGCTGTTAAGACTGTTCTAACCCTCGAGAACAATCCCGTACTGAAGGTCAATCATGACTATTGTGCAACGGAGATTGCACACAAAGTACTGATGCCTCGCGACGAGATTTCGATGGAGCTCGCCAGGATTGCCCATGATACTGACTTCAATCTTCGAGAGATCGATGCCGCAGTGGCACTTACAGATGCTCTCTCGATAACAAGATTCACCGCGATGAACAAGAAGGAAGATATGAACGATGCGATCAAGCCCTTACTCGTCAAGCTGGCAGAACAGGGCGTCGAAGGGCTTTGGGATGACGCAGCGAAGCGATTCAAAGATTCGTTGCTGGAACGACAGGTGCGTCAATACCGTAAGGAGCGTCTGAAGAAGATGAAGAAGGCGCTGGCGGCACACTGCGACCAAGTCGTTCACGGCCGTCTTGTTCGTATTGTTGAGATTCCAACAGGGGTGACAACGACAGACCTTGGTACGTTTCTGGCTGATTCCAGCAATCTCCTGATTGAAGGACAATCTTTGGAGGTGGCAGACCTCTTGATAACTGTGAGTCAAGGAGGACTTCTTGGCTTCAGGAGAGGCCGTGAAACGACCCTATGTAATGCTGCGGCAGGTCTGTTCAATGGTGGTGGTCACCCATATGCGGCTGGCGGTGAATATGGTACATATGAGGACTTTCAAGCCGTGTGTGATGACATTCTCTTAACGCTCTCAAAGAGCAAAGAGTGGGTCATTGGAATGGACGAAGTCTGACTAGCCCTCTTTGTCGTGTTTGAGTTTAGTACCGGTCGACATCTTTTGCGTCAGCACGGCCGAAATGTCGTGAGCCTGCTCCCAAAGTCTTTCAAATGTCTTGATGGCATCTTCGATTAGTTTGGGGTTGTCCTTTTTGTAGACTAAGGCTGCTGTGTCCGCAGCTGCAACATCCGTAAGGTAGAGCATCATGATCTCATCATTGAGGCTAAGCATACGATATGATCTCGTTCCGGGTGGGAGTGCCCTTAGCTCTAACCTCTCGGTGCGTATCGCCTCATGAAACGTTTCGCTCAGATTACTGATGAATCTCGTGAGGAGTGCCAGGCCCGCGCCTTCGGGCTGTGCCATAAGAATATTCAATGCCTTGAGAGTCACACCTCTGAATGTAGTTTCAAGCAGTCTACGGTCAGTGGCGCTGCTCTGTGGCGGACCTCTCTCGAGAACTACCAGCGGGTTCAGAGTTCTGATTACATCTCCGGGACCAGCCACATCTAGTATTTCGCCATGGATGATGCCCCTCACATAGTCGATGCCTTCGACGACACCTGAAGTTCGACTCAGAACGTTCCCAGTCAGAGTGTTCCTCATTTCCTTCGAGAGCTTCTTCACATCAATTGATCTCAGGAATCCGACCTCTTCCATCACCTTCTCTCTGGCAGTCGCAAGTTCTGATAGCTTAGCATTTTTGCATTGTTCTAGCGCGGATATAATGGAGTCATTCGTTACCATGTACCTTATCGGTCTTTCAATGCGGTCAACGACCACGAATTCATTCTCTACTAGTTCTGACAGTTTGCGGTAGACCCAAGCCTCCGAAACATTCTTGCCATCAAGACCGATAACATGTTTCCAGACTTCTTTGGCCGACACTGATCTCGAGAGGCCACCTGCGGCTGACAGTACCGCACGAAGAATCCTCATCTCCTTTGCTGAGAGGTCTAAACCAATGCTCTGAAGAAGTCCGACTCGGTCTGTGATTCTCATGGCATTCTCTCCTCCCAGGTTGGGTGTTCCAGAACATCTCTGGCTTGAAAGTAGTCCCTGTCAAAGGTATCAATGGCGTCGTCAATCAGAAATGGGTTCTCACTTCTGGGAATCCAAGTCGCCGTAAATGGCTGTTCTGAGGCAATCAATATGATTCCCTCATCATTCCTTCCAAGGAGCTGGTATGTTGCTTTGGGGTTCAACATGAATCTTAGGCCTACTTTCAAGCCCCTCTGTTTCAGTTTCTTGTACAGGGTTGCGAAACTGTGCATGACCTTCCTTCTCAGCTTTAGACGTCCTAACCCACGCAGTTCGACACCTTTCTCAGCTAGCTCAACCATTGGCCTGAGTCGCTTGTCGCTTACAGAGGGCCTATGTATAATCCAGTCAAGGCTTGCGCGAACAATATCTCCTTCTTTTGCTTTGCTGTAGATTTCACTCTCGATGAGTCGTCTGACGCCATCTACACCGTGGCCAAATCTTGTCTGCTCTCCTGATTGTTCCCCAGTAAGCAATTCTATCATGTTTGTGCTCAGGAGGTCGATGTCAAGCCTTCCTACAGATTGCTCCTCTGACCCCAGCCTACCTATCTCTTCCTCCAAGAAGTCAATCTTATCTTGGGTCAGCCGATTCAATGCAGTCAGAATCGTATCTGAACTAGCTATGTAGCCATGCTTGTATGAGCCGCGATCCACATGAATGAATCCTTGTTCCTCAAGTGACGTGAGGCATCTGTATATCAACGAATGGGCCACAGTAGTCTTCTCACCCGGTCCGCCCAAGCCGTCGTAAATATCATCAAATCCTACAGACAAGCCAGGCTCAGCTTGGGCACGCAGTAGAGCTCCGAGTACCTGGAAGCGTTTTTCACTTGCCGTCAAGTCAAGGATTCTCAGTGTTTCTTCAAATCGCTTCTGATTCAAAGATTCTTCACCTCATTTGTCACTGGCGTGATCAGAGTTCTCTCTAAGTGCATCTGAAACTGCTGAGGGCAGATAATCCTCTGGTTTTGCTCCGAAGGACTTGATATCCTCGGGTGTCAAATCCAGTACAGATCTGCTATTCTCCCATGCCTCATCAAAGGTTGCTATGGCATTGTCAATCAGGTCGGGATTGAAGCTACGAGTTATCCAAGCCGCCGTAATAGGGGACTCTGATACGAAGAAAGCCATGACCTCATCGTTGAGACTGACGAATTGATACCCTCTCCGATCCACACTCAGGATTCTAACATCAATACTGAGTCCGTGTTCCTTGCAGTTGATCAGTTTTCTAGTCGTGTCTGTAATCCAGCTGCTTGATACATCATCCTGCAGAAGGTGTCCCTTGACTAGCATGTCCGGATGAAGCCCGTATCGCACGTCCGCACCTTTCCTGGCCGCCTCAAAAACGCGCATGAACCGCTCAGGCGACTCCTTCCCGAAAGCTCCGACCCAGATGGCTATAGAACGGATTACATCATTCTTCCCGGCACGTTCGTATATCGTCGAGTTTGTGACCCTGTGAAATTCGTCCATTCCTCTGATGAATCTCGAGCTTGGAGTGTGGCTCTCACCAGTGAGTTCGTGCACAAGATCCCGCGCGAGCATGCCGCATTCGCATTCAACAAGTCTTTGCAGCTCACTGTTGATTGTCAACTTCTTCTTCTCGAGCTCTAAGACTCTCTCTTCTCTCAGCTTCTCAAGTCCGGTCATGACGGTATTGACGTCTGCAATGTATCTCTTGCGATACGATTCCTGGCTTTCGAGTCGGATGAGCTTCTTCTCCTGAAGGAACTTCAAGGCCTTGTGTACCCAGGGCTTCTTCGGTTCCGTTCTTGGTGCGTGATCTTGGAGAGCATGGTAGATCTCACTGAAGCTGAAATGTTTGGGGGTGCCCTTCTGCATTCGCAGGAGGGTGCGAAGTATCGTCATCTCACGCGACTCACGGTTTCCGCCTGTTCTGAAGCCAAGATTTCTAAGTTCTTCATCGAGGATCCTGTCCAACGTCATTGCTACGCATCTTCCTGTGTCTTTCTTCAAATCATGGCCTAAACTGAAGACATACTAACTGTATTCCGGTTTACAACGGCAACTCTTTTTATATCTTCTAGACACTGAATACAACGCGGCAGTATGCAGGAACTCCGCATGGATGTATAGAAGGCGTCCTCATGGGCGTGTTACGGCCGGACATTTGTTCGCCGCTGCGACGAAGCAGGGTGGGTGGGGGGCGGACCCCGTTTCAGGAATCGCGCGTTCTTCCTCTATAGCCCCCCTACTGCGATTGCCCTAAGGTATCCCTTTCCTATCCTTAGGACCATGGGCAGGAAGTTGGTCAGGAGAGTCATTATATCCGAAACACCGGCTTGGCCTTGGATTAGGCTGTTCAGTGTCTTGGCGTCTAGTTCTTCAAGCACAACCTCAGCAGCCTCAAGTGGATCATTGTACACGGAGTACCTGCTAACCGCCCACATCCCTTTTCCTGTGTTCTGTATGTTTGACGCCAGCTTGGACCGGCGGTACTCCTTCTCGTACTTCCTCATGCTGGCTCTAGAGAAGTCGTCTTCATCTACTGCTCTCTTGGCATGCTTGGCCAGCATAGTCCCTGCATGGAAGCAAGTGGTCACGCCTCCACCCACAATGGAGGAAACCTGCCCTGCAGCGTTGCCGCATAGCGAAACACCCGCATCAGTGAATCTTGGGATAATGCCGGCACAAGGAACAACTCCGCCATTCTGTGCCACTATCTTTGAGTCTCTCAGTTCAGGGAAACGTTTCTTGTACTTCATTAGAACGTCCAACATGGGGGGAAGCTTCTCCCATTTGTTTCTCGATGAAGGTACTCGGCCGATGCCCAAATTCACCTCGGTTTCGCTTCTCGGATACAGCCACATGTAACCGAGCGAAACATCCTTCCCCACATAGAAGAATGCGGTGTCTGAATCAACACCTTTGCAGTCAGCCAGCTTCCATCTTATACCATAAGAGAGAAGCCATTTTGGATGAGTGAATCCTGCAGTCTCTGATACTCGGCTGAAAGCTCCGTCGGCTCCCACTGTGATACTTGCTCGTTCCTCATTGGATCCATTGTGTTTCACGCCTACTACCTGGTCCTTCTCATGGATCACTGACTGCACTCGGGTGCGATAGTGGAACTCTGCCCCGTCAGACAGTGCTCGATCTCGCATCAGCTCTTGGCACTTATCTTCATCCAGCAAGTATGAGTTCCCAAGCAGGCCCTCACCTACCGCAATGTTCGCCCCTGTGTCAAGGCTCTCTCCGACAATTGCCTTGTACCGGTTCCCTATGTACTCAGAACTCGGCTCAACCCTGAGAAGCTTCAGTGCGTTGTCAGTGACAAGTTCTCCCATCAGTGAGTCAGTGACGGCGGCTCTCTTCTCAAGAACGAGCGTACTCAATCCTTTCGACGCCGCTCTTTCCGCTGTCATGAGTCCTGCGGGACCTGTTCCTACTATGACTAGGTCTTGAGGCATACCATAGGTGCTCCTAGAAGCTTCAATGCTTGTGGCCGTCGGTTCCGTCTTCTCTATATCTGTTTCCCCTACGGAAGAAGCGAGTCGGAATTGTGATATTGCTATGTTTAAAATAGAACCTGTGCCGGTCAGCATCTCAGTTCGTAGAAGGTTGAGGAATGAGAATCAAATCCATAGCGTATGGTATCTATCTGGCCATATCAATACTCTTCAGCATAACATTGGCAGCGATACCGGCCATTGGTGCTGTGCTGATTGCCTATGATCAAATCGATATCATAATGACTCAGATTGGCTGGCCTTTCGCTGACATCCAGCAGTTCTTGCAAGGTGCCTTTGGATCTATCTTTCCGGAGGTAGCATTCGAGCGGTTCTGGTTCATCGTCTTTCTGCCAACACTTGCTCTCTTGTGTTATGGCTTGTTCTTGGCTCTGTTGGCAATCATGTTTAGAATCTCGCGTAGAGTCATCCCATACCTCGAAGATGGCTACTACTCAATGGAGACCGAAGAGTGGCTCCTGTATGAGTACTACGAAGTCTACTACATTCTGTTTCCGTACTTTGCCTGGTTCTTGAGTGTATTCTTTGACACCAAGCCGAGGCACATATGGTTTGGTGCAGATATCGGAAAGTACACCGTCGTTGGGAATGGACGCCTCTTCAACCCTGAGAGAACCATCATTGGTAACCACTGTTTCTTTGGTTACGACGCGATAATGAGCGGCCATGTGTATGAAGGTGACAGACTCTATCTGAAGACAGTGAAGATTGGTGACAATGTCATCGTCGGAGCAAACGCCGTTATTCTTCCGGGAGCTGACATTGGTGACAACGTCATTGTCGGCGCCAACACTGTTGTTCCCAAAGACAAAGTCATTCCGCCCAACACTATCTGGGTTCACGGCAGAGCCATTCCGCGAACGCCTAGTCAAACTGAACTGGAGAAGCATCAGGTCATTGGCGGCCCCTTCGGAACTGACGTATCTGAACTGATTCCTGAGGAAGACATCGAAGAAGTGCCTTCCGAAGACTAGCCGAGTTAGTCTGGACATAGCCTCTTCCTGATGCGGCACATTACCAATGTTTGTCAAACGTTATAAGACGCGCAAAGAACGACCTCACCGACGAGAAAGTGGTGGGTTCTTATCCACCACAAGGGACGAGCTGTACAGATGTCGGATACAAAGCCGCGATACACTCCCAGGGGGTATCAGAACTATATACTTGACAAAGTCAGTGAGCTGAAGGGCACAAACCTACTCCTTGAGCTCGATTGCGGCTTGGGGAAGCGATTCATCACACACCAACTTGTGGCAGAAAGGTTCACAGACCTCAAGTTTCTCATAATAGTCCATTCGTCATCATCTCTCGCAGAAACCGTAGACTACCTCAAAGGAGAATACGGGGGATTGGACGATGAACTTGGTGAGCTGTCATCAAGGGTACCGTCTCCAAGAAGGCCAACAGTCCTGAAGGACAAGCGAGTAGTTGTGGCAACTCCTCAAGTGCTAGCAGGTGTGGCGAAGAAGGATTCGGGTCTGTTCGAATCCTACGATGCCCTTGTCATCAATGAGGTCGACACCTTGATTCGAAGAACTGGCGGAAAGACCACACTGGTCTTTCCATGGCAGACTATCCTCGCTCTTCTTGGTGACAAATGGCTGATTGGTATGAGTGGAACTCTGCGTGATGATCATGCTGTCTTTGCAAGGGAACAACTTGAGATTCGCGACGAGTTGAAGACGCTGAAACATCACATACCGAATGCCGAGGTCATCTCAATGGAAGATCTATACGACACTGATGTCGAGGACTATCTAGAACCTACCTTTCTGACAGTCGTGACTGTGACCGACCCTAAACTGAGGTCCATCTCCACAGTATTAGACGAGTTAATTCTTAACACTCGCTCTGAGATAATGACAGAGTTAGCAGAGAGTGACAATCTGGATCTTGTTGAGGGTGACGCCCGGCGAGTGCATCTCCTTCTGGAACGCCTACCTGTGACGGAGGAGTTGAAGGGACGCTACTCAGGATTGCTTATGCTCCGCAAGTATGTCTATGCCATGCCCTCAAAGCAATTCCTCAAGATGTTTCATAGTGACTTCATGAAGCAGTACTTCAATGTCAGCCAACTGAGAGGGTCACTGGCTGAGGTGCCTGCAAAGGTCACACGAGTACTCAAGATAGCACTTGACCACCAAAAGACTCTCGTTCTTACATCATATCTTGAGATGGTTTCTCAAATCTCCACTGTCCTCGAGAAAGCAGGCCTCCAGGTTCTTGTTGTCACCGGGCAGACCAATGACAAGGGAGAGGTGCTCAGAGAGTTCAGAGAGAACGACGATGCCCGGGTCTTAGTCATGTCACCAGTTGGCGAACGTGATCTTGATATTCCTCAGGCTGATGTAATGGTGGTTTGTGATTCGATAAACACCACCAAGACAATGTACCAGAAGTTCAAGAGAACGCGAGGAGGCTTGGTGGTTCTGCTAGCATATGGGGGCACTTCTGAGGAACGCAAGATTCGGAAACTCATGCAGAGAGTGCTTGAGAGATATCCATGGTCCACAGCCGTTCTGGAGCGCGAATCGGGTTTCTGAGTCTTCGCGGCTATCTCTTCCCACCAGTGAAAGTTTGTGACAATAGGTCCAAGAGCTGCCCGTGAAACGCAGGCTCTAACTTGGTCTGAATGAATCTGCAGAGTTCGATGAACCGGACGGTCCGTGCATCCGCGTCTTCGCCCGTTCCCAGTATCTTTCTGGCCCCCTTTGTTAGGTCCCTGACTACACTCTTCCCTCTTCTGTGATCCACTAGGAGCTTGGTTGCCTCCTGTTCTATCCGTTGCACTTGACTCTTCACGCGAATGTCTGCAAGGTCATCTGTCCCCATTGATTTGACCATATCCATGATGACATCAAGAATCCCATTGTGTAGTCCTGCAATGAGCGCCTCGACTTCGTACGCTGTGAACTTCACGGTGGTTGAATCATCGCTCAATTGCCACTTGAGGTCGCTGCTTCTTTGAACTTTCAGCAATCTATCGCCAACCACTAGCTCATCGTCGAAGTATCTACTATCGATGCTATTTTGGACAGCAGTCTTGACTAGCGCTGCTTCACTCAACTTCAACTGAATCGACTGACCGCCGTTTGTGACCACCATGCAGTGTCCCTTAGTCGGTGATATCTTCTGCACGTAGTCCGAGGCCGGGGCAACTTCAACTGGAGGGAGGTGTTTCAGCTTCTCAGCAAGCGACCTAATCTCAGCCTCTGTACAATAGTATGACTGCCTGTCTCCAGCAATAGATATCGTTCCATCTTCTGCTCGTGCAAACTCGATCTTGTTGCCAGCACCAACATCAGTTGTCTTATGATAGACCTGACTGTAACTTCGGGCGGTCTGGGCAAGCTTCTCCAAGGCAGCAGCAATCATGTGTGCCTCGCCATACCCCAGAGTGATCTCTGCGTCACCTTCACTAGCTCTGCCTATGCCGACGGCGCCATCACCCCTTATCTTAACGTACATCTCACCAACCACCGTAGTCTTTGATGAAGATACGCAGAAAACTATTGCGGGTAGGGAAGATTTCCATTATATCCGACGCTTCCGAACTGTAGTGACGAATAGGATGGAGGACAGTGTGATACAGAGCTCTAAACTATGCACACATCCCTCTACCTCTATTCTTGGTCTTCGCAAAGAAATGACCTAGACTAGTCAACGGTTCCATGTGAAACTGTTGTGACTATAGGTGATGCAGAAGACAATCAGTCTTCTGCGGTTCCCCTCAAATCTCGTCATCTACTTCGAAAGTAATCTCGCCAATCTCTCTGGTTTCAAAACTAATGCCTATAGTATGTGGGCCTTCTGGAAGTGGATCTGCCTTCACGTGAATCTCCACCTCAAGTCCAACCTTTATGATGAATGCGTTGGACTCGTTGACCTCGGCTGCCTTTACCTCTCCATCCTGAGACCTAATCACTATGCCCTCTACGGGATACTCGTTGCCGTCGACTTTCACAGGCTCCATGCTGGTTGCTGTTCCATTCGACAGCGAGTTCTTGATCTTGAAACTGAAGCCATCGTCCAAATTGGTGAGGCTGTTCTTGACGTATAGTCTCTTTAGGATGCTTGCGGGAATCTTCATTATTCCATTCGACCTCCAGTGAGGTTGCTGGCGACGGCTGTTCAAGACCAATCTTTTATAGGTTCCGAAGAGACTCAATAACGCGGAAACTCGCTTATTTCAGCCTCGAAACATCGATGTCTGTGGTTTCCGCGTGGGGAGAATAGACATCGGCAACATAGACAATGACCGTGGGTTCCAAGTCAATTCATTGGGTTTGAGTTCGAATGGTGACTCAGGACGAATCACAACGACTCGTGCAATACCGCTGCGAGAACTGTAATGCGCCATATCCTCTAGGAGCTGATGATGTAATAACTACATGTCCATTCTGCGGCAGAACCATCATAGTTGACGGAGGAGAGCTGAAGGAACACCTCCTGTTGACAAACAGACTCTCTCCGGAGGGCGTGAAGACAGTCGTGTCCGAATGGGTTCGTTTTGCAGCTTCAAAGTCTGTTGGAACTAGGTTCATTCGAGAAATCGAGATTGGGGAACCAAGTCTGCAATGGATTCCAACTTTCAGAGTGAGGGCCCAAAGCGATACCTACCATTTTGGCGCACAACAAAGAGGCAGCGGCAATTCAAAGCACTGGGAGAAGGTCGAGGAGCGGGACTCGAGGCAGGTCACGGAATGGGTGCTGGCACGACGACACGCTGCGACTTTTGGGATTCATGAGCTCATCGAGTCACTAGAGGACTCTGAAACTCAGTCCTTCGATATCGGACTTACAAATGAGGCTCCAATACTGAACTCAGAGATTGGCGAAGATGATGCTCCTGTCCGAGCGAAGCACAAGAAGTCTGAACGAGACCGAGCTGACTTGAATAAGAAAGTGACTAAGCTCTTGGACTATCGACTTGAAATGACTCCAAGTGAATGTACCTATGTACATGCACCATACTGGCTGGTGAGGTATGAGCATCGAGATGGGACATTTCGCGTTGCCGCTTCAGGCGCAACAGGCAAGGTGGTATTGGGAGAACTTCCTGTGACGAAGAGGTATCGTTTCAAGAACTGGTTTGTCAGTGTGCTCATGCTTCTTGGTTCAGCCTTGCTCTTTCAAGGGACTCCCTACATTACATATGCAATCTTCACTTCGGGATCATCTGACGGGGATGCGGCACTAATACCAATCGCCATGGTCGTGATTGGAGCAATCCTCTTCCTTGCTGCCTACAAGTTCATGGGAAATGTTCTGAAGTATGAGATACGGATGACAGCCGACGCGAAGGAGCGAGAGGAGAGGTTCTCGATAGCTGGCTCGATAAAGGGACTGGAGGAGAGGTTCAGATGACTGACATAAGTTGTCCAAACTGTGATGGTCCAATAGAGGTTCCGCCAGACAGTAGCACCATCGTTTGCCCGTATTGTAGCACGACAGTCCAAGTCAAGACAGGCGAGATCTTGAAAGAGAGCTACGTGATGCGTCTCCAGTACAGTCTAGAGAACGCATGGGCAAAGATGTTGACCTGGGCATCAAAGCAGCTAGGAGTACCAAAGGATCTAGAGAGAAAATCGAAGATAGTGAAGAGCAAGCTGGTCTACTACCCTTTCTGGGTCGTGGAGGTTGAGGCGACAGCCGATTACACAGGCACGCAGTCAAAACCTGATTTTGATGGCAAGAGGCGATTTCGTGGCGTAAGCTGGAAGAATGTTGATGAGAGTGGACATATTGAGATGGAGAAGGATGTCTTTGTTCCTGCTAGCAGTGACATGCCGAAGCCACTTGCATCATACATTATCAGCATCCGTAGAAAGGAGTTCTTTGACAAAGATCTCATAAAAGAAGTTGCTGGGAATCTAGTGCCATCGACAATTGAGAGAAGTGCGGCCATTGACTCCGCCAAGCGTAGCATGAACTCTCTTCTGCGAGAGGAGGCGTTGAAAGAGGTTGACATCGTTTCCAATATGAAGACGGACCTCAATATCCCAGCCGTCTTCCTAGTGCATGTTCCTGTGTGGCATATCAAATATGACTTCTCAATTCGCAAGTATGACGCAATGTTAGATGGTGCATCTGGAAGAGTCATCTCACTGAAGTTCCCCAGAAAGCTGGCATTCAGGGCGATGACCATGTTCGGCGGCCTGCTTCATCTGGGTGGCGGAGGAGGTATCGGGCTCTTACTCGTGTATCTGGGCCTTACGCAATTTGACGGAGTCTTTCCGACGGTAACGGGTATAGTCATCGGCCTGGGCGCGCTGGCTTTCGCCTTCAGGTTCATATCCACAGCTTTCACATTAGATGCGGAAGAAGAGGTGGCTGCCTAGTCCGTGATGATTCTGTTCACTCAGAATCGACTTTGACCGTTCAAAAAAAGATAATAAGCCCACATCTCAGGACGTACCCCGAGCTTAGGCGCACTGAGGGAAATCAATTGCAGTTCGGAATCTTTGATAGTGTCTTCGGCATCTTCTGGGAAGTCTTTGGCGTGTTTACTCTATTCTTCATTCTCGGACCCATCTTCCTGTGCATTGTAATGATCGTCGTTTCGAGAGGTGCTTGCAGAGCATCTCAGGCCATGGCCGCAGGCTTTACTACGGAGGCTCCTTCATTTGTAATTCCTGACCGCTATCGTGGACAAAGAAGGAGCGACGGTACCGAGATCAAGACTGTAAGGCTGCCAGAGAGATGTCCTTCTTGTGGCGCATCCCTCACTCATGAAGACATTGACTGGACTGGCCCGCTTGAGGCCAGATGCAACTACTGCGGTGGGACCGTCAAGGCTCATTTCGAGAGTGTCTGAGCTTAACCGAGATGTCACATAAGCAGATGGATTGTGCGGGGTAGCATCCCTATGGCCAATGGATTTGAAATGCAGGATGACGGCACCCTGATTGAGGTCGATTTGTCAAAGGACAATCTAGAAACTCACAGCGTCTACTGCATTGTTGACGACACTACCAAGAGCATCTTTCTCTGGAAGGGTAGACTCTCAGATGTGAGGAAGAAGTTCATTGGCGCACATGTGGCAAACAGAATGCGGAACGAACATGGCACCAACTTCAGGGTTCATTCTGTGGACGAGGGTGACGAAACATCGGGCTTCTTTGTTGCTCTCGAACGATGCAACAACGCAACTGATTCTTGACGCAATTCAGCGCAAACAGCCGTGCCACAAGATTCTATAGTCCTGCAGAGTAGACGCGCCAGAGGTCTGCAACGATGAGAGGACTTATGAAGACCGCTCGAGGTGCCGGCAATCTTGAGATCAGAGAGGTTGATTCACCCCGCCCCGCCAGAGATGAAGTCTTGGTGGAGGTCGCTGCCGCCGGCATCTGTGGAAGTGATGTTCACATCAAGCATGACAGTTCCTTCTATACTCCTCCAGTCATCCTCGGCCACGAATACTCAGGGACAGTGAAGGAGATTGGCTCTGATGTTCAGGATGTTCAGGTTGAAGACAAGGTTGTTTCGCCAGCAACTGCCTACTGCGGTAGGTGCTATCAATGCAAGACAGGGCACATGAACCGATGCACTGCTTCAGACAAACGGATTCTTGGAGTTTCACTCGCCAATGGCGCATTTGCCAAGTACCTGACTGTGCCCGAGTACATCGTTCACAAGGTACCCAAGGGAGTATCTCTCGAAGAAGTGGCCCTTGCTGAGCCGGCTGCATGCGTTGTGCACGCCGTGGCGGAGAGAACACCAGTCTGCCCTGGTGATACCGTTGTAGTTCAGGGGCCCGGGACGATGGGTCTGTTGGCTGTCCAAGTCGCAAAAGCCATGGGTGCAGGAGAAGTGATAGTGACTGGCGTGAGTTCCGACCAGAAGCGTCTAGAGGTTGCCAAAAAGGTGGGGGCAGACCTAACAATGGACATCGAGTCCGTTGGAAACGCGGCGGAGATCATCCGGAAACACACTGACGGTCTGGGGGCCGACGTTGTTATTGAAGCGTCTGGAGCTTGCGCGGCATGCAACCAAGCCCTTGACTTTGTGAAAGTGGCTGGTCACGTTTCACTCGTTGGAGTCAGAGGGCGATCGATGGAGATGGACCTAGATTCCATGATAGAAAAAGAACTCACAATGACAGGCACCTGGGGAACATTGCCATCTTCATGGATCACGACACTACGCCTTATGGGTTCTCGGATGATTGACGTCTATTCTCTCATAACACACAGGATATCGCTTGATAAATGGGAGTATGGTTTTAAGCTGATGGAAACTCAGCAGGCAATCAAGGTGCTTTTTACAGACCTTGAATGAACCGAACTCCAGACGGCTCTTGCTGTAGGCCCATTTGGTAATTGGCTTGCCCAACCACAAGTCTGGGGTGGGCAGTTGCGCTGAATAACAGCTCTTCCAAAGGGTGTTAATCGATGGAAACGAAGATTATCCCGGTGTATCGTCCTCTCTCAGTCATCATTCTTTTCTCGGACCGATATTCTATCCCGGAGAAAGTAGTTCTTCTAACTTCTTCTTTTGGAGCTGTCTTAACTGATATCCATTGAGAACGTTGGCCATCCCGAACACAACTGGAATTCCAACTAGAGATACGAGAATGATATTTCTCAGAATTGATGTATACTGGATATTCACGTCATGGATTATGATAGTGTAGTTGCTGAACACAGATGGATCAGGAAGTCCTTCAATGGGCAGCCATCGATATCTGAGCAGTCTGTAGGGATTGTCTGGACCGCGTGTCAAAGTTATTCTCTTGTAGTCGGTCCTTAGCCAGTTGTCAAAGATACTAGATTTCCCTCTTGTTGGATCCGCGGGAACCAGTCCTACACCTTCAATATAGAACATAGGATAAGCATGAGCAACTGCACCTTCATCTGATGTCACAAAACCGGGTGCAAAATCCGCTAACCAAGCTGTATGTTCGACTGCAGGGATGCCAAGAGACCTCGAAAGCGCCACAAAGAGATAAGTATACTCGTCACAATCACCGACTCCATTTCTCAATGCATAGGATGCACCTTTGGTCGAGCTCATCAATCTATAGTCAAGGAAACTTGCCGTGAAATTATACAGATTGAATGCTGTTCCCAGGGGGTCATTGAGAACTTCAAGAGATTGAGCCACATTCCTTATACTAGGGTCTGTACTATCTGCAAGAGGTTCAAAGGCTGTATACAGCTTGTAGATGTCTAGTTCAGTATTATACGGGGTGATAGGAAGGTCTGCTGATGCATAGTCCACAAAAGGTAATGTCAGATTTGCGTGAAACCAGAGATCAATCGATTGATTCACCTTGAAATCTCTATAGTCATACCACACGAACTCATTCTCATAGATGTCGGTAGTTGTTTGATTCGGGAACGTGTCGATGGCAAGGTCTTCAACAGTCTGAACTGGTATCCAGTCTTTCAGCAGAGCCAATCTCACTGTCACGGAAGTCAAATCTATGGGGCCTTCGTTCTTGAGATAGAAATGATAACTCACGCGAAAATCGGCTTTCCCTCTTTCTGTCTGCTGCGTTTCAAGGCTGTAGACAGCTCCTACCGCGAAGACCATCAATGCCAAGACTAATACTGAAGCAGCAAAACGGAGAGTCATCCTGGATGCCTTTCTTGATACTGTGGTCCTGCTGCTCATCTCAGTATTCCTCCTTTTCCCAGTGTTCGAGAGCCAGCTCAATAGCGAATCGAGCTGCCCTTATTGCGGAGAATTCCGATGCGTCAATATCCCCTTTCTCTATCATGTCAAGCCTACTAAGTAGGCTATCTTGGCAAACATTCTGTATCTCTAGCCCCGGTCTCTTGTTTACCTCGAGGACAAGTGTACGACCGTCCTCACAGATTACAACATCAACCCCAGCATAGCCCAGCCCACTGCTCTTCTGAGCCAAGCAAGCAGTTGAGAGAATCTCCAGCCAATTGTCCAGAGCGAAGCCTACTATCTTCTCTCTCGTGTCTGGATGTCTTTCAACCTGCGTTCCCTTGATCTCTGCCCGATACACCAATCCACTAGAGAGTTTCACTGCTGCACCTATGGCCCCCTGTTTCAAATTGGCCCTTCCTTGACTTTCCATTGTGGACAATCTCATCATGGCCATGACAGGAATTCCCCTGAAGATGATCACTCGAACATCAGGCAGACCTGTAGATATCTTCGCGAGATCAGGATGAGTGGAGATTCTCTCCTCGATCAACACGATGTCTCTGTCAGTGAGGGTCTGACTAGTAAGATATTCACCTTGAAGGATTCTTCGAATCTCCTTTTCAATTGCTGTTGGACTGCAGACATCATTGCTCACGACGAAGTTGCCATTGCCATCTCTCGCTCTAACAATGAGAATTCCCTTACCGCCGAAACTCTGTGACGGCTTGACCACAAAACCATGTTTGAACTGCTCTTCTATGGCAAGTCTCCTCATTATGGTAGGAAGTTGATTCTCGCTTTCAACAATGGCAAGCAGCTCGGCTGTCGGAACCCTCCATTTCTCGAACTGTTCCTTCATATTGAGCTTATTGATGACAGGATAGAGAATCTGTGAGTTGTATCTAGCTATGAAGTTGCGATTGCGGATCTGTAATGACAGAGGGGCCTTCCCGCCCTTGAGCAATCTACTGAACCGCTTCTTGTCAATCATGGTGTATTTGGTATTCCGGCCAAAGTAGAGTGTCGAGGCTGTCAAAACGACCCAAAGTTCAGGGTTAACAACCAAGGCATGCACCAATGAGTCAATACTCATAAACAGGAACGAAACTGAGGTCACAGCTAGAGTCACCATCAAGCGATAGAAGGCTTGAAGATGGTCTTCTTGTTCAATCTCAACAACATACTTGTCAATGAACCAGGGAGTAATGATGATAGGGACAAGTATTGAGCCGCTAAGAGAGGGAATCAGAAAGACCTCACCGATCAGTTCAAGAAGCCCTATGTATGATACAGTGAAGATCATCAGGATTCCTATGCGAAAGCCTAAGGCCAAGTTAAAGGGACGCAAGAGCAATCTTACGACATAACCTAGAACGAATATATTGAGGAAGATTGCCATGCCCCATGCAGGACCGACCAGAAGCATGGAGATAACCAGCACCGCAGGACCAAACAGACCTAATGTCTTGACACCGACTACATACTTCACAAACAATATTACTACCATGCCGATCAAGAATCTGAACAGGAACAAAGAGTTCTCCAGAACTATGATGGCATCCTGAAGAAACATTCGTGCCAAAACACCAATTGCACCCATTACTAAAAAGAGGGCAATCATGCTCCGTGTTTCATCACCGAATATTCCACCCGTCTTATCATCTCTTATCGTCATCAGTACTTCACTCTTCTCCAGTCTTCTTCCTCTCGAATATTGTATGGCACCATCAACAATACCAAGTGCGAGTATGAAGGGAAAAAGCAAAGGTAGGAAGACCCCAAAAACATCCATTTGATATACGTCTCCACCTGGCAGAGTCGACAGTGATCTCAAGTACATCCAGTACGTGGCAGCAGAGTTGTTGTTTGCGTCAACCGCATGAACTCTGAATCTCAGAAACCCATCTTCTCTAAATGCTTCCAATCTGAAGGACCATTCGTTAGCATAGGACTGGCTCGGGGAACCATTGAATCTGAAACGTGTCGTTTCGCCCGTAATCCCGTTGGTCCATTCAGCCTGTACCCAAGTTCTTTCCAGGATACTTTCCGGTTCTATAATCGTAGAAGTTAGGACGTAGGAACCCTGGAAGGTCCTATTGGTGTCAATGCGAGGGATAAAAGCTGGACTGACAATGGGCGCATAGATATCAAAGGGGTCCTCGCTGAAATCTGTCAATGACCTATTTGCATTGCTCGACTCTAGTAGCTCAAGTGTGAGGATCGCGTAGAAAGAGGACTTCACACGACTAGAGTATCCGGGTCTTAGCCCAAAACCTCCATCTTTATTGTGAAGAGAAAGGACGAATTGTCGGATCTGAGTTCGGTTAATCAATCGACCGAGCATTAGAGCTATGGAAACTCCATAGAATGTGGCCTCCATTGTGGGAGCTGCTTCGTCAAGTGAGTTTAGGAAGCCACCTGAAAGTAGTTGATAGTTCATCAGAGTCGTGTAGAGAGGGTCATCTCTAGTATAAGATTGCCCCAGCATCATACAAACCTGTACGGCTCTGTAGGTTGAAGCCAGTGTGGAGTTATGACCGGGGAAATTAGAGTAAGTTCCATTTGGTTTCCGCAGATAAGATAACCAGTTTACAACGGAATCGAAATCAAGATACTTCTCGTCAATTCCACCCAGAAGTCTTAAGCTGGCAATCGACCAATAAGAATGAGTGAGATAACTCAACCTAGAGGCGGGTTGTTCTCCAAACCCTCCGTCACCGTTCTGAGAATTCAGAATGAATTGCCTTATGTCGAGTGCTGAAACCAAAGGACTCTCGAAACCCCGAAGAGCTCTAATCCCGAAATAGGTATACTTCACCCTGGCTGTGGAGAAGGGTCTGAACCCAAAGCCTCCTCTCAACCTACGATAGGAGTCCTCCACGAATCCTTTAACAGCTGGATTGATCCAGCTAGTATTTCCAAGAATCCTCCCTAGCAGGATGGCGTATGCAGAGTAAGATACGTCAGGGACGTCTCCGGGGTAGTCTCCAAAACCATAAGTTGGCTGAACGCCCTCCACAATAAAACTGTATACTCCGGTCAGGTCGGGTATTGAAGACAGGAAGCCATAGTAATCCAGCATGTACAACACACGAAGTGAAAAGAAAGTGGAACTTACTTCTGGGGTCGTGTCCCGTTCTGATGCAGCAAAACCTGATCCTGCAATCCTGTTTGCCAGAATGTAGTTCTTTGCGTTTTCCAGGAAATTAGGTGGTAAATAGCTATCAATGTCAAAAGCCGTTTTAGTCTTGAGTAGAAGATACAAATGCAAAGCAGAAGCCGTATACCCAGTAGTAGGAAATCCACCTAGACGGCCCGCCACTCCCCCATTCAATGCCACGAGGCTATTGAGAAACTTGCCGATAGCATCCAAGTTTGGAGGATTCGTTATGTTCAAAAGAAGGTAGACTTGAATAGCATTTAGAGAGGCAAGCAACTCAGCTGGCCCTCCAACGTTTTCTGCATAACCTGAAGCTCCATTGGCAAAAATGGGCGGAGCAAAAGCATTGGCCAAGAATACAGTTGAAGAGTTATCAATTGACATATTCAGCTGAGGGAATCCCTTTTGAAGCAGGTTGTAGACACTTATCGCTCTGAAGGATGATGAAACATCTGGAGCATCCCAATCCAAAAGGGGTAAGTATCCTTGTTCCGGTGTCTTGAGTTGATGGACGAATTCCAGAGTTCTATTGACTTCAGCCAAATCTAATGATGTCAGATTGTTGTGAGCCAATAGAAGCTGTAGGCACTGAAAGGTTGACTCCATTGAGCTTCTTGCATCTTTCCAGTTTCCATAGCCTCCATCACTGTTTCGAGAAGTTGCAGCAAACTCAAGTGCGTCTTGTCTAAGCGCATTTGGAACAGGAAGGGAAAACGCGTCAAGGTAGAAGAGAGCCATACCTTTGTAGTAAGCCATATCCATTGAGGGTATGTCCTGTCCAGTCTCTTGAGATCTTCTTACGAATGAAAACACACTCTGTGAAAATGTTTCATTCTCTAAGAGCTTTGACTGTGACAGACCGACCCGACTGACAGGGCGTGCATGTCGAGGTAGATAGCCGATCTCTTCAACAGGATCATGATTGTGATCCTGTTCAGTGACACGATAGGAATAAGCACGGCTCACACTAAGCATTGAACCGGCCATTACAGAAGGCAAGAAGAGCAGCAAAAGCCAGGCAATCGCCGTTGCTTTCTTCTTGTGTCCTAACATGTCCACTCAACCACGTTCTACTTGGATCTGGCTCGTTTACGATACCTATGGGAGGCTAGGGCTAGGAATGAAATCCCCGCAATCAATCCGAAATAGACTAGGAGAGGTGGTCGCAATCCAATGAAGAGCGATACTTCAGTTAGGATTTCGGCCCCTGTCGGGTCTCGTGCATAGACGCTAAGGACGTATGTTCCGTTTTCCAAGTTGGCGACATTAAGTATGACAGGGCCTTCTGACTGGAGGGTCCCTCGCATCATAACATTGGAACTGTTAGTGTTAGTAATACTGTATTCAAGACCACCCATCCTTCCCAATATGTCAATCCTAACGAAATAATACTGGAATCTTTCAGAATCGAAGTCATTTGGAATGATTATTCTGAACCCTGAGAACTCGTGGAAATGCCTCAGTATGTAAAGCGACACAAATGTATAGGCAATGTTGGAGGTGAAGCCAGGATGTTCTGCGTAGCCACCGTCGAAATTCTGAACCATGTTAGTATAGTTGTATGCACCTCTTACATCCAATGGATATGAGTCCAGGATACTAAGAGCTCTGAGGGCCGAATAGGTGAAGATGATGTTGGAAACATTCTTGGGCAAAGATGTGTCAGATTGCCCCCTTCTAAATCCACCATCAGGATTCTGGCTATTTCGCAGAAAGCTGATCACGGAAGTAACATCGGAAGGCGATGCACCCAGAATGCTAAGTGCGTTAACAGCCCGATACGTACTCGTTACGTCACTGGAGTCTCCAGAATAGCCCCCGAACCCCCCGTCATCATTCTGAGCTTCCCGCAAGAAGGCAATGGCTCCATTAAGATTCTCTGGCTGACTCTGGAGCAGACTTAACGCTCTGACTGCTCGATACGTTGAAACCACATAGCTTATCGTTTCTCCCCGGTATTTCACAAAGCCTCCATTAGGCTGCTGCAGGCTCTTGAGATAGCTAATGGTATCAGAAACGTTGGAAAATGATGCACCTATCAAGTTGTATATCTCAATTGCTCTGAGGGTACTCTCTACATACGATCCGGACAGCCCATAGCCTCCATCAGGATTTCTATAAGATGCTACGAAGTCAATGATCCCTTGGACATTAGGAGGATAATTCCCCATCAGGACTTGAGAATAGACTGCGTCGAAAGTTTCTCTTAGGCTAGGCGTTTCTCCAGGTGCTCCACCATATCCATCGGAATGAGGAGGGCTCAGAACATAGTTCAACGTTGAGGTCGCATTCGCTGGAGCCTGACCCAAGATGTAAAGACCGAGGACGCAATAGTAAGTACCAATCAACGAACGATCTACACTAGAGGGTTTAAGTCTGAAACCGCCCTCTACCGTTTCTAGGGAGTAGAGATAGTTTGTAACTGAAGTGATACTCGCTGGAGTTCCGTTCAGACTGTAGATTGCCTCCAAGGCAGAAGCAGAATAGGAACCAGATGTAGTGAGAATTGGTGAGATTTCATTCACAAACCCTCCAGACGAAACAAGCTGGAGGCCCTGCAGAAAGCTCAATGCAGCCGAAGGATTTGATGCATTCTGACCTAGAACGGACAGGCCAAGAATGGCATCCTGTGTCACGGTTGCCGTGGAAGTCCAATAAATGCCTTTGACACTGTTCGTCTGAAGACCGAAACCACCATCTGGGTTCTGAGCCCTCCTGAAGTAATCAGATACCGCTGAAGGATTAGAGGGAGAGCTATTGATCAGTTGATATGATTTGACAGCATGATAAGTGGAATGGACATCGCTATCGGTATCCAGAAGATGCGAGTTATACCCATCTGTAATACTATTTTGAAGTCTGTCAAGATATGCACTAACTAGAGCGGTGTCCAAACCCGCATATCCGAGCCATCTCAAGATCTGTAGAGCCTTCTGAGTAGCCAATACACTACTCCTGTCACCGACCCAGTCTCCAAACCCTCCGCTGGTTCTCTGGAATGAAAGCACTTGAGATATCCAGTAGTCTTTGACTGAAGGGGAGAGCGTGGATAGGCTGGGGTCGAGCATCTTCAACGTTCCCAATCGAAAGAAGATCTGGTCTACGGATACTGCATTGTTTTCCTCAACGTTCTTGGTCATGTTGATGAATCGGCCTGTGTTGGTGTCGTAGACAGGATCAGCATAGCGATAAGGTGTGTATTCCCATGCGCTCGAAGGGGAGTATTGACTACCACTCCTATTCTGAGATTGCGCAATCATTTTAACAGAGGTGGAATTGTCTACACTCACTGAGAATCCGACCATCCGGGCAAGCAAGAACATTAAGCAAGCCAGCAATAGAGATTTCCTAAGCACTCTTCGTCTGCTCATCGCAATCACCTCGAAGGAAGCCTAGCATCACCATCATCGGGCGGCGCGTGTTGCACCTTCTCGAAGCAAAAGCACTATCAGAGAGGCGAACATCGTAGTTTCTATTTGGTGCTGGTGGCGCTGTACTTCTTGATTGCACAAGCTAACAGTTTCCTATATATAGAATCTTTACAAGAATCCTGAAGCGACTTCGGAAAGGGCTCTCATAGACTCTCTTCCGGCCTAGAATACTTTATGACTTTTCAAAACAATAGAAGAGCAGGCCATAATTCCTTGCATGACCTCATGTTCGTTCAAGATTCACATGCTAGGACGACAGTTCATGTCCTGTTGACAAGACTTTGATCAATCCTACACATCGCTTAATCATCTTACGAGCCATTGCATTCGATGACCAGGGTCGACAGTAATCTGTGAACCACGATCAGAATCTCGCCAATGTCATTGGCCTACGATTCTTTCGGGGTGTTCCTGCGACCAGTCATTCTCCTTACACCTCCAAACAGATTTCATTGAAGGCATTCCGTCTTTTCACGGATACCTACATCTCTGATATGTCGTACATAACCATTCAGGGCTCTTGGATATTTCTGGAAGAAGCCTACTTGACCCGAATAGCTTCGCGCAAGGATTCGCGTCATTTACATCAATTGTCAATAAGGGAGATCGCATGTGACCAAGAAACACTCACAAGTGGGTGATGTTTCCAAGCTGAGAAGTGAATAAGAGGTCACAGTAGACGACGGACTTGTAACGCCCCGACCTGGCGGAGTCGTCCATGCTACATCCGGTGAAACTCGTTAATTCACAAATCACGTCTTTTGGCCTGGGAAGTTTCTATATACTTGGCATAGGCTATTCTTGAGGCGCCCACTTGTCTAACGCATCCTGAACCGTTGCCACATGGGCTGTGGCGGGTCCTCCACCCATTACAATCGCGACAGCCGCGGCCTCCATAATCTCGTCTCTTGTTGCCCCTGCAGCAAGCGCCTGCTTCGTATGGTAGACCATGCATGGTTCACAAGGCGTTATGATGGAGATTGCGATGGCCATTATCTCCTTGAACTTGGCCGGAAGTGCTCCATCCTTATGTACTGTCTTTAGCAAGTCAGTGAATGCGTTTCTGGTGTCAGGTATGTCCCTGTTTAGAGCGCCAAAGTGCTTCTGGAAGCTCTTCAGTTTCTTCTCTACATCCTCTTCCATATTAGTCAACTCAAAGTCTACTCTGGGGCACGCGTCCCCAGGTTCCAATCGGCCAGGCTATAGCGGCTCTGATATAAAGAATACGCAGTGTCAGTTTCTTCCTTGGTCATGTGACCTCGAACCACTGAAACGTCAGCTATCTTCTCGACGCTTCTGACTATCGCGGCCCGAATCTCTTCTTCTGAGGGTGGCTCCAGAACCTCGGAGCTGATGTTTGTGACCTCGTCACATTTGCTCTCAAGACACCTTGTCTTTCCGTCATTCCTCAGATATCTAGGTTGACTGGATGGAACTTCGAGACACTTCTTGAGCGCCAAGAGGTCTGCATTGATCAGCAACGTGCCGTGAATGAAAGATACTCCCCGCTTGATCCATCCGGCCGTCCCTGATATCTTCCTCCCTTTGATTCGTAGGCATGACCTTTGCTTGTCGAATCGCGCTGGTATTCCAATTTGCTGTAGCTCATATGCTATCTCGCCCACGAACGTCTTGTAGAGATCTGGGAGTTTTCTAGGAACATATGGCTCACTCCGATCCGCACAGATTGTGAAGTTGAGATTGCCCGTGTCCTGATACACTGTACCTCCGCCAGTGAATCTGCGCGCAATTGGTATACCCTTCCTCTCGCAGCGAAGAACGTCAGCTTCCTTGTGCACGCATTGAAATCGACCAATAACAACTGCGGAGTCAGACTTCCAAAGTCTCAAAGTGCTTGTCTTGTCCGTCGATTGAGAGCAGACTCTGACAAGCGTTTCCTCTACTGCAAGACTGTGATAGATATCCACATCTGGGCCTTCCAATAGACGCCAAGACATTTCGCACAATCACCATCAGTTACAGGCCGACTAGCTTGCCGAACAGGCGGCACGCAACCTTAAGTCTTGACTTTTCGTGATAGAATCAGATGGGATGTAGAATGCTCAGTATAGCCGCATATTCCGCAAGTTAGAGATTCAAGGGTGGCCGTCAGCAACCCCGGAAGGTCAACCCTCACATGGTGCTGCCCCATTATTCTATGAGGTCCTGCTATTTGTTTGCTTCCGCACTTCGGACAAGTTCCAGAATCAATCATCACTAATCCTCTGTGATAGAATTCTTTCTGGAATCTCATAACCCTTTGCAATGGCATGATTGCTGCCCGACGGTGCAGGATTAGACCTTCATGAAGTACGGGTTCTCAAGATATTCCTTCAGAGCCTGTAGAAACTCACCTGCTGGAGCGCCATCTAGGACCCTATGATCAACGGCACAACTCGCCATCATCATAGACCTCACAACGACCTCATCGCCGACGATCACAGGTTTCTTCTTGATTTGGCCTAACGCAAGAATGGCCGTTTCAGGTGGGTTGATCACAGGTATGAACAGGTCCACTTTGAAAGGGCCAAGGTTTGACACCGTGAACGTGCTTCCTGTCATCTCCTCTGGGGACAGCTCATTCTTCTCTGCCTTCTTGCCCATAGCTTTCGTTTCTTGAGCGATCTGCGTGATTGACTTCTTATTGGCAGTCTTGACTGTTGGTACAATTAGTCCCTCTTCTGTTGCCATAGCCACACCGATGTTGATTTCCTTGAATGTATGAAGCTCATTCCCAACGAGGGTTGCGTTGAACTTCGGAAACCTCTCAAGGATGTCGGCAACCCCTTTCACGATTATGTCATTGAATGAAACTCTGAAACCTAGTTTCTTGGCATTGCGTGCATTGATATCTTCTCTAAGTGCGACCACCTCTGTCATGTCAATCTCGGTGATCATTGTGATGTGAGGATGTTGAGCGCTCTGCGTCATTCTTCTAGCAATAGTCCTTCTCAGTGGTGTCAATGTCGTTACTTCGCTCACCTTGCGACTATCCTTTACTGGCAGGGGAGCGGCTTCGGCCGAGAGGACGTCTTTCTCAACGATTCGTCCATCCTTTCCGGTCCCAACTATGTTTGATAGGTCTACACCAAGTTCCTTGGCACGCTTCTTCGCTCTAGGTGATGCCTTGATTCTGCCGGACGGAAGCACTGAGGTCGCGGCTGCTGATGGCGAGGCTGCTTGCGGAGGTGGAGTGACATGCGTTGTAGTCGTAGACGGGGCTGACGCAGCTACAGTGTCGACTAACTTCCGAGGCTTCACGTCTGGAATCTCTTCTCCCTTCTTCCCGACAATGGCGATTGGTTCGCTAATGGGAATCTCGTCATCGACGTCACAGAGGATCCTAAGCAGGATTCCATCCTCTGGAGCTTCTAGCTCGAACTCGTTCTTCTCTCCAAAGATCTCAACTACTGGCTCACCCTTCTTCACAGGGTCGCCCTCTTTCTTCAGCCATTTGAGTATCACACCATACTCCATGGCGACGCTCATGCGTTGCATGATCATTATGGTCACCATCGGTTAAGCCTCTCATACAATTCCACGGATGGCCTCTGCAATGCGCCTGTTGTCCGGTATGAAGTATTGTTCCAGTGTCGGGCTAAACGGTACAGGAGTGTCCGGGGCATTGACTCTCTTTATGGGCGCATCCAACCAATCAAATGCCTCTTCTTGAACGATTGTTGCCACTTCCGCCGTGGTCGCGCCTGTCCGAGTTTCTTCTGTGACAAGGACCAGTCGCCCGGTCTTCTTGACAGAGTCAATGAGTGTCTTCCTGTCAAAAGGAACCAGAGTTCGAGGGTCGATGACCTCAACACTAATCCCGTCCTTCTCTAGCTCATCGGCTACCTCTAGAGCTTTGTGCAACATGAAGAATGTACCCCATAATGTGACGTCATCGCCCTCTCGCCGAACCCTAGCCTCACCCAAGGGAATCAAGTACTCCTCATCCGGCACCTCCTCTTTCTTGTCATAGACCAGTTTGTGCTCAAAGAACATCACTGGATCAGGGTCCCGAATCGCTGTCTTGATCAGGCCTTTGGCATCATAGGCAAACGCAGGCACGGCTATCTTGAGTCCGGGCGTGTGCATGAACCAAGCTTCAAGACTCTGAGAGTGGTGGGATGCGATGTTCTTACCTCCTCCGAAGACTGATCTCAGGACTAGAGGTACTGAGGTCTGTCCGCCGAACATATAGCGCATCTTGGCAGCTTGATTGCAGACCTGGTCCATGGCCAAGGTGATGAGATCTCCGAACATGATTTCTGCAACAGGTCTCAAACCGGTAATGGCTGCTCCTATCGCTGCGCCCGCTATCGTGTTCTCAGAGATGGGAGTGTCCCTCACTCGCTCATCGCCGAACTCTTCAGCCAGGCCTTTTGTCACCTTAAAGGCTCCACCCCAGTTCCTTCCGACATCCTCTCCCATGATGAAGACCCGTTCATCTCTAATCATTTCCTCACGGAGACCCTGTTTCAGTGCCTCTCTGTACGTTATTTCGGACATCTAGGCAGCCTCCATAAAGACATCATCAAGTGTTTCCTCTGGCGAGGGATGCTCAGATTTGATGGCGAAATCAGCCGCTTTGTCGACTGCCTTCTGCAGAGTGTTGCGTATCTTCTCAGCTTGCTTCTCTGTCAGAGCTTTCTTTTCCAATGCGATGTTCCTGATTATCTCAACTGCATCTCTGGCCAACCAATGCTCAGCCTCTTCCTCAGGACGGTATTTGGCGGGATCGAATCGTGAGTGTCCCTTCATCCTGTAGGTCTTACACTCAATCAGGCTCGGTCCTCCTCCCTCTCTGGCCCTCTTCACAGCCTCTACAGCCGCCTCGTAGACCTCCAAGGCGTTGTTTCCATCCACTACCACAGAAGGAGTACAGTATGCTTCTCCCCGGTCTGCTATGTTCTGACTGGGACAAGTCAGTGTGATGGGGGTTCCCATAGCATAGAGATTGTTCTCTACAACCCACACCAGTGGGAGTTCCCATATGGCTGCCATGTTTAATGACTCTCCGAAAGTTCCGTTGTTGGAAGCACCGTCTCCAAAGAAACAGGCTACCACTTCATCGGTCTTCCTCATCTTAGCTGAGAGCGCTGCACCAACTGCAATGGGTAGTCCTGAAGCTACTACCCCCGTGGCCCCAAGAACGCCTACATCGAACTGGGTGATATGCATGGAACCTCCCTTTCCCTTGCAAGAGCCCGTCTTCTTCCCTAGAAGCTCCGCCAATGCTGGCTTCATGTCTGCTCCCTTGGCGATGACGTGTCCATGACCTCGATGAGTGCTCTGTATCCAATCGGTTTCTCTAAGAGCAGTTGTGACACCAGCAGCCACGGCCTCCTGTCCAAGATAGAGGTGCAAGGTGCCGGGAACGAGATTCTCTCCAAAGAGGTCCCAGACTTTCTCTTCGAACAGTCTAACCTTTAGAGTTCGAGTGTACAACTCGACAATGGTTTCCTTCTTGACAGCCATATCACATCTCGTCCTTCTTGATGAGGTTGGATTATGGCCGCATCCCAGAACTATGTCTGATAAAGGCTTCGAACTGGCTGAGAGAGAAGAACAGGTTTGTTTCTATGTGTAGGCAGTCGCACAGGAACCGTCTTATTGGTCGTACAACAGTCTGATGGGTAATCAGGGATGCGGGCCCAGGTCAGTGCGTTTGGATTAGAAAGATGGGTTTCTCCCACCCGCATCCCTTGTCTTATTGGTCTGACATGACCTCTCCAGCAACTTGTTCTGTATTCCTGTGAACACCAAGACACTCATATCTTGGTTTTTAGCACGATTTCTCAATTCGTGGCCGGTGTTGTCGATGAGCAATGTTGGTGTCAACGTAATCCTGACCTCGGGTCGAACCCTCAAACAGGGGAAGGGAATGGAGCTTGGAAAGATGAATCAAGAATACATTGAGGCAGTAGCCATCTGCGAGATGGACAGCACCACCCTGAAGTCCCTTGGAATTGAGGCAGGTGATCCTGTACGTGTCGAAACCGTATTCGGCAGTGTTGTGGTGCGTAGCAGCCTCGACAGAAGAGCTGAGCCCGGAGTTGCATTCATCCCTTGTGGACCATATGCGAATGCAGTCACGGACTCAGACACTCTTGAGAGCGGAATGCCTGCTTTCAAGGCATTGGATGCCAAGCTGTTCCCTGCGAAGGGTGAGTCAGTTCTCAACACTAAAGAACTTCTCAAGCAAATCACGGAGGACTCCTAGATGAATGAAGAAACTCAAGTCTTCGAGCATATTGTCTGTCCTTTCTGTGGATGTTTGTGTGATGACATCCAGCTTGAGGTTAAGGGCATCCGGATAATCAAGAATGAGATGGGTTGTGCCATTAGTAAGGCGAAGTTCCTGAGCCATCATGAAGATCGTATTGCCAAGCCTACAATCAAGAAAGGTGACACTCATGTGGAAGTTTCTCTCGAAGAGGCGATTGACAAGACGGTCGAGATTCTTGCTGAGGCTAGGCGCCCGCTTGTCTACGGTCTTAGTTCTACTGAGAATGATGCGCACAGAGAGGCCTACAAGATTGCGGAAACGATTGGAGGAGTCGTAGACAACACTTCCTCAGTCTGTCACGGTCCAACTATAATGGGGACTCAAGAGTCAGGCGAAGCCGCAGGCTCGTTGGCTGAAGTGAAGCATCGCGCAGATGTGATAGTGTATTGGGGCTCAAACCCACAGTTCGCTCATCCCAGACATATCAGCCGATATATCCGTGTTCAAGGCGAGTACATCAAGAATCCAAAGGCAGACCGGAAGATCTGGGTCTTTGACATCCGAAAGACCATCACTGCCAACATGGCGGATGAGTTCGTAAAGATTGCACCAGGGCGGGACTTGGAGGTCATTAGCGCTCTCAGGGCAATACTGAGAGGTCATGAGATTGATGTCACCAGAATAGGCGGTCTCTCGGTTGAGCGGATTGCTGAGATTGCAGAGGCTCTGAGGAATGCGAAATACGGAATACTATTCTTTGGCCTCGGACTGACTCAGTCGGCCGGACGTCACAGAAATGTGGATGCAGCTATCCGGCTGGTACAAGACCTGAATTCCTATGGCAAGTGGAACATGATGCCCATGCGCGGCCACTACAATGTGGCAGGAGCCAACAAGACGTCCACATGGCAAACGGGGTATCCCTTTGCTGTGGACTATGCCAGAGGATATCCAAGGTACCAACCTGGAGAATATACTGCAGTCGATATGTTGGTCCGAGGCGAACCCGATGCTATACTCAATGTAGCATCAGACCCTGCGGCCCATTTTCCGCGCAGAGCGGTTTATCATATGGCTAGGATCCCGATCATCAACATAGACCCAAAGTGCAATATGACATCACTGTTGGCTGAAGTTAATATTCCTGCAGCACTCGCGGGAATCGAGGCCGATGGCGCAGCTGCCCGAATGGATGGGCTTCCTCTCTATCTGAAGAAGGTTGTAGATCCGCCTGACGGAGTTCTGCCTGACAGAGACGTGCTACGAATGATACATAAGAAGCTGAAGAAGGTGGTGAAGTAATGGCCGGCAATATCATTCTCAAGAACGGTAGGATATATGATCCGAAGAACAAGATTGATGGAGAGATTATGGACATCTCGATATCGGATGGCAAGATTGTCGACAAGATTGAGGGCAAAGCAAAGACGATTGACTTGAAGGGTCGAATGGTTATGGCCGGAGGTGTTGACATGCACTCTCACATTGTCGGCAGCAAGCTCGGCTTTGGTAGGGCGATGTGCCCCGAGGACCACAGGATTGATCCTGTCCCCAAGACGAAGGTCACACGAGGCGGGGTTGGGTACACGATGCCAAACTCCTACGTACTTGGCTACCGATACTCTGCTATGGGATACACTACCACAATTGAGCCTGCTCTCCCTGCTCTGAAGGGCCTAGGTAGCTGGGAAGAACTTGAAGACCTTCCTAACCTGGATTCAGGTCTACTACCCCTCTTCTGCAACAGCATGATAACGTTCCATTATGTCCGTGAGAAGGATCTGAGTGGACTGGCCGCGTACATTGCCTGGGTGCTGCAAAAGGTGGGTGGCCTGGGAGTCAAGGTTGTGAACCC
>JBHIAE010000026.1:0-39429 GCA_046758445.1 Candidatus Thorarchaeota archaeon | reverse complement strand
GACATAATGCGGCCTGGAGTCACAAAGATTGATGATGGAATTGTCCAAGGCTCAGTTGTAGCAATTGTCGATGAAAGACACGGCAAGCCACTTGCGGTCGGAATCTCTAAGATGTCCTCGGAGGAAATCCGAGCAGCCACCAGTGGGAAGGTCATAATGTCAAAACATCACGTCAATGATGCTCTATGGGACTTCGGCAAGAGCCAGGCCTAATCCTCATCGAGCTTCGATTTGACATGGCTCAGTGCCGCTTTGTATATCTCCTTGGCTGTTTCCAGTTCGAGTCCTGAGTTTCTGGCAAAGCGGTCTCTGGCGAATCCTGATTTCTTGGCATCAATATCCTTTCTTACAATCTCGTTGACAGATTTATATCCACTGTCAAACAGAGTTCTAGCCTCTAATCTTGACAAGCATCTTGACGCCGCATCATCCTTCACGGGGATGTTCAAATCAAATAGGTCAGTCGTCGCAAGGTCCATCTTGACGCCGTGCCTAAGCTGTCTGCTGAACGCTTCGAAACGACGAGATAGACTCCGACGTCTCGTTGCTTTCAAGAAGCCACAGATACTCCATGCAATGTTGCTGCATATTCCTACAAGTGCCTCAAGGTCCCCCTCTCCAATGTCACTGCTGACAGGACGTCTGCCTTCAAGAGCCTCTCTTGAGATTGCCTCTGAATGCTCAATTGCGTCCTTGACGCTCATCTCATCTAACCAACCCTGCAGTACTAGTTTCTTGAAATGGTCACGCCCATGCTTGAACTCTCGATATCGTTGATCCGGAGAGTCAAGATTGGCAAGACTCAGTTCTATGTCAGTTGGAATCAGGGCCCTAGGTCTGATAGTCTGGGGCAGACTGAATCTCAGAAGAAGATCAACAAGCTCGGATTCATCTGAACTGGGCTGTAGTGATGAGAGTGAATCCTGAATAGCAACGTACTCGATTATGTTAATACCGGAAGAAACTGCTGCCTTTGCCTCTTTGCTGATTCTGAATTTCCTGTCACTCCTCTCCAGAACTGCGTTCTTCACCAACCACTGAAAGAGGCCCAAGAACATCTGCTTCATGTGCTCTCTGTATTTGGCATCAACCGAACCTCTGAATGTGTTCTCAGCCAGCTTGAGGAATCTTGCTTCAGCAGTCTCTTGAGTGAAGCCCCTTCCTCTTACTGCCTCCTTCATCAAAAGACTTGCAACAAGCGAAGGATGGAGTTCTCCAGGTCGGAGCGGCTCAAGAGGACGATGGAGTAGTACTTCTTCTAACTCATCCAAACTTCTAAACTGCATGGTCGGGCCATCGTACGCTAGATACACGCGGCCACCATTTCGAGCCAGGTAGTATTCACCAATGCGGCCGGCTATCTGTAGATATCTAGATCTCGCCATAGAGAAATACATCCCAGAACCAAACAAGATTATCACACAGTCAAATGGAAAACTCATGCCCGACGTGATTCCGGTGGTAGAAACCACGGTCTTCACAGCACCAATCTTTATGCTCCTCTCTAACCTCTCGCGGACTGCCGCGTCGAGACCTGCATGATGAAATGCCACGCCGTTTATGAGCGGCTTCTCAAGTCGGGCCGTGACTGGCAATCCCTTCTCCGGGCCTAGAATCATTGATACAATATCCTTTGAGATAGGTCTGGGGTAAGTCATTGCCAGATTAGATGCTATTCCCTCAGCCGTATCTCGTGTTCCCACGACGATGAGAGCTGAGTTCTCCTGATACTCACCCATGTGTTCTAGTATAGCATCGAGCAAGTCTTCATTCGATGTTCGAGCATGTTGTGTACCGTCACTACTCTGAATGATAGCAAAGTCATCATCCTTTGTGACAATGAATTCATCCGGTGCTAGTCGTACTCTTGGTCGGAACACTTGGGCATCCAGCCACCTTGCCACTTCTTCTGTCTGGCCGAACCTTGAGGACAAGGTGATTATCTGAGTACTCTGCAGGAGTTGGGTTATGAGGCAATCCAGCTTCGTGCTTCTGTCTGTCCCCAGACTTTGAGGCTCTTTGCGTATCAATGCTGAGTCCAGCTCTGTGAGTTCGTCAACTATCACGAGGCCGATTTCTTCTGTCCAGGCCTTCCTCTGTAGAACGGATGACAGGACAGACTCCAAGACACCTACTACGAGAGATGAACTCCCTAGTTCGGCTTCAGTAGCTCGATGTCTTCCGTCATGCCTAACTACGCCGTATCCCATCTTCTCGAAAAGCTCAGCATACTCGTCAATCACCTGGGTGTTCAACGAAGTGTATGGTGTCAAATAGAGGCATTTGATCCCTCGTTGAAGACGAATCAGAATCACGATCATGGCAAGGAAGGTCTTTCCTGATCCTGGAGGCATCTGAATCACTAGGTTCCCTTCGACCTCCCCGACTTCCTCCAAGAATTTCTCCTGAGCAGGCAACAGTTGTGTGAAGTTCTTGTGCTTTAGTAGTGTCTTAGCGGCTCTGCGAATCTCCGTATCTGCGGCAGTCGGTCCTCGCATGCCTCCTATCGCCGTAAGTGCCAGACGGCCATCATGAGTTATTGTGAACTTGCGATTCTTCCTTCCTCTCTCACCGTGAGCCGTCACAAAGTCGACCTGGATCAGTTTGTTCATTGTTTCATACAGTGTTCCACCAGACACGAACCTCTTGCGCTGTTTCTCGTATTCTGCCTCATCCTGAGTCTTCTCATTGCCTGGTCTGCTCTCAGGTCTTCTCATTCCTTGGAGCTCTAGTACGCCATCAACTATGCCATCCCATCCGACGCTAGTGATAATCTCTCCTGTCTTTGGGCTCAATACTTGAAGGATCTCCACAGCATATCGATTACCAAGTGCCTTTAGTTGCTGCTGAAGCTCTGATAGGCTCTCGTCCTTCCTGCTTCGGGCCGACATCTCCATCACTCGTCGATGCCGAGAGCCGGTATAAAAGTTCCCCACAGTTACTCCCATTTGATAATACTCGGTCTTTTCTTAGTATTTACAGCAGGGTCAAACTAGGGTGAATCTGGTTGAAATTCCTATCCCGACTCTTCGGCAAGGATGACGATTCTGCGTCCAAGTCAGAAGCTGTACACAAGTATTCAGGCCTTGGAATCTTCTCGCCTGCTGTTGACGCGGTGAAACCTAGCCCTACACGTGAGCTCAGAAGACTGGAGGAGCTAGAAGCCATATTCGTGAGATCGAAACGATTGGAAACTCTCGAGGACGTTCCCTATGTTGTCAATCAGATTCGAGAGGGGAACATCGTCCTACTAGACATATCTCGACTCAATGACGGAAAGGAACAGACGCATCTAGAGTTGAAACGCATCATCGAAAGGATCCGGGGAGAAACGCGCAGTTACCAGGCAGATATAGCACTAGTCAACGATGACTGTGTGATTGTAGCCCCCTCATTTGTGCGACTATGAGGTGGACTTCCTGGCCTACCGGAGCTTTATGCTTTCAGTGACTGTCATGGCCCTTGTGTCTATGTTCAAGGCCTTGTGAATCGTGGATGCGAGATTCAAGCATTTTGTGGCCTCTCCATGGCACGTCAAGACTCGCTCTGGTGCTGGGTTTACGCGTTTGACGAAGTTCAGAATCTGTTTTCTGTCAGAGTGGCCTGAGAATCCTTCTACTGTCTGAACCTGCATGTTGACCGGGACCACACCGACCTTGCCCTCCCGATTCCGCATCTGGACCTCTTTCCAACCCTTCTGAATCCGACGTCCTAATGTACCCTCACCCTGGTAGCTCACGAAACAGAGTGTGTTCTTCTCATCGGGGGCGAGAAGTCTGAAGTACTCAACGCTTGGTCCACCTGCCAACATGCCCGAGGTTGCCATAATGACACATGGCTCTCCTTCTATTATCTCTTCACGCTGTTCTGGACTGTCCACCTGCACGAATATCTCGTTCAGGAAGGGATTCACTCCTTGGTGGAATATCATCTCACGAATCTTCTTACTGAGTGCTTCCGGATGCGTTGTGTGTATCGCAGTAGCTTGAGCAATCATTCCTTCAATGTAGATTGGTATCCTTGGAATCCGGTTCTTCGTCACTAGGTCTTCTAGAACGAGCATAATCTCCTGAGCCCGACCCACAGCAAGGACTGGGATGAGAATCTTGCCGCCACGTTCAATTGTCCTTCTGATTGCCGAGGCGAATCTCCGTTCCACCTCCTGCCGTGGTGGCATCTTGTCCGTTGGGTGACCGTAGGTGCTTTCAACAATGAGGGTTTCAAGACGCGGGAAAGTGAAGGTCGCAGGCTCAAGAAGCCTCGTTCTTCCGAACTTGAAGTCACCAGTGTACGCAAGATTATACTGTCCATCACCGATATGAAGGTGAACGATTGCTGATCCGAGAATGTGACCAGCATTGTGTAGCGTGAGTCGTACGTCGGGGGCGATGTCCGTGACTTCGCCGTAGTTCAAAGCCACTGTGTGGAGAATCGACTCCTTCACGTCCCTATCGCGATAAGGTCTGAGCTTGCCTTCTCTCTCTGCCACGTCCAGGTAGTCAAGCTGGAGAAGTGTTGCAAGGTTCAGCGTTGGTGCTGTCATGTAGACGGGGCCTCTATAGCCGTACTTGAACAGGAAGGGAACCATTCCGCAGTGGTCGAGGTGCGCGTGTGTGGTAATCACAGCATCGAGTTCATTGATGTTGAATTCCGGCATGTCAAGACGCGGAAATGCCTTTGTTGGTGTGCCTACATTCACGCCACACTCAATCAGTATATTGCTCTCGGAGGTCTGCAGGAACATTGCTTGCCGGCCAACCTCCCTGAAACCACCCAAGGCCGTGAGCCTAATCCAGCCGTTGTTCAACAGAGTACTGCGATGTATTCTTCTGCCAATGTCACGAAACACCCTGTTACGATATGCGGCCTCTGACTGAACGATATATCGTATTTGCTTTATGAGCTTGCTCTCAATTGGCGGCGTTCTCATTACACTTGGCCGCCAGAAGGTCTGTCTTGTAATCTCCCTGAGTGTTGTACCACTCCTTCCAATTACCAGACCTGGCTTCTGTGCCTCGATGATGACTTCTCCCCTGGACACATCGAAGTCGATTGAAGTTATCTCTGCATCGCTTGGTACGAGTTCTCGTACAGTCTTCTCAGCATCTTCAAGGGATAGCCTCACTTCTGGTGCGGATCTGACAACAATCCGCTTTCTCATCTTTCTAGCCAAGGCCTTGATTTTGTCGCCATCGTCTAGGAGTATCTTTGGTGCCTTGGAATAGATGGCTATCTCAGGCCCCTCATACTCGACTGACGTGACAGCTGCCGAGCGCGGCAGTGCCTTCTTGACAGTATCTCGGATGTCAACATGTTCTGTGCTTTTCGCAGAAGTCATCTAATGTCACTTCATTGGCCGTTGGCCCTTCAAACCCTCCCCGGGCTCTCATGGTACGATGAGCCCGAAAGAGGAAACTGATTTGTCAGTGTTGCTCGCTTGTGGCGAGCTCACGACACCTGTCACTACTTCTTCCAAATCTTCAGGACCTTTTCCTTCGGTACTTCCTGATAGCCATCCTTGTCAATGATGCTGACAAGAATTGAGTTACCGGTGGCAGCATCTCTCTCAATTGCTGAGGCGATTGCACGCACTGCCAACTCTATTGCTTTCTGTTTTGGGAGGTCATCAGCATAGTCCGCCTCAAGAACGCCTAGCGCCACAGGTGAACCCGATCCGGTAGCTACGTACTTGTCTGAAAGTACGGAGCCAATGAAATCGTTGTAATAGATCTGCGGACCATCATCATCGAGGCCTCCTACGACACATTGTAGCATGTACAGCCCACGACCTTGGAACATGATATTGCTCAGAAGACGCGTCAAGGCTTTGACTCTCATGGACCGGCCTCGCTGGATCTCAAACAGTTTGGATTCTGCTCTTAAGATGTCCATGATTGACTGTGCATCCGCAACGGATCCAGCTATGGTAGCGCCAATTCGGTCAGTGATCTTGTAGATTTTCTGAGCGGTCTTGCTAGCAATAAGAGTCCCCATAGTGGCTCTCTGGTCGCTGGCTAAGACGGCACAATCCTTTGCGATTAGTCCTAGAGTCGTTGTTCCAGTTTTTAGTTCAGTCGGTGACTGTGTTGGATGTTCCATGTTCAATAAACTCCCTGTTAACAGATAGAACAGGAGAACTAGTGACAGGCTCGACGTCTTGAGTTCCGTATTAAAACATTTCTTTGTGGTGTCAAACCTGACTACTCACCAGTTTCAGCTGTGGCTTGACGCTCAGGCCGCTCGTATGTGACGAGCATCTCGACCTTCTCCGCTGAGTCGATTACCTTGAGCGAATCCATTGCGATTCCAATCTCTGCATATTGGAAGTCCTGAATGTACCTCGACTCTTTTGGGAACTCAATCTTGATGGTCTTGGCCTTGATAGAAACCTCGTATTTGTCATCTGGCAGAGCAGGTATTCGTCTTTTGAGGACGGCCAGTATCTTGTCCTTCGGGTCACTCACTATCCCCTTGACTATGACATCGAAGAGAAGGGTCTTCCCTGCAAGTGGTGGGTTGAAGTCCACTCGGACCTTTCGTGGCAGTATGGCAGTGATAACTCCACGTTCCTTTCCGAACTCGATTCTCTCTCCTTTGACTATCCGGACACCCAGCTTCTCAAGTTTCGCGCGTGCTATCATCTTCACCAGAGAGTCGTCGCGGGTGCCGGCTCCTTTCTCGGGTGGAACCTCCACTGTCCTCGACTCCCCAACCTTCATACCAACCAGCTCATCCTCAATTGTTTCAAGGAGCCAGTTTGAGCCGACTGCAACCAGGATGGGCTCGTAACGGTCATCCTCTTTGTAAAGCCCCTCTTCCTTTGCAACCTCTTCCAGCGTCAGGTCGAAGATTCTGCCATCATCTTTCGTCTTTGCGATATAGTCTACATAGATTAGGCTGCCTTCTTTGACGACGTTCTCCAGCTTCTTCTTGGTCGTCTTTTTCTTTGTTGTCTTGGCCGCTGTCTTTTTGGGCTTCTTCTTAACAGTCGTCTTCTTGGCCTTCTTCTTAGACATGCATATTCCCTCTGGATTACTTCGTTTCTGAATGGGGCTTTAATAAAATGGTTTGTGTGTAGTCCCCTAGCCGGTTCCCCGCAATATCTGTATTGATTCGAAGAACAACGATTTACTCGCTAGTCTTTCGACAGACAGGCCAATCTCTTTCATCATACCAACAACCTTGTCGATGTTTCCAAGTGTGGATACACCTACGTATATGGATCCTTTACTCTCAAGATGCTCACACGCCTGGCAGAGGAATCTCTCCGTCAACTCTGTGCCTGCTTCTCCTCCTACAAGCGCATGGTCCAGCTGTGTCGTGTCTTCATCCCTCTGCAAGTAAGGCGGGTTGAAGGCAATCACAGAGAACTTGGCCTCCGAACTGATGGATGTCAGCAGATCCGATTGCAGAATCTCGCATCGATGAACTAGCGAGTTTTGCTCTAGGTTCTTCAAGGTGTTTCTGACAGCGTCCAAAGAAACGTCCACAGCTATCACTTGTTTCACCCTTTTGGCCGCTGCCACCGAGATGATTCCAGTTCCGCATCCTATCTCTAGGAAGCTGTCTGAACCCTTCAGCCTGATGGTCTCCAGAAGCAGGTAAGTGTCTTCTGAGGGCGGGTACACGCCCGAGTCAACGATGACGTCGACATCATCGAGCATCATTCTGACAAACCTCTTGGGTCCGCCAATGTTCCGTCCTTAATCAAATCGTAGACAGTGTCCGCGACTCGAACGATGGCCACTTGGTCCAAGTTTCTAAGTCGGTCCGTTCCACTCAAAGTGTCTGATGAACGCCTAATCACTTCGTCCGCCAAGTCCTTATCGTGACCTAGGTTCTTGAACCAAATCCCCAAGGCTTTCCTGACTTGTTTGTTGGGATAGGAGTATATCCCGTGGACCACCCAGAAGAACACCTCCTTCTCCTGAGCAAAAGTGCCGTCGGTGCGAGGTTCGATTCTCACCACCTTCGAGTCCACGGCAGGAATGGGATAGAAGCTCTCAGCAGGAACGTGCAACACTTCAACAACACGTGCCAGATACTGAATGCCAACTGATAGTCTGGAATAGTTTTGGCTACCAGGTTCTGCCAAGAGCCGCTCAGCAAACTCACTCTGATACATGAGTACGGCAAATTCGAAGTCCATTTCATTCAATAGTCTGAAAGTGATAGGGGAGGATATACTGTAGGGCAGGTTTGAAACAATCCTATCAACTTGGGGCAAGTCAACATCCAACGCGTTTCCATGTATTATCTCAACGTTGTCATACTCATCGAGGACATCTCTCAGAGCCCTGACCAGCCCGGGGTCAACCTCTATCACATGAACCCTCTTCGATACTCGGGCAATCATCTCAGACAACACTCCGAGACCACCGCCGATTTCTAGCACCGATGTCTTCCTGTCCAGTTTGGACGTCTCAACTATCTCCCTAGCTGTGCTTGGGTCTGCCAGAAAGCTCTGACCTAATTTCCTGTCTGGCGTGACCGAGTATTTCTGGAGCATGTAGCGAATGCGTTCGGCGGTCAGGGATCTCACCTGGACCGTTCCTTCTCATCATTTCGCCTTGGCGGTCTGACAAACAGCCAACGTTTGACATCTTCCCTCAGTTCATCGATTATCCTTGCAGTTATCACTTTCTTTGGGTTCTGCAACTTTGTACGTGCTGCTATGTCTTCGAAACTCTTGAACGGCTCCTTCTTTCTTTCCTCAAGGAGAGCCCACATCAACGTCTGGCCGATTCCTGGGAGTAGCTGCAATGAATGCTGACGAGTAGTTATCGGAGCCGCCTCATTGAAGAACTGGACAAACTTGTGTTCGTGCTTCGTAACAACAATCTCAACGACCAGAGGGAGCTCTGCGGCACTTTCAGGTGCTAAGTCTTCATAGAAGATGCGTTTCTTCACATGGTCTATCTTGCTTCTCGTATTTCTATCGATGGATAGACGTTCCTGGGGGTGTGGCTTTGCACCACGTTGAGGTATCATCTCAAGGAGTGTAAAGAATGATTCACCTATACCTTGAACGACGGTTTCACCCCGAGGTCTTGAGTCACGGAGGTATACCTTCGGAGGAATGACTGCCAGGACATATGCATGTGTTTCGTACATTCTGTCTTGGTGTCCTTCCATCTTGGTTCTCTCCATACACTCTGGGACCGCAGCACACATGAGATGTGTGGGAATGGATAAAAAGTGTTACTTCAGCGTGAAGCGTTGCGACGCGCAACCTCACGAGGTTGCCTTCTTGACAATTTCAGCAATTTCGAGAATCTGTTCATCGGTAACGCTCGTAGATCGAGCGTCAAGAATGGTTCTCAGCTCCTCCACAGTGGTGGGAGCGATGTTTACAACCTGCACAGCCTGAGCTCTTGAGATGCCGAAGTTTTTGATCAGGCGTTCTACAAGTTTGTCAGCAGCCGCTGGTGCCATCTTTGAGAATGCCGAGGCATGTTCCAGAGTGATATTCTGCTGGAATGACAACTCTCCATCCTTAGCTCTTTGGGAGAGCAGCTTCTTCACTCTAGGAAGAGTAGTTTCCTCCTCACTGATTACCTCTTTCGGCATCTTCTTGTTCAGCCTCTGCTTGGTTTCAGGTGGTCGGGTCTCACAATTATCGTCTTGGAAGCCTTGCCCAATTTGACATCGATTACGACCCCCCGACCTCTCTTTCCAGTCACTACTCCAGTTCTACCATGGTATCGCCGGTGTGGCATACCCTTGTGTACACTGGAATCAATGACAATATCTACTCGTTGGCCCACCTCATAGTCAACGAGGACCCTACTAAGAGAGCTCATCCCACGTTGCCGCACCTTCTTCCTCATCAGACTACGCGTCCGGGCACGGTAACCATGACTCTTCTTAACCATAGGGCATCATCTATTGACACTTGTACCTCGACCTACCTAAAGCCTACTGGGTACCCGAGGTCCAGCATCCCCTCTAGGGTCGCCACTTAAGGATTATGGTCTGTTTCCGTCGTGAATCTCCAAAACATCGAGTTCAAGGCACTCGCAGGCTGTGCCAAGTCTTTCAGACAATGATGGTGTGGTTCGGCCGTCGTCTCCAGAAACTAGTTCCTTGACGTAGGTCCCGCCTTGGACTTTGAGGAAGCCCTTCAGAGTGTGACTACTCTTCTTCTCAAGCCGTATCTCTATGATTCGCTTTGTTCTTACTAGGTCGCTTCTCCGGTGTGCAACACGTTTTGGAGTTCTCTGATTGATTTCCACGTTTTCGAACTCTTCGCACACTCGCCTGAGGTCTTCTGTCGTGACTTCCTCTTGGGTTCTGATAATTGCTCCATAATCTTTCACATTCTCGGATGCTTCATCCTTCAGTGCCTGGGCTCTCTTCCTATTGGACAGCCCCAATTCAAGAACCTCCAGCTTCTTCCCTGAGTCTTTTCTGATACGCTTTGCGAGCTTCTTGAGATCAGGGTTTCGTATCTTTGGCTCCGAAACCTCTACAACAAAGGGTCGACCCGTTCCCAGCATCAGAACATCGATGTCTTCCCTCCCTGCTGCATGAAACTTGAACTTTGTACCACCAGTCACATCTTGGGCCGGAATGCCTACGTACTCTGATATGGAATCGGGATACTTCCTTCCAGTGCCACCGCACTCTTCACAACCCTTTCCTTTACAAGATCTACAGTCCCAACGACTCTGAGGGACTCCTCGCAACAGTTTCCTGTATCTCCCGGAGATGAATAGGGGATTGACCCTCACCTTGATCCTGTTTTCGACCATGTCATGTATAATCACAATGTCGGGATTATCGAATTCGACAGGCTTGTCAAAGAGGCTCTGCAGCCGCTTTCCCAGCTCTCTGTTGAAATCGGCCTTCAGTGTTTCACCGTGTAGTATCTTCAGTGCGCTCCTAATCTCGTCTTCACGCTCAGAGAACTTAGGCGTCGGAACACTTCCCACCAAGAATGAATCGAATTCAATGCCTTCTACAGCAGCAACTGCCTCTTCCGCGATATTGTCCAACCTATTGAACAACGAGCCGTTGTCCACTGAACACAAGTAGCAGGATTTCTCAACGGGAAAATCAATTGAGGCTCTCTTCGCAAGAGTCTGCGCTGGTCCGAACATCCCGTTGCCAGCCAAGAGGGCTATGAGTTGTGTTCCGTTTTCCTTCTTACCTTCCTTTATTTCATTGTGAGCCTTCATCGATAGAGTCAACTTGATTGAGCGCCCTCTCTCTTCGTTTGAGGTGTCAGTGCTGAGCCATGCGAATTGTCGGCCCAGACACCGATCGCACATTGGCTGCGTTTCCAGCACTTTCCTGGCTGTGCCTAGAATGTAGTTCTCATCATTGCTACCCATCAAATTGGACCTCTGTCAGTCAGTCGAGAAGAACTGCGCTCATAAAGATGTGCCTAGAACAGAGGGCTGAGGTATCTAACTGCCCTGAGTCCTGCCAGAATTGTGAATGGGTTGACGAGGAGGCGGAGTATCACTCGTCTCTGTAAGTCCATATCGCCCTCTCTCCTTACAGTTTCGACGAGGTCGAATTGCTCGGCGTCCTTGATGAGAGTGTCAAGGCCTCTGTCAGAAAGGCTGGAAATCACCCTTTGAGTGAAGTACATTGCACGCAGTTCTCGTAGAAGCAGAGATCTCCAACCCGATTCGTACAGCTGGATGTCCGTATCTTTTAGATTCTCCCTGCTTAGAGCATTGGAAATCACTCTACCCGCGACTCTCGCGGCAGTACCTCCCATGATGACTCCTCCTCCCGTGGTTGGCTTCACAATCCCGCCTGCATCTCCTACTACCAGAAACCTGCCTTTGACGGTCCTCTTGATAGGCAGTCCGGATAGTACGACCCCTCCAAATCCGCGTTCGACAGAGGCATGTTTCAGCCTCCTATTCATGACAGGATGATATCGCATTGCGGCCTCAAGTCTCACCTTTGCACGATCTCTTGCCGCAAGTCCCACTCTTGCTCTCTTCCCGCCTAGTGGAATGATCCATGCGAAGAACCCCGGGGCAGTGCGTCGTCCGTAGTACATCTCGACTATGTCCTCGTCCATATCCACTCCACTCAATTCATACTGATATGCGGGGTATTTACTGCCTCTCGGGACGGTTGGTAGTCCGACAGCCTTTGACAACTGACATCGAGTGCCCTCTGCATCGACAACAATCTGCGAGTCTAGTGCATGGTCCTCATCACCCTTCTGCAAGATCACAGAACAGATTTCCCCCTCAGGACAATTGATTCCCATTGCCTTCGTTCCTGTGAGAACGGAGGCCCCTGCGTCTATGGCTCTCTCTGCCAGCCATCTATCGAATCTTGTTCTGTCTATGACTTGTGCCTCGCGCCTTCCCCTTTCAACAAGAACAGAATGCCCTGATGGTGAATAGATCCTAGCTCCTGATACGCGATTCTGAATGACTTCCCTCGGCGGCCGAAGCCCCAGTGAGGCGAGTCCTGACACACTGAGAAGCCCGGCACAGTGATCGGGCTCTCCTACTGTGGGATGTTCTTCCAGCACAACTACATCGTGGCCTTGTTCTGCTATGTCATGTGCAGTGATCAGGCCTGTTGGACCTCCTCCAACTATGGCTACATCATGGACTCTTCTAGGCATCCCACCACAAGAGCAGTGGATACCCTTAATATCTCTCCCCTCAAGTGACCCTGGCTGTGACTAGAAGGCATTCAAGATGAGCGGACGGGATTTCAAGTACAAGCAGGTCATTGCTGTCAGAACCGACTTGGACATGAGCAAGGGGAAGATTGCCGTCCAAGTTGCACACGGTTCTGTAAGTGCATCAGAGCGAGTCCGAGTAACTCATCAGGCCATCTGGAAGGAGTGGTTCAGAGAGGGTCAAAAGAAGGTCGTTGTGAAGGTCATATCTGAAGAAGAGCTACTCGGATTGAGGCGTGCTGCTGTAGAACAGGGGATTCCATTTGCCTTAATTCGTGATGCAGGGATGACTGAGCTACCTCCCGGAACCACCACAGTGATTGCAGTGGGACCAGCCACAGGAGAGCAGATTGACAGAGTGACCGGCGACCTGACACTCCTCTGAGGAGAGAAACAATGATCGAACCTCCATCCTTCGAAGTTGCCCTCGGGATGGAGCTATATAGTACAACGGCGCTTGGTGTCGGAGGGCGGCTCAAGAGGCGTTTCGAGGACTTCCTTGTGGAGGAGATAACTCCAGAGGGAAAGGTGCTTGAGTTCAAAGACTGGAAGAGCGAATCTTCGGAAATGGCCGTGGCAGGAGAACGCTCCAAGTATGTTACATTTGTCATTCAGAAGATGGGATTGTCAACGCTAGATGCATCGACCATTCTCGCCGCTGAGCTGAAGTTACCTCAACATCTTGTTAGCTATGCCGGACTGAAGGACAAGAGAGCCGTGACTGTTCAGATGATGTCCATACCGGCTTCTGCGGCTGAACGACTCAGAGATGCAAGGCTGTCGCGAATGACCATCAGAAACCTTTGCCATACGCGTCATCGGACTCAAATAGGTGACCTCTGGGGCAATCGTTTCACTGTCCGACTCTCTGAGATGGACGCGGAATGCGCCGACGCCCTTGACCTAGCAAGGAAGTTGAAGCAACGTCCTCTTCTCAATTACTTCGGTGTTCAGAGATTCGGCATCTGGCGTCCTCTTACACACCTTGTAGGTAGAGCACTTGTGAAGCAAGATTATGAGGAAGCTGCACGCATTCTCCTGACCCTTACGAGTGAATACGAGTCAGATGAACTCACAGAGGCACGGAAACGTCTGGCTATAGATCTCTCTCCTGATGACAGCATCTTAGAGGCGTTTCCAAGGGACTTGAGCTACGAGAGAATAGTCATGAAGCAGCTCATCAAGCACCCTGGCGACTTCAGGCGGGCATTCTCCAGAGTCCCCTCACGCATTCTCACTATACTAGTCCATTCATTTCAGTCATATCTGTTCAATCGGCTAATCAGTCTGAGAGTCAAGTCTGGCATTCCTATCGACAGACTGGAACCTGGGGATTTTATCATCAAGCTGGATGAAATACACTCTGGGCGGGACCTTTGGTTCTACGTGACTGATCAGAACCTTGAGGAGCGGAGAGAACTTGTACAATCTGGTGAATATAGCTTGGCGGCCCCTCTTCCAGGATACTCGACGAAGACCCCACAATCCAAGCACTCCGAATTGTTGCAAAATCTTCTGAAAGATGAGGACATACGGCTTCCAGAATTCCGAAACCCTGACTGGAAGGCGCTCGATGCACCCGGCGGACTTCATCTACTCACAATTGTACTTTCACAGATTGAGGCACGATGCGCAGACCAAGACTTAGTCCTGGAGTTCAAACTGACGAAGGGGTCCTATGCAACTGTTGTCATGCGGGAGCTGATGAAGAATCATCCAATCAACAGAGTGTGAGTCATCGAGCACGACGTTTCCCGGTGAATCTTCTCATCTTCTCTTCGAAGACATCATCGTCTGACGTTTCATCCTTCTCAATACCCTCGTCCTGATAGCGGAAGATCACTGATTCACCCATCACAGCAGATACAATCGCTCTAAGATCATCCTTTGAGTAGGGAATCCTTTCTCTATCCTCTGCCCGAAGCATCACAATGCTCTCTCTGAACCCATCTGGAAGATGCAGACGGTTGACTCCTAACTCAACAGCAGGCGCAATTAGACTTCTAACAATCTTCCTCAGCTTCATAGGTGATTCGAAGATGAATACATCACCGAACGACTCCCCAATCTCATCAAGAAAGGCCTGTTCAGCCAGTAAGACATCTCTGCCCTTCTTCTTCACCACCAATATCGCACGGTCTTGGAGCCTTATTGCTCTTTGAAGGTGAAGGTCTTCCAATTCCGGGTAGTCCTCTACTCTGTCCAGGACCCATCTGGAGAACTCCACATCGAACTCCGTCAAGTCGCCCCGGTCCAGTCGCTCCTGGCAGCCGGAGCAAAGCATGTCCGATTCGATGTCAAACACACAGATGGGTAACTTCATCTCTCGTTCCTCACCACGAGAAGCCCCAGCAATGGCTGGTCTTCAGGCGAGGAGTACAACTGATTACTTTCGTTTCACTTGGAGAGTGTTATGTCAATTGTCGAAACGTTGAGATCGCTTCCTTTGTCCGTCTGAACAGTGGTTGTGCCGATCTCTATGTCCTTGACTTTGAGGTCGGAGATGAACCTGTGGCGTGTGATCTCGGCAACGTCTACAGCTCGACTGATCAGTCTGCCCCTCGCCTTGATTACAACCTCATTGGCACCCTTGTTGAATAAAGTCACACAGGCCAGAACGTATGACATCACATTCTTGTTGCCTACAAGGATAACCGAGTCGCCGTGGCTCTCTTCACCCGACTTCTCGTCGGTCTTCTTCTCTGTCACCCGAAGCCTCTCCCCTGCTGCTGCTCTTAAGGGTATTAGATATAGCACAGCAGCGGACCCTGTCTGATATAGATTTCGATTCCCCAGGCCACCCGAACTCCTGCAATTCTAAGTTAATCTCAATAGCGGCCAGTCAGAGAGGGACCACACTACAAAGGCGGAAGCCTTTTCTTCAAACCGACACGCGCGGTCGTGGAAGTTCTCGTAAATGACACAACTCACATTCTTGGGTTCATGTAGAGAGATAGGACGGGCAGGTTTCTTTCTAGAGGAGAAGGACGAGAGCGTGCTCGTTGACCACGGCGCAAAGCTTGTAGAACCTCCGAAGTTTCCGGATCTAGTTCCTCTTGACGATATTCAAGGAATCGCGCTTACCCATGCCCATCTGGATCATTCTGGTGGCGTCCCGCGTGTTCTTTCTCAGACAGACGCCTCTCTATTCTGCACTCCTGCCACTAGAGACCTGACCATACTACTCCTTCGAGACATGTACAACATCTCAAAAGGAAGGCTTCCGTTCAATAGAAATGACATTCCACTAGTGAGAAGACAGTGTCAAACAACATCGTATGAGGAAACTCTGCCACTCGGCCGCCGTATTGAGATGACTCTTTTCAACGCAGGTCACATTCCAGGCAGCTCAATGGTTTCGCTGAGAGTCGATGGAAAGAGAGTGCTCTTCACCGGCGACTTCAATGCCACAGAGTCCCAGCTTAACCCTGGAGCCAGGAAGAACCTCCCAAAGCATGACGTGGTCGTAACCGAGAGTACCTATGCACGTCGATTGAATCCTGAGAGGGCCGAGATTGAAGAGGGACTGGTTCAAACAGTGATTGAAACAGTAGAGCGAGGAGGGACGGTTCTAATCCCCGCGTTCGCAGTGGGTCGTAGCCAAGAGATAATGTGCATTCTGGAACGCCACGAAATCCCACAGAAGTATCCAATCTATGTGGACGGGATGGCTAGGAAAGTAAATGAGATCCTTGTCAGACATCCCCAGTATCTACAAAGTCCACAGTCATTCAGCCGTGCGGTCAGCAGAACCCGAGTGATTCACGACAACAAAGACCGCACAAAGGCTGCAAACAACGGTGGGATAATCATCTCTCCTGCTGGAATGTTGAAGGGAGGAGCATCACACCTCTACTTCAAGATGCTCTATGATAATCCCGAGAACTCAATCATCTTGGTGAGTTATCAGATTCCAGGTACTCCGGGTGCGGAGCTCTTGGCTACACGCAAGGTGCAAGTCGGAAGCCGAATACTCGATGTAACTGCAGATGTGCACATGCACCATCTGTCATCACATTCAGACTCGATAGGATTGCTGAACCTTCTTGAAAGAATTCCAGGAAACCCGGAGTTCTACGTTGTACACGGAGAGTCGGAGTCCTGCGATGCGCTTGCAGAAACTCTGGAGAAGAAAGGCAGGAAAGCGCACGTACCAGAAGTGAACGAAACAGTAGAGATCTAGTCCTCTTCTTTCTCTGGGCGGGCCTCAACTATCTGGCATTTCACTTGCTGTAGGACATTCTCAGCCTCTTGGGGCTCGAGAATGATGGTGTAGAGATATCGCTTCGTACGGAGTTTCAGCTTGACTTGATCACTACCACGTTTGACTCGGCACTCCTCGGCGTCCTCACTCATCTCGAGGAACTTCTCTACATCATAGATCTGTTTCGGCATTCTTGAGCCTCCGCATTAACCTCACCGAAGTTCAACTCGTTATAAGAGTGACGGATTATCCCCACTGATTCTCTATGGTCAAGCTAGTTCGGAGAATCACTTTTAGGTTTCCAGTTCGAATGGTTTCATTCTATGAACCGGACAAACGAGGCGTTCTGACTGAAGAATCATGTGGAGTTGCTATATCAGAGAAGACATGGGCTGCAAGGCAAAGTTCATTGTCATATCAATGCGAAAAGACTGGTCGTCCGCGATTGATACATGATTGGGATTGATCTAAGCCCGCTCTCAAAATGCACCATGCTAGAAACAATCCACCTCAGTGATAACACGTTGGGTGACATCAATCTGACTCCATTAGCCAGTTGCCAGAATCTGAAGAGCTCTCCTTGGGTGCCAATGGACTAGAAACGGTAGACCTTAGCTCCCTTGTGAACTGCACTAAGCTTGAACATCTTGGCCTATCACAGAACCTTCTAAGCTTGATAGACCTCAGCCCTCTCTCGCAGCTGAAGAAACTCAAGGGACTCTACATCGCAGATAATCAATTGGAAACAATAGACTTTGATCCCCTGAGATGTGCTGAGATTTGGAAACAATCCTAGTTTTCCTCAACTATTTGAAAGAGATTGATTTGGAGCCTCTTCAAAACTACACTCAACTCAAGGAGCTCCATATTGGAAGCAATCAGATAGGTCATCTTGACCTCACTCCATTGACAGAATGCAAACAACTCGAATTACTGGTTCTGAATTCTAATCCGATTAGAGAGATAGACCTGTCGCCGATTGTCTCGATCTCTAAGCTGCTCAATATTGGAATAGACCCGTCAGTAATAGCGTACTTAGACTCAGAATATCGCGGAACAGCAGTTTCAGAAGCGATAGAGAACTTGGATCAAAAGGGGCTCATAATCTGGCAATGAATGGTGGGCCGGGGGAGACTCGAACTCCCGATTTCCTCCGATTTCCATGGAGCACATATCAGATTGAACCCCAATTGTGAAGGAGGCATCATAGCCGACTAGATCACCGGCCCGGGGACGAGATGTCTGAAGAGTAATCCGGATATAAGAATGATGGATGACGGACTGATATCAGCTCTTTGATTGTCACACCCTGAGGCATTCTCTCCCATGGACTGCATGATTTATTATTTCCCAGAAGTGGATTTGGTCGGTGTCTTTGGTGACCATTGGGATGCCATCACTCCATTGGAGTGAGGACTTTGAGCATGTTCGAAGTTTCCTGATTGAAGCCTACAGTCTAAACCAGTCTCTTCATAGTTGGACACCTATCATGTCTGAAAACATCAAGTTTAGACCAGGGGGGACTGAGTATCAGGACGAGGAGGATGAGGGTATCAAGGTCTGGGAGGACATAGATGATTCAAGAGACGGACTCGACGCAAAGATGGTGGCAGTCACAATAGCGAAATCGTCAGGCAGCTCATGGATACAGATTCATCCAGATTACCGGTTCCTAGAGCGAGAGCTTGTCAGTTGGTTGGAGAAACAAGTAGAGGCAATGGGTGACACTGACATACTCTTCATGGTTTAAGACACTGACATAGAGCGACAATCGCTATTGACTGAGTTGGGCTATGAGAATCGTGGTCTACATTCATATTATCGAACTCGCTCATTAGACCTCCCAATTCCAGACTATTGGCTACCAGAAGGGTTCACAATCAGAAGTGTGGACATAATGGAGGACTTCATTCACTATAGAAACGTACAGGCCTCTGTTTTCAAGCACTTGAAGGGAATGACACGGAGAATGGCTGATATCTATCGAACCGCGTGCTTTTACAATTCAGAGATTGACCTTGTTACAGTCACGCCAGATGGAACATTTTCAACATTCTGCACAGTGAGGCTTGATCCGGTGAGCAGAATTGCAGAGTTTGAACCTGTGGGAACGCATCCGGACTATCGAAAACTTGGCCTAGCGATAGCAGTCCTTCTAGAGGGTCTAAAACGTCTTGAGAAACACAGCCCCACCTTGTTATGCATTCAAGGTGCTACACCAACTGAGGCCGCTAATCGTCTGTACGAGTCAAAAGGCCTTACTGAAAAGACACCAGTTCATGAATGGTACAAGAAGCTCTGATGAGGCAGGTGCGAGAGTCGACTTCTTGATTCGGCAAGTCTACTTCTTGGACCGCCTCTTGGGTCTGAGGTCCTTGTTGCCGCATTTCCTGCACTTCTTTGCCTTCAGTGGATTGGTCGCTCCACAGTATCGGCACACTGACTTGTATAACAAGTAGTGCTGTGCAAGCCTGCGTTTCTCAATGTCTGCAACTGGCATCTCTTAGACCTCAGTTCGGGCCGGGCATAGTCTCTAGTCGGCCCGTTCCCGCTTCACTGCCGGGTTGTGTTTTAAAAGCTTGTGCTCTTTCCACAATTCCGAATACTACAGGACTTCTTTAAGGAGCCGTGCCACATCGCTGGGTTTCTCGGCAACTGGAACTCCTGCGTCTTTGAAGGCCTTAATCTTGGCCGCCGCGGTTCCTGTACTCCCACTGATGATTGCACCGGCATGTCCCATTCTCTTGCCGGGGGGTGCGGTTCTACCTGCTATGAAGGCTACGGCAGGCTTCTCCACATGACTTTGGATATACTCTGCAGCCCGCTCTTCGGCGTCTCCTCCAATCTCACCTATCAGAACGAGCGCATCAGTGTCCGGGTCGTCATTGAATATCTCTACTGCCTCAACTGCAGTGAGTCCCACGCATGGATCCCCACCGAGACCAATCGCCGTTGAGATGCCAATCTTTGCATCTGTCATGCCCGCAGCAATCTCGTATGTGAGGGTGCCGCTACGTGACATAAGACCTACTCTCCCTCCTGAGAACACGTGCCCAGGCATAATACCGAGCTTCTGTTTGGCATTCGGAGTGATGATTCCCGGAGTATTGGGTCCAATCACTGTGATTCCCTTGCATTTCGCTGCGTGAATCACTCGCATTTCATCCAGAACAGGGACATGCTCGGTAATCACAACTACAGGATTGAGCTCTGCTGCGATAGCCTCCAGAGCGGCGTCTCCAGCAAATGGCGCTGGCACAAATATGACGGACGCGTTTGCGTTGTGTGCATCCCTTGCCTCCCTAACGCTATCGTAGACAGGAATCCCATGTGCCTCTTCTCCCTGTTTACCTGGAGTGACACCTGCAACTATCTTCGTGCCATACTTCAGCATTGCTTCCGAGTGGAAAGTGCCCTGGGAACCGGTGATTCCCTGTATGACTACTCTAGTATCCTTGTCCACAAGTACGACCATCTATGCCCCCTCCTCGACCAAGCTGACCACCTTCTGAGCGGCCTCTTCCATTGTCTTTAGAAAGGGTATGCCAGCTTTCGCTAGAATCTGCTGCCCCTCCTCCTCGTTTGTGCCTACCATTCTGATGACCAAAGGGACAGTTATGTCTCCATCGCTTCTTGCAGAAACGATACCATTCGCAACATCATCGCATCTGGTAATGCCACCCATGATATTGACCAGAATCGCCTTCACTCGATCGTACTTCATCGCAATCTCGATGCCCTTCTCTACTCTCTCTGCATCTGCGCCGCCACCAAGGTCTAGGAATGTGCTAGCTTTACCACCGTATAGCGATACTGCATCCAGTGTGGCCATTGTGAGCCCGGCCCCGTTGCAGATACATGCGATATCCCCATCGAGCTCTACATAGGCCATCCCTTCCAGTGCGGCCATCCTCTCCCTCTCATTCTGTTCTGCTGGCTCTCTTTGAAGCCCTTCAACCAGTTTCTTGTGTCGAAACAATGCATTATCATCGATATTCAATCGGGCATCTGCTGCAAGGAATCTTCCATCCTTTGTCAGAATCAGAGGGTTGATCTCCGTGAGCTCAATGTCATGTGTCTTCACAATCTCCCATAGTCTGAGAAAGAATCCGGCCAGCTTGTTGATGTCTTTACCCTTGAATCCCATCATAATGGCCATCTCTCTAGCCTCGAAGGGCCGTAGACCAATGTCTGGGTCAACGTATCTCTTGATGATCTTCTCTGGGCTCTCTTCTGCAAGCTCTTCAATTGACATGCCCCCCGCTGCACTCCCAATCACGACGTATTTCCGTTCATTTCGATCGACTGTTATGCCTGCGTAGATTTCCTGCTGAATCTCCAGCTTCTCCTCAACTAGGACGGCCTCAACAGGCAAATCATTGATTCTCATGGAAAGAATCTCTTTGGCAAGCTTCTTCGCGTCATCAGGAGTATCCGCAAACTTCACTCCTCCCGCCTTGCCTCTCTTTCCAGCAAGTACCAGTGCTTTCACAACAACCGGCTTGCCGACCTTGACAGCACGTTTCTTGGCCTCTTCAGATGTTCTAGCCACGCCTCCTGGAGGAGTTGGCATCTGAAAGGAACGGAAGATGTCTTTGGCTTCATGCTCAAACAACTTCATGTATGTCATCACCATAGGGGAAATCGAAGGACTTGCCCGGGCCTCAAGCCCCCCGCTGCACTGTTAATGCGTAAAAAGTTACCTGCTCGCTTTGAGCAGCGTCAGGAATCTCTTCTCAAGCGCGACACTCTCTCGTTTCATCTTTGCCCTTCGCCTGTCCTTCATCAGCCTTTGCAGAACCAAATTGGTGTAGTCCAAGTCGCCAACACAATTCTCAACTATTCCCGGGAGATCAATATCCTTGCATACTAGGCTATCTATAGTATCTGCGGGCAGAGAATCAAGAACTCGAGCGAGCACACCTTTAGGAAGATTGCCTCTGGCTTTGGACACACCAAGAAGGACTCTCTTGAGATCAGCCTTCCCTTGGTCTATTGCATCCATCACTTTCTTTGCGTCGCGTACGGGTACGCCTAGTAAGGTCACCGCTTCACCCAGCTCGGTACAGCTGTGTTTCTTGTCTTCATATCGTACTAGCCCGTCCTTCTCCAATTCACCAATGGTTTCAAGCCCACGTAAGGACTGTTCAATCACACTTGGTGCGTAGGGTTTGGTCTTCTCCTGTTGAAGAGCATACTTGGTGAACTTCACAAGATGTTTGCAGAGCCTATGTCTTCGGATTCCCTGATACTTCCATGACTCGCAAGAACATGACACTCCGTCTGCTGATTTGAGCGATACATAATGCCACATCTCCCTACTTCCGCTATGCACTAGTCCTTCAATCTTGGAAGGGTTTAGTGAAACGAGTCGGACGCTCTCATCAGGTATCTCTTGGGCACGCTTCTCCGTCGACTTAGTACTCCTGAGTGTAACTAGCTGTTTCACAGATGCATCGTCGCGTGTACGTGAACCGTCAGGTGGGATGGTCGTCGTTCTTTTGCTAGTCGCCCAGTAAGTCCGATCGATTATTGAGTAGGGGTCAGTTTCTTCTCTTGAGCGGCCGCATATCTGTCCCAGAACAAGATCTTGGATATTGTCCGGGTCATCCATCACGCTGTCCACCTCTGCTTGTCTAAGAGAGAGGTTCCCTTCAGGGTCTTTGTCAAAGTACTGGGCCATCACCCTAGTTCGTTCTTGTTCGTTATCCACTACAACTATCCCAAATGCTTCTCTATCCAATCCTCTTCTTCCCGCAGACTGAAGCACGTCGTTCAGCTGCCACTCGGACAGCATGGTCACACTATCCTCCTGTGTCAGCTCCTTTCCTAATTCTTGCATGAACACACCCAACAGGAAGACGACAGTGGCTCTTAGTCCACTTGCAATCGCAAAACGAGTAGGCATCACAGCAACAGGGATGATTCCGTCTTCCCATGCGTTTGAGATTCTTCTCCTCTGGGTTCTCGAAACGCCTTCGTGGAGGAATGCTACACCTCTCGATATGGCAGCTCCCAGCAGCGATGTCATGTCACACTCGGCGTAGGACTGCTTGACGTTTCTGGCCAACTCGAGCAAGTCCTCTTTGTGCTCCGGAACAAGCCTAAGGTCAAGGGTCACGTCTTGCTCTTCTTCAGTTAGTCCTGCAAGTCGTCTGGCTAAGTCCTCGCTGGCAGGTATGTTGGCACAGAGAATCATTACTTGGCCGCGGCGGTAATGAACGAACTCGGTTAGGTCTGCCAATGACTCGTTTACACTATCAAATGCCCTCACACTGAAGATCATCTTTACTTCGGCTTTCTTGTCTTCAACCGCCCGGGCATTCAGCCAATGTGACAACTCAGGAACGTCTGCAACTGGCGGACAGATGGCAATGTACTGTATAGGATCGGCAAATCCCATCAGCGAAACTATCACTCTTTCAAGTCTGACACCCAGTCCTGGCTGGCCAATTAGGTCCAGGCGGTCGATCAAGACACACTCAACACTCTCAAGCAGTTCTGGATGTGCTCTGACGGCAACATCCATGGCACGATACGTAGAAACAACAACTCGACCGTTAGCCCAGTCACCTTTGACGGCAGTCCTTTCTCGAATGATCTCTGTAGCTTCAATTCCCATGCGTCTGCATTTCTGACTAAGTGACTGATACCTCCTCTCAGCATGATGTGGGTTTGGACAAAGGACTAGTACTTTTGCACGGAAGTCCGACGCTACCTTGTTTAGAACTGCAATCTCACCTACCACGTATGCCTCGTCGTAATCGTTAGTCACCAGTATCTGGCTCTCGTCTCTCATGATTCCCTCGTTCACTGAGTCGGCCTGGAATGCTGTAAGTGTGCCAAAACCCTGTCGTCTTAGAAGCTCAAGCAGACGTGGTGCAACCTGTGCCAACTCAAGCTCTCTAAGCGTGCTCAATTTGCATTCTACCCCGCCGATTTAGATACGCGTTCATTCTATGAACCATTACCTTATCCTATTAGTTTTCCTGTTAAGAAGAGCTACAAATCCTGAGAAGAATCAGTATATGTAGCGTTCTGCAATCTGGCGAAGTCGGTTCTTCACGGTTTTCGCGACAGGAATCCACCAAACCGTATCATATGTGACACATACATAGAGTAATAGGCAGATTGCAGTCATTAACACGCGTACAAGGAACTGCTCCTCTGAGTTTCGGCTACCGAACTGAGGTATGAATGTAATGGCGTTTGTCGCAACAAGAGAATCGACTTTTGAGATAATAGTGAAGAAGGGCTTCAAGGTCGAGCCTGATTCGACCTTTGTCTGCGGTTTTCACGGGCTGGGTGAGGTTGGTTTTCTCAGCACAGCGCACCTAACAAGAGCTCTCAATGCAGAACGTGTTGGCTTCATCAAGAGCGACATGCTTCCCCTCTTTGTTTCAATGGAGAATGAAAGACTGGTGCTCCCATTCGAGATATACTGGTACGCGGAAAAGAAGATGGTCTTCCTTGTGCCACGCTTTCAGCCCCATAGCTCTGAACAATGGGGGTGGATTGACCGGCTGGCAGAATGGATTGCGAAGAACAAGTTCGATGAGGCATTGCTTTTGGGAGGTCTTGATGCCAGTTTCAAAGAGGGAGAAGACGAGATGCGATGTGTTCCTACAACCGCTTTCGCGCCACGCTTGGACAAATGGTCTGTTCCTCTCCTTGAAGAGGGGCTATTTGTGGCTGGCCCTCTTGCGCTTCTACTAGCAGAATTGGAGATGCGTGATCAAGCTGCCTTGGGTCTCTTGACCTATGCCACACGCGGTAGACCGGATCCGAAGTCGGCGGCCACCATGCTGGAGAAGATTAACGAGATGTATGGGGTAGAGGCAAACGTTGAACAGCTCCTGGAGGAATCACGCGAGATTGAACGCCTTGAGAAGATGCGTCAGTCAATCGAGTCCTCGGACCGGTCGAGTGATATGTTCGTCTAAGCGCCTCTCACATAGGCACCAATGTCAACGAGGTTCTTGGCAACGAGCTTCTCCTTAGCTAGTCGATTGAGCTTGGACCCATCAACAGACAAAACAGCTAGTCCAATACACTCACGGTCCTTATTCAGGACGAGAACCCTTTGCCCTCTCTTCAATCTAGAGTCAAGATCGAACACTGATTCTTTGAGAATGCTTCGGCCGTAGGTGAAGGCCTCCGCCCCCTTGCCGGAAACTACGATCACTCTGTCTGTGAGATCCACCAGGGAGTCCAAAATCTGAAGGCTGAACCTGAACCTCCCTCTTACTAAGTCACCCAAACGTTCTCCCATAGACTGAATCTCATATTGTTCATAGTCACCGATTCTATTGATCCATTCCATGGGAACGATGTAGAATGATGTTGCCTCACCTCTTTTCATGGAGATTGGTGCACAATCTCCAAGCAGCGACTTTGTGATTCCGTCACCAAACTCACCATCTATCTGCTTTGTCACATCCGCCCAATCTGAGGGGTCAACGAGCTCCGTGGTCATTCGGCTTCACAACCTTCTTTCATCATCTTACAGATGAAGAAACCCTCAGTTCCGTGTAAGTGAGGTAGGAATCTCCTTGCTAGAGCCAGTGAACTGTCTAGTTGCACACCATAGGGTTCGACATAGCCAGGAGAACCGAATTCCAGTGGTATCTCCACGATCCGTATCTCAGCATGCCTTTGAAGAATCCCATCAACAACGTATTCGTTCTCCTCTGGTGCAATAGAGCATGTCGAATACACCAGCGTTCCCCCCTGAGCCAATGCAGATACTGATGCCTCAAGCATCTCCTCCTCTCTCGTTGCGCAGAATCTGATATCGGCCATAGACTTACTCATCTTTCTAGAAGGATCGAGAGGAATCAGACCCTCACCCGAGCAGGGTGCATCAAGCATGATTCTATCAGGTGATAGATTCGTCCGGTCTAGTTTCCTTGCATCTCCACGTAGCACGATGGCATTATTGACTCCACATCTCTGAATATTGCTCTCCAGACTGGCGATTCGTCTTCTGTCTGCGTCTATTGCAACCACGGTTCCCAGGTTCTCCATAAGCTGGGCAATATGCGTTGTCTTACCACCAGGTGCCGCGGCGATATCGACTACAGTTTCATTCGGCTGCGGATCGAGAACCCTGCTGACAGTCATTGAGGGCACTCCTTGAACATAGTAGAACCCAAGCATATGTTCGAACAACGAGCCCGGTGAGCCTCTCTCAAAGTCGGCCCAGAACCCCTCCTTCAGCCATGGGATTGCCTCAAGAGCGACATCTTTATTCAGAAGGCGAGGTTTCAGTGACTCTACCGTCGCCTTGAGTGTGTTGACTCTGATTGATGTCCTAACGGGACTTTCGCAGGCCTCAATGAAACTGATTGTTTCGTCCTCACCCCAGAGAGATAGGTATCGTTCAATCATATACTGGAGATAGCCATACTTCTTCGCGATTTCCTTTGCTTTCTGACGAAGTTGTTTGTTGACCATCTCATCACTCTTCTTCACGACTAGGCGTCTTCAAGAGACCCCATCAACTCATCGATTCTAGGATTGATCAACACAACTGGCGGTGTCAGCCTATCAGGAGTCTTGAGGTCCTTGAAACCAGAGCCAGTTATGGGTACAACCACTGAGTCTGACCTGTCAATCACGCCCTGACCAAGAAGAGATTCAAGGCCCGCAAGCGCGGCAACTCCACTGGGTTCGGCAAAGACGCCTTCCAGCCTGCCAAGCAAGATCAGAAACCTCTCAATCTGTTTGTCAGGGACAGCCACCGCCTGTCCCCTGGCAAGACCAAGATACTTCAGCGCCGCATCACCGTCCCAGGGGAATGGGTCTGCAAGTCCGCCAGCAACAGTCACGTTTGAGTCCCAGGGTCGGATGTCTAGGGGGTCCTGTCCTTCATTGAATGCCCTCACAATTGGTGCACAGCCCTCTGGTTGAACAACAACAGGTTTCGATATCTCTTCAACTAACCCCAGTTCTTGGAACTCGTACAGGCCCTTCATTGTACCTGCCATGAGCCCACCGCTCCCCGTAGGGAATAGAATCCAATCAGGGACATCCCAGTCCATCTGTTCTGTGACCTCGTATCCAAGTGATTTGGTGCCCTCGAACTGAAAGCAGTTGAAGGGTCCAAAGGAGGGACTGGGCGTCCATCCTAGCTCATCAATGGCAGCACGGAGCAGTGTCGTAGTGGGATCAACACCTTCGGTCATCTTCCGAACGCGAAAGACCCGAGCCCCCAGGGTCCTGAGGTGGATGAGCTTCCCAGCAGGAGCGTCCTCAGGCACAAACACTACCGCTCTCAACCCTCCCCTTGCCGCGTATGTGGACATAGCGGCAGCAGCATTTCCAGATGATGCCGCAGCAACCGTTTCAGCTCCATCCTCCTTTGCACGACTCACACCTACGCAAATCGGACGGTCCTTGAAGGACCCGGACGGACAGACAGTTTCAAGCTTCAAGTAAAGATTCTGTAGGCCGATGGCTTCTCCTAACCTGGCGGCTTTGATAAGCGGGGTATCTCCTTCACCAAGAGTCACTATGCTCTCTCGATGTCTGAGGGGCATGAGCTCGAAGTACTTCCAAAGCCCTCCCTTTCTACGTCTAATGTTGTCTTTGGAGAGTACCTCCTTCAAGGATTCCAAGTCAAAGGTTATGTCAATCCTGCCGCCGCAGTTGTCATTTGGTGGTACGTCTTCGTCTGTGTATTCCTTGCCGCACTTTGCACATTTGTATTCAATGACCCTAGACAATGTGACACCCATTCTGATGGGACTATTACTCTAGTTATGTGGATTTTGGCTCAGAAACATCAATTTCCCAGTGGGGAGAAACACCTAACTCCTGTTTGGCATGTGGGAATCTGATGGAAGCCTACTTAGAGGGAATTCACATTGAACAAAACCAGTTTTGAAGTAGAGGTTAAGATTCCTGTTGGCAACTTGGAACAGTTGGGAGATTCACTCGAACACATAGGAGCCGAGAGGCTCAACAGCGAAACTCAGATCGACACATACTACGACCATCCTTGTAGGGCATTTCAGCAGACTGACGAAGCCATAAGGTTGAGGAGCAGGATCCCTTATTCACGGAGATCGTCAGAACCGGTTGATGAATCCAGACCGCTCTACGAACTCACCTACAAGGGTTCGAAGTTCGATCCTTCGTCAAAGACCCGGGTGGAGCTCTCAGTGGGTCTAGACGAGTTGGACATTGCTAAATCAATTCTGACCCATCTTGGATTCAAGCCCGTGGCCGAGATTGTCAAGAAACGTGTTTTCTATTCCCTAGATGACTTGACTCTGAGTCTTGATGACATAGAAAGGGTGGGCGAATTCCTAGAGCTTGAAAGGGTGGTTACGTCAAAGAATGAGATAGAGCCGGTACGAGCGAAGATGTTCCAGATTCTCATCAAACTAGGACTTGATCCCGAAGCGTCTATTCGAGAGTCCTATCTTGAGCTATTCCTTGAGAAGTAACCACCCCAATCCTAGGTCCCAAGCTCCCTGCGCAGCTGGACAACAAAAGAGTCAAGCACTGCGTGACGCTCTTCGGCCATTCTCTTTGCCACATCAGTGTGCATCAAGACGCGAAGCTTGAGAAGCTTCTGATCCGCATGTTTCAAGAATGCCTCAAAGCCTAGGTCTTCTATAGCGGCCTGAGCTATGGCACGGAACACCCCGATAGCACCCATTGCATCAAGCTTGTCTGCATCACAAAGAATCTCCCCCTCAAGCGAAACAGGTGTAAGATTCTCGCTGAAACGATGCGTTCTGATGGCTCTCTTCACACCATAAATCTCCGCATCAGTATATCCCAGTTCTTTGAGAATGTCTTCACTCATCTCCCCGGAAACAACAGAGTGAGAAACTCCTGTTTCTTCCTCTCGGACACGTCCGACGTCATGGAGGAGTGCGGCGGCCGCCAGAATCCTCAGGTCTGCACCTAAGGCCCTTCCCAGCTCCATCGATATGGAATAGACGCGTCTTACATGATCGTACGCATGGGCACCGGCCTTCGAGCGCGACATCTCTCTTCTGACGAACGAGTCAATCTTGTCTTCAGGAATGATTGTCAGACACTCTCCTAATTGTCTTGATGCGTATCTAGGAGAAGCACATATTGATGTTGCTGCGTATCAAGGCCTCTCGATTTATGGAACCGTGAACAGGTCCGAGAAACCCTTTAATTCTTTGAACCGGACGATTGAGGGTAGATAGGCTCACCACCTAATGCGGGTTCTGCCTCGGTTATGCGCTAGGACCTAGACAATGAGAGGTATAATCACTTGAGTGCCGCCGTTACGACTGACGACAAAAGGATGGGTGCTACCACCATAATTAGCTCCCTCATTCTAGTCGCAATGATAGTCTGGGCAACCTACTCCTTTGTTCTTGTTCAGTTTGGATGGGTAAGAGCATACGACCCGCACACAACATACGACGACACGCCAGTCTTCGACTACAACATCAATTGGTCTGGCGGTAGGTCCAACTGGTTTGAGAATATCAACTATACCGACGTCCCCATGGACTTGCCATTTCCTGACGATCTCCTAGGCCAAATGGAGAATACATTGTTCTACGTCGCTCCAGAAGACCCTCCACAACTGTGGCGTAGTACAGCCTACGATAGCTACGATGGTTCGGGATGGTCAAAGACCTCCCTCACTCAAGTACCACTTGCAGAGATCGATCCGAGTGCTACTACTAATCAGATATACAGAGTCTATCTGAATGTCACTCCTGGACAGAGTGGAGGAAGCATTGAGCTACCAGCATTGTTTCCTGAGGTCATGATCATACAGAATTCCTTTGAAACAGGGACTCTGGTTGGAGGCGCCTATCAGCCTGACACTTCGAGTAGACTACAGAGCTACGAACTCTACACGGATGATTATGGCACAGCCCTTCAGAATCCTTTCTTTGTGAACGTTCCGGCCGGAGAGAGCCTTCTTCTCAGCTACTTGGTTTCGTATGAGGACCAAGATCTCCTAGATGTGGCAAATAGGGCCCTGAACGGTGATCAGGCTCCACCGGCAGTCAGCAGCATGTACTCTACACTGCCTGGTGTAACGTTGACCCAGAGGGTGATTGACAATGCATCTCAGTTCCTTGCCTCAGGCAACGCCTATCAGACGGCTGTGGCAGTTGACAGCTATTTCCGGAGCGGCATATTCGAGCTGATTCTTGACAACTACAATGACCGGCCCCCAGCAGGCCAAGAGGTCACTGATTGGTTTCTGGAACGTGGCGGTGGATTACCAATGGACTTTGCGACCGCCTACTGTGTCTTCCTTAGGTACCTGAATATCCCAGCGCGAATGGCTCTAGGCTACGCTGTTGGAGACGCCATGGGAGGCTATCGAGAGATCAAGGTCCGCCACATGATGTTCTGGGCTGAAGTCTTCGTTCCCATGACTGGTCACCCTGATGGCGGTGAATGGATCCAAGTCCTCCCCATTCCTCTCCCCGGCAGCATGGGTGGTGGACAGGATCCTGCGAATACTGGATCTGGCAACGCAGAGCTTTGGGTGTGGCCTAGTGTGTCTCCGCCATGGGTGCCGATAGGTACCAACTTCTCGTTCTACGCCCTTCTGATGGTGGACTATGTTCCAGTTTCCACCCCTGAAACTATCTTCTTCTACGATAACACTGACTCTGTAGCCATGGGCTCGGCACAGATTCAACCAGGAGCACCTCCACTGGCGACTCTTCCCTATCAGTTTCCAGTGAGCTCTACTATCGGTCCGCATAACATCTCTGTGACGTACGTTTCAGCTGGGTTCTCAGTCAGCAATTGGACTATCGTTTCTGCCACCTCGACTCCCATTCCAATGGTGGCTTCGTCAGAGCCAGAGAAGACATTCTTCCTAAGTGAAACAATTGACATCGACATTAAACTGGCACTCGACAACTATACTGCACACTGGAATGATACACTCAACATTCGAGGAATCATGACTGATGAATGGGGTCAACCAGTAGATGGAACAACTCTCAACAATCCCTGGATGCAAACCATATGGGACGGTGTTCAGCTTGGCTCGGCAAGAATCCAATCTGATGGAAGCTACCTGTTCCCTCTTTACATTGATGGAACCAATGCCACCCTGATGAGTCTGATGACTCCTGGTGTTCACGACTTGTGGGCGTACTACGCAGGAGAGAATGATACAGTCACCGGACTTCCAATCTATCTCCCTGTGTCCAGCAACAGATCGACAGTAACAATGTACGGACTAGCGACCTCCAATCTGTTGGTCACACCTAACCCGGCGTGGAGAGGCGCAACTCTTCACTACGAAGGCACACTCCAATTGTTTAACGGCACGATACTAGCGTTCGAGAGCGTTGACATATACTTCAATGGAACCTATCTAACAACGCGTGTGACCAATGTTTCAGGCTTCTTCCAGTACGACTATCCCATTGCCATCGACCAGACACTCGGATGGGCGAATGCCTACGTCAATTGGACCTCAACAATCGCTGGTGTTTCTGATAGTTCAGATCTCATACCAGTTGAGATTCGTCGTCGACCTACTGACTTGAGCAATGTTGACTCCTGGCCAAGGGATCCAATGGCGGTTCACATCCTCCAGAACATCACGATATATGGCAACCTTCTGGATGGCGTGAATGGTACTGGCCTAGTCGGCAAGACGGTAGACTTCTGGTGGGATGACGGGACTTCCGTTGTTAGTATCGGGTCAAACACCACAGTCGCGGGAGGATACTATGAGTATACGTACACAGTACCCTCTGGGTATGAGGGATTCGTCGACTATTGGGTGACCTTCACTTCTCCCGACACGTACTACGATGACACTCAGTCACCGATATTGACGATTGAGGTCAAGAAGTGGGATGTCGACATAAGCATCTTTGCCGACCCTGACCCTGTGTACCAACTTGGTACTATGACGATTCAGGGAGTCGTGACGTTTCCTGAGATTCCGTGGCCTTTCGAGGGTGCCCGATTGACGATTTGGTGGTACAATGCCACAGACGGCCTACACAATCTCACATCTGTCGTTACCAACTCGACTGGAGGATATGTCTACTATCACCAAGTGCCCCTGAATCACGAGGAGGGCAATGTGACCCTTTATGCATCATTCATCTCTCCATACCCAAACGTCAACGATGCTGAGTCGCCACATCTCTATCCAATCGTTGAGGCACCAACCACACTTGTTACCGTGAGCTCAAACGGTTCGGTCTTCTATCTCAATGAAACCGTACATATCTACGGGCAGGTGCTGTTTGGGGGATTCCCACTCTCTGGAGGGGACGTAACCATATACTGGTCGAACAGCACGGATACTCTGACGTTCCCCGATACCACAAACTTCACTGGTCACTACGAGCTATTCTATCCTCTCTCTCCTGGCGACGGAGAGGGGACCATAACTGTCACTGTGGATCATTCTGTGTCTGGGGCTTCAGGAATGCTCGTGCCATCACTCTGGACTCAATTGTATCAGACGGACATCTCGGTCAACGCAATCAACGGTACGTACCATCTGGATGAAGTCCTCTACTATACCGGAACGCTGACATTTGTCCACAATGGGAATCCTATCCCCGGAGCCACAATCACAGTGTGGTACTCAAACAGTACAGGCACCTATCCTTATACGAAAGTGACAGATGCCACCGGCAGCTTCAGCTTCCAGTACAACTTCTCGCTAACCGATGCTCTTGGTGGTATCTGGATCTGGAGTGAGTACACCAGTTCAGATCCACTCTGGAGTGATGCGATTTCTGTAACCCAGGGCTCAACAATCATCCTGTACGACCTTGAACTCAATGCCGTAATACCGCCCACTATCTACATTGACCAAGGACTACTCATTCAGGGCACACTGACGTACCTGGGAGGCTTTCCTCCGCTTGTAGGAGAGAATGTTGACATATTCATTTCTCGGAACATGGGTGGCCCGTGGGCTCTTGTTGCCAGCCCACTCACCAACGACACAGGCTTCTTCACTTACACACACTACTTCACGGTTCCCCCTGACACCGAGGGAAGCTACTATTTCAAGTGCAATTACACTAGCACGAGTCCTTACAACAACGATGCTACAACTCCACCCATTGAAGTGATAGCAGAGAGATATCCGGTCATGCTAGACGTTCTCCTCTTGCCTAATCCAGTATACCAGAACGAAACGCTGACAGTTCAAGCTCATCTGTACTTCGCGCATAATGGATCTGGCATAGCGGGAGCAACAATCGTACTATACTGGTTCAATGGAACTACCCACAGATTGGACGACATCCCCTTAGTCACTGATGGAACTGGCTGGGTAAGCTATGTCTACTCTGAGATGGACGAGGACTCGGTCCGGAGTGGCATTGAGGTCTACGCCTATTTCGCTGGAACGCCGTTCATTGAAGAAGGGGAAACTCTCCCCCATCCGACCCTCACACTATTGCAGTGGCAGACCGTAATCAGCGGTTTCGACGCTGGGGTGTCTCCTTACAATATTCTGCAGACCATTCCAATAAGCGGCACTCTGACCTACGTTATTGTCCCTGAACCTATTGGCGGAACCACAGTTCAGATTCTAGTTGACAGAAACCCTGTTGGACCCGCTATCACAGCCTCAGATGGCTCATTCACATTCAATTGGCCAATCCCAGAAACCACTGTTCCGGGCCAACACGCCATCAGTGCCAGTTTCGTTTCACCATGGAACTGGGTGGCAGACTACACAACACCTCCCCTGATTGTTGACATTCTAAGATATCCCGTAGATCTCACTGCAACCGCGGACACCTATGTTGTGTACCGTGGCAACTCTGTGACAATCAGTGGAAATCTAAGATTCACCAACGGCTCTGGAATGGCTGGGTACCAGGTCGACATTCACTGGGTCAATGGCACAGACTGGGTTGTCCAGACCATCACAATCACTGATGCAGTTTCAGGGTCGTACGCATACGTACACCCTATCTCGTGGGAACATCCTGTAGGAATGAGCCAGTACTATGTCGCCTTCAATCGTCCGAACTTGGCTTTCGAAACTGCCTCCACGGTACGTGAGGCAATTGAGGTACGAGACCAGGTCTTGCTTCTTCTAGATGCACAGTCGCAATGGACAGTAGAACGAGGGTCCGACCTGATAATCTCGGGATCTGGAACCGATGGAGGGAGACGAGTTGCGTTTGTTCCGATTCAGATACTTGCTGATGGCAATGTTTCCCTTGGTTCCATAATCACTGAATCTGATGGAACGTTCACTATGACTATTCAAGTGCCCGCAACAGCAACCAAGGGCACCCACAACATCAGTCTGCAAGTTGATCCCAGCAGCTATTTCGACTCAATTGGACCATCAGATTTCTGGCTTGTTGATGTGTTTGTGGACACGATCGTATCAGTCGGCATTCCACAGCCATATGAGGTCTTGCCAGGTGAGAACATTACTGTAAGCATACTAGTCCAAGACGTAGACACGAATCCAGTCTTAGATGCAGACGTGAGCATATATCTTGGCACAGATCATCTCGCCGACGTAACAGTCCCAGATTCTGGCGACACATTCCAAGTCACGATTCCATCTGATTGGACTGAGAGTAGTGTCTACCCAGTTTCTGTAGTATACGGTGGAGATGCTGGCCAGTACGTCTTGAATTCAACCGGTCAGTCAACAGACATGGTGCACTTCATCGCCAATGTTAACTTCGACTTCGGTGCAACTCCGCAAACAGTCATCAACGGGACCGATTTCACAATCTCGGTAATCTTAACGGACGAACTAGGCACACCGATTAGATATCGCGATGTCACACTCAACCTCAATCAAGTAACAATAGTCCCACGTACGACCGATTCCAATGGTGCTGTCACTCTACTCTATAGAGTCGACCCCGTCGGAGCTTTCACGGTTTCTGCGACTCTGCTTTCAGCTGAAGTCACGGACAGGGACTCACAGCTGATTACCATCGATATAGTGCCCCCTGGGCCTGGACTCCCGGGTCTGTTGGACCTCCTGCTCCCCCTTGGAGCCATTTCTGTTGCAGTGGTTGTTGTGTTCCTCTATCTCTACTTCGTCAGAGGATTTGGTAGAGGACTGATCTCTTCACCGGCGAGTGACCTTGCCAGAAAGATGAGACGTATCAAGAAGCTGGCGGACCAAGGCAAGTACAGTGCAGCAATCTCACTCACATACCGAACCTTCGAGGACACATGCGGCACGAATACCGGTGTAACGCGACTCTACTCTGAGACCGCACGGGACTACGTAGACCGTGTCTTGAAGGAGGTTTCGCTGGACGACTTCTCTGTTATCCAGCTGCTACAGGCTTATGAAGAAGCACGCTTTTCGGATCACGAACTGACTCGTGATCGCTATGAAGACACCATGCGTGTGTTTACTGATCTCTATCCGCAGATTGAAGCGGTGTCAATAACTGAACCAAGGTGATATACTATGGGCTTTAGAGAATCCATATCACGAGTCTTCCGAGGTAGCAGCAAGCCGACGAGGACCGGGATTGATGTACCCGCCAAACTGAGAAATACCAAGAAGCTGGCAGATGCTGGAAAGTACGGTGCCGCAATCACACTGGCATATCGTACTTTCGAGCAGATGTGTGGTGTGAAGACTGGTTCTGAACGTTCCCACTCTGAAACTGCTAGAGAGTTTCTTGAACGCGTGCTCAAGGTGATTCCTCTCGATGGTGTTACCGTCGAGGACTTCGTTTCCACCTATGAGGAGGCAAGATTCTCAAATCATGTCATAACGCGTGAACGTTACGAGCTTGCTATCAAGACCTTCAGCGACCTGTATCCAAGAATCGAAGGAAGAGCAATGCCAGAATAGAAAGGGTGTGAATAATGGGCTGGAAAGAGTACGTGCAAGTGCTGCTATTCATTCTCGCATGGGTACCAGTGGGAATGCTGGCTGGCATGTCAGTACTCGGAGTAGAAGAGGTGTATGCTCAAGACTTTAGCATATACAACAGAGGCGTGAACGGCACAAGCGATTTTCGAGATGCAATTGAAAGCGCTGGTTACGAGGTGTATTCTATTCAGTCCTCAATGGGCACACTAAGCAGATACGGTGGAAATGCCACACTTGTGATTATGGGTCCGGTCGTGGACTTCAGCGTTGACGTGATACTTGTCATTTTCCAACACCTGTTAGCCGGTGGAGGAGTAGTGATTGCAGATGACTTCGGCACTGCAAACAACTCATTCTTCTTTCTGAACACCTATCTTCAGCAGATGGTCCAGCTACCAATGAATGTCTCTGGGATTCTGAACTTTGCGGGTGGAGTGCTCTATGACCTCGACTCCTATGACAAGAACCCGCGTCTGCCCATAGTCCGAGACTTCACAAGTCACGACATCACGCAAGGTGTGAGTGAGTTATACCTGAACTACGCATCGGCTATACATCCGACGAGCCTTGCCGGATTGCAGGGCGTTGCATGGACAACGACACGGGCTTGGTGTGAGAGCGACATAGACGATCCGAATCCATGGCCCAACGCTACCGAGCTGGCCGGACGCCTACCAGTTGCCAGTGCCATCGATCTTGGCATTGGGAGACTTGTAGCCCTGAGCGACCCCAGTATGTTCAAGAATGACATGATAGGCCTCGGAAGCAACCTACGATTTGGACTGAACATAATAGACTGGTTGACAGGAACAAACCACAGCACCGTGATCTTCTGCGAGAGCCTCTTAGAAGTACCGTGGAACTCACCCGAGTTCTTCTTTGGACTATACCTAGGGAGAGCTCTTTGGCTTTCGACTCTCCCATACTTGGCACCCTTGTTCCCCTTAGTGACTATTCTTGGCATACGCAAGTATCTACCCGATGCCAAGAAGCCTCAGGTGAAGAGTGTGTCCGAAGTCTTCCTGCGAAGAGGTCAGACCTACTTTGGTGAACGTATGTCATACTATCGAACAGAAGGCAACTATGGCCGGGTTGTGAAGATGCTCTACCGACGGTTGAGAAGAGACCTGGCCAAGAAACACCAGTGGACAGAGTACGATGCGAGGAAGATGTGGGACCTCATCCGCTACAAGGACTCCAGCCTGAAGGAAGATGACTTCTTCAAGACCATAGCACGCATCGAGGAGATCTCCTCGAAACCCGACATCAAGATCAAAGAAGCTGAAATGATGAATCTATTCTTCTGGATGAGGAACATCCAGTCACAGTTGATAGAAATGAAATGAAATATGAGGTAGAAGTAAAATGACAACAGAAGAAACAACCGAAACCCCGTCGGCCGATGCACTCCAACCGATGAGCATCGATGAAGTGAAAGAAGTCACTTCGACGATTCTTAACGAGTGCGCACGACGTGTTGTGGGCCAGGTCCACATACTAAGGGATATACTTACAGCGTTTCTCTCAGACGGCCACGTCGTGCTCGAAGGAGTGCCGGGCCTGGCGAAGACATACATGGCTCGAACGTTCGCCTCAATATTGGGGTGCGCGTTCAAGCGAATACAGCTGACCGTTGACACTCTGCCTGCAGACCTGCTGGGCAGCAACGTGTTCAACCAGCGTACCGGAGAGTTCTGGTTCCGTAAGGGACCGGTCTTTGCTAACCTGGTTCTGGCAGACGAGATCAACCGCTGTCCACCCAAGTCGCAGAGCGCACTGCTTGAAGTGATGGAAGAGCGGCAGGTCTCAATTGAGGGGGTCACAAGAAAGCTCCCGATGCCATTCCTAATCATAGCAACTCAGAACCCGGTGGAACAAGAGGGAACCTATCCTCTACCTGAGGCTCAGCTTGACAGGTTCATGTTCCGCCTTCTGCTAGACTATCCTACAGACTCTGAAGAGGCGGAAGTCATCCGCAGGAAACACCTTGGAGAGGTGACAGACCTGAGTGTGCTTGCAGATCCTGCAGCTATGGTCAGGATGCAAATGGCATGCAGGACCGTGTTTATCGAGGAGGATATTATCAACTACATCAGGGATATTGTCGTCCGCACACGAAACGATCCACAGGTTCTGCTTGGTGGCTCTCCCCGCGCGTCGCTGGTACTAATGAACGCATCAAAGTCTAGGGCAGCCATGGATGGACGCGATTATGTAGTTCCTGAAGACGTCAGGAAGCTGACAGTCCAGGCTCTCAATCACAGGCTCATCCTCAAACCCGAGGCAGAGCTTGAAGGCCTGACCGTGGAGCGAGTGGTTTCGAAGATTCTAGGTGAAGTTGACGTTCCGAAATGACATGAACGTATATTGCTCAAACCCGGAGAAGATCTGAAGTGATTACGCAAAGAGGCTTCATAGTAGTCTTCGCAGCAATCCTCTTCATAACAAGTGGATTTGCTTCTGGCGGAAACTTCTACCTCACTCTAATCGGCGTATACTTGTTGATAGGGCTAGTTGTCACCCTACCCCTCTTTGCATTGACTGCGAACATTGCCGGCATTGAAGTAGACCGGCAGATCGACAAAGTCAAGGTATTCTCCGGCGACTTCCTACGCGTTCGAGTGTCAATTCGCAACACGTCACGAAGGCACTTCGACTTCATAGAGGTGCATGATCAGTATCCGGAAACGTGGGTCTTGGCCGTTGGTGAGAATTTCATCGCCACACGAATTGAGCCGGGAAGCAGCATAACCTTCTCCTATATCCTTCAATGTCGAATGCGTGGTCGCTACTACTTGGGTCCGACTGAGGTCATCATGCGCGATCGTCTTGGCCTTCACTACTACAAGAGGACTCTGAAAGCCGAAACTGAAGTCCTCGTCATGCCAACTTGGAAAGACGTGAAACGTCTTGAGGCACTCGGGAAACAGAGACAGCTGGGTCTGATGTTCGGTTCACACCGCACGAAGATTGTAGGAATGGGGACCGACTTTGCTGGCTTCAGAGAGTATGTCCCAGGCGACGCGTTCAGATATATCGACTGGAAGACCAGTGCCAAACGAGGGGACATGGTCGTCAAACAGTTTGAGCAGGAGAAGAACGTCCAGATCATCTGTATGGTGGACACCAGTGGTAGCATGGGGAATGGCTACCCTGAGAACACCAAGCTGGAATACGCAATCCGTGCTGCGGTTCTTCTGACACACATGGGTCTGGAAAGAAAGGACCTAGTTGGCACTTGTGTATTCAGCGACGTCGTCCACTCTTACGTTGAACCATCAACACATCCATACCACATGTTCAATGTACTAGAGTCCCTAGCAATGGCTGAACCAGGTGGCTGGAGTGACTATGAAACTGCCATCTCATATGTGACAGAGCATACAAGGAAGCGTTCGCTGATCATATGGATGACGGACCTCGAAGAGAGTCCTGCACCCTTACTAAATGCCATGAAGGCACTCGTAGCGAACGGTCACAAGGCCCTGGTGATAAGCCCGTTTGGACCGTGGTTCGAGGCACCAGTCGGACAATTCGGCCCCGTTGAGAAGGTTCTATCCGAGGCCGTTTCTGAAGAGCTCTGGGAACGAAGAAGGAAGATTGGAAGAGCTCTGGCAAGATTCGGGATTGGAGTCATGAATGTAGGTCCCGAAGACTTTCTACCTACAATCATTAAGACCTACGAGCAAGCGAAACAGAAGGGGGTGGCGATGTTTTGAAGGCCGTGAC